>NZ_JBFAHN010000004.1:0-567679 GCF_040654175.1 Streptomyces sp. NPDC050738 | reverse complement strand
ACGGCCTCGGTGGAGCGAAGAATCGGGCGCCCGGTCACGTCGTGGAGCGTGGAGCGAGCTGATGCCCCTTCTTTGCGCCACCCTTCCGGCCTCGAGCCCCGCTCAGTGCGTCAGCGCCGGTTCCTTCGACGGGGCGTCCGCCTCCGAGGACGCCGCGGCCTCCTCCGCCCCCAGCTTCGGCTTCTTCGGCAGGGCGAACATCACCGCGAAGATGACCACCAGCACCGCCACCACCCACCACAGGGAGTTCATGAACGCGTCCGCGAACGCCGGGGTGATCTGCGCCGGCAGCAGGTGGTCGCTGATCGAGCCGTAGAAGACCACCGACACCAGGCCGAGACCCAGCGCGTTGCCCATCTGCTGCACCGTGTTGATCAGGCCGGACGCCGAGCCCGCGTGTTCCTTCGGGACGTCCGAGAGCACCGCGTCCGTCAGCGGGGCCACGATCAGGCCCATGCCCACACCCATGACCACCAGCGGGAGCGCCATCTGCCAGGGGGCGATCGTCGCGCCGTAGCGGTCCGCCTCCCAGATGTAGATCAGGAGGCCCGCGATCATCGTCAGCGCGCCCGCCTGGAGCACCTTCCGGCCGAAGCGCGGGACCAGCATCTGCACCGACATGCCCGCCGCCGCCGAGACCGCGATCGAGAACGGGATGCCCGTCGTGCCCGCCTTCAGCGGGCTCCAGCCGAGGCCGATCTGCATGTACAGCGTCCACACCAGGAAGAAGATGCCGAGCGCGATGCCGAAGGTCGTCTGCACCGCGATGCCCGCCGCGAAGCTCTTCACCTTGAAGAGGGAGAGCTCGATGAGCGGCGAACCGTCGCGGGACGCCTTCCTCTTCTCGTACGCCACCAAAGCCGCGAAGACCGCGATGCTGCCGACCATCGAGACGTAACCCCACACCGGCCAGCCCAGCTCGCGCCCGCGGGTGAGCGGGTAGAGCAGCATCAGCAGCGCGACGACCACGAAGACCACACCGACCAGGTCGAGCTTCAGCGCCTTGGGTGCCTTCGACTCGCTGATGAACTTGCGGCCGAGCAGCAGGCCGGCGATGCCGACCGGGAGGTTGATGAGGAAGATCGGGCGCCATTCCAGGCCCGCGATGTTCCACTCCGTCAGCAGGGCGCCGAGCAGCGGGCCCATCACCGCGCCGAGGCCGACGACCGCGCCGAAGAGGCCGAAGACCTTGCCCCGCTCCTCCGCGGGGAAGGTCGCGTGCACGATCGAGAGGACCTGCGGCACCATCATCGCGGCCATGCCGCCCTGCAGGATGCGCGAGGCGACCAGCATCTCCGGACTGGCGGCGAAGCCGCAGAGCGCGGAGGCCAGGGTGAATCCCGATATGCCGAGCAGGAAGAGCTTCTTGCGGCCGTAGATGTCGCCGAGCCGGCCGCCGGTGATCAGGGCCGCGGCGAACGCGAGGGCGTACCCCGCGGTGATCCACTGGATCTGGCTGAAGCTGGCGCCGGTGTCCGCCTTGATCGAGGGGATCGCGATGTTCACGATCGTCACGTCGACCAGGTCCATGAAGGCCGCGGTCATCACGATGGCGAGCGCGAACCACCTGCGGCGATCCGAGGCGGACGCCGCCGGTGCAGGTGCTGGTGTTGAGGTCATGGAGTAAAGGTAGAGGCCGTGTAGGACAGGGTGTGTCCTAGTGGGACGGCATTCTTGGAGTCATGACGGACACTCCGGCACGGCTGCTGCAGCTCCTCTCCCTACTCCAGACTCCCCGCGAATGGCCCGGCGGCGAGCTCGCCGACCGGCTCGAAGTGAGCCGGCGGACGGTGCGCCGCGACATCGACCGGCTCCGTGACCTCGGCTATCCCGTGCAGGCGACCATGGGCTCGGAGGGCGGCTACCGGCTGGTCGCCGGCAAGGCCATGCCGCCTCTCGTACTGGACGACGAGGAGGCCGTCGCCATCGCGGTGGGACTGCGGGCCGGTGCGGGTCACGCGGTCGAGGGGATCGAGGAGGCGTCGGTGCGGGCGCTGGCCAAGCTGGAGCAGGTGCTGCCCTCCAGGCTGCGCCACCGCGTCGCCACACTGCAGGCCGCGACCATTCCGCTGACCAGCGGCGACGGGGCGACCATCCCGCCGGAGACGCTGACCGTGCTGGCGGGGACGGCCACCGGGCAGGAGCGGCTGCGGTTCGGGTACCGCTCGGGGGACGGGACCCAGAGCAAGCGGCTCGTCGAGCCGTACCGCCTGGTGTCGACCGGGCGGCGCTGGTATCTCGTCGCGTACGACATCGACCGCGAGGACTGGCGGACCTTCCGCGTCGACCGCGTCAGCGAGCCCTTCGCGACCGGGGCCCGGTTCGCCCCGAGGGAGCTGCCGGTGGGGAGCGCCGCCGAATATCTGCGCCGGTCGCTGTCACGGGCGGGGCACCAGGAGGCTCTCACGCTCGATGTGACCTTCGAGGCGCCCGCAGAGTTCGTCGCGGCCCGGATGCCCCGGGGGTTCGTCCCCGAACCGCTGGGCGAGCGGCGCTGCCGGCTGCGGGCCGAGGCGGCCGATTCACTGGAGTGGCTGGCGGTACGGCTCGCCCTCGTGGACGCGGAGTTCACCGTCCATGAGCCGCCTCAACTCGTCGACCACCTGGCCGAGTTGGGTGCGCGCCTGAGCCGGGCGGCCGTCCCGGGGGACATCCCGGCGGACGCCCCGTAGACGTAGAAGGGGCCCCTGACGCTGGGGGGGGTGCGTCAAGGGGCCCCGGTTCAGAGGGACTTCGCCGGCGGCGGTTACGCCGCCGCGTCGAAGCCCGTGTCGCGCGCCATCTTCTTCAGTTCGAGCAGGGCGTGCTTCTCGATCTGACGGATCCGCTCGCGCGTCAGACCGTGCTCCTTGCCGACCTCGGTCAGCGTGCGCTCCCGGCCGTCCATGATTCCGTACCGCATCTTGATGATCGACGCGGTGCGGTGGTCGAGCTTGCCGATCAGGTCGTCGAGCTCCTCGCTCCTGAGCAGCGTCATGACCGACTGCTCGGGCGAGACCGCGGAGGCGTCCTCAAGGAGGTCCCCGAACTGCGTCTCACCCGCGTCGTCCACCGGCATGTTCAGCGAGACCGGGTCGCGCGCCCAGTCCAGGACGTTCCCCACCCGCTCCGGGGTCGAGTCGAGCTCGGCGGCGATCTCCGTGTGCTCCGGGTCCCGGCCGTTCTCACGGTTGAACTCGCGCACCACGCGGCGGATCCGGCCCAGCTCCTCCACCAGGTGGACGGGGAGGCGGATGGTCCGCGACTGGTCCGCTATCGAGCGGGTGATGGCCTGGCGGATCCACCAGGTCGCGTACGTGGAGAACTTGAAGCCCTTGGCGTAGTCGAACTTCTCGACGGCGCGCACCAGGCCTGCGTTCCCCTCCTGGATCAGGTCGAGCAGCGGCAGACCGGCCCGCGGATAGCGGCGGGCGACCGCGACGACCAGGCGGAGGTTGGACCGGATGAAGACGTCCTTGGCCCGCTCGCCGGCGGCCACCAGCGCCTCGAGCTCTTCGCGCGAGGCGCCGCCGCCGGCGCTCTCCACGGTGCCGTCGAGGATCTGCTGGGCGAACACGCCCGCCTCGATGTCCTGCGAGAGGTCGACTTCCTTGGCCGCGTCGAGAAGGGGCGTACGGGCGATTTCGTCGAGGTACATGCCGACCAGGTCGCGGTCGGCGATCTCCCCGCCTACGGCGCGAACGCTGCTTGCCCGGTCGGTACGACGGGCGACGGCACGGGTTGCCATGCGTGCTCCCTAACGTGAGTAACGTGGGTGGGTCGCGATTCAGTGGCTGTGTGGTGCGGAACACCCTCCCGGGTGCCCTGCATCTGGCGGCTGTATCTCAATCTCATAAATCAGAACGACTGGAATCCGGACAGAATTCCCCAGACACGCGTTCATTTTCGTGATCATGCAGTACCCTGTCCGGCCACCCACGGGAGCACGCAGTGACGATACGTACAGAAGTGCAGGTCAGGCCGGGCGCGGAGGCCGATCTGGAGGCCCTCACGGACCTTTACAACCACTTCATCCGTGAGACCGCGATCACATTCGACACGGAACCCTTCACCCCCGAGCAGCGCCGCCCGTGGTTGGTCTCCCACCCTGAAGACGGCCCGCACCGCCTCCTGGTTGCTCAGGACGCCGAGTCCGGCACGATCCTCGGGTACGCGACCAGCAGCGCCTTCCGTCCGAAGGCCGCCTACTCCACCTCCGTCGAGGCGACCGTCTACTGCGCCCCCGACGCGGCCGGCCGCGGCATCGGCACGCTCCTCTACAAGGCCCTCTTCGAGGCCCTCGCCGACGAGGACGTGCACCGCGCCTACGCCGGGATCACCATGCCCAACGAGGCCTCCGTACGCCTCCACACCCGCTTCGGCTTCGAGCCGGTCGGCGTGTACGCGGAGGTGGGCCGGAAGTTCGACGCGTACCACGACGTCGCCTGGTTCGAGAAGAAGCTCTGAGCCCACCCGGCCCCGCGACCCACCCGGTCCCGGGACCCGCTCGGTCCTGCGGCCTAGGTCCGCAGCCCGTTCCGCACAGCGGCAGCCCTTCCTAGGGTTCCACTCATGGACACCACAGGAACGCTCGACGAAGCACTCGGCAGGCTCCACACCTCGGGTCCCGAACGAGGCGGCTGGCTGTCCAATCACGGCCCGATGGCCGTCGAGGCCCTGGTGCGCGGCGGCCAGGCGTCGCACGTGCACCGCTGGCTCGACCACTACCGCGACAAGCTCGAGGACATGCCCGCCCCGTTCGCGCCGGTCACCGCCGCCAACTGGCACGAGGCGCTGGGCGATCCGCGCCGGATCGCGGACTGGGCGGCGTACTTCGAGCGCGAGATCGCCGCGCGCCCCTGGCGCGAGGTCCTCGCCGAGTGGTGGCCGCGCCTGCTGCCCGGCATCGCGGCGGGAGCCACGCACCCCGTGATCCGGGTGGGCCATGCGGTACGGACGCTGCTCGACGGCGGCGATTCCCCGACCGCGCCCCGCCTCGCGGAGCTCGCCCACGGCCTCGGCTACTGGGCCGCCCGTCACCAGCCGCTGCCGCCGCTCACCTCGCTCCCGGCCGCCCCGAGCGCCGAGGCCGCCCTCGACGCCGTGCCCCTCGTACGGCAGGAGGGCGGCATCCGCGACCGGCTGGCCCGGCTGACGGGCTTCCCCGCGTGGCCCGACGCCACGGGCGCGGAGGCCGACCCGCAGGCCCGACTGACCGAGCTGGTACGGGCTTCCGTCCACCGCTACGCGACCCACGCGCACGGCGCGCCCATCATGCTGGTCCACGCGGCGACCGCCCCCAACGCCGTCCTGCGCACCCTCCCCGCACTCCCCCGCACCCTGTGGACGCCGAGCCTCCAGGCGGCCTGGGCGGCGAGCGCCGCGGTGACCGCGGCCTACGCGCCGAGCACTCCGGCTCCGTACGCGAGGACGAGCCTGACCGGGCCGGAGCTCTTCGAGCGGGCCGCGCTGCACGGCGACGACCACACCATCAAGTTCGCGGACACGGCACTGGACGTGGGCGACGAGACCGCCCTGGACGCGGCGCTGCAGGCGATCGCGCTCAACCCGCCCGCCCTGTAAGCGCGTTCAGCCGAACTGGACGGACCGCTTGGAGAGCCCCATCCAGAAGCCGTCCACGACATCGCGCCGGCTCCCCAGCTCGCCCTCCGAAGCCCCCAGCGTCACGAACAGCGGCGCGAAGTGCTCGGTGCGCGGGTGTGCGAGCCGGCCCGCCGGGGCCTTGTGCTCGAAGTCCAGCAGCGCGTCCACATCGGCGGCGTCCAGCGCCTCCCGGCCCCACGCGTCGAACTCCGCCGACCATCCCGGCACCCCTCCCCCGGCGTGCCGCAGGGCCGCCAGGTTGTGCGTGAAGAAGCCGCTGCCGACGATCAGCACGCCCTCGTCGCGCAGCGGCGCGAGCTTGCGGCCGATGTCCATCAGCCGCTGCGGGTCCAGGGTCGGCATGGAGATCTGGAGTACGGGGATGTCGGCGGCCGGGAACATCTCGACGAGCGGGACGTACGCCCCGTGGTCGAGCCCGCGGTCCGGGATGTCCTGCACCGGCGTCCCGGCGCCGCGCAGCAACTTCCGTACGGAATCGGCCAGTCGGGGCGCGCCCGGGGCCTCGTACCGCACCTGGTAGTAGTGCTCGGGGAAGCCCCAGAAGTCGTACACCAGCGGCACTCCGCCGTCGGTCGCGCCGAGCGCGAGCGGCGCTTCCTCCCAGTGTGCGGAGACCATCAGGATCGCCTTCGGGCGCGGCAGGCCGGCCGACCAGGCGGCGAGCTCGGCGGGCCAGAGCGGGTCGTCGGCGAGCGGCGGGGCGCCGTGCGAGAGATAGAGGGCGGGCATGCGCTCCGGTGCGGCGGCTGCGGTCATCACGATCACTCCATCTGCTCATGTACTTGAACTCTCAAGTTCATCACCAGAAGATTAACGCCATCTGGTTTAAGTTTCAAGAAGTACAGTGGAGGCATGAACGACGAGCAGCCGCCGCCCGAGCCCCGCTGGCTCACCGAGGAGGAGCAGCGCACCTGGCGCGCGTACCTCCACGCCACCACGCTCCTGGAAGACCACCTCGACCGCCAGTTGCAGCGCGACGCCGGCATGCCGCACATCTATTACGGACTGCTCGTCAAGCTCTCCCAGGCGCCCAGGCGCACCCTGCGGATGACCGAGCTCGCCAAGGACGCCAAGATCACCCGCTCCCGGCTCTCGCACGCGATCGCGCGCCTGGAGACGAACGGCTGGGTGCGCCGCGAGGACTGCCCCTCCGACAAGCGCGGGCAGAACGCGGTGCTGACCGACGAGGGGTACGGCGTCCTGGAGCGCACCGCCCCCGGCCATGTCGCCGCCGTGCGCCAGGCGATGTTCGACCGGCTCTCCGCCGAACAGGTCGCACAGCTCGGCGAGATCATGAAGGTGATGGCCCAGGCCCTGCAGCCGACGGACGTGAACGCAGACCTGCCCTGGCTCCGTTAGTACGGAACCAGGGCAGGACCTGGGAATCAGGGTGGATCAGTGCGCGACGACGGGGATCTTCAGCTCGTCCTCGACACCCTCACCCGAGGCGGAGACCGGACCCGCGTCCGGACGCCCGGTGTTGATGAGCGTGATCGCGATGCCCGCGGCCACCACCAGGATGCCGACGGCCCACCAGATCGCGCTGGTGAAACCGTTCACCATGCCCTGGAGCTTCAGCAGGTCCGGGTTGGTGCCACCGCCCGCGTGGTCGGTGATGTACGCCGTCGTGGCCGAGGCCGCGATGGTGTTCAGCAGGGCCGTACCGATGGCGCCGCCGACCTGCTGCGAGGTGTTGACCATCGCGGAGGCGACACCGGCGTCACGCGGCTCGACACCGTACGTGGCCAGGGACATGGCGGGCATGAAGGCCGTACCCATGCCGAGGCCGAGCAGGACCATGCCGGGCAGGATCACCGCGGCGTAGGAGGTGTCCAGCGAGAGCTGCGTCAGGAACAGCATGCCGACGGCCGCGGTCAGGAAGCCCGGACCCATCAGCTTGCGCGGCGCGACCTTGGTCATCAGACGGGCGCCGATCTGCGTGGAGCCCGTGATCATGCCCGCGATCATCGGAAGGAAGGCGAAGCCGGTCTTGACCGGCGAGAAGCCCTTCACGATCTGCAGGTAGTACGTGAGGAAGAGGAACAGGCCGAACATCGCGATGATGGCCAGACCCAGCGAGGCGTAGACACCGCCGCGGTTGCGGTCCAGGACCACACGGAGCGGCAGCAGCGGGTTCTTGACCTTCGACTCGACGAAGACGAACGCGGCGAGCAGGACGGCCGAGCCGACGAAGAGACCGACGGTGGTCGGGTCGGACCAGCCGTTGGACTCGGCGCGGGTGAAGCCGTAGACCAGCGAGACCAGACCCAGGGTGGAGAGGACCACGCCGGGGATGTCGAGCGCGGAGCTGTTGCGGGTGCCCTTGGGCTCCCGGATCACGAAGTACGCACCCAGGGCCGCGACGATGGCGAAGGGGATGTTGGCGTAGAAGGTCCAGCGCCAGTTGAGGTACTCGGTGAGGAATCCGCCCAGGATCAGACCCACGGCGCCACCGCCACCGGCGATCGCACCGTAGATGCCGAAGGCCTTGGCGCGCTCCTTGGCGTCGGTGAACATCACCGCGAGCAGCGAGAGCGCGGCCGGCGCGAGCAGTGCGCCGAAGGCACCCTGCAGCGCACGCGAGCCGAGCAGCATGGCCTCACCGGTGGCTGCGCCGCCCACCGCGGAGGCGAGGGCGAAGCCGATGAGCCCGGTCACGAAGGTGCGCTTGCGGCCCCACATGTCGGCGATACGTCCGCCGAAGAGCAGGAGTCCACCGAAGGCGAGGGCGTAGGCCGTGATGACCCACTGCTTGTTGCCGTCGCTGATGCCGAGGTCGGCCTGGGCCGAGGGCAGTGCGATGTTCACGATGGTCGCGTCGAGCACGACCATCAGCTGGGCGACGGCTATGAAGGCCAGCGCTTTCCAGCGGCTTGGGTCCGGAGCGAGTACGGATGGCGAAATGTCGGCAGTTTTTGACATGGCTGAAGTCACCTAGGGGTGCGAGACGAACAAAAAGGTCAGGGGGTAACGCGAGGGTGCAGTACGGGAGTTACGGACGTGTGGACGCCAGGGTTACGGCTGTTGACGCAGGTTCTCGAAGGTCGCGGGGAACCCGGGAAGCTCGGACCGCGCCGGGGCCTGGAGCCCGTCGAGGAACAGCTGCAGGTGGCGGTGGACGAAGCGGTCGAAGCCCTGGCAGGTGGTGGAGGGCAGCGGCCTGGTGAGCTGGGAGATGGCCACGAACAGGTCCCCGGCAGCAACGTCGGTACGCAACTGCCCTTCCTGCATGGCCCGCTCCATCAGCCGTTCCACAGCCTCTTCCAGACCCGTCTTCTCGGCGTTGAGCTCGGGGTCGTCGTGGTCGAAGGCGTCGGTGAGCATCGGGCAGAGCGCCCCGATCCGTTCGTCGGCGGCCGCGTGCACGAAGCGCCGCAGCGCGGAGAACGCGTCGGCCTCCTCGGCCTCGGCCCGCAGCACCTGATCCAGCGTGCGGCTCATCACGAAGATGATGACGTGCCGGATCAGCTCGGCCCGGTCGGGGAAGTGGCGGTAGAGCGTCGCATTGCCGACGCCGGCCCGGCGGGCGATCTCGTCGAGCGGGACCTCGGGCCCGAACTCCACGAAGATCTCGCGCGCGGCGGCGACGATCCGCTCCCGGTTGCGCAGGGCATCGGCGCGGGGTGCCCGGTGGGCGGTGGCAACGGCGGTGGTGCTCTTCATGTCCCCGCTCCTTTCTGCTCCGGCTACTGCTTCGGTACGTAAGCGGGGAGCGTTTCCCCGCTTCAGCGACACCTGTGCAAACGGGGAAACGATCCCCACTTATTTCCCGCACCGCTTGTGACCTGCATCACACCGGAAATACGCGAGAAACCCACGGTCGGCCCACCCAGCGAGCGCCCCCGCCACGCCCGGCACAGGGTGATCGAACGAGCACCGCACTCCCGCACCAACTCCTCAGGGCGAAGGCAGGCGAGCCATGCACCGCAGACGCACCCGCGCCGCCGCCGTGGCCGGCATAACGGTCCTCGCACTGGGCGGCATCGCCTCGGGATCGGCCATCGATCTCGGCAGCCAGGACTCCCCGCCCACCACGGCCGCCGCGGCGCCGGTGGCCGCCGCCGCGGGCCGCGCCGAGGAAGCGACCGCGCTCGGCCCCTGCCGTATGCCCAACCCGATGGGCGTCCAGATGTCGGAGGGGCTCCCCACCTCCCCCGGCTACACGCACTCCACCGGACCGGTCAGAGCCCTCACCCTCATGATCGACTTCCCGGACGCACCGGGCGAGGGCTCGGCCATGAGCCGTTTCGGCGAGTTCTTCCCGCAGACCTCGGACTGGTACCGCACCAGCTCCTACGGCCGCCTGGACTACCGCCCCGAGACCCCGATCCCCGGCTGGCTGCGGATGCCGCACCCCTTCGCCTCGTACGGGATAGAGCGCGGCGCCCCCTACGACCCCGGCTACCGCGACCTCGCCCAGGACATCGTGGCCGCGTCCGATTCCCGGATCGACTTCTCCGCGTACGACCTCATCAACATCCTCGCGACCCCGAACGCCGGCCCCTCCGCCCTGGACACCGTCCTGTCCGTCACCTTCTCCGGCAACGACGAGGCCCCGGTCGCCGACGGCGTCTCGCTGGGCAACATGTCCTTCGTCTACAGCAGGCAGGACGACGGATCCGGCTCTCTGGGAGCCACCGGCTACCGCGTCCTGCCGCACGAGAACGGCCACACCTTCGGCCTCCCCGACCTCTACACCGCGGACGGCGGCGGCTCGGTCGGGCACTGGGACATCATGTCCGAGGACTGGGGCGCCAACAACGACATGCTCGGCTGGCACAAGTGGAAGCTCGGCTGGCTCACCCCCGACCAGATCCGCTGCGCCTCGCGCCCCGGCATCCGCGACATCACCCTGACCCCGCTGGCCGTCCCGGGCGGCACCAAGCTGGCGGTCGTCCCGCTCGCGGGCGAGTCGGGTTACGTCGCCGAGGTGCGCACCCGCGCCGGGAACGACGAGGCGGTCTGCAAGCCGGGCGTGCTGATCTACCGCGTCGACACGGAAGTCGACACCGGCCACGGCCCGGTCACGGTCGACGACAGCTCGACCGAGAGCGGCGGCTGCACGCGGCGCGCCAATGTGCAGGCGGAGCTGTCGGACGCGCCGTACGGAGTCGGCGAGACGTTCGTCGACAAGGCCAACGACATCCGGATCACGGTCACCGGAAAGGACTGGGCGGGCAACTACCGCCTGCGCGTGGTCCGTTCCTGACCGCCGGCCCTGACCGCCGGCACGCGGCAGGCCTACTCGCCGATGTCCTCGTTCCACAGCTCCGGCTTCGCCGCGATGAAGTCCTTCATCATCGCCACGCACTCCGCGTCGTCGAGCACCACGATCTCCACCCCGTGCTCGGCCAGCCAGTCGTGCCCGCCGTGGAAGGTCCGCGCCTCCCCCACGATCACCCGCGAGATCCCGAACTGCCGCACCAGACCGCTGCAGTACCAGCAGGGCGACAGCGTGGTCACCATCGTCGTGCCGCGGTACGAGCGCTGCCGCCCGGCGTTGCGGAACGCGGACGTCTCCGCGTGCATCGACGGATCCCCGTCCTGCACGCGCAGGTTGTGCCCGCGCCCCAGCAGCGTGCCGTCCGCCCCGTAGAGCGCGGCCCCGATCGGGATGCCGCCCTCGGCGAGCCCGGCCTTCGCCTCCGCGACGGCGGTCGCGAGCCACTGCTGTGCCTGTGTCTGGTCCATGCCCCTACCTTCGCAGCTGCTCGGCGACCGGCCCGCGCAGCTCCCGCTTCAGGATCTTGCCAGTGGCGTTGCGCGGCAGGTCCTCTTCCCGTACGAGGACATGCGCCGGAACCTTGAACGCGGCCAGCGACCTGCCCACATGCGCCCGCAGCTCCTCGACGGTGGCCGCCGATCCGGGGCGCAGCCGGACCACGGCCGCGACTTCCTCACCGAGTACGGGGTGGGGCACGCCGAGGACGGCCGCGTCGATGACGTCCGGGTGGTCGTGGAGCGCCGCCTCGACCTCCACGCAGTACACGTTCTCGCCGCCGCGGATCACCATGTCCTTGATCCGGTCGACGACGCTGACGCGGCCGTCCTGGAGGACCGCGAGATCGCCGGTCCTGAACCAGCCGCTGCTGAAGGCCTGTTGGGTAGCCGCCGGGTCGTTCCAGTACCCGCGGACCAGGGCCTGTCCGCGCAGCAGCAGCTCGCCGACCTCGCCCTCGGGTACGTCGTCGCCGCCGGGTCCGGCGATCCTGATGTCGGTGACGGGTGTGGGGCGGCCGACGCTGGCGGGGTAAGTGCGGTACTCCGCACCGAAGTTGGCCATCACGCCGCCCGAAGTCTCCGTCAGCCCATAGCCGTTGCGCGCCTCGATCTGCTCGCCGAAGCGGGCGGTGACCCGGGCGACCAGGTCCGGCGGGGCGGCCGCGCCACCAGTGTTGAGCATGGCGAGCGACTCCATGGCATCGCCGGCGTGCTCGGCGGCGTCGAGGAGCTGGAGCGCGGTGGCGGGCACGCCCGCGTAGTGGTTGACGCCGTGGGCGCGGATCAGCTCCAGCGCCTTGAGCGGGTCCCACCTGCGCATGAGGACCAGCGTCCCGCCGGCCGACATGACCGCGTACACACCGGTGAAGGCGGCCACATGGAAGAACGGGAAGGTCATCAGCGAGACGGGCGCGGGCCCCATGCCCGGCATCTCGCCGCGGGCGAGCGCGGCCGCGGCCGAGTGGAAGCGGGGGTTCATCATGGCCGCGACCTGGGCGCTGTGGGTGGCCACCGCGCCCTTGGGGCGGCCGGTGGTCCCGGAGGTGTAGATGATCGTGGCGTCGTCGCCGGGCAGCGGCTCGACGTCGGGCGGGCCGAGCGCGGGGTCGGCGGCGGGCAGGTCGGCGTAGCGCTCGGTGCGGTCGGCGCACTTGCCCTCGTAGTGGAAGGCGAGCGTCCAGGGCCGCTCGTCCTGCGCGGACAGCCAGGGCTCGACGCGCTCCATCCGCTCGCCGTCGACGAGCAGGAGGCGCGCCCCGCAGTCGGTGAGCGCGTACGCGAACTCGTCCTCGGTCCACCAGGCGTTGAGCGGTACGGCCACGAGACCGGCGAGCTGCGCCGCCCAGAAGGCGATCTGCCACTCGGGGTGGTTGCGCATGGCGACGACGGCTCGGTCGCCGGGGCGCAGTCCGTAGACGTCGAGGAAGCGGCGGGCCAGCGCGGAGGCCTCGGCGAAGAACTCACCGTAGGTGCGGGTGCCGCTCTCGGAGATCAGGAAGGGCTGGTCGCCGAAGGCCCAGACCGTCTCGGCGAACTCGCGCAGGGTGCGCGGCCCGGTCGCGTACTCCGGGCTGCCGTCCTCGTTCCGTACGACCTCGAACGGTGCGCCCGGCGCCGTCAGTGCGGCTTCGATCAGGGACGGGGACGGCGGTTCGGTCTGCGGCACTGGAGACCCTTCCTAAGCGCTTGCTCAGTACATCCAAGTGGACGCTATGTCGCATCCCTCCCCCCGGTCAAGGCTCGTGGCCCGGACATGGGCGCAGGCCCCCGGGTCATGAACCCGGGGGCCTGCGAGGGGATGGAAAACAGGGTCAGGACGGGTCGATCGTCGCCGTGACCGTCTGGCGCATCGCCGAGAACGGCAGCGAGTAGGCGCCGCCTTCGAGCGCCGTCGCGCGGTCCATTCCGTACTCGTCGAAGTTGAGCGAGACGATCTCGTCGACGCCGTCACCGGTCAGGTCGGCGACGAACATCTCCTGGCCCGCGATCGCGGTGATCCCGCCCACGGGATACGGGTAGTCCCTCCCGGCGGTGAGCACGGCCGGGTCGTACGTGCTCGCGCCGCCCTGCTCGCCCGAGACAAGGATCTTCCGGCCGCCGGGGCCGGTCGCGAAAGCGGCCGTGTACGAGTCCCCGAAGGTGAACATCTGCGAGTCCTGGCCGTTCGGGCCGAAGGTCGTCAGGGCCGCAATGCTGGTCTTGATCAGGCCGTTGGGACTGGTCAGCCAGCCGCCGAGCCCCCAGACCCCGCCGCCCACGAACTCGTGCAGCAGCGCGCCGGTGCGGCCGTCACGGATCTGCGTGACGGTCGTCAGGCCGCCGTCGCCGGCGGCCCTGCTGAACGAGGTGAAGACGACGGCATGTCCGTCCGCGTAGGGAATCCCGGCCGAGGCGAACGTGCCCGCCCGCAGCGGAGTCCCGTAGAGCACACCGTCCGTGCCCTCCCCCGCCTTCGGGGTGAGGGACCAGTCGAGGGAGCCGTTCTTGGCGTGCAGGGCGACATTGCCGACCACGCTCGGGGCCACCGAGTCCGCCTCGGCGGCGACACGGCTGGTGTACTGCGCGTACAGGTGGCCGTCGGCGAACGACACGTCGGCGAAGACGACATCGCCCGCGGACGCCGGGGCGCCGTACTCCCACAGCTGCTTTCCGCTGCCGCTGTAGACGCGCACCTTGTCGGTGGCGACGACGATCTCGTCCTTGCCGTCGCCGTTGACGTCGGCGGTGGAGACCGTGCGCACGAACTGGCCGTTGCCGCTGATCGTGGTGAGGACCTTGCCCGTACGGGAGTCGATCACCGCGGTCGCGGAGTCGGCGGCGACCACGATCTCGTCGCGCCCGTCCCCGGTGACGTCGGCCTTCACCAGGGCGTGGACCTGGCCGGGCACAGTCGCCGTCCACAGCGGCTTCGGCACGCCCGACACCATCGACGGACCGTCGTAGGCGAAGACGCCGTTGGAGACGCCACCGACGATCAGGTCCTGCTTCTTGTCACCGTTGATGTCCGTGGACACCGCCGAGGAGACCGCGCCGCGCAGCGGGAGGAGGCTCTCCTGCTTGCCGCTGCCCAGGTTGTACGTGCGGACGTTCTCGTTGGTGTCGACCGTACGCAGCTGCCAGTCGCGCCCCTTCAGGAAGGGCTGCGTCCACATCTGCGAGGTGACCAGGCCGCGCTGCTCCCAGCGGACCGAGCCGTCCCTGCCGGACAGCACGGCGAGGCGGCCGAAGCGGCTGGCGCCGCGGTTGTCGGCGGTCGCGAAACCGGCGTCGTCCTTGTACGAGGCGACGACCTTGCCGTCGACGACCTCCAGACCCCAGGCGGCGGCGCCGTCATGATCGTTGGACGGGTCGCGCTTTATGGTGCGGGCCCACAGCTCGCTGCCGTCGTCACCGTCGAGGGCGCGCACGTTGTTGGCGTTGATGAAGATGTCCGAGTCGAGCGTGGCCTCGCTGACCGTGTACTCCGGCTTGGAGCCGCCCTGGATGTCGCCGATCACCAGGTCCAGCGGGAGGGCGTTGATGCGCCGGTCGAGGGTGGTGCGGGAGCCGTCGGAGAGCGCGTACGAGGCGAGCTCGTAGGCGACGCCGTCGCTCGGGTCCGACTGCTCCAGTGCCACGACGCGGTTGCGGGCGGCGTCGTAGTGCAGCTGACGCGAGTAAAGGCGGTTGGTGGCCTGCCACTTGACGGAGCCGTCCTTGGTGTCGAACACCAGGGTGTTGCCCGACGGCGCCGCATCGGCGCTCAGCTTGCGCTGGTCCCACGAGGCGGCGATCAGGCCGCTGTTGCCCAGCTGCTCCAGGCTCGCCCAGGACGCGCCGAGGACGGCGCCCGCGTCGTACGACCAGGCGTCGGTGGAGGTGAGCGCGCCGTCCGCGTAACTGAAGCGGACACCGGTCAGCGTGGTCTTGGTGGTCTTGGCCGCGTTCAGGTTCTGATACGGCGAGTCGGCGACCACCAGGGACTTGCCGACCAGCTTGATCTGGTACGCGCCCGTGTAGAGCTTGCTCCACAGCGTCTTGCCGGTCTTGCCGTCCAGCACGGTCACGAAGGTGCCGGTGGGCAGCGTCGAGCCGGGCGAGGTGAACGGGCGGTAGGGGTAGGAGCCGACGGCCGAGGTGAAGACCACGTCGTCCACGCCGTCGCCGGTGAGGTCGCCGGTGGTGTAGCCGTTGTCGGAGGAGACATTGAAGGGGCCGACCGCGTTGTAGCCCATCACGGTGCGCGCCGGGTACGGCTCGGCCTGCCACGGACGGGTGTTGGTGACCTTCCAGTCCGTGTACAGCGAGGCGTTGTCGCGCCGCCACACCTCCTTGCCGTCGGCGGTGCGGCGCTGGACGGGGCCGAGCGCGTCGAGCGCGAAGTAGTCGCCGCTCGTGCCGGCGACCGGGGCGGTGGCGACCATGCCGTAGTCGCCCTCGACGGACGACTTCTGGTTGACCGTCCAACTGCCCGAGTCTGCCGTGGCGTTGGGCTCAGCGGTGGGCTTCGTGGCCGCGTCCTCGCGTACCGACGCGTGCTGCGGGTCGTACTTCTGACCGGTGACATCGCCGTACGGGTCGAGCTGGGCGCGCTGCGAGAGGTCGTCGGCCTGGCTGTCGGTGAGGGTCAGCAGCCCGTTGTCGCCTTCGTCGGCGAACGCGACGGCCGGTGCGGCGCTCAGCGCGAGGCCGGCTGCCACCAGGGCGGAGGCGAGGCGCAGGCCTCTTCGGTTGATGTTCTTCATCAGGCGGCCTTCGGGGAGAAGCGGATCGCGGAGGCGTCCTTGAGGACGGACTCGTTGAAGGAGTACTGGAGGGCGTCCGTGCCGGCCTGGTTCTCGATGCCGACGGTGGCCGAGGAACCCTTCTGCTGCGCGCTGGTGCCAATCCCCTTGTACTGAAGGGTGATGGCGCCGGTGGCCTCGTCGAAGACGGCCTCGAAGGTGACGCGTACCGAGGTGTCGGAGACGAGCGCCGCGTTGTTCCAGACGATGGCGAAGCGGCGGTTGCCGGTGGCGCCCGTGCTGGTGGTCTGGATGCTCGACTTCTTGTCGATCGTCAGGTCGTCCCAGAACGCGGCGACGGCGCCGTTGGGCTGCGCGGCGGCGGGGAGCGCGGTGTTGGCGTAGTCGCCGAGTCGCGCCGACAGGAAGTTCACCAGGCCGTTGGTGGTGACGTTGGCGCTGGTGTACGAGACTCCGTAGTACTTCACCGGGAACGGCAGGGCGACGGCCTTGGCGTTCTCGTCACCGCTCAGCGCGACCTTGGTCTGACCGTTGATCCAGCTGTAGGCGCCGGGGGTGCAGGAGTACGTACCGGCGGCGTCGGAGCGCGGCGGCAGTGCGGCCTGGACGGTCTCGTTGCCGTCGACGGTGAGTGCGCTGGTCCAGTTGCCGTTGCAGAGCACGGGGGCGGCGGGCTCGACGGAGAGGCGGAAGGAGCCCTCGGCGACGGCCGGGAAGGTGTACGTACCATCGGCGCCGGTGGTGACGGCGGGGACCGGGGCGTCCATGAAGGAGACCGTGGCGCCCTTGAGGGGCTTGCCCGTGACGTCCAGGACGGTGCCGGAGACGGTGTGGCGCGGGACGGCGTTCAGCGGGAGGGCGAGGGTCTCGGTCTCACCGGCGGCGATGGTGACCGTGTCGGTGCGGCCGGTGAATCCGTAACCGCTGGTGGTGACCGTGTACGTACCGGCGGACAGGTGGATCTTGTACGCGCCGGTGGCGTCGGTGGTCACCACGCGCTGGACGCCGGCGCTCTCCACGGTGACCGTGGCGGTCGCCGCCTTGCCGGTGGCCGCGTCGGTCGCGGTGCCCGAGAGGGTGCCGGCGGTGTGCGGCGCGGCGTCGACGGAGGCCAGGATGTTCAGCTTCCCGCTGCCCCAGACATTGTTCATGGCCGCGGTGCCACCGCAGTGGGTGTCGTCGACGTCCGTCGAGCCCCCGTTGAGGAGGGTGCGGGTCTCGTCGATCTTCCCGATCAGCGAGGGGGCGGCGGCCCAGAGCAGCGCGACGGCGCCCGCGACGTGCGGGGTGGCCATCGAGGTGCCCGAGATGGTGTTGTACGTGCCGCCCGGCCAGGTGGAGCGGACGTTGACGCCCGGCGCGGAGATGTTCGGCTTCATCGAGCCGTCGACCAGCGAGGGGCCGAAGCCGGAGAAGTCCGCGATCTTGCCGTTGACGTCGTACGCGCCCACGCCGTAGGAGTCGGCCTGCGAGCCGGGCGGGTGCGTCGTGGAGCACGTCGCGCCGTCGCCGTCGTTGCCGGCCGCGAAGGCCTCGAAAATGCCCGCGGAGTTCCAGGCGTCGAGGATGTCCGTGTAGAAGGGGGTGCCGGTGTCCGGGCTGCCCCAGGAGTTGTTGACGATGTTCGGCGCGAGGTCCGGGCGCGGGTTCTGGCCGTTGTGGTCGGTCGGCGCGAGGATCCACTGGCCTGACTTGAGCAGGTCGTCGTCGAAGCACTCGTCCGTCGTGCAGCCCTTGGCGGCGATCCACTTGGCGTTCGGCGCGACGCCGACGCCGTTCTTGCCGACCATCGTGCCCATGGTGTGGGTGCCGTGGCCGTTGTTGTCGCACGGGACGCCGGCCGTGCCGCACTGGCCGGTCGGGTCGTAGAAGTTGTAGTCGTTGGAGAAGGTGCCGTCACCGTTGTTGCCGCGGTAGTTGGCCACCAGATCCGGGTGGTTGTACTGCACACCGGAGTCGACGCTGGCGACGACTATGCCCTCGCCGCGGTCGTCGTACTGGTCCCAGACCTGGTCGGCCTTGATGTCCTTGACGCCCCACTCGGGGGTCACGGCCGTGGCGCCCGAGGTGTCGTCGACCTTGGTGCCCGGGGCCGAGGTGGCCTCGGTCGTGTCGAGCGCATACGCCTGCCGCTTGACGATGCTCGCGACGTCGGAGCGCTTGGCGAGCTCGTCGACGAGCTTCTGGTCACCCGTCACCTTGAGGGCGTTGACGATCCAGAACGACTCGTGCCCGACCTTCTCCTTGTCGAGGAAGGCGGCGAGGGACTTCTGCGAGGTGCCGGCCTCGGTGCGCAGTGCGGAGTAGGCGGCCTTCGCCTTGTCCGCGTGCTTGCTCTTGCCCTTGGCGGCGGAGAGATCCGCCTGCTGCTTCAGTACGACGAAAAAGGTCGACTCCTTGCCCTTCGCGACGGCGTCGCGCAGAGCGGGGTCGACCTTGGCGGACGCCTTCGGGGCCGGGTCGTTCCCGGTGGCGGCGATCGCGGACGGCGTCGCGCCGAGCACGGCGAGAGCCGTGAACGCGGCCACCGCCCATGCGGCGCCACGGCGCCTGGGACTTCTGGACTGGTACATGAGCGGGAGATCCTCCGGGGTCAGGTTCACGACAGCCCGGCCGGACCCGCGGAGCACGGGGGGGCAACCGCAAGCCCGGCCAGGTTGCTGCACGAAGTTACGAGGAGCCCGTTACTGAGCCATTACTGGCGGCGGGAGGGGCGGCCCGCCCGGCCGGCTACGAGAGGCAGCCACCGGCGGTCGGGGCCAGGCTGGTCACCGTGTGCGTCGCCTCGATGGAGGCTCCCGAAGACACAGAGAAGCCGTACTCCGCGTGGACGCAGTACAGCTTGCTCGTGTCGTTCGAGATGCTCGTGACCTCGGTCGCCCGGAGGAAGGTGTAGGACTCCCCTTCGGGGACGTACACCGTCGGCTCGAAAACGTCGGTCGTGGTGATGCAGACATAACCGTCGACGTGGCAGGCGAGGGAGGCGGTCTGTGCGCCGGCGGCACTCGCCGTACCGGATCCGAATGCGGCCAGGGCGGTCATGGTGGAACCGAGCAGGACTGCGCGCCAGGTGTTCTTCCGCAACATGGTTCATTCCCTTTGCAGTTGGGCACGGCTTGTGGCCGTGTGGGTCGAACCTGACCGATACGGAGGGGAGTTGGCCGCCGACCGGTGAGGCAGTCGGAAGCTAGGCCGCAGCTATTACAGAGCCATTACTGGCCGGCCCGGACATGCCTGATGCCCGGTGCTCGGGCACCGGGCATCAGGGGCGAGAAGGGTTCGGCGGGCTACCGCGGGGGCGGCGGGTCCTGGTAATACCGCTGGTCGTAGCCCTGCTGCGGCTGCTGAGGCTGCTGCTGCGCCTGCTGCACGCGGTCGATGCGCCGCCGCCTGGTGTACGTGAGCAGGACCCCCAGCACGATGCCCGCGGCCCCGCCCCACATCAGGATCGTGCCGAGGATGTTGAGGTTGATCCAGTTCGGTTCCCAGGTGATGGCGTACTTCAGGATGGCGCCGATGATCATCAGCGCGAGTCCGCCCGCTGCGGTCATGGGGCATGCCTCCTCAGGTGCCGGGGTCTGTGGCCCAGCCTGCGGCCGTCCGCCCCGGGTGTCCTGGTGAGCACACCGGTGCTGGGCCGAACGGAGCTATTCGCGTCCGGACTCCAGCGGCGGCGCGGCGACCGCGCAGTGCGTACGGGACTCGGGCCGCCGGCAGTCGGGCGCCGGCTTCCGTACGGTCACGAAGGCGATCAGCGCGCCGACCACCAGCACCCCGGCGCACATCGGCATCGCCCGCCGGAAGGTCGAGCCGAACTCGGCCGCCGAACGGTACGCCTCGGGCCCCATCCCGGCGAGCAGCGGCAGGGCGGCGACCGCGATCAGCCCGGCGGCGCGGGCGGCCGCGTTGTTCACGCCGCTGGCGAGCCCGGCCCGCCCGGCGTCGACGGAGGCGAGGACGGTGGAGGTGAGCGGGGCGACGAGGGTCACCATGCCCAGGCCGAGGACCAGCAGCGCGGGCAGGATGTCCGTCGCGTACGACGCCCCCTCCCCCACGCGCAGCATCAGCAGCATCCCCGCGGCGCACAGCAGCGGCCCGGCGGTGAGCGGGATACGCGGGCCGATCCGCTGCCCGAGCTCCCCCGACCTGGCGGAGAGCAGCAGCATGAGGACGGTGGTGGGGAGGAGGGCGGTGCCGGCCTGGAGTGCCGAGTAGCCCACCACGACCTGGAGTTGGAGCACGGAGAGGAAGAAGAACCCGCCGAAGGCGGCGTACACGCACAGGGTCACCAGATTGACCGCGGTGAACTGGCGCGAGGAGAAGATGTCCGGCGGCAGCATCGGATCGGCCCGCCGCCGCTCGACGGCCACGAACACCGCGCCGAGCACGACACCGGCGACCGCCGCGCCCACGACCACGGCCGATGCACCGCCGGGTGCCTCGATCAGTGCGTACGTGACGAGCGCGAGGGCCGCCGCACCGAGCACCGCGCCCGCCACGTCGAAGCGCCCGTGCTCCCGCCCGTCGCGCGACTCGGGTACATGCCGCAGCGCGACGGGCACGCAGAGCACGGCCAGCGGCACATTGAGCAGGAACACCCAGCGCCAGCCGGGCCCGTCCACCAGCCATCCGCCGAGGAAGGGCCCGACGGCCGCCCCCACCCCGCCGAGCCCCGACCACACGCCGACCGCGCGGGCCCGGTCGTCCGGATGGAAGGAGGCCTGGATGAGGGCGAGCGACCCGGGCGCGAGCAGGGCGCCGCCGACACCCTGCAGGGCGCGGGCGGCGACCAGCACGCCGGCGTTCGGCGCGAGCCCGCAGAGCAGCGAGGCGGCGGCGAACCAGACGACGCCGATCACGAAGACCCGCCGCCGCCCGAACCGGTCGCCCAGCGAACCGCCGAGCAGGATCAGCCCGGCGAGCGCGAGCATGTAGGCGTTGACGGTCCACTGGAGTACGGACATGTCCGCGCCGAAGTCGGCGCCGATACGGGGCAGCGCCACGTTGACGACGGTCGAGTCGAGCATGGCCATGCTGGAGCCGAGAACGGTGGTGAGCAGCACCCAGCGCCCGACGGGCGTACCGGTCCTGACGACACCTGAGGCCGCGGGCGGCAGGGACAGCACCATGCCCGGATCATCCCGCGCAGGCGCGCGCAGGGCCAGTACTGCCACCCTTTGGCGCCACCAACTCAAAGGCGTGGCGCCATAAGACTTGCAATGGCGCCATGATGGTGCCACTCTTAGGTCATGGACCTCACCCCGTACGTCGACCATCTCCGCCACGAGCTCACCGTGGCCGCCGAGGCAGGCGGCGACGAGTCCCGCGCCCTGGCCGAGCGGCTCACCGCCCAGCTCGACTCGGCCGCCCGGCTCACCCTGCTGAACGCCCTGTCCGACGCGATGGACGAGGTCACCCGCGACCTGGCGCCGGGCTCGGTCGACGTACGACTGCGCGGCATGAACCCCGAGTTCATGGTCACCGCACCACCCACCCCCGACTACTTCGACGAGGCCACCACTCCGGCGCAGGCTCCGCCGGCCCCGGCGGCGGCCCCCGTCGAGGCCGAGGAGGGCGCCACGGCGCGCATCAACTTCCGTCCGCCGGCCCACCTCAAGGCCCGGGTCGAGGAGGCCGCGAGCCGCGAGGCGCTGTCGGTCAACGCCTGGCTGGTCCGGGCGGTCACCACCGCACTGGAACCGGCGGCGGGCGGCCGCCGGAAGGACAAGCCGAGCCAGACGTCCTCATCGGGCCAGGGGTTCACCGGCTGGGTCCGCTAGCCGCACGGAAAAGCCTTCACCTCGCTCCAACTCACTTCACTTCAAAGCCACTCACCCAAAAGGACGGCACAGCCATGCCTACATTCACCACCCCCGGACCGCTCACCGCCACCATCGAGATCGAGATGGGCCACGCCAGGTTCATCGCCGGCAAGCGCACCGACACCGTCGTCGAGGTGACGCCGGGCGACCCCGCCAACAAGCGGGACGTACTGTCCGCCGAGGCCACCGAGGTCACGTACACGGACGGGAAACTGTTCATCAAGGGCCCCAAGACGCGCTCGCCCTTCAACAAGTTCGGCGCGATCGACGTGACCGTCGAACTGCCCGCGGGATCGAACCTGGAGGGCAGGACGGGCCTCGGCAATCTCGTCGCCGAGGGCGAGTTCGGGACCTGCCACCTGACGACGGCCATGGGCGACATCACCCTCGAAGAGACCGCGGGCGTACAGCTCAAGACCTCGCACGGCGACATCGAGGTCGACCACGCGAAGGGCGAGGCCGACATCCACGGGTCGGGCCGGGTGCGGGTCGGCCGGATCGACGGTGCGGCCAACGTCAAGAACATCAACGGCGACACCGCGATCGGCGCGATCAGCGGTGAGCTGCAGGTGCGCTCGTCCAACGGCCGCATCAGCGTCGTACGCGCCGAGTCCTCGGTCACCGCCAAGACGGCCAATGGCGCCATCCGCCTGGACGAGGTCGTACGTGGCCAGATCACCCTGGACAGCGCGGCCGGCGCCCTGGAGATCGGCATCGCCGAGGGCTCCGCGGCCTGGCTCGACGTGCGGTCCAAGGCGGGCCGCGTACGCAACGAGATGGGCGCGGCGGAAGGCCCGGGCGAGTCCAAGGAGACGGTCGAGGTCCGGGGCCGCACCAGCGTCGGCGACATCGTGATCCGCCGCGCCTAGCAGCCCGGGAAGTTGAAGCACGACCACAGCCAGGCACCACCCACAAGGCGCCCCCGCGCACCCCTCTGACGAGGGCGGGGGCGCCTTTCTCGTACCCGCGCCCCCATCGTGGCGCCACAATGGCTCGACATGGCGCCATGCATGTGCCAAGCTGATGCCATCGAAAGCGAACGAGGCGCCATCAAGGGTCCCGTCGCAAGGATGCGCCGGTACGCGCAAAGAGAGGACTCCCCGTCATGGCCCCCGTGATCCCGCCCCCCAGCAGCAGCAACGGCCACCGCCCGGCCGCCATCTCCGCCGTCGGACTGCGCAAGTCGTACGGGGACAAGCTGGTCCTCGACGGCATCGACCTGCGGATCCCCGAAGGCACGATCTTCGCCCTGCTCGGCCCGAACGGCGCCGGCAAGACCACCACGGTCGAGATCCTGTGCACGCTGATCAACGCGGACGCGGGACAGGCCCAGGTCGGCGGTCACGACGTGGCCGAGTCCCCCGAAGGCGTACGGCGCCAGATTGGCGTCACCGGCCAGTTCGCCGCTGTGGACGGCCTGCTCACCGCCGAGGAGAACCTGCTCCTCATGGCCGACCTGCACCACCTGCCCCGGCGCGAGGCCCGCCTCCGCGCCGCCGACCTCCTCGACCGCTTCGAGCTGACCGAGGCGGCCCACAAAAACGTCGCCACCTTCTCCGGCGGCATGCGCCGCAAGCTGGACCTGGCGATGACCCTGGTCGGCAGCCCGAGCATCATCTTCCTCGACGAGCCGACGACGGGCCTGGACCCGCGCAGCCGCCGCGTGATGTGGGACCTCATCAGGGACCTGGTCGGCCAGGGCGTCACGATCTTCCTGACCACCCAGTACCTGGACGAGGCCGACGTACTCGCCGACCGGATCGCGGTCCTCGACCACGGCAAGCTGGTCGCCGAGGGCACCCCGGACGAACTGAAGCGCCGCATCCCAGGCGGCCACGTACGCCTGCAGTTCGCGCACGAAACCCAACTCACCGCAGCAGCGGCCCAGTTCGGAGTGGCGACCCGGGACGACGAGTCCCTGACCCTCCAGATCCCCAGCGACGGATCGATCGCGAACCTCCGCGCGGTCCTCGACGTCCTGGACTCGACACACCTCCAGGCCGAGTCGCTGACGGTCCACACCCCCGACCTGGACGACGTCTTCCTCACCCTCACAGGCACCCCCGACGCACAGAAGGAGTCGGCCCGATGAGCACCGCGACCGCCACCCCCGCCACCCCCGCCCGCTCGCACGCATTGCACGACTCCATGACGATGCTGCGCCGCAACCTCAAGCACATGCAGCGCTACCCGTCGATGACGATCTCGATCGTCGTGACACCGCTCCTGATGCTGCTGCTGTTCGTGTACGTCTTCGGCGGCGCGCTCGGCGCCGGCATCGGGGGCGGCACGAGCCACGCCGACTACATCAACTACGTCGTGCCCGGCATCATCCTGATGACCGCGACCTCCGGAGCGGTGGCCACCGCGGTGTCGGTCTGCACCGACATGACGGAGGGCATCATCAAGCGCTTCCGTACGATGTCGATCTCCCGCGGCGCGGTGCTCAGCGGCCATGTCTTCGGCAGCGTCATCCAGGTCACGACGGTCCTCGCCCTGGTCACAGGGGTCGCCTTCGCGATCGGCTTCCGTACGACCGCCTCGCCGGTCGAGTGGCTCGCGGCCATCGGCCTGCTGCTCTTTCTGGCCTTCGGCCTGGCCTGGCTGTCGGCCGCGATGGGCATGGGCGCCAAGACGGTGGAGGCCGCGTCGAACGCCCCGCTCCCCCTGACCCTCCTGCCCCTGCTCGGCAGCGCGATCGTCCCCACGGACTCGATGCCGACGGTGATGCGCTGGTTCGCCGAGTACCAGCCCTTCACCCCGATCAACGAGACGCTGCGCGGCCTGCTGCTCGGCACGTCGATCGGCAACGACGGCTGGATCGCCCTGGCCTGGTGCGCGGGCCTCGCGGTACTCGGCTACGCCTGGTCCCGCGCGGTGTTCAACCGCGAGGCGACGGCCTGACGCGACACGATGGGCGGCCCCCGGAAACTCCCGGGGGCCGCCCCATCGTGTTGCCACCTAGCTCGACGAGGTGACCGCATCCCGCTCCTTCGAACGGTGCGATACCTCCGAACCTTCCACAGGCTCAGCCTTCGCCAGCCACAGGCCGGTGAACACGGCGGCGGCCAAGGTGACGGCGCCGGCGGCGACGAAGGCACTGTTGAGGCCGGCCTCGAACGAGGCGCCGCCGGATTGCCGGTTGCGGACGACGGCTCCGAGTACGGCCACACCGAGCACGGCACCGATCTGCCGGGTGGTGCTGATGATGCCGGAGGCGAGCCCGCCCTCCTGCGGGCTGACTGCTTGGATGGCGGCGCCGGTCAGCGGGGACATGGTCAAGGCGAAGCCGATTCCGACGACCCCGAGCCGCCACCACACGTTCCCGTAGCCGGTGTCGGCGTGCACCATGCCCAGCGCCAGCAGCCCTCCTCCGGCCAGGGCCAGGCCGATGGTGACCACGATGCGGAAGCCGTACCGGGCGGCGAGCCGGCCCGCGAACGGGCTGACGATCACCATGCCGAGGGACATGGGGAGGGTCTGCAGACCGGCGGTCAGGATCGAGCTGCCCTGGACGTACACGAAGAACTGGGAGAAGAAGAACGACGACCCCATGAGCGCGAACCCCACCACGACCATGGCGGTGTTGGACACGGTGAACAGCCGCTGCCGGAACAGCCGCAGCGGCAGCATCGGTGCGGAGCGACGCGCTTCGACGGCGACGAAGGCGGCGAGAAGAACCACCGCGGCGGCGAAGCTCCCCAGAATGACCGGTGCGGTCCAGCCGCGGGCGCCACCCTCGATCAACCCGTAGGTCATGGCCCCCACCGCCAGAACGGACAGCACCGTCCCCGGGATGTCGATAGCGGGGGCACTCGGATTACGGGACTCGCCAAGGTGCCGCAGGCCGACCACCAGCAGGATCACCCCGATGGGCAGATTGACCAGGAAGATGGCGGGCCAGCCGAAGGCCTCGGTCAGCACACCACCGGCCACAGGCCCGGCGGCCAGGCCGATCCCGCTGAATCCGGCCCACAGCCCGATCGCCTTGATGCGCTCCTGCGGAACGGGATAAGCGGCGACGAGCAGAGCCAGCGAGGCAGGACTCAGCGCCGAGGCCCCAATGCCCTGCAGCGCCCGCCCTGCGACCAACCATCCGACGGAGGGCGCAAGGCTGCACATCACCGATGCCGCGGTGAACACCACGGCACCGGCCAGGTACACCCGCTTGCGGCCGAACCGGTCGGCGAAGACGCCGCCGGACAGCAGCAGCATGGCGACGAGCAGCACGTACGCGTCAACGATCCATTGCAGACCGGTCAGTTGAGTGTGCAGCTGATGCTGCATGTCGGGCAGCGCCGCTCCAACAATCGTGTTGTCGAGCAGCACCATGAATTGCCCCAGGCAGGTCACCGCGAGCAGCACGGCCCGGTTCGGTCGACTGCCTACGGCCGCAGGCGATCCAGCCATGGTGAGTCCCCTCAATCGTCAATCACCTAACGCAGCCACCGACTGCGTTAGGTGACTGTAAGCGGGCTCACTACGTAAACGCAAGAGCTGACTGCGTTAAGGTGGAGCCATGAATGAGCGACAGCAAGCCCGGCGACCCGGCGGCCGCGGAGCCCGCGTAGGCGCGGCGGTGCACCAGGCCGTCACCGACCTGGTCACCGATCGCGGCTACGGCAAGTTCACCGTCGCGGAGGTTGCGGCGCGTGCGGGCGTGGCCGACAGCAGCATCTACCGCAGGTGGGGCAGCCTGGAAACCCTGCTCACCGACGTGGCCCTCACCCGCCTCAACGAGCAGTCACCCATGCCCGACACCGGAACCCTGGTCGGCGACCTGCGCGCCTACGCGGCCCAAGTGGCCCGCGTGATCACCGGCCCCGACGGCCTGGCGGTCCTGCGCCTGACCGTCGCCCTGTCGAGCAACGGCGAGAAGGGCCTGCAGGCGCGAGACGCCTTCCTCGCCGAACGCAACGAAAAACTCCAGTCCATGCTCGACCGCGCCACCGCCCGCGGCGAGAACGCCCCCGACGCGCTAGGCGTGCTGGACCACGTAATGGCCCCGATGTACGTCCGCATCCTGTTCGGCCTGGGCCCGCTCACCCCGGAGTACGTCGACGGACTGGTAGACCGACTGCTGTGACCACAGCCGCCGACCGACCTCGCAACGGGCGCATCACACGGCCTCACCTCGATCCGCTACCCTGTCTGTGACCGCCATCCGTGGCGGTCGCACACCTTGTTGAGACCACCTGAGACCTCACTCAGAGGATCCCTCCGCGTTTCGCACAAGGCCCCGCCTCCGTGGGCCTTGCGGAAAAATGCGTAACTGCAGGTCAGCCCATGTGCATAAAAGGGCCCCCGAAACGGACAATGGTGGTTTCGGAAACGCGCCGAACGTCTCCGCAGGTCAGCACCTCAAGGCCCGAGAGTGATCCAGCCATCCGGAATCCAGCCGTCGATGTAGCCCTCGATGAAGGTTGCAAGCTCCAGAATCCCCAACGGTCCTACAGCCTGAGCGGCTTCGCGGTGCCTCGACCGCATCAAGCAGGGGCATCAACAGCCTGATCCCCTTCGGCTGACGGCCTCGGGTCTGTCCACCGTCCCCGTGGGCGGGCCGTCCCACGTGACCACCTGGACGAGCTCCGTCGCCGCGATCGGGCAACCGGGTCTTCCCCGCCACAGCCGCATCGCATCCCCAACACGTCGCGCTGGCGCTCGGCAGTGGACCACTCGTCCATGCGCCCAAGCTGGTGGACGTGGTTTGAATCGCTACCGGGTCCGTGCGGGCCGTGCGCGAGGTGGCCGGGCGGCGAGGCGTTCTGCGAGGGTCAGACGCGCCAGGACCTGACCGCTGCGGCAACGCCGAACACGTCCACGGTTCCGGTGTGCAGACTGGCGCAGAGCTTGATGAGTTCACCGAATGGGGCATCGATTCCCTCGCCGCAGAGATGCATGTACTGCACGGCGCAAAGCGATCCAAAGCGCTCGTTGCGAGCGGGCAGGGGGCGGCAAGTCACGATCGTGGCAAGTAGGGCAGCAGCCCGCCAGGCACTGTCCGGGGTGTACCCGAGGCGGGGCGTCTCACAGCGATGCCGGGCGACGACGGCGTCCAGCGAGGAGTAGTCCGCAACGTCGGCCGACTCCGGGACGACCTCTTCCTGGCGCTGCAGGAGCCAGGGAACATCGACGAAGAGAATCACGCTGCCTGTCCGCTCGGTCCGCGGCGAAGCGCGGCGGCGGTCTGCTCGTCCTCGCCGCCGAACGCGGAGTCGAAAGCGTCGATGGCCTCCTCGGACAAAAGGCTCTGCGCCGCCTCCCCCAGCGGCTGGACCAGGCGGGGGTCTCGGCCGATCAGGGACAGAGCGAGTGAGGTCACGGTCGTACCCCTGGCCTGCGCCTGGGCCTGGAGCGCGGCGTACTGCTCGTCGGGGACGCGGAGATTCAGCTGCTTACTCATCCCCCCACCGTATAGCACCGCTATACGGTGGGGGTAGGGACTCGGCGGTCGCGCAGCTGATGCACCAAGCCAGCTGCGGCACCGCGACGAATCAAAGATGTGAGCACCCGCACGCAAAGCCCGATCAACGACGCAGGGACCGTGCTCGGCGGCCTCGTGGCCGGGGACGCCGCGGTGGGTGTGCACTTCGCAAGGCCGCCCGGAGTCCTGTCGCATCACCGCGGTGGGCGGCGAGGCAAGCAGCTTTGCATGGTGACGCCGATGCACAGGCCGACACTGAACACGGCGAGAACGAGCGCGGTACGACCCTTGCCCGTCGTCACGCGTGTGGCTAGCGGGGCAGGACGGGGTGACGACTGATCAGAAAGTTCGCGTAGGCATCTTGTGGGACCACTCCGGGTGTGACGAGGACGGGGCCATTGCTGCTGAGGTGGTGGATATGGCGGTAGCCCAACTCGGCGGCCGTCTCCCAGAGCTCTTCGAGCGCGGCCGCGGTGAGGCATTCGGCGATCAGCGTCGGGTAGTGGGTGCGAATCGTGTTCTCCATCCCGAGCAGCACCTGCGGTTCCAGGCCCTCGACATCGATCTTCACAAGGTCGACGGGTTCATCCCCCAGCAGCAGATCGGCGGTCGTCACCTCGACGTCGACGGAGGTGACCTCTCTCGGTGAGGGGCGCAGCGAGGCGGCCGTCGTGTCGCCGGGAACGCTCAGCCGGGTACGCCCGGGGGCATCGGACAATGCGGTGCGGCTGATGGTGACGCGGCCGTGGAGGTCGTTGGCGTCGATGTTGCGGACGAGCATGTCGGCAGCCACCGGGTTGGGTTCGACGGCCACAGCCTCGAGACTGCTGTTTGCCCGGCAGGCGAGGAGGGTGTAGACACCGGAGAACGCACCGATGTCGACGAACCGGCGGGCGGTGCGGGCGAGCTCGTAGAACACCGGCACCGTGGTCTCTTCCCAGTGCCGCAGATTCGTCCAGATCACCTTGCGCGCCATGACGTCGGCATCACCGCTGACATAGACAAATGACTCCCCGTCAGGTGCCGCGACGGTCCAGGCACCGGTGGGGTGCATTCGCCTCCATACCGATTGAGGCACAAGGCCGCGCAGTGTTGCGGCGCGGAGCGCTTGCTGCGATCCGGGGATACGAAGAGTCAGGTCTCGGGCGGTGGCAAGGAGCGTTGTCGAGGGCACCCACCGACCGTAGTCGGGTCAGCCTGTGACCAGTGGTCATGCCACGCGAGGCGGTCAGGACTCCGCGCCTCCGGGCGCACGCCTGCGACAAACGCCTCGATCCGTTCGGGGACATTGTTGGGCGCGGTGCCGGAGCAATACGGAACCGCTGAGCACAACACCGCGTCGGGCCCTTTGGAGTGGGATCCAAGCTCATGGGGGCGGGCTCGCCGCCGATGATCGCCGACGGTGCAGGTCACTGACGCCACCACGCTCCTGACCGCCAGCGTCACTGGACTGTCCACCTGGTTGCGGGCCATTGACGGATGGTACGGCTACAGAGTGTGAAGCAGTTCCGTGCCCTCAACAGCGCCTCCGCCAGCTATCGCCCCGGCCATGACAGCGCACTCCGGCCCTGCTGGTCGTCGGCTGCCGAGCGGCGCATCAGGGCTGGGGTCCGCGGAAAGTGAGGAGCGGAACCAACCTCACCGGGGGGCGAAGGGGGGCCTTGGTCAGGAGCATGATCCGTGCCAGCACCGGTTTTCCGACCGTCACTGTCCGCCGCGCAGGGATGGGGCGCATTGCCCACTCTGCCACTTTCAACGCAGCCTCCTCAGCGCTCGTCCGGGGTCCGCACCCATGGGGTCGGATACCTCTTGGGTGCCTCTTGTGGCGGAGTTAGCCCCCCGCTGATCCGGGCAGACGCAGGGTTCATCGAGCCAAAGCTTCTCGTCGACGGGAGTTCCGCAGATGAGTCAGTCACAGGTCATGGCAGATCGCCGGACCGAGTACGCCCAGCGAACCACCTGTCCGGCCACGGCCGCCCAGGCACGCAACGACATGCGCGAGTTCATCTCCGAGTTGTCTCCCGCCCCGACCCCAGAGTTCGTCGATAACGCCGTGCTGGTGGTCTCCGAACTGGTCACAAACGCGCTGCGGCATGCAGGTGGTCTCACCACGCTGCAGCTGGCCGCAGACAGGACCACGCTCGAGATCTGCGTACGCGATCCCAGCCACACGCCTCCCTGCGAGCGCCCGCCGGACCTTAACGGGTGCGGAGGCGGATTCGGCTGGCCCCTGGTCAGCTTTCTCTGCCGTACGGTCGCCGTCAGCCCCGCCCACCACGGAGGCAAGTACGTGCGCGCCGTCCTCATCCGATAGTCAGTGGGCGCCGGCGCCCCTCCGAGAGGATCGCCGATCGATCAGGTGCCGGAGGCGTCGTGGCAGCAACGGAAGGGGGGGGCCGAGTTCCCCCTCCGAGATGGTCCATCCCCGATAACTCCGGAATGTTGTTCCGCTGCGAGATGAATGAACTCCCCTTCAGGGGGCATGCGCAGTCCCTATGAACGGGACGGTGCGATCAGAGAGGGTGACCATGGACACGGTGACGCAGGCAAAGAGCGTGGACCGGCCTGGGACTTTGACGCGCTCCGGCTTGGAGACATCGGCCACCGCGGATGTCCTGCCCTGGATCGAAGATGCGGTCAAGGTCGCACCGAAGGACGCACGAGACTTGTCGAAGCAGTTCTTCGACCAGCTCCAGGTCTTGGAGGAGGGCACCCACGAGTACCAGTACGCCCGCAACACCCTCATCGAGATGAACCTCTCGCTCGTCCGGTTCGCCGCGGGCAGGTTCCGCAACCGCAGCGGCAGCGACCTGGAGGACATCGTTCAGGTGGGCACGATCGGCCTCATCAAGGCGATCGACCGCTTCGACCTGTCACGTGAAGTCGAGTTCTCCACCTTCGCGGTCCCCTACATCGTGGGCGAGATCAAGCGGTTCTTCCGCGACACGACCTGGGCCGTCCACGTGCCCCGGCGCCTGCAGGAACTGCGCGTGGACATGGCCAAAGCCAGGGAGCAGCTCGCCACGGAACTGGACCGCGACCCGACGGTCAAGGAGCTCGCCCAGCACCTCGAGATCAGCGAGGAGGAGGCCACCGAGAGCGTCGTCGCGGCGAACGGATACACGGCCGGTTCGCTGGACGTGCCGGTCGACTCCTCCGCCAGCAGCCACAGCAGTTCCTCGGGACGTACCGTGGCCGATCTCATGGGCGAGTTTGACCCGGGCATGGAGCTGGTCGAGGACCTGCACACACTGGCCCCGCTCCTGGACGAACTCGACAAGCGGGAGCGCCACATCCTCGAAATGCGCTTCGGCCAGGAAATGAGCCAGAGCCAGATCGGCGAGGAACTCGGCGTCTCTCAGATGCAGATCTCTCGTCTCCTCTCGCGCATCCTGAGGAAACTGCGCACAGGGATGTCTCCCGAGGACAGCATCCTCGCCGTGTCCTGACGTATCAGCCCGCGGCACCCAGCACACCCGTCGTCTTGCACTGCCGCCGGAGAAGGGCAACCGTAGGGCGACCACCCTGGGCAAGTCAGCGCGCCGGTCGCTACAGCACGAAGCGGGCTGAGAGCGGATCATCCCAGGCGGGCCCAGTCGGTGCTGGCGTCCTTAAGGTGCATGCCGGTGGCGGGCACATCACCGAGGTGACGTTCACCGGCGTGGGGCCTTGGAGGGGACATGCTCGCCTACTTGAGCACGCACGGCTTCGAGCCTCGCTACGCGAAGCGCAGGGGCCGCCGCCGGAGAACCTTCACCCGTCCGAACGCCGGGCGACCTTGCGGTTCGTTGAGCCTCAACCTGCCGAGCATGGGCCACGCTTGGCGCTCGTCGGGTCCCTATGACTCCATCGGGAGCACTGGGCTTGTGTGCAACCGCCCAGGGCGTGTTTCTCTCTTCCGTGATACGAGTCCTGCCACGGTCACGGAGACACTGGGCGAGTTGGATTCCGCGGTCATGGACTGCATGACTGCGGTGACGGCGACGGACACCTCCCGGGCAACATCGACAGCGCAGTAGCCCCGGTGAAGGATCACATGGATCTCAACCTGCCATGTCTGGCTGGCCTTGTTGCGGTTCACCCGCACTCCGGAGGAGTGCGTCGCTCTGGCGGATGAACCGCTCGCGTCACGCATTTTCGCCAGCGGGCCTGAGGCGCGAAGGAGTTCAGCCAGCCCGGGACGTAGGCAGGCGACGCCCGGTGTGGCAAGGGTTACCTCTCCCACGGCTTCGGTGAGAGCCCGAGGGGCCGAGTGCTCGCTCGTGGTCACTGTCCCTCCACGGGTTCGTCGATGAGGTCGGTGATCGTCACATCGACGGTCTCGACGGGCAGCCCCAGCTCGGCATCGGCCGTCTCCAGTACGCGACGGCGGATTTGGGCGGCGATCTCCTGGAGATTCCAGGTGAGGGCCACCTGCACCTCCAATGTGATGCGCACCGGCCCGCGAGGCAGGGCCGCTGCCGAGGGGGCGCGCCAATTGTTGCCGGGGCCGGCTTCGATACGGCAACTGCCCGCGTGCACACCGGGCAGGGACTCCGCGGCGGCACGTACGGTAGTGGCCGCCGACGCTTCGACGTGAGCGGGTACGAGCGCACGTCGCCGCCCGCACCGCACACCTCACCGGCCTCACCGTGCCCGCGCCATAGGTGCGCATCCAGCGACTGCGCCTGCGGGACAGAACCGAGACCGAATCCGCGGCTCCAGAGGCGGAAGGCGGCTCCCCGGCCGTGGCAGCGGGACTCATTTCCGCCCGTCGTCTGTGGTCCCAGCTTCGCATCCCGGTAGCGGTCCTGGCATTGCTCGACGCCAGCGTCTGCGGCACCGTTCTGTACGACGTACTGGCCGTCCACCTGGGCGAATAACCTCCCTCACGATGGCGCTGGCACCTGATGCACTGGCTGGGCACACACGGGCCGAGCGACAGCGCAGCCCTTGGGACCGCGGCAGCGATCGGCCTGTTCGCACCGGGCGTGGCTGCTGCTGCTCGCGCTCACCCCCGGCCACCTGCCGTCAGCTCACCATGGTGGCACCGGCCCCCGACGTCCACGCGGTACTTGATCGCCGTGCGGCTGCCTCACTCCTGAGGGACGCCATCTCGGAACTGAGGCCGTGGCCCAGGCCGCGCTCGAGGCGCTGTAATCGGCGACGTGTACGAAGTCCAGCAGGACGTGCACCGTGACACCGCGTCGGACACACTCGGCACTGATCAGGTCGAGCTGGTGGCGGGCGCCGTCGACCAGGACGACCCAGGGCCGCAGAAGCTGAGGGGGTCGCGTGCCTGAGCCTGGTCGAAGGCGTCGGCGATGGCCTGCTCGGGCGGGTGGATCACGTCGTGGGGGTGTCTGGGTGCCGGGCGGGTGTCGAAGACGCAGGCCACGGTCGCCATCCGCTTGCGGTTCGGCTTCTCGCCCGGTGCGAGCCGGCCCCGATGGTCGGCGGCTGCTTTCGCTGCGGCTCGGCGGGGGGCCTCCCGCAGGGCCTCGGGCCGCAGCCGGCCAATCACCGTCTTCACGCGGGCCAGCGTCCACCGCTGGTCGGCCCATCCGTGTGCCAGCGGACCGCGCTCCAACTCCCGCTCCAGTTCAGCAATCTGCGTGTCAGACAGTCGGGGCCGACCAGGTGACCCCTTGGAAGCTACCCCGGAGTGACCGTTCTCGGGCCACTGGCGCCGCCAGCGTTCCACCGACCGCACCGAGACCCGCAATGCGGCAGCGATCTCCCGGTTCTTCTCGGCGGCCTCGAAGCGAGTCACAGCCTGGCGCCGGACCCGCTCTCGCGCGGCCCTCTCGGCGTCGGTCGAACCGCCACCCTGCGGATATCTCACCGCCCCAGGACTACCGAAGCCCCCTGGGTGATGTCCGGCGGACAGCCCGACATCACCCGATCAAGTTCAGTAGCAGTGTGAAAGAAGTCGCCAGCCGCCCGTGGTGAGAGCAGATGAGAGATGGGGAAGTCCGCGATCCCGGATCGTTCAGTGCGCTGGCGCACTGCCTTGACCAGCGACTTCGCATGGTGACAGCTCAGGTGGCGAAATTTGTCCAGTTGCCTCGCGTAGGCCCTTCCGGGTTGTTCCTGCGAGTTTCCCATCACCTCTGCCGAATACACACAAATATGCTGCTATGAATACCTTGCGCCATCTCGGCCGCATCGGATTCAGTCCTCAAGGATGTTCCAAAATATCAAGCCCGAGGGTTCTTTGACACGGAGGGAGAAGTGATGGAGCGCGAGACAGGCAGCGCATCTGGGAAACGAGCCGCCAAGGGGAAACGCAACTGGACGCAGCGAGAGATTCGGCTAGTTGAGCAACTGGCGTTGGTGCACAACCGTTTGCAGACAGCCTACGCGGAACGGGCTGCGCTCATCGCTTACATGTCCCGCTCCCACGCATCAACTCTCTCTCCCCCGCTATCTGACGGTACGCGGAGGCTAATCGTCGATACGGGATTTGGGCGGCTGGCATGGGTTATTCCTCCAGACGACCTGCATCACTTTAGCCACTTGCTCGGCGGAACCTCGGCAGAAAGCCGGGAGGACGATGAGACCCGCGACAGCCGACTCGCTGTGCTTCACCTGCAGCGTGCTCCCACGCGTGCTGCCCGAGAACCACGGGACCTTGTTGTAGACGGGCGCACGAACAAGTCCAACGCCCGTCACTGAGGAAGTCATGACTCAGTGACGGTGCCATAGAGCGCGCATGCGACTCAGATGGTCCACTCCGCAGCATTGGCGATACGCTTCGCCGCCCGGCTGCTACAGGTTCGCATCCCCTCGCGTCGGCTTCGGCTGCTGTCGCTGATCCTTCGCTGGGTTCATCGCAGGCTGAATCCTGTGACAGAGCATGGCAGTTGGCACCGTTACACAGCTGCGACTAGAGGCAACGCCAGTTGGCCTGCTGAGACGGGTCGGCCGAATGAGCATGCTTGTTGACACTTACGTTCAGGCGGACGTCTCGCTCGTTCCTTTCGCCTGCCGTGTAGCTCTGGAAGTTCCCGGGCCATGTCGATCTTGGCGCCAACTAACCTGCTTTTGCACCAACTCAACAGCGCCGTCGCAAAACTCAGCCTCGTTGGTATTCCGCTTTCAGGCGTGATGACGGACGCCTGGGACTCGATTGGTTCTTGAGCACCGGAGCCTTGATGCCGGCACGGGTCAGGACTTCAAACTCACCCGACGGACGCCTTCAGTCCGACTGCGTACCTTCGTGCTGAGGCCGTAGACGGCACATTGAGATGCCCCGGCGGTCACGTGGACTGCCGGGGCAGGGCGGACCGGTCGTACTGCATCCCAGGGCAAACCCTGTAAGGCACCAGGCCTTCCCCCAACGCTCCATACTGGCCGGGGGCGGAGCGATCCTATCGGGATCTCACTAGCAAACAGCTTGCCGGTTGGAGCTGGCTTGTCCCCGGCATCGGAGCTGGAGTTGAGGGACGTCTGCACATTCGCGGCAGCCGAGGCAGACTCCTCAGGGGTAGCGGGATCGAGACGTGCGCTGGGTGTGGACTTCTCTGGGTTCACGGGGACGAACTGGTCCCTCCCTCCGAGAATGCGCTTTGGAGGCAAGCCGAGCCCACGCTCGCGCAGCCAGTTGGGCTGTCCTGCGGAGAAGTACGCCTTGTCCGCACGGGGCTTGGCGGGTCGGCGCCGCCGCGTTCCTCGGCGGGACTAGACGGCGGGGCTTCCGAGGGAGAGCGGCTCGAGGGCGAGACCGACACATGCCTATTCACACCTGCCACGGCGGTGGCAAGCGGGATGCACTGGGAATCTCCGCACGTGCAGTTTGCTGCGCTTCTTGGCGCAATTGACCGGGGTCGGTCCGGTCAGCGATCCGCTGTCATGGCGGGAACCCGCGTCCACGATAGGCGAGGTCCCGTCCACTTCGCTCTTGGCCCGAGTTTGTCCAGCACCGCCCGATACGGCCGAGGCCATAGGCCCTTCTATGGCTCGACTGATGCGGCTGATCTGGCAGCCTTCTCGATCGTCGCGCAGTAGGCGGTGCGGGCTACCTCATCGATCTGCGCGGGCCGGCCGGGTCTGGAGCGTGGGATGCGCATGCGTTCCAGAAGGGGGCGTGCGCAGATGCTGTCGTGACGGCCGGGCGCCGGCAGGATCGCGAGCGGGCGTCCTTTGCCGGTGCAGGCTAGGTGGATTTTGGTGGGCAGCCCGCCTCGGCACCGGCCGAGGGCGTGATCATCCAGTTCGTCCGGCCGGCACGTTCCCCATTTCGGCCAGTGGCGGCGGCGTGCTGGTCGGCTCGGAGACGGTGGAGTCGATCTGCACCAGTCAGTCGATCTCGCCGACCGCGTCCGCGGAGGCCTGGACCCGCTCGAGGGGTTCACAGGTCGTCGTCCACTTCCACAGCTTCGACCGAGCCATCCCGCACCCTCAGATCATCGGTCTCCGAGTGATCCAACCATCTCGACGGTCGGACGCGCGTCCGGCCTGGTCAGCGGCTGAGGCCGGAGCGCTCCGGACCGGCCACGCGGTGACCATCAACGGTGGTGAAGGCAGGTACACCCGGAAACCCCCTCCCACGTCGTCGGGTTCTGCGCGACGCAGCAGTTTATGGCGCACAGATTCGGTTGGCCTTGTCTGTAGCGACAGGTTCCTGGAGTGAGTTTGAAGATGCGTGTGCGCTATGGGAGCGGAAGGAATGACCGTCTTTGGCGACAGATGCGGCCCATGTCACATGGTTGTCCAAAAGAGTGACCGTCAGTGTTTTGATGGTTAGGGGAACGCTGCTAGATCGTTTAGTTGGGTATGACGAGTTTTCAGGACTGGGTGTCGGGAATCAAAGAACTGCCAGGGCCCAGTGAAGAACGATTGGATACATTGCGCAACGGGGCCGGTATCGACGATCTCACCGTGGCAGAGAAGGCCGCTTGGCTGCTTCAGATTTTTGCTGACTACCGGCAAGTTCGGTCTGGCTGGGGAGCTGACGTCACCGTAGTGCGATTCGTACCCGAGCGCAGTGGGCGCATCCTCACCGGAGACCCGCTCAAGTTTGTTGTGCTCTCCGTAGTCGACCAGTCTCAGGCCCTGTCAACCATGACACGAAAGCCAGTTCGAGTGATCCACACCGTGAACGGAAGCACCGATCATTTCCTGCCCGCACTGCGGAAGTGCGGGCTCAGCGGCGAGAGTCTCGCTACCCCTCACTGGGGCGTAATCCCTGCCGCTCGCTAGGGAGCGAACCTACCACCCCCGTACCATGAAATATCGCTATCACCACCTCCCGGAACGAATCCCTCCAACAGTCGTTGGACATTGCGCTCGTCTAAAGACTCCCGGCTCCAGAAGGTGGATATGTATCGATATGCGGGATCCAAAATCGGCGTGACATTCCTGCGCACGGCGCTGCGGGTCGGTGTGACACTCGTTGTGGCCGGCACTGCCAGCGGGGCGGGTGCCGCATTCGCGGAGTCGCACCCGAGTGTCGCTTCCCCTGCCAGCCCCTCCCCCGCGGTCCACGGTGCCACGACTGATGCGGGCGACCCTCTGACAGGATCTCTTCACCACGCCCTCCTGCCTGTCAGCCTCATGCGTTTGGACCCGCTCGCAGGCACGGGAGTTGACCCCCTGGACAATGCAGTCGGCACGCAGGTGGCCGACTTCAAACCGATTTCAACGGCGTCTGTGACAGGTGCCGTGACGAAAGGTGCTTCACTCCAGGACTTGTTGAATAACTGAACCGGCTCTGCCGATGTGGCGACCCATAGTAGTCAGCCAAAGGGGTCGTTCAAGGTCTGAACGTTCATGCCGAAACGCCTAAGCGTCCGCAAATAGAACTGGGTGTCAGCGGCGAGACCATGGGCCGGCAGCAGGATGCCAACCAAGAGAGCGGACACCTGCGTGCGGGCCGTGGCCATCGCCTCGTCCAGGGCGGTATGAGAGCGGCCAGCACCTCGATGGCCTCGTGTTTGTGGCGGTGCGCGGAGATTTCGATGCCGAACCCGCCAGAGAGCTGGGAATGGGTGTCACAGCGTCGCAGTCGTGCCAGGGCAGGCTGGGCATGTCAGCCCGTGAGCAGGCTTCTCCAGTAGGTGTGGAACCCCCGCCTCCTCGATGCGAGTTACCCAGGCCAGAAGAGGAGATCTGCACTCGATGCTGCTGGCCGACGACTCCTCTACCGGGAGGTCTATCGTTGTGCAGGAGCATCCAACTCACTTTGACCACAGTGAGGTTGGACGAGACCCTCGGTGCCAGCTGCCTCCTGAGCGAAGTCTGCCTTCCAGGCATGTCTTTGTGGTTGTCGCATCAAGTCCCCGGCACAGTGCACTCGCCGTTGAGCCAAACGGGCTATTGGCCGTTGCCCGATGCGCAGACTCTCGTTCCACAAGTGGGACAAGTCGGCCAGCCGCTATCTACGACTTGTCCCAGTCAGGGTGTCGTTGCTCGCGGAAGCCGCGTATGCCCATACGTGAGCGCTCCCTCGCCTGTAAACCCGGCGAGGGAGTTGCTCTCTTCGTGGCACCACGGCTAAGGATCAAGGGGACCGTGATGCTGGACATCCAGCCTAGGTCGCCACGTTCCTCATGTACGAACAACACTCTCATTTCTCTAAGAGCTCGTAACACGATCTTGTTGAAGTGTGCCGGTAGGGCGTTACCGGTGTGATGATTCGGCCGTTCGTGAGGGGGTGGGTACTCGACCATGGATCGTGGACGATGAGTTGTGGGCGCTGACCGCGCCGCTGCTGCCACCGTGGCCGGCACGCTCGCCGGGGCCCCGACCGGTGTCGGACCGGCGCTGCCCCCAGGGCGTTCTGTTCGTCCTCTACAACGACATAGCCTGGCAACTTCTGCCCTTGGAGCTGGGGTTCGGCTCGGGTCAGACGTGCTGGCGGCGTCTGGACCGGTGGCAGAAGGCGGGGGCCTTCGACCAGCTGCACCGGGTCCTGCTCACGGAGCTGAACGCGGCCGGCAAGCTCGACTGGTCACGCCGCGCTGGTCTGACCGCTCGGCGTGTGATGAGCGGAGCCGTGTGCGCGTGCGCCGGCGAGCCGCCTCCGTGGTCTCCCTCGAACGCGCGACAACGTACGATCCGCACCAACCGGTGACTCGGGGTGTCGTCAGGCGGGGGCGCTATGGAACTGCGGGATATCGAGATCTTTCTGGTGCTGGCGGAGGAGCTGCACTTCGGCCGGACCGCCGATCGGCTGCACGTCTCCCCGGCGCGGGTCAGCCAGGCCATCAAGAAGCAGGAACGGCGTCTTGGCGTCGCCTTGTTCGAGCGCACCTCCCGCAGCGTGATCCTCACTCCGGTCGGCCGCCGCCTGCGCGAAGATCTCAAACAGGCCCACGACCTGATCCAGATGGGGCTCGCCCGCGCGAGCGTCGCCGGTCAGGGAATTCGCGGAACGCTCACGCTCGGCTCGATGGGGGTGGCGGCGAACCTGATACGCCCGGTCATCGAGAGATTCCAGGCCGAGTTCCCGGGCTGCGACGTGGAGATCGTCGAGACTCATTTCAGCTCTCCGTTCAGCCCGTCACGGAGCGGCAAGGTCGACCTGCAGCTGCTGTGGCTGCCGGTGTGCGAACCCGACCTGAGCGTGGGGCCTGTCGTGTTCACCGAGGGGCGCGTACTCGCCGTGGCCACTGATTCCGATCTCGCCGGACGTGAGTCGGTGACGCTGGAGGACCTCGGCGGCCGTCTCGTCCCCGACATGGGCGCCGAAGCCGCAGGCTACTGGGGCGATGCAATGATTCCCACTCACACGCCGAGCGGACGGCTCATCCCGCGAGGCAAGGCGCCGGAGACCTTCCATGAGGTTCTGTCGATGGTCGTGGCCGGGGACGTCGTCTCCCCGGTGAACGAGCACGTCACCCGCTACTACACCCACCCCGACATCACGTTCCTCCCCTTCACCGGCGTCCCAGCCACCGACTGGGCGCTCGTGTGGTCGGCTACTGCGGACTCCGCCCTGCTGAGGGCGTTCCTGGAGTCGGCGCGCGACGGCAGCCCGCGCCGCACGCCAGTCCCGCAGCCGGCTTCGGAAATATCCCCGACCGTCTAAGCAGGCCCGGCAGGTTCCCGGTACTACCGCCCGCCTTCTGCTTCAGTTCCGCCTGCGGGCCCGGGCAGTCGGCCGATGTTCCGCGACGGAGCGGGCGTTCGCCGCCTGGGACCGACGCGGGACAGCGCGCCTCTATGCCGGATCGAGCGGTGCCGAGGAACCGACATCGGCGGCGGGATAGGCGGGCAGATCGATGGCGGTCGCCGCCTTGGTGGTCATCTTGTCCAGGAATCTGCTCATGGGTCCGGCGGTGAGCACTTTGAAGGTCCACGTGCGGCGACGGATGTTCTTCGGGGCGAAGAACGAGCCGACGCCGCCGGCCACCTGCTGGCATGCCTTGGTGAGTTTGGCGATGCGCTGCTCATAGGCGGCGAACGCAGTTCGGTGCTCGTGGGCCGCGGCCAGCTCGCCGGCCAGGACGTAGGCGCACACGACAGCCAGGCCCGTGCCCATGCCGCCGCAGGTGGCGCCGTAGCCGGCGTCGCCCAGCAAGGCGACGCGGCCCTTGGTCCAGGAGTCCATCTTCACCATGCTGATGGTGTCGAAGTAGAACGACGGCGCCTCGGCCATGTCGGCCAGCACCTGCCCGCTGTGCCAGCCCATCCCCGCGAACGCTCCCGCGACCAGGCGCTTCTGCCCGTCGACGTCTTGGCGGTCGATGTTCCCGACGTCGGCCGCGAACACGCACATCACGTTCGCGGCGGTGTCGTCGTGGATCGGGTACACCGACAGGCCGCGGTCCGGCTCGCTGTACAACATCACGTCGCGGTGAAGTCGCAGCCGATTCGGCGCCTCGAAAATTGCCACGTGGTAACCGGTGTCGTGAACGAACTCAGACTCCGGTCCGAAGGCCAGGCGGCGGACATTGGAGTGCAGCCCGTCCGCACCGATCACCAGGTCGAAGGCTTCGGAGACGCCGCGCTCGAACGTCACCCGGACCGCGTCACCGGTGTCGACCAGCTCGCTGATCGAGTCGTCGAAGACGTAGCGGACGGCGTCCCTGGTCAGGTCGTACAGGATCGCGGCCAGATCACCGCGCAGGATCTCGACCTCGCCGCCGGTGAACGAGGCAGGCAGCCTGACCAGATCATGCCCCTGATCATCGACCATGTGCAGATCCCCGTTGCCGGTCCGCCTGCGGTGGACCTCCTCCAGGATTCCCATCTTCTCCAGCACCGACAGGTGCACGTGACCGCGGAAGTCCACAGCCTGCCCTCCCGGCCGAATACTCTGCGCACGCTCGACCACCGTCACCTCGTACCCGTACCGTGCCAGCCAGTACGCGAGCGCCGGACCGGCGATGCTCGCCCCCGAGATCAGAACCTTCTTACGCATCAGTCCACTCCTTGCTGTCGCTGCCGATGGACACGGCCTGCGCCGTGACCGGAGAGCACTCACGCGGCGCCGGCCCCGCGGAGGCAGCCGGCCGCACAAGCACTGCCCGCCCACACTGACCGCCCGACCTCACCTCGAACAACGACGAGTTCGGCGCCGCACCGATAACTCCTGAGTTCACGATCGACGCCGACGATCGCGCAGGGCCGAGAGTCGACTCCTCCAGGCGCCGCCAACGCTTGCTCACGCCGTACGGGTGATGTCCGAAAGCGGCCAGACTTCGCAGTTCTGCGCTGCTTGGCTCAAGGACCATGTCAACGCTCACACAGGTTCGCCCGCGCTCTCCGTTCGTCGACTGGCTGGCGGTCACCTCCCTCATGCTGGGCATCTTCGCGATCGTCACCAGCGAGATCCTCCCCATCGGCCTGCTGACCGTCATCGGGGCCGAGTTCGGCGTGTCCGACGGCGTCGCGGGGCTGACCATGACCGTGCCCGGCGTCGTCGCCGCGTTCGCCGCGCTCGCCGTGCCGCTGTCCGCCGCGCGGGTGGACCGGCGGATCATGCTCTGCGCTCTCATGGCCGTACTCGCCACCGCCGACGTTCTGGCGGCGATCGCCGAGTCCTACCAGGTGATGCTGTTGTCGCGGGTCCTCGTCGGCCTCACCATCGGCGGTTTCTGGTCGATCGGGGCCGGGCTCGCCGCCCGGCTCGTACCACCGCGGTCCGTCGGTACCGCCACCGCACTGATCTTCTCCGCGGTGCCCCTGGGCTCGGTGCTGGGCGTCCCGGCGGGAACCTTCGTCGGAGACCTGGCCGGGTGGCGTACGGCCTTCTCCGCGTTGGCCCTACTCGCGGTGCTCGTGCTGATCGCCCTGCTCGCGCTGCTGCCCCCGCTGCCGGCCCATCAGGTCATCGGCCTCGGGGTCCTGCGCGACCTCCTGCGCTGCCGGGACACAAGAATCGCCCTGCTGGCCACTTTCCTCATCGTGCTGGCACACTTCGGCACGTACACCTATGTCACGCCGTACCTCCGGCACGTCACCCACCTCGGTTCCCCAGCCATCAGCGCCATACTTCTCGCCTACGGAGCGGCAGGAATCGCGGGCAACTTCCTCGGCGGCCGGGCCCTGGCTCTGAGCCTGCGCGGCACCTTCGCGGCGACGGGCTGCCTGATCGCGCTCTCCACACTCCTGCTGCCCGTCCTCGGCACCGCACCCGCCGGTGCCACGGCCCTGCTCGTCCTCTGGGGTCTGGCCTACGGCGCGGCGCCGCTCTGCTCCCAGACCTTCTTCGCCCATGCCTCCCCCGAATCCCCCGAAGGCGCCACGATCCTCTTCACCGCGTCCTTCCAGGCGACCTTCGCTCTCGGCGCGCTCCTCGGCGGAACCGTCGTGGACGCACTGTCGGTCACCACCCTGATGGCCTGCGGCGGCCTCGTCGCACTCCTGATGGCCGTCTGCCTCCTGGCCCTCACCCGACCTGGTTGCCGACAACGGAGGCGCTCTCCTGGTTGGTGACTACGGTCCCCAACCATCAGAATCAAGTTCCCACAGGCTGCAGGAGGCTGTGCACGAGCGCGGCTGTTCACAGGTGGTGTCCTCCTTCCTCGCCCAACCGCACTGACTCCCGGGTATGCCCGTCATCCGCGGTGGCTGGGCCCGCAGTCGGGACGACGGCGGCGGCATCCAGGACCGCGACAGCGGTCAGGTCAAGCCTGTTCATCGCGTAATTGCAGGGGCTGGTCGGGCACAGGCGCCGGACCAGTGGGTTCCGGTTCCCCGAGTCTCCGCGCCCTGATGAGAACTGGCCACCGTGTACGCCCTTGGGTAGCGATCGCAGGATGGTTTCGCGAGGTGCGGGACTCTGCGCAGACCCGGGAAGGTCGCGGGCTCCGACTTCACTTCGACGAGGTGTCACGGCAGATCCCGTTCCCAGTTCAGTGCGGGTATGGGTGGCGAGTGCGCAGTGAGGTTCGCCGCTCAATGTCGTAATATCGGCGGGGTATTGAAAGCACTGACCTATGACCGTTTCATCCCTGTCCGCTCAAATTTCGCGTGAGACGGTTTCGCTCGACTGTCCGAAATACCGTCCGCAGAGGTCGCCTTAGTGACCACCGCACGCGTGTCGAATCTCAATTTTGAGGAGCCGCTGTGCGTCGTCTCACCACCCGGGTGCTGGCGGGTATTTCCTTCCTGATCGCGTTGGCGGCTCCGGCTTGCTTGATTGCGCAGGTTCCTGCCGCTGCCGCGACATCGATTATTGGAGGGCACCCGGCACACGTTGCTGACAGCCCTTGGGTGGTGGCTCTCACCAGTCGCTCGCGCTTTGGTGATGACCGGGCGGGTCAATTCTGTGGCGGGGTCTTGGTCTCTTCACGTGCCGTGGTAACGGCCGCCCACTGCCTGACGCGAGAGGCCCTGGGGATTCCTCCGAGGAGCGTTCACGATCTCAGGGTGATTACTGGGCGTGACAGGTTGCGCGCTGCTGGGGGACGAGAGATCCGGGTGAAGTCGATCTGGTCCGATCCACGCTTCAATTCCACGTCGTTTGCTAACGACTTGGCAGTTGTGACTCTGGCTCAAAGCGTTCCCAAGTCTGCCGTACTGCCCTTGGCGAGCGCTGCAAACCGGAGCGATCTACCGGGCGTATCCGCCACTGTCTACGGGTGGGGGGACACAACGGGTCGAGGGAGCTTCGCAGAGGTCTTGAACACGACACAGTTGCGTGTCTTGCCAGATGCATGGTGCGCAACGGCCTATCCAGGAACTCGAGGGGGAAAGTATCTGGCTTCTTCGATGGTTTGTGCCGGGAGCCTGGATCGTCGGCGCGACTCGTGTCAAGGCGACAGCGGCGGCCCGTTGGTCGCCCGCGGCCGACTGATCGGCGTCGTTTCATTTGGCAGCGTCAAATGTGGGCAGCCCAAGCAGCCAGGTGTCTACACGCGCATTTCAGCGGTAGCACTCAAGATCCGCACACATACTTGATGTTGCAGCAGCGATGTGTGGGCGATTCGCCTTTCGCCCCAGGCGGTATCTCCCGCATGTGGTCCCTCACCACCGCTGGCAGAGGGACCACACCATTCCCGTGCGCTGCCCCGGTGTATGGCCCGGACGCACGATGGCTGCAGGAATTATCTGATGCAACCTGAACGCTCTGCTCAACGATGTGACAAATAATGAGTCACGCTGATGGTGGAAGAGGTGGTGGTTGCTGAGGTGAGGTCTGCGAGCGATCTCTGACAGATGTTCTTGCACGAGGCTGCGAGCCTCCGTGTGACGCCTCGAGTTCAGAGTCTTTCGGGCAGATGCAGCCCATGCGCATGTGAGACCCCGGCAACCGGCCATGTCTTCCAAAACTTGAACCGGTCGCCGGGGAGCTACGAAGGCAGGGTTACAAGGGTTTCCCTGTTCCTGCATGCTCCAGCTTATAGAGCAGGTCTCTTTGTTCGGATCACCACGCCGAGATTCTCAACTATGCCTTCTCGATTTGCTCCGTTGAGAGGTTCAGCGGTTCCGGATACTCACGGCCGATGTGCAGACTGCAGGGCGGCCGCCAGCTTGCTTCCGACTCGTTGCTTGAGCCACCGCATTGCCTCGAGGCGGCCAAGCGCCTGGTCCAACTGGAAGTACAGTCGGGGCGGTAGGTGTGGCAGCAGCGGGGAATGCCTTTGCCCAAGCAGTGAGAACATCTGATGTGGCGTCATGTTGGTGTAGCGCGTCAGGTTCTCGTACCAATGCGCACTGTGCCGGGCCGCACTCTGTGAGGTGAGGATGGCCTTCTTTCGTTCACGGGTGTAGTTGCTCAGCGCGGTGGGGGTGTCGGCGTACTCGGCCTCATGGAGGGTCCGCGCGAGGCTCATTGCGTCGCGCAGGGCCAGGGAGGTGCCGGCACCGATCGAGTAGTGCGTGGTGTGGGCAGCGTCTCCGATGAGGACGAGGTTCTCGTGCGTCCAGGAGGTATTGGTCACTGTAGTGAAGGTCTGCCACTGGCTCCGGTCGCCCGCATCTGTTCGCCCCACGAGTGGGCTCCCGGCGAGCAGGTCGGAGAAGATTTCTTCCATCAGGCCGAGGGCTTGCTCCTCATCGAGGCGATCCAGTGCCAACCCGGCCCAGGTTTCGGCAGAGCACTCAACGATGAAAGTACTGCCGTGGGGGCCGTAGCCGTATGCGTAGCACCAGATCCACCCGTGTTCTGTCTGGATGAACGCGAAGGTGAAGGAGGTGAATACGCGAGCAGTGCCCAGCCAGATGTACTTGTTGGCTCCTTGCGACTTTCGGGTGCCGAAGGCCTTGGCGTGATGGTCCCTCAGTTGGCTGTGTACTCCGTCGCCCAAGACGACCAGGTCGGCTTCGGGTAGCTGCGTGGCGGACACGATGTGGCTTCCGAACTCGATCTGCACACCGAGTGATTGCGCACGATCCGTGAGAATGCCCAGGAGCTCGTGTCTTCCGATGGCATGGCCCACGTCGCCCTGGTGGGTGACCATGGCGCCGCGCAGGTGAGCAACGCCAGAGCTCCAGCTCACTGAGGATGCGGCGATGGCCCGTGCGGATGCTGGATCGTGTTGATTCAGTTCCTCTAGGAGGTCAGGCCAGCAGGTGACGCCCCAGCCGTATGTGCTGCCTGGCAGCCGGCGTTCGAGAACGGTGATCTCGTGTCGAGGGTCCCGCGCCTTGAGCAGGATGGAGAGGTAGAGGGTGGCAGGCCCTCCGCCCACACAGGCAATTTTCAACGCGTACTTCCTATTGTTCTGCTCCGGGAACTGTTCAGTTCGGAGGCTCTACGGGGTCGGATGCGCCTGGATCCGGATGAGGGTGCGTGGGGGCGCGATGGCCGGCCTCGATCTCGCGACGGCAGCCTTGAGGTTCTGGCAGAGCGGGCCGCGAGAGGCCTGGGCGCGGGTCGTTATGTGACCCGGGCCAGGGGCATCTGCGTCGCGCAGGGAGCCCTTGGCCGGCCATGGCCCTCGGAGGCGATGTTCCCGGAGCAGTGGGGAGGCTTTAGGTCAGTGGCGTCCGTGCTTGCGTCGCCGCGAGGCTCGCATGAGTGCCGCACCGATGAGCGTTGTGGCGACCGCTACTGTGCCGAGAGTGTAGAGGCGTTCCGTGGGACCCGTGGCTGCCAGTTCGTGCGTGGTTGAGGGGGGTCCTCCGTGAGGGGAAGCCGCGGGCGGTGTGGAGGCGTTGGCGTGCGGTGACGCCGGGGGGCTCGGGTGCTGGGTGGTGGGGAGCGGGGCTGGGGGGCTGGGGGCGGGAGCGGAGGGTGGGATGTAGGCGCGGTCGCTCGGTGTGGGAGTGACCGCGAGGGGGGTGCCCACTTCGCCGTAGCCCTGGGGGCTGCCATATCCCGTCTCGTCACCGTAGTTGGACGGCTGCTCGCTCTCGCGCAGTTCGATTTCATGACGGGTAGGCGAGGACTCCCCGTAGCCCGGGGCTACGGGTGCAAGTCCACTGCTGCCGTAGCCGTTTGCGTTCTCGCTCTCGTAGCCGCCCGCGCCTTCGGGCTTGATTGTGGATTCGCCTTGTCCGTAACAGGCAGTGGGTGGGCAGGTTTCGGCCGCGGCGTCGTGCACGTATAGAGCGCCTGTGGCTGCCGCCGCGGCGACAACCACAGTCGACACGACAAACCCGGTGGTGGCACGCATGCGCAGATCTCCTTGCTCGTGGCGGTTTTTGCCAAAAGCATATTTACTCCCATCTGAATATCTTCTGATCTGTTCATGAGTTCAACCCGAATGGCTCTGCCCTGTTACACAGGAGGACCACCAGCCGGGTTCCCGGAACGCAATTTGTGGTCCTGGAATACGCGGCTGTGGCAGTTCTGAACCTCATAGCTTCGGCGCGGCCATGGTCATCGTTGCCACGCCATGCGACAGGAGCTGGCGCGCCCCGCGCCGGCGGGGCATGCCACGGCTTTGCGCGTGCACGCGTGTTGCGGAAAGCGGCTGCTCCGGCTGGATCGGTTACTGAACGCTCGGAACCAGGTTGGTAAGGGGTGCAGCCAGGTCGGTGGCCTGGTGCAGTTCATTCAGCTTGTCCAGGCCGTTCAGCTGCTCCGAGATGGCCGGGACGTCCTGCTTGTGCGCTGTGGGGATCGCCGTGGTCCCGAGATTGTCCAGCGTGTCGGTAGCCGAGATGGCTGTGGTCTTGGGCAGCGGGAGCGGTGCTGCCTGGGCTGCCGGCACTGCCAGCCCTGCGGTTCCAGTAAGGATGGCAAGGGCGGTGGCGATCCGTCGAGTGGAGTTCATGCCCTGTCAAACGGCTCAGTGTGCCGGCAGTCACGACGCAATCGTCTTCTCACCCGTGAGGCCCATACACCGGATCGCTTCGATCCCGGGTCGGGGAGTCAGGAATGTGAGCTGGTCCAAAAATCCCACCAGCGGGTGAGGATCAGCATGGCGATGATCCCTACGTGCAACAGCGGTGGAACCAGGGCGAGTTCGTCGAAGAATGCGCGTGGCGCGGATGCGCGGAAGAGCATTCCGCTACGCACGTTGTGTGCGGTGACGGACCAGAACACCACGATGGTGGCGGCCCAGGCCAGGCAGCACCAGAGGCAGAGAGAGTTGATCGAGTAGAGGGACTGGTACTGGAGCCAAGTGCAGAAGAGCACGCCGAGTAGGGCACCGCTGTTGAGTCCGAGCCAGAACCAGCGGCGCAAGGTGGCGCCGGCGAGCAGGGCGACGCCCACGAGTGTGACGACGGCGTAGGCGACGAGCCCGAGGAGTGGGTTGGGGAAGCCGAAGACCGTTGCCTGGTCGCTTTTCATGATGTTCCCGCAGGAGACCACCGGGTTCATGCTGCAGCCTGGCGTGAAATTCGGGTCTGCCAGGAGTTTGAGCTCGTCGATGGTGATGACCCAGGATGCCAAGAGGCCCGCTAATCCACCCCCCACCAGCAGCAGGGCGAGGGCGGCACCTGCACCAGCGTCCATTGGGCGTGAGGTGTGCCGTGGGGTGCGACCCGGCAGGGTCCGCGGGGTACTGCTCGTGTGCAATGCGCTCATCGTGCGCTCCACAGGTTTTGTTGATGTGGCGTGGTTTCCCGTCGGTCCGGGTTTCCCCGAATGCAGTAGCGCCGGGGCCTTCCCCGAGCGTGATAGCCGACACGTGGCTAGCGTCGAAGTGTCTTCACCTACGCTTCGAGGAGTCGAGCATGAAGAAATTCGCTGCCCGCGGTATAGCTGCCGCTGCGCTGGTCGCCGCGGTATCGCTGCCCTTCGCGACATCAGCTGCGGCCGCTGCACCGGCGACCCCGGCGGCCGCCCCGGCGGTCTCACAGCAGCACCACTGCGGTTGGGATCAGGACTGCTGGGACTACTGGCACCACTATCACAGTGGGATCGGCCTCGAACTGGGCGTCGGGCTTGGCCTCTGGCTCTGACTTGCCCTCTGGGCCCTTGATGCGTGTTGTCCCCTGCGCATCAAGGGCCCTTGCTGCATTCTCCGGACCCTTTGGTCAGCCTCGCAGGCTGCGCACCGGGAGCAGGCAGTGGGCGCTGCCTTCCAGAAGTGATGTGCTGCTCACGTACGTACGCAGAGTCTCTTCATCAACCGGTTTCCCTGGTACGGCCGTTGGCCAGGGCTGCGTCGTGCAGATGAAGTAGACCTGCTGGTTCGCTTTTGCTGCCTGTTCCCATTCCGAAGGAACGGGGCACTGCACCTTCATCGAGGGGAGTGTCAGCACAGCCTGGCCCCCTTCGACCAGAAGGGAGATGCCGATGCGCGGCTGCTTTGACAGGTCGATGAGTTGATTGCCGAGCGTCAGACCTGTGCTCGTGAGCATCGAAGACATCGCCTCGCTGCTACCGCGCTCACCCGCGCTTCCGTCCCCCAAGGGGTAGAGCATGAGGTAGGGCGTGCAGGGGTCGTCGCCCTCGGGGTCGCTGGCCCAGGGGATGACGGAGACAGTTCCCAGCAGAGTGGGGTTCCGTTGAGCGGATGCAAGAGGAGGGGAAGTCATAGGGAGCGATGTTAATGCTCCTCATCATGGGCTTCACATCCGTTCACCCGTTCAGCCGAGGCGCTTGCGAGACAGAGCGGCTACCGCCTTTCCACGTACCGACCGAGCGTGCGAGTTTTCATCTTATTTTCGATTCTCCTGGTGCGTTGGACGAGCAGAACGCTTCCGATATGTATTCGTTGTGCCAGGCACGACGTTGCCGCGATCATGGGCAAGGACGTACGTGGGGCTACAAGGGTCGCATCGGATCCCGTGGGGAGTTTCATGAGTTTTCGAGTTGTGCAGCGGGGAGCGGGAGACCACCCGTTCGACCCTGATAGAGGGAAGGGCTGGCGCGGGCGGGTCGCGCCAGCGCGGCGGGGGGTGCTTCAGGCTCTCAGCGCCCTTTCGGTCACCGCATTCACGGGTGGGGCACTGTCCCGGATCGTATCGACACCGCGGCACACGGTCGCAGAGCCCAGCGCCATGGACGTTGCTGACCGCTTGGTTGTCTTCGATGAGATGTACGGCGGCCACCAGCTGGCGGGCTATGCGGCGGCGGCGTCAGCGGCAGAAGATGCCGTCGAGGTGTTCATCGACGGCCGTCCCCTGCACCTGATGCGCTGTGCTCGCGGTGGGTACGTCAGCCACATCGATCACTACCAGTCCTATCCCACACCCCTGGCTACCGCGCGCGCGGCAGCGCTGGAGCTGAGATCCGCGCGGTTGGCGCCGATGCCCGGCCACAACGGGGACACGTACGGAGGGGGTCGTGGTGTACGTCCGTAAGAATCAGCGCAACCTCACCCGTGCCGAGCGGAAGAAGTTCGTGGCCGCCGTACTGGAGCTCAAGCGGCGTGGAATCTATGACCAGTTCGTCCAGACACACATCGATCACTACACCGCAGACGGGGACCATGGAGTTCGTGTGGCGCACATGGGCCCCTCGTTCTTGCCCTGGCACAGAAGATTTCTTCTGGACTTCGAGTCGGCTCTGAGGGAAGTGGACGGCAGTGTCTCGGTGCCCTACTGGGACTGGACCCAAGACAACACGCCCGCTTCTTCCTTGTGGCATGACGACTTCATGGGCGGGAACGGACGTCGGGAGGACTTGCAGGTCATGACCGGTCCCTTCGCGTACAGCGGCGGGAACTGGGATGTCACCGTGAGTGCCAGCGACGGGAGGTTCCTCACCCGAGACCTTGGCCGGCCGTCCCAGGCGATCGATCTGCCCACGAAAGCTCAACTGGCTTGGGCGACTGCCGATCCGGTCTACGATTCCGCGCCGTGGGACTCGCGTAGCGACAAGGGGTTCAGGAACAAACTGGAGGGCTGGGCCGCGGGTGAGGGTAATGAGAGATTCCTCAATCACAACCGCGTCCATCGCTGGGTGAGCGGGCTGATGCTCGGTGGCGGGTCGGTCAATGACCCGGTGTTCTGGCTTCATCACTCGTTCGTCGATGCTGTCTGGTCGCGCTGGCAGCAGGCGCATCCTTCGGCTGTGTACATGCCGGAAGGTACAGACGCATCGTCGTCCGCCTTCGGAAGCAGGGTGGTGGGGCGTGATGAGCCCATGCCTCCCTGGGGTGACAGTCCTTCGTCCATGTGGGATCACAGCAAGATTTATCGCTACGCCACGTAAGACGGGGCGGCGTCCCAGAGACAAGAACGGTCCGCGGCGTCGCCGCGGACCGTCTAGTGCATCACGCTGTCACATTCCTCGTCCCGTGCGGGAGAGTTCAGCCCTCGTAGCCGTAGGAGCCTTCGCCGTAGCCACCCTCGTGCGAGTCACCGTTCGAGCACTGGTTGCCGAAGGCCGGGTTGAGCAGGCCGATGACGTTGACGGTGTTGCCGCAGAGGTTGACCGGCACGTGGACGGGAACCTGAACGACGTTGCCCGAGCCGACGCCGGGGGAGTTCGTCGCCTCACCCTGCGCGCCCGAGTCGGCGAAGGCCATGCCGGCGCCAGCGAGGGCCATGGCCCCGGTACCGGCGATTACGGCCATCGTCTTGACGATGCGAGACATTACGATCTCCTTCGGTGCGGTTACTGATCGCGATCTTTTCGCGATCACCTACCTATAACGCGATCAAAAAGCTGGGGTAACGGCTCTATGCGACGACAGAGTCAAGAGCAGCTTCGTTTCCCGCGCTGCGTGACCAAATCCTGTTTGACCGGCTGTCTAGACGGAGGGGGCAGCAAGACCGAGCCCGGAACTGACGTCACCCTGCAAGGCAGGGGCCAAGATCGCAGCCTGCGGATCGTCGAGTTCCGGAAGCCCGAGCGACTCTCCGTGCGGGAGAGCGAAGGGCCGCCCTACGGCGAGGCCGGGCGTCTTGGCCGCCATCGGTGAACCGCCACTGGTGACGCGGGCGCTGCCCAAGTCCTCGCCGTCAAAGCCCTGGGGCATTGGCGCCTCCAGCACCGTCGTCGGCAGGTCACTTGTGATGGGGGTCTGGGGGAGCTCCAGAGCAGGGTCTGGGTGCTGCATCGCCCGCGTCCGCAAGGGGCTGGGCTCGGACGGAATGGGAATCGGGATACCGGTGCGCACGGTCGGTGCATCCATAGGCAGTGCCGTCTCAAGCCCCTGCAGTGGGACGACCACCGGTGCTTGAACGGCCGCAGCTGGTGTCGCGAAGCCGAAAGTTGCGAGGATGCCGAGCCCTGCGATCGCTTTGAGCTTCATGATGAGGCCTTTCGCATGACAGAGTACGTAGCTTTCCCTGGAGAACGACCGCCGGTTGAAAAGGACTACGGATTGTCCTGGGCCTCAGCAACCAGTGGGCTAACGACTCCACTTACCGGAATAGATGAAATGATTGGTGTCTCATTTTCATCGGTGCACCCCTTACCGCACATCGCAGGGTAACGCCACGTTCTATCCGGCAGGTGCGCCCTGGCTCCCTGGGTGCGAAAAGCAGACGGCCCGGCTCCGGAAGAAGTCCGCGGAGCCGGGCCGTGAGCGTCTGAAATCAGCTGTTGGAGGCCGTGTTGCCGAAGGCCGGGTTCAGCAGACCAATGACGTTGGCCGAGTTGCCGGACACGTTGACGGGAACGTGCACGGGGACCTGGCCGAGGTTGCCCGAGCCGACGCCGGGCGAGTTGGTGGCGGTGCCCTGTGCCGTGGCGCCGCCACCGTCTGCGGCGAACGCGCTGCCCGAGGCAGCACCCGCGGCGATACCGGCGGCGGCGAGAACGAGAGCGGCCTTCTTGACAGTGTTCATTTTCATGACCTTTCAATTGGGGTGAGTAACAGGCTAGAGAGGTACTGATGTCTGCCACTGATCAACACGGGCTCCAAGAGGCAATTACCTCCATCAGCTCATGGACAGTGGGCGGTTGCGAAGGCTCCGCCGAGCCCTCGGCTACTTCGCGAGGGGAAGACCGCCCAGCAGCGGCACCGCGTCATTGAGCGTGTTCAGGGTGCCGGCGGTCTTCTTGACCTGCTCAACCGTCGAGCCGTCGGTCAGGTCCGACTGAAGCGGGTGGGCGTCAAGGTGGCTGGAGATCGTCTCCAGGCCGCCAGTGAGGCTCGTGGGAGCGAGGTTGTCCGTGGCCATGGGGGTCGGGGCCAGGTTGTCGGCCGCCATGGCCGGTGCGGCGGCACCCAGGGCCATCACCGATCCTGCGATGACTGCGGCGACCTTCGTGGACTTCATGAAATGGAACCCTTCCAAGGGAATCACATGGACCTCAAGTGGCTTTATCTGCAAGGACCTTGACGTTCTCGCACACCACTCTCTGGTTCTGTAACGAGCCCTCGGCGCTTCAGAAACTCTTCGAGCGGGAAAAGCACCCTTGTACACCCGGATGACAGATTCCGGTCCTATCGTCAGATCACCCGTGGTGAGCGGTGGGCAGGACAAGGCCGTGCCGTTCTCGACGTAGGGCAGTACGGCTCTGACGTGCGGTTCTGAAGAATCTGGTACTTCTCAACGGATGCCAGCTGGCGGGTCTCGCGGTCGCGCCAGGAGATCCAGGACGGTGTCGCTGAGCCTGAATACGGGAGGTGGTGTCGGTGACCTCCTGGGGGCCCGCTCCGCTGATGCCAAGAGGTGGGCCTCCGGGCCCGGATGGTCCAGCTGCGGGAGTCCCCGACGAGAGTGGTTCGCTCACGGCGTGGGAATCTCGGAGATCGCGAAGGAGTGAAGCGCCGTTGGCGCGTACGCCGGTGGCCGTGGGACCCACGCGTGCCCGGGTTGGTGCCGCCGCCGCATGGAGGTCGCGTAACTCGCCTATGGATAGGAGACATTGAATTCCATAGCGATGGCCCGGGGCCGGCCTGTCCTGCCGTGAATGCCGCCCCCAAGAGCGGAAGCCCGACGATATTTTGTGCCGGCCTGCCCGGCCAGGAGGGCCTTCCGTCCTCCTCCGGCACGATGTTTCCCGCCGGAGCCGGCATACCTCGTCGGGCGGGGTGCTGGAGCCATGTACTGCAGCGGGAGGGCGCTCTGGCCCATCGGGAAACCACTGTCCTGACCTGCTAGGAACCTGCCGAATGCTCCCAACCGTCCACCGTCGACGCCGATCTGGCCTCGGGGGCGACTGGCGCAGGAGCCTCGCGCTCTTCCCTCCAGCACCGCAGTGGTCTCTCCGGCAGATTCCTGGCGGGCACCGGTCTACGGCACAACGACTGCCGGCTCCGGCATTCTGGACAGGGCAGGAGGCTCGGGCAGGGTCGGGCTCTTCCGTGCGGTCGGCGCAGTGGCGGCTGGAGGCCTGGCCGGCTGGCTAGTCGCGTGCGGGATGTTTGGCGTGGCCGGTACGGCGGCCGGCGTCCTGGGCGCCTTGGGCACGGAAGGGGCCTTGGGCACCGTCGATGCGGAGGAGGGCTTTGGAGTCCGGGGCACGCTGGCCGCAGCGGAGGGCTTGGCCACTGTCGGCAGGCCGGGAAGCTGTGGAGTGGGCAATCCGCCGGTCAGGACCGTAGCCACCATGAACTTGACCATCGAGTTCACGGTTTCCTGTGCTTGTTTGAGGACTCTTTCCCCGTTGCCCGCCGTCGCTGCGGTGGCCAGGGCTCGCGCGTACTTGCGGACGTCCTTGAGGGCATCGGCCTTGAGGTCCGGCGGCGTGGCTGCCTTGGTGCTGGGCTCCGAGGTGGCCGTGGATGTGCTGGGCGTTGCCGGTGTGACGTTCGCGAGCGCTGTTGTCACCGCTCCGAGATACCTCTGGGCTGTGCCTGCGCTGAGCCTGTGGCCCTCTGTGGTCAGCGCTGCTTCGATGAGGTTGGTGACGGGCGTGAGGAGGCCGCCGACTTCCCCGAGGGTTTGCATCTGCCGCAGGAGCACTGTGGCACCGGAAACCGGCGCGATCTGGCCCTCGGAGCGCACGACAGGCGTGTGAGCCTCGGCTGGGGCGATCACCCCGAGACTCAAGGTGGCGCAGACCGTAGCCGCAGCTACGCTGCTCGAAGCCAAGAAGCGCATCTTTTTCCTTTTCCACGGTGATCCGGAGAGGGTTTCTCTCACCGTGCAATTCGCCGTGGCGGGGCGCAAAAGGAAGTAGGCCGTGCGTGAGTGAGATTGGTCCGTGTGAGTGGGCGCAGTGGTCTGGCCTGTGGATTGGTGCCGGAAAGACTGGCCGTCGCCAGGGGTAGCACCGATCGGGCTGCACAGAGTCTGAGGGCCTCTGCTCGCCGGCTGATCTGATCAGGTGTTCCACCGGGCGCGATGCTACGGAGACACCGGGTTCAGTCGGGGATCGGGGCAGCCGCCCGATACTCCCTCCTGCTCGCCGTCGGGAATGTTGAGCGCCCGGGTAGGGCGTCGCTCACACGATCCTGGCGGCGGGTGTCGGGTGCGCCCGGTGTGCCGCCTGGTCGGGCGGCGCACCGGGCCCTGGCTCTTCCTTAGGTAGGACGAGCCGGATTTGACTGGAGTCAGCTGTTGGAGCAGGTGTTGCCGAAGGCCGGGTTGAGGGCACCGATTCCGTCAACGGTGTTGCCACAGACGTTCACGGGGACGTGAACCGGCACCTGGAGGACGTTGCCGGAGAGGACGCCGGGCGAGTTCTGGGCCGTACCCTGGGCGCCGCTGTCGGCTGCGGCGACACCGGCGGCGCCGGCGAAGGATGCAGCAAGCGCTCCGGTCAGAACAACAGCCTTGGCGATACGAGAAGACATGAGAGCTCTCCATGTGATTCGGATGTACAGCCGGCCCGAGAAGGTCGGTTGTGTAATCAACGCGCTGCCCTCACTGCCGGTTTCGCGCCAAATGAGTGAAAGATTGTCTTTTCAGCCACTGCGCTAGCCTCTCCTCCACCTCGGATGACGGACGCCCGGCCGGTCTGGCTGCGGTAAGGATGTGTCGCCTTGGGATGCGCGGGGGTGTTTCTCGGCCATCCGAGCCGCGACCAGCCGTTGTGCCGCCGAGCGGAGACCGAACCGCCGGTGCATCCGTTTCGCGCCTTTTGGCCGAGTGCGTGAGCGACATAACGACCAACTGATGCCGGGGATACGCGATGTTACCCATGTGGGCGGCTAGCGTGCTGATTCGCTAAATGTTGGTATATAACGTTCCCCGGTGTTCCTCTCACCTTCCCCGGGCCAGGGCCGCAGCTTGGTCTGCGCTGCCTGTTCAAGTCCCCGCCGCCACGGGCGGCTTACCGGTCACACCACACGGAGCATGTCTATGCGAGATTCGTTGGTCTCTGCCGCGCGACGCGGTGTGCCGTCGACGGTCGCTTCACGTCTCCGGGCACACGACCCCCTCCCGAAATCCCCTCTTTCGGCGCGCTCAAGGCAGAACATTCAGCGCATTTGTTCGATGCGTTCCAAAAAACTCGGGTCTCCTGACGCGGTGTCGGTCGTGACCCTCCATCCCCTGCCGACACGCGTTCTCGCTGGGCCACCCGTACCCCGGCGCATCTCGACGCACGGCACGTGTGTCGGCTGAGGAGACGGTGCGTTCGAATCCCGAGGCTTCGCTTGGCCATCGGTCGTAACTCTGATTTCCGTTGCGGGAGGCCACAGCCTGGTCCCGCAGCGGTCTCTCTTGGTGGAAAGAAGAAGCGTGAGCCCTCAACAGCACCCAGACGCGCGTGGTTTCGCCGTTCTCCACGTCGTGCAGCCCGGTGAAGGCGGCGTCGCGCGCGTGGTGTTGGACTTGATCGCGGCCCAGATCGATCAGGGGTTCAGGGTGCTCCTGGCGTGCCCGCCGAGCACCTCGTTGGCGGAAGCGGCAGTGGAGTTGGGCTGTGTAGTCAGCGAGTGGCCCGCTGTGCGCAGTCCCGCGCGACACGTGATCCGCGAATGCAGGCAGCTCGCTCGACTGATTTCCGCGCTGGGCCCCGATGTAGTGCACGCACACAGCGCGAAGGCTGGGCTGGTCGCACGGATCGTGGTGCGCGGGAGGATCCCCACCATCTACCAGCCGCATGCCTGGTCGTTCGAAGCGGTCGACAGCGGCACCAGCACCCTGGCGCTGTGGTGGGAGCGGTGGGCTGCCCGGTGGGCCACCCGTGTGGTGTGCGTGAGCAAGGCCGAGCAGCGCCGCGGCCACCAGGCAGGCATTCGGGCGGAGTATTCCGTGGTGCGCAACGGCGTCGACGTGCAGCGTTTCACTCCGGATACGGACTCGGTCCGGGCACGCAGCGAGCTGGCGGAACTGGAGAGTTGGCCGGCCTCGGCGCTGTCTGTCGTCTGCGTGGGCCGGCTGTGTATGCAAAAGGGCCAGGATGTGCTTCTCCAGGCCTGGAGTGCGGTGGTCGCCCGGTTCCCCGATGCGCGTCTGGTGCTGGTGGGAGACGGGCCTGACGGCGAGGCACTGCGTCGGGCGGCGCTGCCGTCGGTGACTTTTGTGGGTGCCGTCAAGGACACCGCCGCTTGGTATCGGGCCGCGGACCTCGTGGTTCTGCCTTCGCGGTGGGAGGGAATAGCGGTAGCCCCCTTGGAGGCGATGGCCACGGGACGAGCCGTGGTGGTGACTGACGTGGACGGCGCGCGGGAAGGTCTGCCGCCGGGGCACCACCCGGTGAGTCTCGTACCGCCGGATGATCCGGAGGCCCTGGCGTCGGCTGTGATCAGCATGCTTGGCCAGCCCGTGTTGCGGGTCATGTTGGGCGAACAGGCCAGCCAGCATGTGCGTAGCCACTTTGACGTGCGGCGCGTCAGCGCGGCCATGGCGGAGATCTACCGTGACGTGGCCCTGGGGCAGCACCACGAGTTCAGGGAGCCCGTTTCCCCGTGACCACAGACAACACGAGTACCTCCGCCGTGCCGCAGAGAGTGATGGCGGCAACGGTCGCGGGGCAGCGCACACCCGCAGGTCTCACCGCGCGTCGCGGCCGTGCCCCCGCGCCCTCGGATTCGCCGGTGCCGCCGCTCGTCGCTGCGGACTGCGCCGCAGTGCTTGTCGCGGCCGTGCTTCTTGAGGCAGCGCAGCGCGATGTGAACCTGCTGCTGCAACTCAGCGTGCTCACCATCGCTCTCAATGCCCGGGGCCACCTCTACCGGGTCAGGATCCGCCCTGCCGTCTTGGAGGAACTGCCCGCGCTGGCTGCGCGAGTGGCGGTGGTCTGGACTGTGGCGGCCGCGCTTATCGCCGTCCGCCGTGGTGGCCCCAATCCTCAGTTGTCGGTGCTGTTGGGGGCCATCGGCATTCACCTGGCCGTGGTCTGTGCGGTGCGGGCCTTCCTCTACGGGCAGCGCAGGAGATCTGCTCGAGCACGGCCTCGCTCCACGCTGATCGTGGGCGGGTCCTCGGGCACCCACCGGCTGTGCACCGCGCTGGCACAGCATCCCGAGTATGGGATGCGCGCGGTGGGGGTGATGACGACACGTCAGGCGGTGCCTCAGCAGGCCGAGGAGGTGCCTGCGGTGCCGGTGCTCTCCTCGCCTGAGGAGGTGGTACGTGCGGTGATCCAGAACAGTGTGCGCGATGTGCTGGTCGTCGGGGCTGAGGGCGCTGCGGACCATGTGGATCTGGTCGAGCTCCTTCAGCAGTATGGCTGCGCCGTGTGGTTGCTGGGGTCGCAGCCCGCTGGTGCTCATTCGGCGCTGGCGATGGGTGAGCACCTGTGGGGGTATGACTGCCGCCTTCTTGAGCCGGTGGCGGGCAACCGGCGCATTCCGGGCGCCAAGCGTGCACTGGATCTTGTTGTGGCGGGCCTCATGCTGCTGTTGGCGCTGCCCGTCTTGCTGGTGTGCGCCGCAGCGGTGCGGATGTCCGATGGCCCTGGTGTCTTGTTCCGTCAGGAGCGCGTGGGCATGCACGGGCGGGAGTTTGTCCTGCTGAAGTTCCGTACCCTGCGTCCGGCTGACGACCGTGAGGCGGAGACCAAGTGGAGTGTGGCGCACGACGCTCGAGTGGGCGCGGTGGGCAGGTTCCTGCGCCGTTCCTCCCTCGATGAACTACCGCAGTTGTGGAACGTGCTGCGCGGTGACATGAGTCTGGTGGGGCCCCGGCCCGAGCGTCCTTTTTTCGTGGCCCAGTTCAGTCTCACGTATCCGCGGTATGCGGCACGCCACCGGATGGTGGTGGGGCTGACGGGACTGGCGCAGGTGCACGGCCTGCGTGGTGACACCTCGATCGAGGACCGCTGCCGCTTCGACAATCACTACATCGATCACTGGTCGTGGTGGCAGGACGTGTGCATTTTGCTGCGGACCGCGAAGTCTCTGACGCGTCCGGGGGGAAGCTGATGTCTGTCGTGAGTGCTGCTTCGGAGAGCCGATCCCTCGGATCCGGGGGAAGGATGATCTGGGGTGACCGGGCCAGAGCGGTGTTCCCGCTGTTGCCGGTGCTGGCCGTGGTGGCTCTGCTGATGGCTCCCGTCGACTCTGCTTCGGAAGGGAGCGGGACGGCCGCAGATGCTGCGTCGGGATTCTTGGTCGTGTACTGCGCGGTGCGGCTGTTGCGCGAGCGCCTTCGGCCCTTGTCGCCGACTGCGGCGGTGATTGTCGGCCTGCCGGTTGTGGGGATCTGCCTGTCCTGTGTCACCTCGGCCGACCCCGCGGCGAGCCTGCCGGGAGTGCCGCGCTACTTGCAGATCTTCGTCCTGGTGCCGCTCGCGGTTCTCCTGCTGGTGCGTACAGGCAGAGATTTCAAGGTGATCGCATGGTCGTTGATCGTGCTGGCACTGGGGCAGGGGGTTATCGGCGTTGAACAGTTCCTGACCGGCACGGGCGCCTCGTACGTGGGGGAGAACGTCCGCGCGGTAGGAACGTTCGGTGCGTCGGATGTGATGGGGATGGCGACGGTCGTGTCCTACGGGCTGGTCGTCGCGGTGGGGTTGTCACTGGGAGCGCAGGCGCGGCGCGGTGTCACCTCTCCCGCTCGGAGGGCGGCGTTGGTCTGTGTGGGGCTGCTGTTGGTTCCCTTGGCCTTGTCGTTCAGCCGTGGGGCGTGGATCGCGACCATTGCTGCCTGTGGTGTTCAGCTTGCGCTGACCGGCGTGCGCAGGGCGGCGCGTGTGGTGACCGTCCTGGGGGCGCTGGGCGTGGTTCTGGTGCTCGGCCTGGGGGTGGGGTCGACGCTGGTGCAGGATCGGCTGTCCAGCATTACGCAGGTCACCGATGCGCCGGACCGGTCGGTGACTGACCGCTACACGATGTGGGCGGCGGCCGTGCAGATGTGGCGGAGTGATCCGGTGTCCGGGGTGGGGCTCAAGGAGTTTCCTGAGTACCGCGACAGCAATGCCTCTCTGGCACTGTCCTCGGGCAGCGATACGGCCGGTGCGGGGCAGACGTTCAAGAAGCAGGCCTTGTTGTCGCCGCACAATATGTACCTGCTGGTGTTGGGTGAGCAAGGTGTGGTGGGGCTGGTGGCTCTGCTGGGCAGTTGGGTTGCTCTGCTCGTGATGGCGTTGCGGCGGTTGGTGCAGGAGGGGGCTGCGGGGCGCAGCACGCACTGTGGCGTGGTCGCCGTGGGGCTGCTGGTCTGGCAGATGATCGATTTTGCGTACGCCGACATCGGTGGTCCCTCGACTGTCTTGACGTCGGTGGTCCTGGGTCTGGTCGCGTGCTGGGCGCTGACGTCGCCGGGCGACTCGCTGAGGGAGGGGCGTGGCTGACGGGCGGTCACCGGCGCCTGGGATCGGGCAGGTGGCGCCCCGGGGCTGGGCCAGGGGGGTTTTCGGTGCCCGCAGGGTGAAGAGGGGGGAAGGGGGTTTGGCCCGGGCTGCGCTGCTGACCGCGGCGCTGACGGCGGTGGGTTCGTTGTTGGGCCTGATGCGCGACCAGGCGCTGGCGCATCTTTTCGGCGCGGGCAGTGATACGGATGCCTTCCTCGTGGCCTGGACCGTGCCGGAGTTCGCTTCGACTCTCCTGATCGAGGACGCGATGGCACTGCTGTTGGTGCCCGCCTTCAGCCGGGCTTTGGCGCATCGGGCCGCAGGCCAGCTGGCGCACGGGGACCCGGTGCGTCACCTGCTGCGGCACACCTTGCCGCGGCTCGCGCTGGCATCGGGGGCCGTGGCGGCGGTGGTGGTCGCCTGGGCGCCCGCCCTGGTGGGTGGTCTCGCGCCGGGTTTGGCCGATCCGTCGCTGGCCGTTGATTGCACCCGACTGACGGCGACATGCGTGTTCACCTTCGCGTTGGCGGGCTACTGCAGCGCGGCGTTGCGGGCTCATGGCCGGTACATCTCGCCGGCCACGATTTATGTGGCGTACAACGTCGGGATCATCGGGACCTTGCTGCTGTCATCCGGAGCGCACTGGGGGGTGCGCTCCGCGGCAGCGGGGGTCGCCATTGGCGGGGTGCTGATGGTGCTGGTCCAGGCGCCGTCGCTGTGGCGGGTGCTCCGCACGGCTCCCGGGGAAGGAGTTGCGGCGCAGCCGGCGTCCGGCACTCCCCCGGTGCTGGCGCTTGCGCTGATGGCACCGGTGGTTGTTTTCACGGTGAGTCGGCAGTCGCAGGTGCTGGTCGAGCGCTATCTCGCGTCACCGCTGGCGGGAGGTGCCATCTCGCACCTGAACTACGCGCAGAAGGTTGCACAGATCCCCATGATGCTTTCGCTCATGCTGTGCACGGTTAACTTCCCTGTCGTCGCACGGGCCCTGGCCGCGGGTGAGCCGCGGACCGCGCAGCGCCGGATGGAACGAGATCTGGTGGCGGCCGCGGCGATTGTGCTCTTTGGCGCGGCCGTGGTGACCGCGGCGGCGCCCCAGATCATCGAACTGCTTTTCCAGCGCGGGGCATTTGATGCGCAGGACACCGGTGCTACGGCCGCCATCATGCGGGTGTACGCCCTGGGGCTGCTGGGCCAGACCCTGGTGGGGACACTGGTGCGCTGCTATTTCTCCGCCGCGCGACCGTTGTGGTACCCAGCGGTGGCCATGCTGACAGGACTCGCAGCGAACATTGTCGGCGGCCTGGTCGCAGCAGCAGTGTGGGGTGCCGCTGGAATTGCTGCGGCCAATGCCCTGGGGATCACGGTCACCGCGGCCATGTTGCTGTGCGGGATCCGCCGCCAGGGCGTCCCCCTGGCGGTGGGCGGGTTGAGTCTCGCCCTGTTGAAACTGACCGTGGCGGCCGCGGCCGCCACCGCAGCGGGCTGGTGTGTCGCACGTACACCCGTCGCGCCCGCCCTGGCCGTCGCTCTGACCACAGGTGTGGCCGCGGTGACCTTCCTCGCTCTCGCCGCTGCCGTGCAGGCGCCGCAGATTCCGTCCTTGTTCTTCTCAGTGTCCCGAAGGCTTACTCATGCCAAAGAGAACCCGCAGCTGGGTCAGAACTCTCTGCCCGGTGCCCAGCGCTCCTCTATGGATCGGGATGTACCACTCGATCAGTGACTCTCCTGATGATCCGTACCGTGTGACGGTTTCACCGCACCGCTTCGAGGAGCAGCTGCGCTGGCTCCGTAGTCGTGGGCTGCGCGGGGTCAGTGTGCGGGAGCTTCTCGATGCCCACACACTCGGTCTGGCCAAGGGGCTTGTGGGGCTCACTTTCGACGACGGTTACCGGGATTTCGCGTCGTGCGCGGTGCCGCTGCTGCGCCAGTACGGGTGCACCGGAACGGTGTTCGTGCTGCCGGGCAAGCTCGGCCAGGACAACGACTGGGACGCTGAGGGGCCACGCAGGACGCTACTGAGCGCCGAGGACATCCGTGGGGTTGCGGCGGCTGGCATGGAAGTGGCCTCGCATGGCATGCACCATGTGTCCCTGCGGGGAGCCGATGAGAGCACGCTGCAGGAGGAGACGGTATCGAGCCGCGAGGCCGTCGAATCACTGTCTGGGGCACCGGCTGACGGCTTCTGTTATCCCTACGGTCACCTGGATGCCCGGTCGGTGCGGGCCGTGCGTGAGGCCGGCTATTCCTATGCCTGCGGTGTGGATCCCGGCTCACTCTCCAGCCGCTTCGCGCTGCCGCGCGCGCATATCGACCAGCGGGACACTGCAGTGCGGCTGTTCGCGAAGCAGGTTCTGCACCGGATGCGCCGTGTGTCGCCGTCCGATCTGACGATCCTTGAGCAGACCGCGGGGCGATCGTGAGGGTCCTTCAGGTGATCACCGGCCTCAATATCGGCGGCGCCGAGCAGCAGTTGCGGCTCCTGGCCCGGCACCTGCCGGTGGAGACACATGTGGTCACCCTCACCGCGCCCGGGGCCGTGGCGGCGGGTCTGCGCGAGGACGGCATCGCGGTGACCCATCTGGGGATGAGCGGCAATCGTGATCTGAGGGCTCTGCCGCGGCTGGTGCGCCACATCCGGGACGGGCGCTACGACGTGGTGCACACCCACCTCTACCGGGCGTGCCTCTATGGGCGGTTGGCAGCGCGGTTGGCCGGCGTGCGGGCGGTGGTCGCCACCGAGCACTCCTTGGGACGCCACCAGATCGAGGGGCGGCCGCTGAGCTCCGGCACACGGGCGTTGTATCTGGCCGGAGAGCGTATGGGCCGGCGCACTGTGGCTGTCTCGGCGTCGGTCGCCGAGCGGCTCGAGGACTGGGGCGTGCGTGGGTCAAGGATCACCGTGGTGCCGAACGGTATCGATGCCGCGCGGTTCGCGTTCAGTGCCGAGGCGCGCCGTGCTGCCCGCCAGCGGCTGGGGATTGCGCAGGACGCCTACGTCGTGGGCGGGGTGGGGCGGCTGGCAGTGGGCAAGAACTTCGCGTCCCTGATTCGCGCGGTGGCCGGCGTTCCGGGGGCCCGGCTGGTCCTGGTGGGTGAGGGCGACCAGCGCGTTCACCTGCTGCGGGCCGCGCAGCAGTTCGGGGTGGCCGACCGGGTCATTCTCACCGGTGCCTGCGAGGATCCGCCCCCGCCGCACGCTCCGGCGGGCAGTGGTTTGCCGGCCCTGCTCAGCGCCATGGACATTTTCGTGTCCAACTCCCCCGATGAAGCGTTTGGTCTGGCAGTGATCGAAGCGCTGGCCGCTGGGCTGCCGGTGCTCTACGCCGCCTGTCCTGCCATCGCTGATCTGCCGGCCCAGGCCGTACCCGCAGCAACTCACATCAGCGGTGCGCCCGAAGAGCTGACCCGGATGCTGCTGGCCGGGAGCGCCGTTGCCGGTGCCCGCTGGCCGGTGGCCGAAGCGGTGGTGCGATACGACATCGCCCACAGCGCCCGGCAGTTGATGTCCCTGTACGAGGACGTACTGCATCAGTGCGCCACTCCATCGAAGTGAGGTAGTCATGAACCGGGAACTGCACCCCGCTCCCCACTGGTTCTCCCGAGTGACGGCACGCCCGCGTGCCAGATTGGCGGTGTGGGTTCTGCCCTGTGCGGTTGTGCTGGGCGCCTTGTCCGGGCTGGTGTACGGGCTCGTGCAGTCTCCGCAGTACGCCGCCACCAGCTACGTCATCGTCGTGCCGGGGGAGAAAACCGACCCGGGATCGGCACTGGGTTATGCCCAGGCCTACGGGCGTGTCGCCATCGACGTTGCTGTGCGGGCCAACGCGGCGGTGCAGGCGGGGGTGGATCCCCATACGCTGCGCAGCGGTGTGCAGGCCGCGACGTCCCCCGACGCACCGATGATCTCTCTCACAGCCCGGTCGGGAAGCCCCGAGACCGCCGCCGCGATGGCCGACAGTGTGGCCCAGGCCCTGGTCCAGAGCAGCTCCGATGCCCAGAGCTCCACCGGGGTGAAGGTGCTCAATTTCTCCCGTGCCACCGAGCCGACCGCTCCCGTTTCGCCCTCTGCTCCCGTTGCGGCGCTGGTGGGGGGCTGCGCCGCAGGGCTGCTGTGCGGACTGGCTCTGCTGGTACGCCCCCGGCATGCGAAGGATCGCATGGCTGTGGTGCCGGCACCCGCGGCCCTGCCCCAGCGGGAGTCCGTGTGATGAGCACGGCTCGTGAGAACTTCCGGAGCTCGGTGTGCCGCGACAGCAGGGAGTTTGAGCAACTGGCCGGGGACTGGGGGGACCTTCAGCGCCGGTGCGAGACGGCCACGCCGTTCCAGACTCACGCCTGGTTGTTCTCCTGGTGGACGGCCTATGGGGTGCCGGGTCGCCTCAGGGTGGTCCTGGTACACCGGCAGGGGCGGCTGGTGGCTGCGGCCGCGCTGCATCGGGTGCGTGGTCTGGTTCCCGTCCTTACCCCGTTGGGCGGTGCCATCACCGACTTCTCCGACGTGCTGCTCGACGACGGCTGTCCCGGAGCGGCGGAGGCGCTGGCACGGGCGCTGGCCGGTCTTGCCCGTTCGGCTGTGATCGATTTCCGTGAAGTGCGTCCGGAGGCTGCCGTCGGGTGTCTGCCGGCGCTGTGGGATGGGCCGAGCCGTATCCTCCCGGATTCGATGTGTCTGGAACTGCCGGCTGTTCCCATGGCGGATCTGGTGGCGCGGATGCCGTCGTCACGGGCACAGCGCACCCGGGCGAAACTCCGCAAGCTTGATGCGGCCGGCGTCGAGCACCGGGAGGTGGAGGCGGCGGAGGTGCCGGCCGCAGTCGAACGGTTGCTGGCCCTGCACCAACGCCAGTGGGAGGGACGCGGTGTGACGCCCGAGCACCTCACGGGGCGCTTCGCCGCGCACCTGCAGCGGGCTGTCGCTCCCATGGTCGCCGATGGTGATGCGCGGGTTACGGAGTTCAGTATCGGCGGCCAGGTGGTGGCCGCCGATCTGACCCTGGTGTCACCCCGTCTCGCGGGGGGCTACCTCTATGGGGCAGAACCCGCACTGCGGGAGAGGAAAATCGATGTGGCGACGCTGCTGCTGCGGCACTCCGCCCAGCAGTCGAGCGTCAACGGGCAGAGCACCCTCAGCATGCTGCGCGGCACTGAGCCGTACAAGAATCACTGGTGTCCTCAGCGGGTGGGAAACCGGCGCCTCCTGCTGGCACGGCGACGCCTCCTGCCGGCCCTGGCCGTGCTCACGGCCCAGATCCGGGGACGGATCTGGGCCCGTGACACGGTGCACAGCTGGTCTCGGCGGACACAGCAGCGCACCGTCGGCGCACCGGTGCGGGCCGGCTCAGGACCGCATTAGGTTCCGAACACTGTCTCGGTCTAGCGCCATTTCTGGAGCCAGTCGAAGCGCAGGCACAGCTTGCCACCCATCCAGTACTCGACCCATGAGCCGAGTTCCAGTGGCATGCAGGAGGGGGGTTGGGTGGGCGTGGTGGGAGGCACGGTGGGTTCAGGCACCGGGGTGGGAGGCAGAGAGAGTTTGCTGCGGAAGACCTTGGACGATGCCGGGTTCTCGTTGCACTGCCAGACACCGTGCGGGCAGTAGTCGGTGATGGTCTGGTACAGCGGTTTGTGCTTGTCGATCCAGTCCAGCATGCCCCGCATGTATGCGGGGTTGTCCCCGTTGCGGAAGAGCCCCCACTCGGGGTACGAAATGGGCTTTTTGTGTTTCGCAGCGAAGTCGACCTGCTGCTGGAGCCCGAACGGTTCGTTGGCCTGTTGTTGGAAGGTGCGGCCGGGGGGCTGGTCGTAGGAGTCCATCCCGACCACGTCCACGACGTCGTCACCGGGATAGCAAGTGGTCCAGGGCACTGCGTCGCGGCCGCGGTTCGGGGCGAAGTCGAATTTGAACTTCTGACCGGGCACCGCGCGCATGGCGGTGACGATCCTCTTCCAGTAGGTCTTCCACGCCTCGGGATCGGGACCGCAGCGGTGGGTGTAGGTCGCGCCGTTCATCTCCCAGCCGAGCACGATCACGGTGTCGGGTACCCCGAGGTTGACGAGCCGTTCGGCCAGGGTCCGGAAGTGGTGGTCGTATGCGCCGGCTGCGCCTTCGCTCAGTCTCTGGCGTACCTGATAGTCGCTGACTCCGCCTTCGTTGTCGTCCAGCATGGGCACGTTGAGAACGAACAGCCTGTCGGGCTGCGCTTTTCGCCACTTGGCCCAGGCGTCGAGGAAGCCGGGCTTCCCTTCGATGTTCGACCAGAGGTCGCCGGGCAGATAGGTGTGCCCTACCTTCAGGTCGGTGCCGCCGAGCCACTTCTCAAGCCCTGCGATTCGTGTGATGCCCTGGGGGCCGAAGTCGAGGTAGGCGCCCATGACCGTGTCGCGGACCGCGCCGGTAATGGAGTCTTTCACCGAAGGGGTGCCGGTCGCTTGTGGCGTCGGTTTTCCGCCAACGTCGGGGGCTGGTGGCGTGGGGTCGTATCGCCCTGCTGGTGGTTCTTGATGCTGGGGCTGCGTAAATCCGCAGGCCAGCAGTCCTGCCGTGGTGGCCGCGGCGGCCGCCAGCCACGTTCGCTTGGGTGCTTTCCTTCGCTCGGCCATTTCGCTCCTTCGCGAGACATCCATCGGATATCTCTAAAAAGTGTGCCTAATGACCCAAATGGAAACACAGTCAGCGGTCCTGATGGTCTGTTAGTGGAATGGACTCACCGATCGGATGCATCGCGACCCAAGCGTGGTGCACTCGTCGCACCCGCGTACGAACGTCGCGGGAGGGGGCGTGTCCGCTCGCGCCTCAGGGCCCGCCCGGTCCGCCTCACCGGCGTGCGAAGGGCGGGCCGGCGGGCCGTGCGCGCCGCCGCGCTCTCGTTCGCATTCATTTTCGATCGTGCATCGCTGAGGCAGCCGAGGTGCTGTCACCACGGCAGTTCTCTCAGGCCGGCCTCACAGTGCGTCGCTCGATACTCGCCATCGCCATTTCGCGTGACAGCGTTGCCGCCGTGGGACGCGGGTCCCCGTCCCGGACTGCCTCCGCGGTCCGGCCGGATGGCGGCGCCGGCGCAATGCCCGCCTCTCCGCGGCCTGGATCCTGGACGCCCTCCCCCCTCCCCCGGCGAGTCGGCACGCGATTCCACATAGCGGCGGCCCCAAGCAACCGGCTTGGGGCCGTCCGGGTCCTGCTCGACGTCGCCGATCAGTCGTTGACGCAGTGGTTGCCGAACGACGGGTTGAGGAACCCGATCACACTTACGGTGTTTCCGCAGGCATTCACCGGAATATCAATCGGGACCTGGATCACGTTGCCCGACAGGACGCCCGGGGAGTTCGAAGCGTCACCCTGACCACCGGAATCGGCGACCGCCGGGGCTGCTGCGCCCAGGGCCATGACCAGACCAGCGACGGCGATTGCAACCTTCTTGTACGTCATTGCACCCAACCCTATCTACAGGCACGTCGGTTCGCGTATTTCACGATCATCGTGTGCTGTTAGACAAACATGTTCCCTATGGCTGCGATGCGATGAGCGCCAGCTGCTCAATTCATCCGAATAACCCTGCCTGGGCGGCAATTGGGCTACTCTCGCCTCTGCATCGTTTGCGGCACCCGTCATATGCGTTTTTGCGCAGCATTGGTCAGGACGGCACCATCATGACTTTTGGCACCCAGCTCTGGCGCCCCTCCGGACGAAGTTGGGAGGTCAGCAGCGTTGCCTTGCCCTCTGCCAGGCGTAGTTCAACCGCCGCTCATTGCTCAAGTGCCGAGTGCACCATCCAGACCCAGATGCCCTGCGCAAGTCCCAAGGAATGGGCGGTAGCCCACCTCCGGTCTCATGCGCAGCAGGTGGGTGCACCGAGCGCAGCGGCGTTCTGCAGGTGCAGAGCCCAGCACTGCACGCTGCACGCGGAGGAGTTTGTCTGTCAGGGCCTGGTCCAGTTGGTCCTGGTGCCGCTGGCCACCGGCTGGGGGGCGATCGAGGCGTGCGCCGCCTGCGCAGATGCGATTCCAGACGGCGAGGTCATCGCGGTAGCCGAGGTGGTGTCGCAAACGCCTGCGAGCGGGGAGTCTCTGACTCCGGCGGTGCAGCGATTGCTGACAAAGCATCAAGGCCTGGCCGTACGTGACACCTTCGCCTACCTCAACAAGGCGTTTCCCGCCCTGTCACCGGATGCGCGGCTGTTCGCGCTGATCCTGACGCTCCGAACGGTGTGTTCGGGCACCACCACTTTCAGCGCGGATGACATCACCAGGCTCCGACTGGAGGACCCGAAGGCAGCCGTCACCGAATTCCATACGGCGGGCTGGGCGGACTACTCGGTTTCTGAACTCCTGTCGGCGCCAGCGCAGCGCCCTGCGTCGGTTCGGGTGCTGCGCGACGCCGATATGCGGCACGACCTGCAGATGGGTGACCGAACGCGCAGTCGCGCTTCGGGCTGGGTCACAAAGAGCAACTCCTACCGGCGGCTGCGGAACCAGGGGTCAGCCGTCAAGTTGGCGTCACTGTTCCTGGCTGCACATGCGGACCCGGCCGGCCACATCCACGTCTGCACACGGGAGATTGCCGTGGCCTGCGCGGTGAGAACAGAGGCTTTGCCCGCAGTGCTGGATCGGCTCGTCGCAAGCGGCTGGATCGAGTACCTGCACACCACAGATGATCAGACCGTGGGGCAGGTGGACCGCTCCGCACAGCGTTTCGTACCAGGCGCGGCATAAGAAAAGGGGCCGACGGAGACGCTTTTGCGTGCTCCGCCGGCCTGGACTCATAGCGTCAGGCTGAAGGAGGCGTGACGGTATGAGTGATTTCGGGGCTTGATCAGCCGTTGTTCTGGCCGTTGCCCGACAGAACCGGGATGTCGTCGACGATGTGCGAGAGCGGCTCGTCGCCCTTGGCCTGGGTGGAGTTCTCGACGCACTGCTGGTTCTGCGGGGCGGACAGGACGGGGATGTCCTGGACCGAAACCGGCACGACACCCACGAGGGAACCGGCGTTGAGCTTGGCCGGCAGGCCGACGCAGGGCTTGTTGAGCGAGCCCTGAATCGCTCCGAGCTGCGGGCTCAGGTCACCGGCGGAGGAGGAGTTGCCGAACTCCTGGACCGCGTCGTTGCCGCTGGCCGAGGTGGTACCACCGTCGTCCATGCCCACGGCCATCGCCTGCGGCGCTACAGCACCAGCGACACCAAGCATCGATACGGAGACCGCAGCGGTCGCCATGACCTTCTTGAACACAGTTTCTTCCCTTTCCCACCAATCACGCGATCAGTGCGACCGGTAAACGTCCCTGCGCGGGAGGCGTTGCGGCCGAGAGATGAATCCGTTGCGCGCACCACCCGTGCGGCCCAACCTCATCGGCTGACGCGCTGCGCCATTGAGGTGATGCGCCGAAACCTCCTGGCGACAGTGCCGTTGATCAGCTCGCTCCTGGGGAACAGCACTAATCAAGGGACAGAACATGAAGAAGTCGATGAGCATCGCCGCCACGTCCATCTCCGTGCTCGGCCTGGCCATGGTCGCCGCGCCGCAGGCGATGGCCGTGGGCATGGACGACGGTGGTACCACCTCGGCCAGCGGCAACCACGCGGTCCAGGAGTTTGGCAACTCCAAGACGGAGGGCGTCATGAGCCCCCAGAGCGGCCTGGTCCAGGGCTCGCTCAACAAGGCGTGCATCGGCCTGCCGGCCAAGGCCAACGCCGGTTCCATCGTCGGCGTCGTGCCGGTCGCGGTCCAGGACATCCCCGTCCTGTCCGCCCCGCAGAACCAGCAGTGCGTCGAGAACTCCACCCAGGCCAAGGGCGACGAGCCGCTCTCGCACATCGTCAACGACATCCCGGTCCTCTCGGGCAACGGCAAGCACAACGGCTGAACCGAGTAACGGCAGGCGGGTGGCCTCTTCGCGAGAGCCGCCCGTCTGCCGTTTCGCAGTCTCCCCACAGAGGTTCTTCGCGGCATCGAGCCGGATGACTGCATACCCCGAACCCCGGCCTACACGGTCACCTCACATCGTTGCCACTGCAGATCTGCGACGCATCACGCGTGAACCTCTCCTGCTGCCGTTCAGGGTGCGGAGGTTCAAGATGCCAGCGGCCCAAGATGCCTCGGGTCGTGGCTCGGCGACCGGTGGTCGGCCAACGACAGGCACAGTTCGGCTCCGTATGCCGAAGCGCCTCGAGTTGCGGCGCATCCGGGGTCCGCGGCCTGGATTCCCTCGTGAGCAGAATTCGCCATTCTCTGATCAGCGGATTCAGTGCGAGCGTGGCAGATTTCCCCTGCAACGGGTAGCAACACCCCATGTGAAGGGTGCTCCGCGCTCTTCCGCGCAATGGCCGACCAGACGCGGTATTTGACGTCCCGCCAGGTTTCGTTCTCTATGCGAACTCTTCATACTGTCACTCCGGGAGTGAGCGATGAGCTCAGGTTCCGTTGAGGTTCCGTAGCCGCATGATCCAAGTGCGCGACAGACGAGGAAATTTCTACCCGTCCGGATGGAATGAAGAAACTTTCTCCCACCTTGGGAGTTGGGCAGTGCGGCTCCAGATCGGAGCATCGATCGAAAGGGACACAATGAAGAAACTGTTGGCTACCTCCGCTATGGCAGCCTCGCTCGTGGGCGCCGCTGCGATGGTTGCTCCCCAGGCGATTGCCGACGACGGCGGCACCACGTCCCTGAGCGGCAATGGGGCCATGCAGTCGTACGGCAACTCCGAGACGCACGGGAACATGAGCCCTCAGATGGCTCTGATCCAGGGTTCGTTCAACAAGCCCTGCATCGGCCTGCCGGCCAAGCTGAACGCCGGTTCCCTCGTGGGTGTCGTGCCGGTTTCGGTCCAGGACATTCCCGTCCTGTCGTCCCCGCAGAACCAGCAGTGTGTCGAGAACTCCACCCAGGCCAAGGGTGACGAGCCGCTCTCGCACATCCTGGACGAGATCCCTGTCCTCTCGGGCAACGGCGTCGACAACCACTGATTGACTGACCGGTTGGTTCACCGATCGGCGGCAACCCCTTCTCTCCGGTTGCCGCCGTACTGGGAACGGGACGGACCTTCCGGAGTCATGCTGGTTGCTCAGCGGTGAATGGGCAGCCTCGTTTGGTTCGCTTTCGGCGCCTTGCACAACGATTCGCTCGACGGCACGGACGATGGCCTCGGATGGAGTGCTTGCAACAGAAGCTTCTTGCAACCACTCCATCGCCCGCAGTGGAACGGCTGGATGCACCCGGCTCTTTGTCTCTTCCCAGTCAGGTGCATCCAGCCGTCCGCAAGGCGGTTTGCAACCGGCTCCTGAGGTAGTTTTCCCGCCGTCCACTCACAACACCGCACCCGTTATAGGTTTCTGAAGATGAGTAGCACCCACACTGAAATTCTGCCGTTTCCGGCTCAGGTAAAGCCTGATGCAGCGGGCTGGGTGACTGTCCGCGCGCCTGCGGCGTGGTGGCGGTCAACAGCGGATTCAGACGGTTGGTCGCGGACCGCCGAAGCTCTCGCCGTTGCTGGGGAGCAGTCCCTGCGACCCGAGCTGTGCGGCGTCCCGGGATCCACAACGGGGCGTCCCTGTAAAAATGACACCTCGACGGGGCCCTGCCCCCACCACGGAGATCACTGCGGGCGGGCCATGGATGACGGGTCGAGGTGCGAGTGGAATCTGGCGCAAGACGGGGTGTGCCTGGCCCATCCCGATAGCTGGTGGCAGCGGTTTCGTCACACACGTGGCAGCGAACAGGCCGTTGCAGCGGAGGAACAGGCGCGCGTTGTGCGCTGGACACACCTGCGCGAGGCCGAGGCAGCGGCCAGGCGCTTCCCCTGCGGGTACTGCGACGCAAAGCCTGGCCGGGTCTGCACCGTCCCCGGCTGGGACCGGCCCGCCAACAAGGCGCACAGTTCACGGTTCCGGCAGTTGGCCCACGCACTGATCGCCGACGAGACGGAGTGCGGCTTCTGCAAGGCCGAACGCGGCAGTTTGTGTCGCACATCGAACGGCCCAGTAGCCGCTCAGGCCCACACCATGCGACAGGCGGATGCCCGGATGCGGATCTCCACCGTGAGCCTCACTAGATTCTGACCCGCACGCTGCCCGAGCGTCGGCAAGCAGTCTTTCCGTGGCGGCCTTGGACGGACGAGTGCCGTGCACACGGCAAATCTTCGTAGCCCCCTGCCATCAGGCCCCGGTCGTCGACTCCTGCCCCACCTCACGCAGTAGGCACCGGTCCAGACCGGACGAGATCCCCGTCGCCTGCCTGACCCAACGCGCTCTCGATGCCGCGACGGGCTATTCGGTGCCGGATGCCGCGGGAAGCAATCCATCTGCGCAGGTGGCGGTAGTCGTAGCCCTTGTCGGGACGGGCTCTCAATTCCGGGGCAGGCCCTCTCGCTGGCCCGGAATGGGAGGTAACGAGTACGCCTCGCGGCCCCGTACGCATCTCATACGAGTAGGCCGGGGGTCGTCAGTCCATGCAAGGCGTCACGGTGTTCGCTGACGGGCAGGCCACTCAGCGCGTCGCCTGCGATACGGGCGTAGCGGTGCGAGATGGAGCGGGCGGTATTCAGGGCGCCAGTGCTGGCAATCACTCCGGCCATAGCCTCATGGCGTTCTTCTACGGGTCGGACAGTGTCGGCGAGCAGGTGCTCGATAAGCCGACGCTGACTGCGTGATGCACGGCGATGGGCCAGCAGAACGGGCAGCGTGGGGCGACCGTTCCGCATGTCGGAGACACTCGGCTTGCCGGCCTGGGTGCCGTCGTACGCCATCAGGTCGTCGCGGATCTGGTAGGCAATGCCCAGCAGATCGCTGTACTGCCCCAGCGATCTGACACTGGCCTCGTCCGCCCCGCTCAGAATGCTCCCCAGCCCGCACGCCAGCCACAGCAGCGATCCGCCCTTGTCACGGATCATCTCCAGGTAAGTCTTGGTCGAACAGATGCTGCGCCCGAGGCGGATCTCAGTTGCCACGGCGTCTGCGATCCGACGGCCTGTTTGCGCGAGGACCGTCAGGGACTGGGCCACCCGCTCTGCCGGTACACCAGCATCACAACACTCTGAGAGAGCTTGAATGCCGCTGAAGAAGAGGGCGTCGCCGCCAACGATCGCGGAAGGGGCGCCGAAGACGGTGTGGGTGGCCGGCTTCCCGTAGCGCTGGCGGTCGCCGTCGATGATGTCGTCGTGCATCATCGCGCCGACTTGGAGGCATTCCACCGCAATGGCAGCGGGCAGCACCTGCTCGACACGGCCGCCCACCGCCAAGGCCGATCTGATGAGCAGCATGGGCCCCAGCGTCTGCCCGAACGGGACCAACCCGTATCGCGCCATCGCCTCCACACCTGAGGCCTGCGCCGGCCACCGGCGTTCCACTTCCGCCTCAACCAGCGCGGCAATCGCCGGGCCGGCAAGCTGCGGGACATCGATCTGCGTCATGGGCCCATCCTTGAATGCCATCAGCAGTCACGCACTTTAAGCGACCGGCAAATTACGGCAAACAACCCAAAGAAGCGTCGTCTTTTGCCGGGCACGCGTCACCCGTACTCCTGCAGAGCTCTACGCCACCGGGTCAGTGCCCGCGCTCGCACAATCTGCTCTTCGAGGGTTCCCCGGATACCTGCTGCGTGGCGCTTGCCACCGCTCCACAGATTTTCCTACCGGGCCCCGTGACCCGCGACGACAGTGTCCCGTTAGCCAGTCAGGCGGGGCCTCCCTCAGGGTGATTTCCGCATCCTTCCCGGCCGGGCCTGCGAAGAGGCGTTGATGCACGTTCAGCACATGTATGGGGATAGCCATGTCCGGGCAGCACGCGACGCGCTCTTGACTGCATGCCGCCTGCTGGACACGGAGCATCAGAAGGTGATGCATGAGTCGACGCTCACGCGGGCGAAGGGCCTGACTTCTTTCGTCCGGCGGATGTGCCTTGTACTGGAGGAGTGCGAGAGCCAGTTCATGGATGCGGTCACGGTCCTTTCTGTCTTGGACGAACCGCGTACCGGTGATCGCAGGGAACCGATGCTCGCTTCCGCCGCCGGGTCTATCGAGGGTGGTGTCCTGAAGCTGGCAAATACCTACAGTCGAGCCCCTACCGTCTTCAGACTGATCTCGTCCCACTGCCCCATGAGCATGCTGGGAGTCACGTCGGTGCTGCGTACCTCGGTGCGGGTGATCGCAACGGAGTTGGACGCATTGGGAGCCTGTCTGGAGGCACAGCAGCTTGCGTGCATGAACGATCCGCTGGACAGTCTCCGCGCTCGTTTCGTCGCCGTCCCCCAAGACTCAGCCTCAGGACCTGCTCTGGTGGGGCGCCGTCTCAAAACAGTTCATCCATAAGCTACTTGTCAGGGAGCGGGCGATCGTTGCCAGCCACTGCCGCCCCCTTGCCGACGATCGCCCCGGTCGTCACCGCTGAAAGTTCGAGCGGTCGATCTCCTCGCTCTTCGGCTACCACCGCCTCACCGTCCAGTACGAGCGCAATGGCAACCACTTCCTCGCCTTCCTCGTCCACGCCGCATCCCTAGTTTGCGCTGGTCGGCTGTCCAGAGTGGGTAGGGTCCGGGTGCGATCGAGCACGTTGGAACTGGCTGTCAGGCAGCGGAACTTGAGGATCTCTCCCTCTGGATAGGCGGCCGATTCTCGAGCGCGGAGCCGCGGAGCCGCGGAGCCGCGGGCGGCGCATGTGGGCCGACGTCCGCGTCCGGCTGGGGCCAGTCGGCCGCAAAAACGGCTGGCAGGTCGGGAGATCTTTCTGTGGACATGACTGTGTACCCGGTCCACCCTTGTCCGTGCTGCCTGGCCAGGTGACCCGCTCGGCGAAGTGTCCCCACACCGCGGGGACCACGAAGGGGCCGCTCCTGGTGACCTTTAAGGACATCGAGTTCCTCCCCGAGGCCTTCGAGATCAACGGCCGGGAGCAGGAAGAAGCCACCGCGGTACTGCTGGGCGGACCAGTTACGAGGCGTTCAGCCCGGTATGGCCCGGCATGGAGGACTTTCGCCGACTACAAGGTGATGCCGAAATACGTCGTCTCCCAAGCTCACCGAGGACGACCTGGTGGACAACGGGGGCGAGACGACGATCCTGCGCTCGCTCGCACGGCAGCGCCGCCCTGAACCAGATCCTCTCGCACGCCGGCCTGCTCGACCGCTACCACCTGGTCGTCTTCCCGCTGCTGCTCGGCTCGGGCAAGCGCCTGTTCAGCGCCACGGACAAGAACAAGCAGAAGTTGAAGCTGGTCGAGCACGAGGTCTTCGCTAACGGACTCCAGAAGGATGCCTTCTCCGCCACTTCGCCACCTGGCAGCAGATGCGGCGCCTGCGGGCCAAGTCGGAGAAGGGACCGCTGGGACGCTCCCAGACCAACCAAACCAAGCAGGAAGTCACCCAGGCCGGCGCCTTCCTCACCTGACTCGCCGGTCGAGGACGTTCAATCGGGCGCTGCCAGCAGGCCGACATCGACGCCTGGCACACCGAGAGCCTGGTAGCCCGCCGCCCGTCCCAGTCATTCCTGCAGTGGTGCATGAAGACCAGGCGGATGCCCCGCCTCACGCTGCCGCCTGCAGTCATCACTCAGGACTCGGAGCCGCTGCACCGGCACCGCCGGCGCGCGATCCTCCGTCGAGTCCTCAATGACGGCTGCTTGCCCCTCCGGGCAAGGATCGCCGCCGCGCTCGTTCTCCTCTATGCGCAACCCGTCAGCCGCATCGTCCGCCTCACCACCGACGACGTCATCGACGACGAGACCACCGTCACCGCCCGGCTGGGAGACCCACCGTCACCGCTGCCGGAGCCCGTCGCCGACCTGATGCGGGCCTACATGCAGTTCCGCCAGCATCTGCCCTACGCCAGCAGCAGGAGCTCGCAGTGGCTCTTCCCCGGCCGTCAGCCCGGACAGCCGATGGACCCGGTCAGCCTGCAAGTCCACCTGCGTGAGATCGGTGTCCCTCCGCAGCGTGGCAGGACTTCCGCGGTCCGTCAGCTCGTCCTCCAAGCCCCGGCCCCTGTCATCGCGAAGGCACTCGGCTATTACGACAAGACAGCCACCCGGCTGGTCACCGAAGCCGGCGAAACCTGGAGCCGATACGCCCCAGGCGTCCACCAGCGGTGAAGCGCGGCTAGTTACGCTGGGGCCACCGAACCCCGCTTGTCCTCAACGTGGACGACGTGAAGCTCGGTGCCGTCCCTGTGACGCCTGAAACGCCCGACCGGCCCGACAGCGATCTGCGACTGATCCTGAGGCTCATCGGGGCCGACATAGGTAAGGACGTCGTTGTGATGCCCGGTGACGACCCATCCCTCCACGTCCTTGAGGTCGATCACCCCGAAGTCTCCTGCCTAAGATCCGGCATGCGCTGGGCCGAACCTCGGGGAGGCGGTCCACTTCCTCCGCGAACAGCCCTCCGCGCGGGGCGGGGCGCAACCAGTCGGGCAGTGCGGTCATGGCTTCGCTGTAGCGGTGCACCGGGTCCGGAAGGGGCGGCGCACGGCGGGGCTGTCCTACTCGGCCGACAGACGGAGCATCGGTTCGAAGGCCGCGTCCTCCTCGCCCTCGATCGAAGGGAGGAAGCCGTCCGGGACGGTGCGGGCGGCCGTGGTGAGGAGCCGGGCCAGGACCTCGGGCTCGGCGGCCGGGGGGAGGCGGAGGGCGGCGAGGAGGCGGTCGCGGACCTCGGGGTGTTCCGGGTTGTCCTCAAGGTAGTCGGCGTTGAGCGCAGGGGGACGGAAGCCGGCCAGGGCGTCGTGCCAGGATGGGAGGACGATGGCCAGGGTCAGGGCCTCGGCGAGGGACTCCGCGATGAGGGAAGCCTGGCCGTCGGAGTCGGTGTAGAGGACGGGGCGGACGCGGTCGGAGCCGGCCGGGCCGCAGAGGTAGTGGGTGCCTCCCGCGTTGCAGCCGGCCACGGGCTCCACCAGGAGACCGGCCGGCAGGGCGATCGACTCGATGGGGTCGGTCCGCGTGAGGTCGAACTCGCCGTCGCAGGCGAGGTACGCCTCGACCTCGGGGTCGGCGGCGATCCGGCGGAGCAGGGCCTCGTCGGAGAGGGCGGCCGGGTTGAGGCCGTAGGCGGCTTCGGGCGTCAAGGGGTGGCCCGCGAGGACGTGACGGACGGTGTCGAGGGGGACGGGCCGCCCGTAGTCCTCCTCGAAGTGCGCCTGGACGGCCTCGGGGGAGCGGTCGGTGAGGAGGCGGAAGAGGTGCCCGGAGCCGTCCGGGTCCGGGCTGCCCGAGGGGAACTCGATGCCCGAGCCGGTGCGCCAGGCGCTGCCGCCGGTCTCCCACCACAGGCAGGCGGTGACCCGCGGGGCGCCGAGGCCCTCGTCGACGAAGGCCGGGTCGTCCAAGAGCGGGCGCAGCGCGGCGGGCACCTCGTCGATGACACCGGGCCAGACCTGTTCGTCGTCCGTGGCGTACGGGCTCATCTCCGACTCGTGGTCGAAGCCGCGGACGAGCACACCGGCCGGGGTGGAGAGGACGGAGAAGTCGTCACCCGAGCCGTTGTCCATCAGGGCCGCCTCCGTCCCAGGCCCCCAGGTGGTGGAGAAGGAGTAGCGGGAGAACCGCGGGTCGCGGCAGATCGCCTGGTCCAGCACGGCCAGCGCGCGCAGGTGCGCGCGGAGCTCGGCGGGGTCCGGGAGGAGGGCGGCGGTCGTCTGCACGGTGTCCATGGGCTCATGTAAGCAGCCGGCACTGACATCCAGGACGGCGGTTCGGTCACACCCGCTCTCTCACTCAGGGAACGAAAAGCCCAGCTCACGCAGGCGGGGCAAGCACACTGCGAGGCATTGCTCCACAGACGCGGCATCGGTTCGCACAAGGACGTCCTCGCGCAACGGCGCTCCACTGGCGACGAAGGTCCAAGGCTTGCCCCTCTCTGCCATCCGCTCAGCGTCGGCCTTGAACAGCACCGTTACGCCCTGTTCAGCCAGTGCTTCCATAATCGCGACGACGTCCACCGGCACTCTCCCCTCCCGAAGCGCTTCGAACGCGCCATCGGACGAACTTACTCACTCCGGGCCGGACCCTGGATACCGCCCGCATGGCCCAAAGTGACCGATCCGGGCGCTCTGAGCTGGAATACGCGTCACCTCAACATGCGAGCTCATCAGTCCCGGGGGCAGAATCGGTGTCGCCCTCGTCATCACCGAACCAACTCGGATTCGGATGGTCCGCGCCAGCCCTGGAACCGCACATGGCCAGAAGGTAGTTCGACCAGAACCAGCAACTTCCTGCAACGAGCGGGCCGGCGTCCTATCCCTTGATCAGCGCCCCACCAGCCCGTGCCACCTGCCACTGACACCACTGGAACGGGGCATCGGTAGGGAGGAGTCGACAGTTACGGGACAGGACTTTGGCGCCAGAGCTGAGTTGGCGCGTGGTCCGCGCTGGGAGTTGCGAATCGGCTGAGGGTCATGGGGCTTCGGAGCGGTGGAAGGAGGCTTCGCGGTCGCGGGAGAGGCCGCTGTGGCGGCGCATCCAGCACCATGCCAGGGACCATGAACGCCTGCCGACCCCGGCACGGGGCAACCCACCTGAACTGGCCGCGCGCAACGAGCCTGTCGCGTGTCGGACCCACGGATTCAGGCAAGTGCGATTGACAGCGCTCCCGTGAGAATGGTGGCAACGGCCAGGCCGAGCAGTGCAGTGCGCACGGCGGTCAGCCGGGGAAATGCAACGTTTCGCCGTCTCGGCGTTTCAACACTCCATCCGACAGGCAGAGCACCGTCAGCGAGCCTCAATTGACGGCACCACATGCAATCTTCCTGCGCATGGACCGAAGATTCGAGCCAGTAGGCACCAGACAACTGTGCGCCATGGTCATCAGACGCCCAGACTTGGTTAGGCGGTTTCATGCCCGACCCAACGACACTCTCCTGTCGAAGCAACGGCAGCCCCTTGCGCCCGCACCGGATCGTCACACTCTTGTAGCTATCCAGGTCTCCCACGGTGCAAAACAACTGCTCAGCCGCTGAACCTGCAGAGCTTCCCAGCGTGGTAGCTGATCTTTGGTGCCCGGGCTCGGCGGATACCGCGTCAGCACAGGTAGGCGCGGCGCTGGCGGAAGACGTGGGCAATCGTCGGCTCAGATCGAGTCGGCCGGGTCACTCCGCCGTCCAACAGTAATCACGATAGGCGCGGGCTGGAGTCCCTGATCGATGGCCCGGCGAATTACTGGTCTGTCTTGGCCTGCAGAGGTCCGCCGGCTCCCGTTAGGGCGTACTTGTGTACTACCGCCGCACACAGTTGATCACCTGCCGAAGTCGCGCCACGAACTGCCTGTCCCATTGGCAGTTGGCGGCGGAGACCTCCGCCATGTCCTCGATTGGCTGTCGCCCGAGCAAACATCGGCCATCCGAGCATGGGGCGGGTAGGTTATCGAGCGTCTCGATCCGTGCCACAGCAGAGCTGCCAGCGACGGCCCGTCATTTCACCAGGTCGCACTCTGAGCGGGCTCACGACTTTGGTCCGCATTGGGCTATGAGCCTGTCCATGGAGGCTCGGCGACGAGCTCCACCCATTCGCGATCATACTGCCCTGGAATCATTCGTCCCTCTTGCTCCCAGGAGGCAACGATCGCAGCGTAGATCGGCAACTCGTGCGCTGGATGGACCGCGCCGCCCGGAGAATGAACGATTCTGCGTCGGCGTCCAGTAGCGCTGACAAGTCTCTTAGTCGCAGTCACACTCCACCAACGACGCCGATCCACGGCAGTACTTCTGCAGTGAGGAACTCACTCCGCCGGGCGGCCCGCCACCACCAAACCCCTTACACGCACACGAGATAGGGACATCCGTGCGAGTCGCCTAAGACGATGTCCTATGTGGTGAGTTGGGTATGCCCTCTTCATGGAGCAGGGGACGTGGAGTTGGATCGTTCCGGACGGACTGTGGGAGCTCGCCAGGCCGTTGATTCCGGAGGGCCGGGTGCGGCCGCAGGGTGGTGGCACGCAGAACACGCCTGACGAGACGCTGTTCGCAGCGATCATCTATGCGCTGGTCAGCGGCTGTTCCTGGCGGGCGTTGCCGCCATGCTTCGGGGTGTCGAAGTCGACGGTGCACCGGCGATTCATGATCTGGTCGAGAGCCGGCGTCTGAGGCCGCCTCCACAAAGCTGTCCTGCACCGGCTGGACGACGCCGGCCTCATCGACGTCTCCCGTGTCGTCCTGGACTCCGCGCATGTGCGGGCCGAACCGAAACCAGTGGCAGTACGCCCAGAAGACCATTCTGGTCCCGCATCTGGAAGAACTCAGCGAGGGTTTCGCCGACCTCGCGCTCATGCAGGCGTTGCGGCAAGGTCTGCTGCCGCCCGGCGCGCCGAGAAAATGGAGCGACCCCGAGCGCCATCAGCTCATCGCAGGCGACGGCACCGTCGCCAAATCTCCCACTCGGGCTACTTCCGCCAAGTGGACGGACCCCCAGACCGGGAAGATCTTCAATCGCCGGGTCGACCCGGCCGCTCACTGGCAGAAGGAAGGAGGCGGGGACTACGACAAGGACGGCACCAGCACACGCGGCGACAGCGAGGACGGCGGAAAGTACGTGCTGGGTACAAAGTTCGTCTTCTTCTCCACACGCCGCCGCGGCTACTTCCGCCGCGTCTTCCTGCGCTTCCAGCACGTTCCGCACGACCACCCCGGCGGAGAGGCAGCCGTCGCCCTGAAGATGGCCTGCACCATTCTGGACCAGGCCGAAGGGTGCCTGGGTGTGCTCTACGACGGCGCCATGCGTGGCAAACACCGTGACGCCGTCGCGCGCCGCGGAAGGTTACTCATCAGCAAGCAGCACAAGGGCATCCAACCGCGCCCGCTCCGGACCCCGACATACGGCCGCTGTAGCCATGAGCTCCGGGCCAAGGACAGCCGCGTCCACGAGCGGGTCTTCCTCGACGACAGCACCAGCAGCCTGCTCCCCATCCCCAAGATCGCGCCACGCCCCGGCGTCCGCAACCATCGCTGGTACCACCTGCTGGCCATCCCGTGCATCTACGGCCCCCACGAACCAGTGGCCGTGACCACACGACCCGGAGAGCGCAAACCCGGCGAAAGCGACACCGAGCGGGACTTCCACCGCGCCGAGCATCTCTTCCAGATCCCGGTGCATACCGCGACGTACAAGAGGCTCAAGGGAGGGCGTCAGGACGCCGAGTCCGCCTTCTCGCAGCTCGACCGCTCACTCTGGAACGGCAGGCTGATCGCCTTCGGCGCAGAAGCCCAGACTTTGGTCGTCCTCGGCTTCATGCTGGCCCAGAACGCCAGCAGCGCGGCCCGCTACGCCGAGGATCCCGAGTACTCCGACACAGGAGAAGAGGGGCCGTGATCACGGCGTGCTCGCGGGCTTCGGTGACCGCCCACGCCAAGCCCTCCCCCCATCCGCTACGCTGTCCTGGGCTGCCCTGGCGGGTGGCCTTCACCCTTGCCTCAACCGGATGCGATCTCTTCGGAATTTTCATCCACGTTTTCCGCAAGGCCCGCCTCCGTAGCTCAGGGGATAGAGCACAGCTCTCCTAAAGCTGGTGTCGCAGGTTCGAATCCTGCCGGGGGCACAAGACAAAAGGCCCCCAACCGATCATGGTTGGGGGCCTTTGACATCAGATCTGACATCAACGACTCATGGCGGCCGCCCTACCTCAGATGACATGACCACCCAGCCTCTAAGGTGCACGGCATGACCCACTGGCCCCCAGCCTGTCCACAGTGCAGCCGACCCATGAGGTCCGGTGGGCTCGTGCTGTCCAGACGGGAGGATGATGACCGACGTGCCTGCCGGGCACTGTGGAGATGTCCCAGTAGGCACGTTTGGTGGGGCTGGGCCGATCGGCTGGATGAAGTGCTGGAGTCCTGTCCGATGCCAGAGCTGTTCCGCTGACCATCCATGCTGACATCAACGGCCACGATCAGCAGTGGCCATTGACCATCGCAGCAGACGCCCGTGCTCAATGTGGCCCCACGTCACACTCGGGCTAGATCGAACTCCTAAAGGTGGTGTCGCAGGTTCGAATCCTGCCGGGGCACAAGCTGGACAGCAGGTCAGCAGTACCGAAGAGCCCTTCCATTGTTCGAATGCAAGGGCTCTTTCGCCATCTGCGTCTGCGACGGTCGTTGTAGAGCCATGACGATCACCCAGCGCGCCGCAGCATTCGCAGTCGCTGCAGGCGCCGCCCTGCTCCTCTCCACCCCTGCCCACGCCGCCACACCTCCCCCCGGAGGCTTCCCCCTAGGGAGCAGCGCCTCGGCCTACAGCGTCGCCAACGCGGTCGCCGGAAGCATCGTGAGCAGCCTCTAGGCACCCCTGTAGCTCCCTCTGCAGGAAACCGGCATGACAAAACTCCCGCTGCCCGTGGAGACCGCGGACATCATCGCGCCCTCCGCCCTGCGCGAGATCGTTTACGAGATCCCCATCGGTCGCTAGAGGCGATGCAGGAAGGTCAATTCACGGCCAGCTCAGCCTGCCTCCGCGTTGCCACACGCATCTGTACGGACCTGACTGATGATCCGGGCCGGGCCCGGCAGGGCATCGTGTCCGGCTATGTGGAAAACGGGTGCACTCATCCGGAGGGGCGATGCGAGACTGCCCCCCATGACCCGCCCCCAGCTCTCCGAAGTCGACTATCTGCGGGAGATCGAACGACTCGCCAAGACAGTCGTCTCAGCAGCCACCAGTGAACAGTTGCCTGCTGGTGACTCCGAAGACGAAGGTCCGCTCCAACGCAGCGTCAGCGCCCTGGGCAGGGCGCTGTTGCACTACCACTTCCCCTTGGACGGGTGCCTGGATGAGGAGGTGGCGCGCCCGGAAGTACCTCTCGCCGCCGTTGCCATCATCCGTCCCGAAGCCATGCCCATCGGCCGCCATGAGACCTACCAACACGCCTGTTCTCGACTAGGAGTTGAGCCCCGACCCGAAGGGTGGGCGCTGTGGGACACCTGGGTCGATGGCAACGCGAAGGTCACCATGGTCGTCTCCGCCGTGGACACAACCGAGGGGCTTCTCACCAACTGGGCGAAGGGCAGAAACCTGCTCCCGGTCATGCCCCTGCCCTCTCAGATCGCCCAGGTTCACGCCGGCTGGACCGGCTGGGCGTCGATCTTCTCCCCCTACGGCAAAAGGAAGCTCGGCCTGAACGGACGACCGTTCTAGCTCTTCGGATGACATCAGACGGCCGGAGCGCGCATCTTGCATATCCGCGCCATGTGGCTGACCACTTCACGCTGCGAGTGCGGCACGGGAACAGGAAAAGACCGGGCCCCACTTCGAGGTGGATGAGCCCACCGGGAGTCAGGCCCACGTAAGCCCTTGACTCGGCCATTGAGACTCCACCGACCGCGTAGGCTGCCGCGCCGATAATGATCGAGCAAGCGAGGTGCCTTGATGACGATCTTCCAGTGCCATGCATGCCACCGTGCAGTGACCGCCCCTGTCACCGAGCGGTCCCTGCCGAAACCGGATGTGGATGCGGAGTGGTACCGGCCGGAGGCGTCACTCATGGAGGCCAGCGGCCATACCAGCGAACCAATCGTGGGATCACAGGTCGGTTGTATCCTCCAGTCCGCAGAGGGGAGTTCCATGGTTTATCTGGCACGACCAGATGCCCGGCTTCGATCCCGCCTTCGTGACTACCTACTGATCGGCGCTTGGCTCGCTCTCACGGCAGTCGCGGCTCACAGGTGGGGGTCCGAGACTTGGCGGCAAGCGTTCGAATCCATGATCACGCTCCTAGTCGGGTGGATCATCTTTCTTGAGCTTCGCGCCCGAAAGTATCGGCGCCAGTCCCAGTAGGAGGCGCGAACTCGACGTACGCCAAGTTCGCGTCGAGGGGCGCGAAGCGGACCACGCCGCGCCCCGGCCATTGGGACTCCACTGATGTGCGTGGTCGGCGCTGTCAGGTCTCACTCTTGGCCATCGACAGTGCCTGCGTCGCCGGTTAGGCCACGGGCTGGATACCGGACCACCCCCAAGCAGACCAGGGATGCAGCTGCATTACAGAGTTGGATACCCCGGGTGCCGGCCACGCGCTGCTGAGCGTACTCGTCCGTACTGACAATCGAGTCCGGACCATTGAATGCAGCCAACGGCCCTGACTGACTCACCCGTTGAGCGTCCACGAACCGCGGACAGGCCTACCGATGCCAGACTGGGCATGTGACCGCGCATCCCGAGATAGGTTTCATCTGGGCTTTCCGCTACCCCGGCGCCCCCAAGTACGACCACGAGTTCAAGGTCACTGGGCTATTCACGCGAGGTGGTGTCACCTACGTCGAGTCTGAGCGGCTCGACAGCGGCTCACCCAGTAGGGGCGAATCGAGCATGTGCTTGAGTACGCGGAACCCATCGGCTCGGACGATATCGGCCTCCTCCACGACGCCTAGACCGGGCGCGTGACATCCACATCCGACACCAACGCCCGGAAGCGGCCTGCGCGTACGCCGTCCGCGCGCTGGATCAGCTCGAAGTGACCTGGTACGCAATGGGCATGGACCGGGTGCGCGAGGTGCGCCGCTCCCTCGCCCCGCACCAGCACGAGGCATGGGTACGGGACCTCGACGACCGGCTGTACGGATGGTCGACGACGGTCAGCGCACTCGCTCGTTGAACTGGCCGATCTGCTCCACCAGTTCGGCCAGGGATTCGATACGGAAGGTGGGCAGGTCTCGGGCCTCGGCGGTCTGCCACTGGATGGTCCCCCACGGGCCGCGGCGAATGAGCGCGGTCTGCATCCCGGCTGCGACGGCAGGCCGCAAGTCGTTGTCGACGCGATCCCCGACGTACAGGATCTCTTCAGCCGCGAAGGGGACGACTTCGGCGACCCGCGCGAAGAACAGCGGGTCGGGCTTGCTAGCGCCCCAGTCGTCGCTCGTCCCGATCAGGTCGACGTCGCCGGTGAACAGGCTGCGGAGGATCCCGCCGGCGCGAACGGTCTGGATCCCGGCGATACCGAGCCAGAGGCCGGCCCCGCGCAGGGCACTGAGGGCGGGGCGGACGTCGGCGTAGAGGTCGGTCTCGTCGAAACTCTCCGGTTGACCGGCTGCGGCACGGGCGTCGCGCTGTTCGTACAGGTCGAATCCCGGACGGAACTCCTGGAAGACGCCCCGGTAGTCCCGCCCTTGGGCGATGACGGCGCCGAACATCGCGGCGAAGGTGTGCCGCGGGATGTCCAGCCAGTCGGCCCAAGTGCCGTACTCCCGGGTCTCATCCACCAGGCACTCGCCGACGTCGAAGACCACTGCGCGGATCATGGGGTGAATCGTATTGCCACGGGCACTACGCCCAGGCCGGCGCACGCTACAGGACTGCTTTGCACGTCGGCGGGTCCCAGGGGGCCGTAGCGGAGAGGATGCGCCCCTCCGAGTAGGTACGAGGCCCCGTCCTTGAACATCCACAGTCCGGGCACCGCGGCACCGGCTCTCCCGGAAGATCTCGAGATCCCACCCACCGACGAACCACCCGGGTATCTGCTCGAAGCAGCCCCGCCACGTTCGGGTTTCGTCGCCGTGTCAGTGGTCCATCACGTCGTCCTCATCCGTGCGAGAACGAGGACCTGCGCCATTCTGCCGGGGCGGTCGGCTCCACCTCACCGCCATGGCGGGGTCAGATGCTTCCGAAGGGCTCGGGATAGATGAATTCGCCTGCTACGGACGGATCGTAGGCGGCCAGGGTTCGAATCTGAAAAAGGTGTTCCCAGGCCAGTTCCTCGCCAACGATGCCGAAGTCAGTGCTCGGCCGAAAGCCGAACCGCCCGTAGAAGTCGGGGTCACCGAGGACAACGACCATGGGCGCGTCGAGGGCGTCTGCGGCCGCGAGCGTGGCGTGGACCAGCGCCATGCCGAAGCCGCAGCGGCGGTAGTCGCGGTGAACGCCGAGCAGGCTCAGGTTGGGGACTCGGACGCTACCGATTCGCCCCCAGGTGCTGAGGGCATGGCCGATGATGGCGCCGTCCTCGCTCTCGGCCACCAGCGAGAGCGCTGGGATCCGGTTTTCACCCCTTTGCAACGCGTCCCGCAGAATCGCCTCCACTGGTTCCTCCTCGTTCGGTTTATGGGAGGAGGCGATGGTCACCGCACGGACTGCGGCCAGGTCGGCGGGCGTCTCTCGTCTGATCAGCACCTGCGCAGTTTGACTCCCTGGCCGACCGGGCGTGTGTGCGGTGTCGCAGGTTCGAATCCTGCCGGGGGCACAGCGGGGCAATGGGGCGTATCGCCGTCCGGGTTCAGGTCAGAGCATCGTCGGCCTGCGCCTTTCTCGTGGACACAGACCTCTGCCCCGTCCTTATGTATCGGTGCAGCTATAATAAGTCCACCTATACATTCCTTGGAGTGTGCATGATCAAGCCGATCGAGATGTTCGACCGCGACTTCGAGTGGGCCGAGCTGACGCGATTCGCCGGGGCGCCGGGGCCGCGCGCCATGCTCGGGGTGGTGTCCGGGCGGCGCAGGCAGGGCAAGACATTTCTTCTCGACGCCGTTGCACGCGCGGGCGGCGGGTTCATGTTCACGGCCACGGAGACCACAGAGACCGACGCTCTGCACCAGTTCGGCGTGGCCCTTGCCGCTCACCGTGGCCAGTCCACCCCGTTCCGGTTCGCCCACTGGGACGAGGCCATCACCGAGCTGATGCACATCGCCCACGGAGGCGAACCCGTCGTTGCGGTCATCGACGAGTTTCCCTTCCTCGCCAAGGCGTCCCCTGCTCTGCCCTCGATCATCCAGCGCGCACTGGACCCCACGGCTCAACGCACCAACACCCCCGTACGGCTGCTGCTGTGCGGCTCCGCGCTCTCGTTCATGGGGAAACTGCTCGCCGGCAACGCACCTCTGCGAGGCCGGGCAGGGCTCGAGCTCGTCGTACCCACCCTGGACTTCCGGCTCGCGGCCGAGTTCTGGGAGATCGCCGACCCGCATACCGCTCTGCTCACTCATGCCATCGTCGGCGGCACCCCCGCCTACCGCCGCGAGTTCACTCAGGGGGACACCCCGGCCGGTCCGGACGACTTCGATGACTGGGTCACTCGCGCGGTGCTCAACCCTGCCCGCCCCCTCTTCCGCGAGGCCCGCTACTTGCTGGCGGAAGAACCTGAACTCCACGACACCGCGCTCTACCACTCCGTGCTGGCCGCCATCGCCGACGGCAACACCGCACGCGGAGGCATCGCCACGTACCTCGGACGCAAGTCGACCGATCTCGCCCACCCGCTCAGCGTTCTCCAGGACGTCGGCATGATCACGCATGAGCAGGATGCGTTCCGCCGCAACCGCTCCGCGTATCGCATCGCCGAACCCCTCGTGACGTTCTACCACTCCGTCATGCGTCCGGCCTGGGGCGATCTCGAGCGCCCCGGACGCGCGCCTGCCGTGTGGCGCCGCGTGCAGTCGGCCTATCTGAGCAAGGTCGTCGGCCCGCACTTCGAGCAGCTCTGCCGCGAATGGACTCGCTGGTACGCCGATCCGGACACCCTCGGCGGGCAGGTCGACCGAGTGGCGGCCGGTGTGGTCAATGAGCCCGCGGCCAGGACCAGCCACGAAGTCGACGTCGCCGCATACGGGGACAGTGGGACCGGGCGCGCTGTGCTGCTCGCCATCGGCGAAGCGAAGTGGAACGAAACCATGGGCATGGACCACTTGCAGCGCCTCAAGCACATTCGCTCCCTGCTTGTCGCACAGGGCACCGCCACCGAGGCCACTCGCCTGTTCTGCTACAGCGGCGCCGGATTCACCAGCGCGCTCAGCCGTCTCGCCGAAAGCGACCCCTCTGTCCAACTGGTCGACCTGGCACGCCTGTACCAGGCGGGATGAGACGCCACCGACCTCGCGGTGCCGTGCGCCGAGGTCATGGAACGGTCGGCCTCGTGCGCAGGCCGTCGAGGACGAGGTCGAGGATGCGGGTTGCGCGGGCCTCGCTGCCCTCGCCCGGGGGGATGCGCCACAGCACGCTGAGTTGGAGCAGGACGTCCTGGGGGTCTACGCCCGGTTTGAGGTCGCCGGAGGTGGCGCCGGCGTCCAGCAGGACGGCGATGGCGTTCAGGAACGGCTCGTAGTTCTTGTCGTCCAGGCCGCCGTTGGTTGCCGCGTGGATCACCTCGGACACGCCGTACTTGAGCTTCCCGTACCGGGCGACTTCCTCGAACCAGCGGCGCAGGGCGGTGAGCGGGGGCTGCTCGGCCGCGAGGGTGTGCGCGAGGTCGATGACCTTCTGGATCTCCTGGTGGTAGAGCTCGATTATGAGCGCTTCCCTGGTAGGGAAGTGGCGGTAGAGCGTCCCGACTCCGACACCGGCCTGTTTGGCGATGGACGTCATCGAGGCGCCCGACGACGTGGCGAGGGCCTCTCCGGCGGCCGCGAGGATGCGGGCCCGGTTGGTCACGGCGTCGGTGCGGGTGGCGCGGGGCGGAGGCGGGGTCACGAGGCGTCCGATCGGTCCGGTTGTTAAGCGGAAGGGCTTCCGTTACGTTGGAGGGGTCGAAGCGGAAGGGCTTCCGCTTAATTTTCGCACAGCCCCTGGAGAAGAGTCATGCCGGATACGGTTCTGGTCACCGGCGGCAGCGGTTACGTCGCCGGCTGGTGCATCGTCGAGCTGCTCGGGCGCGGGTACCGGGTCCGTACCACCGTGCGCAGCCGAGACAAGGAGGCGGCCGTCCTTGCCGCCGTCGCGACCGAGGCGGAGCCGGCCGGGCGGCTCGAGTTCGCCGCCGCCGACCTCACCGCGGACGAGGGCTGGGACGCCGCCGTCAAGGGCGTCGACCATGTCCTGCACGTGGCATCCCCGCTCGGCGGGAACGTCGCCGACAACTCGGACGCCATGGTCGCCCCCGCGCGCGACGGGGCGCTGCGCGTACTGCGCGCCGCGAGCGCGGCCGGTGTGCGGCGCGTGGTGATGACGTCTGCGGCGAACACCGCCAGCCCCTCGTCGTACGCCACCGAAGGTGTCACCGACGAGACCCTGTGGACCGACCCTGACGACCCGACTCTGACCCCCTACCGCCGCTCCAAGACGCTTGCCGAGCGGGCCGCCTGGGATTTCATGGCGACCCACGACGGCCCCACCGAGCTCACCACGGTGCTGCCGGGAGCCGTCTTCGGACCGATCCTGGCGACGAGCACCATCGGCTCGGTCGGCATCGTCCAGCGGATGCTTTCCGGGGGCATGCGGGGCGTGCCGCGTATCGGCCTGGAAATCGTGGACGTACGGGACCTCGCCGACCTCCACGTCCGGGCCATGACGTCGCCCGAGGCCGCGGGCCAACGCTTCCTCGGCACCGGTGAGTTCACGTGGATGCAGGACATGGCGCACGCGCTGCGGGAGGAGTTGGGCGAGGGCGGCCGCAAGGTGTCGACCCGGCGGATCCCCGACCTCGCCGTCCGGCTCGCGGCCCGCTTCCGCGACCCGTCGCTGCGTGACATCACCCCGGCACTGGGGCGCCGCAACCGTCACAGCACCGCGAAGGCCCACCGCGTCCTGGGGTGGCAGCCGCGCCCGGCCCGGGAGACGGTCGTCGACTGCGGCCGCAGCCTGCTGGCCCATGGGGCCGCGTGACCGGTGACGGGGACGGACCGCCACTCCCCGGTCTTTCCCAACACCCCCTGGGCAGGGGGGAATCTGCCCGGTCGTCCCCGGGCCTGGTGTGACACACTGCCCGGGACCGCGGGGGAGCGGTCGCGGGTACGGGCGCGATACGCCCGACCCGACCATGGCTGACCAGAGCCCGCAGGGCGGCACGTGTGCCGAACCCGCGGGCCGTTCGGACAAGCCGTGCGTGGAGGGGACTCCAGGAGACAGGTAGGCGCCACGCGCCGCGGTCTGCTGTGGCGTGCCGAAACCGTGCGCGGCGATCCGTCCGGTCCGGTCAGCCGTACAGGACAGCGGGAAGGCCACGGTCACGGACCGTCGGCCAAGGGAGGGGATGTGTCATGAAGAGGAAGCGCTCGCTCAGACGGGCCCGGCATATTGCCGTCGCAGGCACAGCAGGCGTCGCCCTGCTCGCCGCACTTGTGGGGTCCGGGGGGACCGCGGCGGCCGATACGGCGCCCGCGGACCGCCATGTGTCGACGCCCGGCTGGAAGGCTGTGCTGTCCGGCGGGAGCGGCGCGAATTCGCTGCTGTCGGTGACCTCCGCGGATGCCCAGCATGCGTGGGCGGCCGGGTTGGGGGCCGACGGCCATGGCGTTCTCATGGGCTGGGACGGGCAGACATGGGCTCCAGTCAAGGACCCCGCGCTCCCCCAGGTGGAGCGCTGGTCGGCCGTCAGCGCGGCGTCGGCGGACGACGTGTGGGCGTACGGCAGCACGACGACCTCCACCGGCGGGACTCAGTCCCTGGTCCACTACGACGGTAAGCAGTGGACGACCGTACCTGCCGCCGGCGCACTCGACCGGGACTGGCCCGAGGTGCCGGTCAAGGCGGTCCCGGGCAGGCTCTTCAAGGGTGGTGACGCCCTGTACACCTACAGCGACGGCGCCTGGCAGACCTTCGCGCTCCCCCAGGGCGTGGACATCCACGGCATCGATGCCGTGTCGGCGGACGACGCGTATGCGACGGGCATGCAGTACCCCGTGGAAGGCGGCCACCCGGTGGCGTACCACTGGGACGGAACGACCTGGACGCTGATGCCTCAGCCGCCGGCGCCCGCCGTGGTTGAAATGTCCGAGGTGGCAGCGGTGTCGCCGGACGACGTCTACATGGCCGGCTGGGGCTACCCGCCGGGCGCAGAGCCGCCCCTGACGCACGTCGAGCACTGGGACGGCTCGGCCTGGCACGACGTGAGCGGAGACCTTTCCGGGTTCATCGTCGAGTCCATCCGGCCTGATGGTCACGGCGGACTGTGGGCGGCCGGTTCGGACGCCGCCTCCGTAAACGCCGAGCCGGTCTTCTGGCACTACGACGGCACAACCTGGACGAAGCAGTCCGGGGCGACCGTGTCCGGCAACAAGTTCCCGTCCTACTCGTTCCATGACATCGCACCGGTCGACAGCTCCGGCGGCAGCCGGTTCCTCGCGGTCGGTGACTACGCGGCACCCACGAACAGCCCTTCCGATCCCCAGACCAGTCTGGGCCTGATCGAGCAGACCCAGAACTCCCTCGACCTGACGACCACGGACCTCCCCCTGTCGTCGACGACCAAGCACACCGTGCGCGTCCACGCCGAGGGCAGCGGCCGGCTCACCGTCGGGCTGCGTCCCGCGGACGGTCAGCCCGACTGGTCCAAGAGCGTTGTCGACATCAAGGTCGCGTCGGTGAGCGGAGCGCCGCAGGGCGCCTGCGACCACGCGGCAGGACCGGTCAACGGCGCGGTCGAGGCCGTCTCGTGCGACCTGCCCGCCGGTGACCACACCGTCACCTACGCCCTGGCCGTCGGCGCGTCCGTCAGCGCCTGGCAGATCACGGCGGACGTCCGCTTCCAGGCGTCCGACGCGGGTGCCACCAGCCCGGCGGCGACGGCCGGCTTCGCGGTCGACAGCCCGTACCCCGTCCAGGCCCGCAGCCGCTTCCTCGCGCGTGACGCGCAGGGGACGATGTGGCGTTACGACGGCACGGGGGACGCCACCGCGCCGTACGCGGCACGCGTGGCCGTCAGCAACGGCTGGCAGGGGTTCACCGCGATCACAGCGCTGTCGAACCTGACCGTGCGCGGGACGGGCGACCTGGTCGCCCGCGACGCGAGCGGTGTGCTCTGGTACTACCGCGGCGGCGGGGACACCCTCCCGTTCACGCCGCGCGTGAAGGTCGGCAGCGGGTGGAACGCGTACAACTCCCTTACGGGAGCCGGCGACCTGACCGGCGACGGCCGCGCCGACCTCCTGGCGCGCGACACGTCGGGCGTCCAGTGGCTCTACGAGGGCACCACGAGCACGACGGCGCCGTTCGCACCCCGGGTGAAGATCGGGAGCGGCTGGAATGCCTACAACTCCCTTACAGGGGCGGGCGATCTGACCGGCGACGGCCGCGCCGACCTGCTCGCGCGCGACGCGTCGGGCGTGCTGTGGCTGTACGCGGGGACGGGCAAGGCCGCGGCCCCCTACGCCGCCCGCGCCCAGGTCGGCACCGGCTGGACGATCTACAACACCCTGCTCGTCCCCGGCGACCTGACCGGTGACGGCCGGGCCGACATCCTCGGCCGCGACGCATCGGGCGTGCTGTGGCTCTACCCGGGGACAGGCAAGGCCGCGACCCCGTACGGCACCCGCATCAAGGTCGGCACCGGCTGGAACATCTACAACAGCCTGCTCTGATCAGGGCAGCAGAACGATGGGCCGGCACCAGGGACACGGTTCCCCGGTGCCGGCCCTTCTGCATGTACGTGGCTCCGCGTAGCCCCACCGCGAACTCCAGCGCACCCCACCCCACCTCACATGGGCTCGACCAGAGCCGCCCGCCACTCCGGGCGCGGATCGCCGCCCACGCTCGTCCAGTACTCCCTGCCGCGCACGATCCGGCCCCCATCGACGGTCCAGAACGACGCCGCGCGAAACACCCCGAACTCCTCATGCGGCACCTCGACTTCGGACACCACCTCGCTGCCCTCGGCCACGATCCGCAGCACCCGGATCGACCAGCCCTCCGGGTATTCGCGGTTCACGGCGACGAAGTTCGCCCGGCCGACGATGCGTTCCGCGCTGATCGGCCACTCGACCACGGCGTCCTCCGCGACCAGGTCGGCGACACCAGCCCAATCGCGCGCCTGGATCCGTTCCCACAACGCCTCGACCACTCCCCGAGCATCCATGGGTGCACCCTCGCACGAGCCACTGACATCCGGTTCCCCGACTAGCCCTGGACCTCCTCGGCCCGTCGCACCAGGTCCGCCATGACCGCTGTCGGCAGGGACGGGTTGGCTGACGCCGCTTCCACCACCCGCTCGTCCTCGTCGGTGAGCAGTTCCACGATCACCGATCGCGGGAGCGCCGGGTGGCCCGCGGCCTTGGGCCTCGCCTGGAAGTCCGCCAGGCACGCGAGCAGCGCCGTGGCCGTCGCCCTGGGGTGGCGGGCGAGCTCGCGGAACATCTTCTGCACCGGGGGGTCGTGGCGGGTCAGGTCCTCCAGCAGGGCCGCCGTCGCGTCCGGGTTGGTCGCTGCCCTGGCCAGGACGCGGATGCCGTGATGTTCGACCATCGCGCGCAACTGCCCATCGGCCAGACCGGGGTGGGGCGCGATGGATTTCGCCACCTTGGCATCGGGGTCGTCGGCCAGGCGGTCGCGTATCTCCGGTGGCAGATCGCGTCGTTGGGCCACCAGCATCCGGGCGGCCGGCTCCGGTGACGCGGCCAGTTCTTCGAGTTCGGCGGGGGAAGCGTCGGCGATCCGGGGCAGGAGGGTGGGGCCGATGCGGGTGTTCCGGGCCAGTTGGACGAGTACGTCGAGCGGTACGCGGGGGTGGAGCACGATCTCGCGGCGCACCAGGGGGTCGCTGTCGGCCGCCAGGACGCGGATCAGCGCCTCGTCGATCGCCGGATTGTCCGCGAGGTCGGCGCGTACACCGGGAATCGGATCCGCGGCCAGCCGCGCGCACACCTGCGGGGGGAGGTCCGGACGACGGGCGAGCGCCTGGCGCAGCAGCATCGACGGGTCGTCCTCGAAGCCGGCGACCGCCTCCGTGGGGGTGGCGGGATTGCCCAGCGCGGCCTGCCGTATGTCGTGGACCGTGGATTCGTGCGAGCCGTCGCAGGACGCGCCCGGCAGCAGATCGCAATCGGTGCGCGGGCACTGCGGGTCGTGCACGAAAGGCGTCTCCTCGCGGTCGCAGACCAGGCAGTGGGTCGGCCCCGGCAGCCCCTCCCCCGTCATCAGCGCCGCCAGTGCGGCGGGAGGCGTCGCCTCATTGGCCGCCACAGCGCGGCGGACCTCGGCGTGCGGATGCCGCGCGAGCCTGCCGGCCACCTCCGCTGTGGTGCACCGTGCGAGCTCGGCGACTACGCGTACGTCCGGGTCCGCGGCGAGCATCTCCACCACGTCGCAGGGAAGTCCGGGGCAGGCTGCCAGCTTCTCCCGCCGCTCACGAACCGGGTCCGCCGCGAACAGACGCGCCCACTCCAGGGGTCCGGCCCCCTCGTCGAGCAGGGCGAGGGCCGCATACGGCTGCGCGCGGGGATCGATGTCCGCGGCCGTGAGCCGGCCCTGGTACGCGAGCGACACCGCGCTCCCCTCTGCGCGCGCGGCCACCGCGGACACCTGCGTACGGCTCAGGTCCTCGCGGCCGTCGAGGTACCAGGCGAGTTCGTTGTCGTCGTCCGCGAGGGAGATCAGGCGATCGACCAACTCGGGTGGCAGAGCGGGGTTGGTGGCGAGGCCGCGCAGGATGTGGTGCACGAGGGCATCCTGCCCTGTGCCCGTCCACGGTGACGTCGGATTTTCGCTGGACCGTCGTCATCCGGCGGCGGTTCAATGCCCGTATGACCTCCACGCAGTCCGACCGCGCCCGGCTCCTCCGCTCCCTGCACACCCCTGCCGCTCCCCTGGCTCTCGCCAACGCCTGGGACGTCGCCAGCGCTTGCGTCATCGAGGCCGCCGGCGCCTCCGCCATTGCCACCACCAGTGCCGGTGTCGCCTGGTCTCTGGGGGCCCCGGACGGGGATGTCCTGTCCAGGGAGCAGGGGTTGGAGGTGGTCCGGCGCGTGGTCGCCGCTGTGTCCGTGCCCGTCACCACCGATATCGAGGGCGGGTACGCACAGGACCCGGGCGGGGTCGCCGAGACCATCCGTGAGGTGCTCGCCGCCGGGGCCGCCGGGGTCAACATCGAGGACGCCGCCCGGCCGCCGGCCGAGCTGGCCCAGCGGATCTCCGCCGCTCGGGGGGTCGTCGAGGCGAGCGGGGGCGATCTCTTCATCAACGCCCGCATCGACACCTATCTGTTCGGCTTGGGGGACGCGGGCGGCCGGCTGAAGGAGACCCTGGAGCGGGCCCGGTTGTACGTCGCCGCCGGTGCGGACGGCATCTTCGTCCCCGGTGTCACCGATCGCGCGATCGTCGAGGCGCTGGTCGAGGGCATCTCCGTACCCGTCAATGTCATGGCAGGGCCCGGCGCCCCGACCGTCGGCGAGCTGGGGGCCCTTGGGGTGAGCCGGGTCAGTCTCGGGTCCGGTGTGGCGCAGGCCGCCTATGGCGCCGCGCGTCGTGCCGCCTCGGATCTCTTCGGGGCCGGCACCTACGACTCCCTCGGTGACGCCGTCGACTATGGCGAGCTCAACTCGCTGCTGAGCAAGGGACGTTGAGTTCTCTCAGCGCCAGAACTGGGCCAGCACCCCCTCCTTGAACGGCTGCGGTGAGACCGCGAGATCCCCCGCGAACGGGCGGTCCAGCGTCAGACAGAGCAGCAGACTCACGCCCACCAGCCCCGCCACGGCCACCACGAACATGAGCTGGGGGCGCAGGCCCTCGATGCCGTAGAGGAACGTCAGCGGGATCATCACGAGCGCGCCGCCGTACACCAGGATGGTCAGCAGCACCGGGAGCTGCTGGTCGGCCTGGGCCAGGCGGGTGCGGCGGGCCGATGCGATGTCGGCCAGGGTCGACACCGACTGGGCGTAGTAGGCCTTCTGCGCCTCGGTCTTCGGTTCGTAGCTCTGGAAGGCCTTGTAGAGCGATGCGACTTCGGGGTTCGTGATGTTCGGGTCAGGGGCGCCCGCGCGCATCAGCGGCCACTGCTTGTCCACCACCGCCCGGACGTACGCGCCCATCGCGGCGTTCACCTGGTGCTGCTGCTCCGGCGGGAAGGCGGACGCTTCGCGGAGCACCTCGGCGGTCTGGCTGGCCTCGGCGGCGACATTGGTGCCCGCCTGGTCGAGGCCCTCCCATTCGGCTACGACCACGAAGGCCAGGATGATGCCGTAGATCGCGGCATACATGCCGAGGACGACCCCGATCATCTCGTTGTACTTGCCCGCGGTCACGCTCGGAAGCCGTCGCCGCACCACCAGGGTGCCGGCCACGGCGACCGAGACGACGCCGCCGCAGATGAGGACGAACAGGGTCAGTGTGCTGAAGTGATTGAGCAGCCAGATTTCCACTTCCGCCCAACGCGTGCGGCACCGACCGGTTACGCGGTTCGGGCGGGTCAGACGTAATAGGCGGGTCAGACGTGTGAGGCGGGTCAGACGTGTGAGGCGGGTCAGACGTGTGAAGCGGGTCAGACGTGTGAAGCGGGCTTCCAGTCCTCCACCAGGAGGCCGAGGAGCACCTCGTCCGCGAACGTGCCGTAGACCCAGGCCGACTTGCGCAGCGTGCCGTCCACCGTGAAGCCCGCCCGCTTCGCCGCCCCGAGCATCGCGTCGTTGTCCGCGAGGGTTTCCACCTGCAGGCGGTTCAGGCCGCGTACGGCGAATCCGTACTCGCACAGCACCCGGACCACATCCGTGCCGAAACCCTGGCCCTGAGCCGAGGGGAGCATGGAAATGCCCAGGTGGGCCGCCCTGTTGTGATTGTCGATGCCCCAGAGCACCGCCTCGCCGATCAGCTTCTGCGTCTCGCGTTCCACCACGGAGAAGACGACCGCCTTCTCCGACGGCTCGTCCGGCTCCTTCGGCGGGGTCGGGGAGACCGGGCGCCACGGCGACCCCTCGGAGCGGGCGCGGGTCTGTACGTCGTTGTAGAGCTCTGCCTGGAACACTGGGAAGTCGGATTCGTGCCGGGCCCGGAGTTCTACCTTCTCGCCTCGCATCATCCGGCATTGCTATCGCAGGGCGAGGGGCCGGCTCAACCGAATTCCGTCGCCTGGCGGCAGGCCTGCGCGTATGCGCGCGGCAGGGGGCGGCGATCGTCGGCCCGGTGGGCCAAAACGTATCGGCTCGGCTCAATTCCTCTCACGGGGCGCGTGGTCACGCCTCCCAGGGTGATGAGGGGTGCATTGCCGGTCGCCACGAGTACGACACCGAGTCCCGCCACCAGAGCTTCGTACGTCTCCTCCGTGCTGGCCACCTCCGCGCCGATACGCGGGGGTAGGCCGGCGCGTGACTCCGTCGCCAGCCAGTAGTCGCGCAACGGGCCCGCGCTCTCGGGGAGTGCCAGGAACGGTTCGTGGACGAGGTCCGCGAAGTCGATCTCCGCGCGGGACGCGAGGGGGTGGGTCTCGGGGAGCGCCACCAGGCGGGGTTCCTCGGCCACGACCGTGCAGGTGTACCGGTGCTCGTCGGGGAGGGGCAGCCAGACGAAGGCCACATCGGTGGAGGCGTCCGCCAGGCCCGCTGTGGGGTCCTCCCAGCTGATCTGGCGCAGCCGGATGTTCGTGTCGGGGTGGGCGGCCGTGAAGCGCGAGCGGATGGCCGGGAGGAGGCCGCCCCGGCCGGGGCTGGTGCTCATGCCGATCGTGAGCGTGGCGCGCTGGTCGGCCAGGGAGCGTTCGACCGCCTCTCTCGCCTCGTCCCAGGCCGCGAGCATCCTCAGGGCATGGGGCAGCAGGGCTTTTCCTGTCGCGGTGAGCTCGACGCCCTGGCGGTCGCGGAGGAAGAGAGGGCCGCCCAACTGGCGCTCCAGGGCCCGTATCTGCTTGCTCAGGGCCGGCTGCGAGACGTAGAGACGCTCGGCCGCGCGCGTGAAGTGCAGCTCCTCGGCCACCGTGACGAAGTAGCGGAGCTCCCGGCCGTGCACATCCATGGTCGTCATGACCATCAGCTATCACGATGGGTCTTGGACGGGCAAGTGGGGCCGGGAGCAAGGTAGTTGCTGTCAGCAGGACGCAGCAGGAACTGAGGAGTTCGGAATGAACAAGGTGTGGCTGATCACCGGTGCGAACAGCGGTTTCGGGCGGGCGTACGTCGAAGCGGCCGTCGCGGCCGGAGATGTCGCCGTCGCCGCCGTACGGCGCGTGGAAAGCCTGGACGATCTGGTCGCCGCCCACCCCGATCAGGTGGAGGCGCTGCGGCTCGATGTGACGGACACGGCCTCGATCGAGGTCGCCGTACAGGATGTCGTACGGCGGCACGGGCGCATCGACGTCCTGGTCAACAATGCGGGGCGTACGCACGTCGGGGCCTTCGAGGAGGACAGTGACGCGGATCTGCGCTCGCTCTTCGACGTCCATGTCTTCGGGCCTGCGGCGCTGGTACGGGCCGTGCTGCCGGGCATGCGTGAGCAGCGGTCGGGGGCGATCGTGCAGATGAGCAGCATGGGCGGTCAGATGTCGTTCGCCGGGTTCTCCGCCTACAGCGGGACCAAGTTCGCCCTTGAGGGCATGTCCGAGGCGCTGGCCGGCGAAGTCGGGCCGCTGGGGATCAAGGTGCTGGTCGTGGAGCCGGGCGCCTTCCGTACCTCGCTGATGGGCAACGCCACCACGAGCACCGAGGAGTTGGCGGACTACGCGGGCACGGTGGGCCTGACCCGGTCCATGGTCGGCGGCGGCGACGGGGAACAGCCCGGCGACCCGGCGAAGGCTGCGGCGCTGGTCATCGCCGCGCTGGAGGCGGACGAGACGCCGCTGCATCTGCCGCTGGGGAGCGACGGGGTGGATGCGGTGCTCGGTCACCTGGAGCAGGTCGGGGCGCAGGTGGCGGCCTGGGAGAAGCGGGCCAGGGACACGGCGTTCGACGCCTGAGTCATCCCAGGAGGTATGCGATCTGCTCGACCTGGATACGGTGACCGGCGTCCAGCGCCGCCCAGGAGCCGTCGGGAAACGCGATGTCCACCCGGTCCTTGTGGCGGGGCGGGTGCGGTTCCCGGCGGAGGGCGAACTGACCCCGCGGGAGTTCGGCGAGGAGCTGCGGCGGGCGCGACCGGAGCGTGGACGGCTCGGTCAGCAGAAGGAGACGGCGGTCGGTGAAAGCGAGGAGGTACCTGTCGTTGTCGTAACCGGCGTCGTACGAGGGGCCGTTGCGGACCGCGCGGATGAAATGCCCCGCGCCGCTCTCCCAGCCACCGGCCCGGACTTTCCCGCGGAACAGACGCCAAATTCCCCGGCAGGTTCCTCCGGCCGCCGATTCCAGCAGATAGGCCGGAAGCCCGAAGACCCAGTACACGGGTGCCAGCACGCGCCAGAAGCCCGCTTCCCTGCCCTCACCCGGCTTCGCGGCGCGGTACCGCCTCGGGAGCCGGCCGCGGATCAGCCCGTCCAGCCCCATGGGGAAAACACCCGTGAGCGTCTCCCCGGGCCAGAGAAACCCCCGGCTGTGCTCGGCGAGCTGAACGTCCTCGTGCTGGAGGCTCTCCGGATACGGGTGGGTCATACGTCAACTCTCGTCGTCCGAAAGGCAGTCATCATCCGAAGTCCTCTTCGATACTGCGCTGATTCACGCGGTACGGCTCCGGCGCAACCGGCTTCCCGTCGCGGTCGATCGCACCGGCCAGGAAGCTCCCGCCCTCCTTGACCGGATCCGTCAGGCTGACTTCCGGGAGGCCGGTGGTCGCGTTCACCAAGGGCGCGATCACATGCGACTTGAACTGGCTCCCCACGGCGATCCCGACCACCTTCTCCATCCCTTTCAGGCTGTTCCCCATCATGCCGCCGAGCTTGCGGACCTCGTTGGCAGCCTTGACGGCCTTCCAGGCTTTCTCGCCCTTTTTGAGTTCCCTGACCGCCTTCATGAGCTCTTCCAGGGATTTGGCGAGCGTCGTCGACACCTTCTCCACCCTGGCGAGGAACACCGCGACCTCTGCCTCCGCGACCAGGCCGTCCACCAAAGTGGCCAGCCCCAGCGTGAGGATGTCCGTGATGACCATCGCGGCGATCGTCATCGCCGCCCACTCGATCGCCTCCCGGATGATCGCGATGATCGTGTCCTCGGCGAGCTTGCACTCCGCGGCGGCCCGGCTGAGGATCGACGCGGTCTCGCCCATCTCCTTGCCGGTGCCCTCGATCGCCTCGACGAACTCCCCCATGCCGTGCCCGAAGGCCTCCGAGGAGTCGCCCTCCCACGCGGTGGGCAGCGCGGTGGCCGCCGAGCGGAGTCCGTCGGCGACGGCCAGCATCGCCTTGCCCTGGGCGGTCCACTCGTGGGCCGCGGCCGTCAGCTGGCTGGGCATTCCGGTGACCTTCTCGAGCTCGTCGAGGAGGCCGACCTTCTCCAGGAACCACTTGATCGCGTCGTCGAGACCGGCGTCGAGACCGTGCGGGGGGTTGCTCTCGACATCGGGTACGGCAATGAGCTGCGCGGTCTCCTGCCGCACCCACCCGTACGCACTTGCCGCCGACCCGCTCATGCCTGACCGCTTCCGCCGAAGGTCGCGTCCGTCGCGTGCTCGACGGTGAGGTAATTCCCGGCGGTGGTACGGAGGTTCTGGATCACCGTCGCCATCACACCGATCAGATCCTGTACGTCCTGCTGCGACGCGGCGGCGTGATCCCGGTAGGCGGAGTGCAGTTCGTCGGAGTCGGGAAGCTTGCCGAAGGCGCCCCAGGGGACGTCGACACCGCCCAGGGCCGAGGCGATGCCCGGTATTCGCTCGTGCTGGCGTTCCCCCGCCATGGCGTACTTGAGTATCGCGTCCGGGTCGACCTGGAAGCTCTGCGCCATGTGTCCCGCCCCGTTGCCCCGTTGAGTACAGACCGGCTCAGAAGCCTAGGCACGGCGGGTCAACGGAGGCCCAAATCGAATGCACTCCCGCCCCAAGGGACTCTCATTTCTCCGTCAATCCGCCGACGAATGGGGCCAGTTCTCCAGGAGCGCGTGCAGGGCCTCGACCGTGCGGTCCCAGGAGGCGCGGGTGTCGCGCGGCGCGTTGAAGCCGCCGGTCGCCTCCAGCTGGAAGTAGCCGTGAAAGGTCGCGCGCAGCAGGCGTACGGCGTCCGTGAGGTCGGGCTCGGAGAGGCCGTAGGCGCGGAGCATCGCGTACGGGGTCTCGATGGCGCGGCGGATCTCGGGGGTGTCGAAGGCGGACGCGTCGAGCTTGATCTGGATCTGGGTGGCCGCGTACCGGCCGGGGTGCTCGTGCGCGAAGTCGCGGTACGTGTTCGCGAAGGCGGTCAGCGCGTCCTTGCCCGCGCGCCCTGCGACCGCCGCCGCCAGGCGTTCGTGCACCTCGCGGCCGGCCAGGGCGGCGACCCGGAAACGGAGGTCGGCGAGGTTCTTGATGTGGGAGTAGAGACTGGCGTCCTTGACGCCGAAGCCGCGCGCCAGCGCCGAGAGGGTGACCTTGTCGAAGCCGATCTCGTCGGCCAGGTCGGCGGCCGCCACGGTGATGCGGTCGGGGGTCAGCCCTGCTCTTGCCACGCGGTGTCTCCTGTCGTCTCGCTCTCAACCTAGGAGAACTAACCATTTGCCTAGGCCCCCTAGGCAAAGTTAGCGTACTGAGCATGAGACCGGTAAGTGAGCAGGAGATCCGTGCGTCCTTCGTGAACTGTTCGAAGGGCGAGGCCAAGCGTCTGTCCGTACCCAGGGAGCTGGACCAGCAGCCCTGGGGCGATCTGGACTTCCTCGGCTGGCGCGACCCCGCGGCGCCCGAGCGCAGCTATCTCGTCGTCGAGCGGGACGGGCAGCTGACCGGTGTGGCGCTGCGCCATCCCGGGCGCAGGGGCGGACAGTTCCAGCAGCGCTCCATGTGCTCGCTCTGCCTGACCACGCACCCGCGCAGCGGTGTCGCGCTGATGACCGCGCCCAAGGCGGGGGCGGCCGGGCGGGACGGCAACTCGGTGGGCATCTATGTCTGCTCCGATCTCGCCTGCTCCCTGTACGTACGGGGAAAGAAGGAGCTGCCGCCGGGCGCCCGCTTCGAGGAGACCCTGACACTGGAGCAGCAGGTCGAGCGGCTGCTGGGAAAGCTCTACGGCTATCTGGACCTGCTCGTCTGAAGCACCTCGCTGTTGACCCTGCCCCAGGGGCAGACGCCACGATCGGAACGGAGGTTGAGCCCATCGACGCCGACCAGGAACTGCTGACCATCGGCGTATTCGCCGCCCGCTCCCGCCTGTCCCACAAGGCGCTGCGCCTGTACGACCGGCTCGGGCTGCTCGCCCCCGCCCGCGTCGACGAGGTCACCGGCTATCGCTGGTACCGCGCCGGCCAGGTGGAGCGGGCCCGGCTCGTCGCGCTGCTGCGGCGCGTCGACATGCCGCTCGCGCAGATCGCGGAGGTCGTCGAGCTGCCGGGACCGCAGGCCGCCGACGCGCTGGCCGTGTACTGGGCGGGCGTCGAGGAGCGGGCCGCCGTACAGCGGGCGCTCGTGGCTCATCTCCGTGACCGGTTGTCTGGAGAGAGGAAAGCGAACATGTACGAGGTCAGGACCGTGGACGTCGCGGAGCGGGCGGTGCTCTGCGAGCGCAAGCACCTCTACACCGACGAACTCCCCGAGTGGATCGGCGCGTCGATCGACCGCCTGGTGACGGCCGCCGAGGGGTACGGCGGCGTCGCGGACGCACCGTATGTCTCGTACTACGCCGAGGTGAGCCCGGAGAGCGACGGTCCCGCCGAGGCGTGCGTTCCCGTGCGCGAGCCCGGCGCCGCGACGCGCGTCGAGCCGGCGCAGCGGCTCGCCTACGTGAGGATCACGAAGGCCCAGGTCGCCTATCCGCAGATCCTCTCCGCCTTCGAGGCCGTGGAGGCCTGGGTGGAGAAGGAGGGGCTGAGCATCACCGGGCCCTGCCGGGAGATCTACTTCGCGGACTGGGGCGCGGCGGGGCCCGACGACGAGGTGTGCGACGTGGCGTTCCCCGTGTCCCTGGCTCCGTAGGAGCGAGCGGGGCTCACTCCAGCTCGTCCGGGCACGGGGTGCCCGGCACCAGCTGGTACGGGGACGCCAGCCGGTAGACGCCTGCCTTCGGGGCGAGCAGCCTGGTCCACTCGTCGCCCTCGGGGGTCTTCTCCGCCTTGCGCAGACAGCCGTGCAGATTGCGGAACTCGTCGGTGTCGTCGATCCGCTTCGGCACCGGCATGCTCTTGCCCTCCTCGTCGACCACGGCGAGCCAGCGCGAGTACGGGAGCCGGATCAGCACCCAGCCGGGCGCCTTCACGTCGATGGTCAGCTCGCCCTCCTCCGCGCGTTCCACGGAGCCGGGCGGGTCGGCCATCGGCGTGGCGCCCTCGACCGCGAAGAGCTGCCAGTTGGCGTCGGACCAGAGGCTCTTCAGATACGGCAGCCCGTCCCCGACCAGCTTCGCCTCCTTGGTGGCGCCCGAGGCGTCCGGGGCGCCGGTGGGCAGCACCACGAAGCGGACGGCCCAGCGGTCCAGCCAGGCGCGGTAGCTGATGGGGTTGAGGGTGTCGTCGTAGAAGAGCGGGTTGCGCTTCATGTCGGCCTGGCGGTTCCAGCCGCGGGCGAGATTGACGTACGGAGCGAGCGCCGACGCCTCGCGGTGGCTGCTCGCCGGGACCACCTCGACCCGGCCGCTCTCCGCGCCCGCGTCCTGCAGCTTGGCGACGAGCGGGGCCAGTTCACGGGTCCAGGAGGCGGTGGGGGCGGTACGGATGATGTCGTCGACGCCCTTGAAGCCGATCCAGAAGTTGAGTCCGGCGAAGGCGATGAGGACGATCCACCACTTGCGCGTACGGGGCGCGGTGTACGGCAGGGCGGCAAGCAGGACCACGCCCGCGAAGAGCATCGCGAGACGGGAGATGTTCGAGCCGATCTGGGAGTCGACCACCCAGGTGAGCAGCGTGCCGATCGCGTAGACGGCGGCGCCGACCCTGACCGTCTTCCAGTCCTTGGGGACCAGGAAGAAGACGAGGGCGCCGTACAGGAAGGGCAGCGAGGCCGTCCCGATCGACATCGGCTGGGTTCCGGAGAAGGGGAAGAGGAGCGCGGAGGCCGCGACGACGGCGACCGGGGCGAGACCCAGTGCGTACGCGCCCGGGCGCCTCTTGTTGAGGAAGAGCGCGGCGGCCACGACCCCGAGATAGAGGCCCGCGACCGGGCTGGACGCGGTGGCGAGTGCGGCGAGCGGGGCGGCGACCCAGGCCTTCGCCCAGCGCTTCTGACGCCACTTGTGCGGCCAGCAGAAGACGGCGGCGACCGCGCCCAGCGCGAACATCGTGCCGAGGCCGAAGGTGACGCGGCCCGACAGCGCGTTGCAGAGGAAGGCGAAGACGGCGGCCAGCGAGCAGGCGAGCGGATTACGGACGGCCTTGACGCGGACCAGGATCAGCGCGGTCAGGGCGGCCGAGACGGTGCCGGCGAGCATCATCGTCGGGCGCACGCCGATGACCGCCATCAGATATGGCGAGACGACGCTGTAGGAGACGGGGTGCATCCCGCCGTACCAGGCGAGGTTGTACGCGGATGCGGGGTGGCGGCCGACGAACTCGGCCCAAGCGTCCTGGGCGGCCAGGTCGCCACCGCTGTTGGCGAAGAAGAAGAACCAGACGACGTGGGCGACGGCGGCGGCGATGGTGGCGGTGACCACGGGGTGCCGGTGGGCGTACGCCCAGATGCGGCGGGCCGGGGGTGTTTCGGGGGCTCCGCCCCCGGACTCCGGCTCCTCAAGCGCCGGAGGGGCTTGAGCTCGCTCGGCGTGGGCTTGATCCGGGTCCGGCGGAGACACGCGTATGGGACCCCCGTCGTGGGGGCCGCTCCTGCCTTCTTCGCGCGTCGGCTCAGCTGTGGTCAAGGGCTCGCTCTCCTGTGCAGAAGGACGCTGTCCCGGCGTCCCACAGTTGCCCAGCGGCGCGCTGATTCCTCCCGGGGGTGCGACCCCCGGACCCCCAGCAGCACAAGCGGGCCCGTCCATGTTGCCCAGCGACGCTAACACGCGCACAGGGGGCTGCCGCCTCCGGTTAATTCCGGCCGGAGGCGGCAGCCGTACGCATCCTGCGATCAGCTCACGCGCGTCAGCTTGGCTCCGAAACCGGGCTCCGCCAGATCGCTCTGCAGGGCTACGGGTGCCGTCACCTTGCCGGGACCCGAGCCGACGGACACCTGGCCGACGACCTCGCCCGCCTTGCCCGAGTGCGGGACCGACTTGCCCGCGTCGCCGATCTTGATGTCGACCTGGAGACCGGGCCAGCCGACCGCCTTGAGGTCCTTGGTCGCGACCACGGGGGTGTTGCCGCCGAGCCCGTCGTCGACGTACCCGACGACCTCGCCCTTTTTGATCACGGTGGCGGAGGTGACGTCCGCCTGCACCTTCTGGATCAGCGTGTAGCTGTCGGCGATCGCCGCGTCGAGCTTCTTCTGGAGCGTGGTGCCGTCCTGCTGGCCCATCACCGCGCCGACGATCCGGCGGTACTCGCCGTCGACCTTCGTGTAGGCGGCCCAGAGGAGATTGCCGCCTGCGGGGGTGGACGAGCCGGTCTTGATGCCGGCCACGTTGGGCTTCAGCAGGATCGAGTTGTTGTTGTAGATCGTTCCCGGAACGCCCGGAATCTGGATCTGAGGCGTGTTCACGATCTCCTGGAACACCTCGTCGTCCATCGCGACCTTGCCCAGCTTCACCTGGTCCGTCGCGGTGCTGACCGTCTTGGAGTCGAATCCGCTCGGGTCGGTGTAGGTGGTGTTGGTCATGCCGAGCTCGGCGGCGGCGTCGTTCATCTTCTTCACGAAGGCCGCCGTCCCGCCGTCCCAGCGGGAGAGCAGGCGCGCCACGTTGTTGCCCGAGGGAATGAGGAGCAGCTGGAGCATCTGCTTCTCGGTGTAGACCTGCCCCTCCTTGATCTGCGCCGTCGACTCGTCCGTGGAGCCGGACTCGTCGGCCGCCACCTTGTCCACCCTGATGTTCGGGCCGTTCTCGTCGCCCTTGAGCGGGTGGTCCTTGAGGATCACGTACGCGGTCATGGCCTTGGCCATGCTCGCGGTCGGGGCGGGCTTCTGGGCACCCGAGGTGCCCAGGCTGCCGACACCGACGACCTCGGCGGCCGACTGGCCCTCGGCGGGCCACGGCATGCTCAGCTTCCCGCCCGCAAAGGTGTACGTGGAGTCCGTGGACAGCTTGAGGGCGGGGGCGGGCAGCGGGCGTACGTACTGCACGACCGCGAAGACGACCACCAGGAGCAGGAGCAGCGGGGTCCAGATCTTGAAACGCCGCGCGATCGTACGGACCGGGGTCTGCGCCGGCGGCGGGGTGTTGGTGAGCTCGGCGAGCAGGTCGAGCGGGGGCTTGGGCGGCAGGGGCTGCTGCCTGGTCCGCTCGGCGACGTCGGGCAGTGGTGCCACGGGAGCGACGGGCGTCGCCGCCTCGGGCGCGGCCTTCACGGGCTGCGGCTTCTTGGGCTCGGCGCGTACGTCGTCCGGCTTCAGCGGTACGAAGGTGCTGGTGCGCTCGGCCGCGCTCTCGGGCTTCGCGGGTGCCGGCTTCCTGGCCGGCACATCGCTCATCTTGAGCGCGGTGGTGGGCGTGTCGATGGCGCCCTTCGCGGGCGTGGGCAGCCGGAAGACCGCGGCGTGCTGATCGACTTCCTTTGCCTTCGCTTCCGCAACGTCCTTCTCTGCGGCGGCGGGGGCGGGAGTGGAGGCAGCCGCGTCGTCGGCGGGCGCGTCGTCGGCCGGCTCGGGTTCGGGTTCCGGTTCCGGCTCGGGCTTCGGCTCGGGTTCCGGGGTCTCGTCGGCGGGCGCCTTCCCGGAGGCCGGAGCGGCGTCCTCAGCGGCCTCGGAGCCTCCCGTGGGGGCCGCGTCCTCGGCGGGCGCGTCGTCGGCCGCCTGTGCGGGCTCCTCGGGCTCCTCGCGGTCCTCCGGCTCGGAGACGGCGGGGGCCTCGTCCTCGACGTCCGGTTCCGCGTCCGGTTCCGCTTCGGGCTCAGACTCGGGCTCGGTGTGCGCCGTCGCCGGGGCGTCCGGGGCCTTGGCCCCGTCGTGCTCCGGCTCGTCCGCCGAGGCGACCCAGGCGGCCACTGCCGCCCTCAGGCGGGAATTGCCCTGCTCCGGGTCCGGCTCCGATGCCGGCTTCGGCTTCGACTCCGGTTTCGCGTCGGACGACGCGGCGTCCGGTTCCGGCATGCGGAACACCTGCGTCGGCTGGTCGCCTCCGCCGGGGCGTTCACGGAAGACCGCCAGCCTCGGATCGCTCTCCTCCGACGACTTCCGCTGCTCCGACTTGTCGGGGGACTCGCCCGCCACCGATGCCTCCTCGATACGTCGCGCGGGACTTCCCGCCTGTCCGAACCATCTACCAGTGTCCTGTGTGGGGGCTTCACCCCCGTGCTAGACGAGAACGACATATGTATCGGTTCCCGTACAAACCAACCAGGCACCCTCGACAGACCAATGTGAGAGGGGTCACCCTGTCATTCATCCACGCGGGGAGGCATGGATGGGCAGGAGCCGCAGATCGATTCCGGAAGAGCTTCTACTGCTCGCTCTGGACCCGGCCACGGGTACCACAGCGCAGCCGCAGTCGCTCGACCTCGGCCTCGCCGGAGCTCAGCTAGTGGAGCTGGCTCTGGCAGGACGGATAGCCCCTGACGGGGATCGTATCGCCGTGGTGATGGCACGGCCGACAGGAGATCCGACACTGGACTCCGCACTGGAACTGCTGCGCAGGCGCGGCAGCCCGGTTCGGGCAGTTCACTGGATAGGCGGACCCCGATTGGGGCTTCGTCAGATTTACCTCGCTCATCTGGAGCGGTGCGGCATGGTGCATGCCGTGGCGGGCCAGATGTGCGGAGTGCTGCCGACGACTCGCTACCAAGCGACGGACACGGCAATCAGCAGGGACATCCGTGCCCGGCTGGACAGTGCGATCCGCACCGGCGTACCGCCGGACCCGCGGACCGCGGCGCTCGCCGCGCTCGCTCACGCAGTGGGGCTCGGCAAGCACCTGTATCCCGGCAACGAGGGGCGCTCATCACGCTCCCGGCTAAGGGACTTGATCAGGCACGACCCCATGGGCGGTCTCGTGGCGCACGCCGTGATGGACGTCCAGAACGGTGTGGCCGTACAGCCGCGCCGACCAGCTGCGCCCGCACCGGGCGGTCCGATGCAGACGCAGCAGCAGTCGCACCGCGGGTCCATGGCCCGTGTCGCGGCGCACTAGCCACACACGCACCACCGGAAACCGCCGCACCGACGTCCCCAAGACCCGGTTCGGGAGCCGCACCAAGAGCGCGCGGGGCCAGTCCAACTGGCCCCGCGCGCTCATTTTCTGGGCTTTCCTCAGCGCAACACGCTCAGTTGGTGGCAGTCTGCTGAGAGTTAATGCAGCTAGTACGCAGTTCAATGCCGGAGGTGCAGTTCCGTGGCGTCCAACGTCAACCCCACTGTCAGGCGCCGCCGACTGGGCCAGGAGCTCCGCAAGCTCCGCGAGCAGAAGAACATGACGGCCGAGCAGGTTGCCGACCGTCTCCTCGTCTCCCAGTCGAAGATCAGCCGTCTCGAGAACGGCCGTCGTTCGATCTCCCAGCGTGACGTCCGCGATCTCTGCGGGGTCTACGAGGTCGAGGACCACCGGATCGTCGACTCGCTGATGCAGATGGCCAAGGACTCGCGCCAGCAGGGCTGGTGGCACGCCTTCGGGGACATTCCGTACAGCGTCTACATCGGTCTGGAGACGGACGCCGCCTCCATCCGCGTCTACGAGTCCCAGGTCCTGCCCGGCCTGCTGCAGACCCGCGGGTACGCGGAGGCGCTCATCACCGGCGCGATGCCCGAGACCTCGACGACCGACATCGAGAAGCGCGTCCAGGTGCGGCTGCGCCGCCAGGACCGCATCCAGACCGCCGACAGCCCGCTGCGGCTGTGGGCCGTGCTCGACGAGGCGGCGCTGCGGCGTTGCGTCGGCGACAAGCAGCTGATGATCGAGCAGCTGGAGTATCTGGTCGAGTGGTCCCAACTGCCGCATGTGACCGTGCAGGTGATGCCGTTCTCCTCGGGCGCGCACCCGGGAGTCACCGGGCAGTACGCGATTCTCGAGTTCCCCGACGCCGGCGATTCGAGCGTCGTCTACATCGAGGGCGTCACCAGTGATCTCTATCTGGAAAAAGCGCAGGATGTTCAGCGCTACAGCGTGATGTACGAGCATCTCCGCGCGCAGGCACTCAATGCGGATGAGACACGTCAGTTCATTTCGGGCGTAGCCAAGGATTTCGCCCGCTGAGATTACGGGAAGGGGGGAAAGGTACACCCTGTCCGTACTCCGGCGGAAGACCCCCCTGGTATATGCCATCCGACCGAGTGAACGCGCCCCGCACGCCGGGTCGTTGGCGAGTAGCGTCGATCACGCCATCAAGAACGCTGGCGTCATCGAACCACTGGCTAGACCGGAGCAGACATGGCAATTCACCAGGGTGCACAGGAAATGTGGATCAAGTCCTCCTATTCTGCGGGGAACGGCGCATGCGTAGAGGTCAAGTCCCCGATCATGAAGGCCATTGCCGTACGGGACTCGAAGATCTCGGAAGGTCCCTCGATCACCTTCACCTCTACGTCGTGGAACGCTTTCGTGACCGAAGTGGCCCGCCCCGCCTGATCAACACAATTGAGCACCACCGCACCATGAAGAAGAGCCCTCTCGACTGGATCGCCGTCCCGGCCGAGGGGGCTCGGCCCATTCCCGGGCTACCTCAACCGATCCACATAGCGGTCCGTCCCCGGAATGGTCGGGATGAACGGAGCGACCAATTCCACCCGACCCAGACCTGAGGCAGCGACCACTTCACCCAGTCCCGTGAAGTGCTCGTCCCAGACCTCGTGCGGATCCTGCTCCAGGAACCAGAGCAGCGTCAGGCGGGTGTCGACCCCCTCGACCTGCTTCACATACGTCATCCGGTCCCCCGGCAGCGGCGTCGGCCGGAAGATCACCACCATCGCCGCGGGTCCGCCCGCGAGCCGCTCCGGCAGATGCCGGGAGCGCAGCCACTCCAGCAACTCGCCCCGCTGCTCCGGCCCTTCCGCGTCGACGACCTCCAGGACCAGGCCCTTGTACGGGTGGTCCAGCGCATGGAAGTCCCGCGGCCCCGCCGCCCCGTCCCGGTAGACGGTCGCCTCGTGGTCCTGGAAGGCCGTGAAGACGTGCGTGCGGTCCTGATAGACCCGACCGTCCCTGTTCAGCCTCTTGTTGATGCCGACGGTCCACTTCATGTGGTCGTCGTAGCGCCCTTCGGTCACCCAGTACGTGGAGATGTAGCAGCCCGCGCCGACCGGCTGCGCGACCGCCGACTTCTCCGGGTAGCGCAGCTCCTGGAGCTCGCGGGTGGCGACCCAGCGGCGCCCGGAGGCCATCCAGGGCATCGCCATCGCGCCGGCGTAGTAGTGGTCGTCCTCGTACCAGCGGTTGTACGCGTACTCGTGGCCCGGGTGCGGCTCGACCATGGTGATCAGCGCATGGCCGGGGTGCACCCCGTAGGGCCCGACCGCTGCCAGTTCCGCGTACACCTCGCTGCGGGTCTCTTCGCTCACGTCGCTTCCCTTCCTTCCTCCTCGGGACGGCCCTACTCTGACGGTCCGTCAGGAGAACTGCCATAGCCGGGAGGCGACCGAATGCTCCTCGCAGACAAGACCGTCATCGTGTCGGGCGTCGGGGCCGGGCTCGGCCATCAGATCGCCGCGGCCGTCGTACGGGACGGGGGCAACGCCGTCCTCGGTGCGCGCACCGAGTCGGTCCTCGCCAAGGCCGCCGCCGAGATCGACCCGGAGGGCGCGCACGCGGCGTACCGCTCCACCGACATCACCGACGAGGAGCAGTGCGAGGCGCTCGCGGCGCTGGCCGTCGAGCGGTTCGGCGGGATCGACGCGGTGGTCCATGTCGCGGCCTGGGACAGCTACTTCGGCGGGCTGCAGGACGCGGACTTCGAGACCTGGAAGGGCGTCGTCGACGTCAATCTGCTCGGCACGCTGCGGATGACGCGAGCCTGTCTGCCGGGGCTCAAGGAGCGGGGCGGCTCGGTCGTCATCGTAGGAACGCAGTCGGCGGTGGCCGCACCGTCAGAGGTGCACCAGGCGGCGTACGCGGCGTCCAAGGGGGCGCTCACCTCGGCGATGTACTCCCTGGCGCGCGAGCTGGGGCCGCACCGGATCCGGGTGAACACGGTGCTGCCCGGCTGGATGTGGGGTCCGCCGGTGCAGGCCTTCATACAGTTCACGGCGCACACCGAGGGTGTGCCCGAGGACGAGGTCATGAGCCGGCTCACTCAGCGGATGGCGCTGCCCGAGCTGGCCACGGACGGGGATGTGGCGGAGGCCTGCACCTTCCTGGCCTCCGACCGGGCGAGGGCGATCACCGGGCAGTCGCTGCTGGTGAACGCGGGTGAACTGATGCGTTAAGTCTGACAGTTGGGACAGTTGGAACTCTCCTCGCTTCGGCCGCTCGGGACCCGCATCCCGGGCGGTCGTTTCGTTGCGGTTACCGCTGTGCGTCTGACGAAGTGCCCGCTCATGGTGTGGCCCGCGTCACCCCAAGGGCAACCAGGGTCAAGGTCAAGAGCAAGTAAAATCGTTCTGCTTTGTGATCTGCGTTCATATCTGTGATCGCCGAGGGTCTTGACCGACCCTCCGAACAGAGGGTTCAATCCCTGACGTCCCCACTCCCGCACGGGGGCAACCGCCCGGATGACGTATTGACGAAGTGCGTCCATCGTTCAGCAGGCGGACCCCGGAAGGGGGCACAGTGAACAGTCTCGACTGGGTCGTGCTCATCGCTTACTTCGGCGTGATGATCGCGATCGGTGTCTGGTCCCACAAGCGTGTGGACAACGTTTCCGACTTCTTCACGGCCGGCGGCAAGATGCCGTGGTGGCTCGCGGGCATCTCGCACCACATGTCCGGCTACAGCGCGGTGATGTTCACCGGCTACGCCGGCATCGCGTACACCTTCGGCGTCACGTCCTTCGTGACCTGGTCGCTGCCGATCGCCATCGGCATCGGCATCGGCGCCAAGCTCTTCGCGCCCCGGCTCAACCGGCTGCGCTCGAAGCTGCACGTCGCCTCGCCGCTCGAGTACCTCAAGAACCGCTACAACATCCAGACCCAGCAGGCGCTCGCCTGGTCGGGGCTGCTCCTGAAGATCGTGGACGTCGGCGCCAAGTGGGCGGCCATCGCCACGCTGCTCTCGGTGTTCACCGGCATCACCATCACCCAGGGCATCTTCATCACCGGCGCCATCACGGCCGTCTACTGCACGGTCGGCGGGCTCTGGGCGGATGCGCTCACCGAGCTGGGGCAGTTCATCATCCAGCTGCTCGCCGGTATCGCCATGCTGGTCACCGCGATGAGCAAGCTCGGCGGGTTCTCGTCGCTGTGGACCGTCTGGGACAAGCTGCCCAGCGGGCACACGCACCCGACGGCCGGCCCGTACACGATGACCTTCCTCATCGCATACCTCTTCATCAAGACCTTCGAGTACAACGGCGGCATGTGGAACCAGGCCCAGCGCTACATGGCGACGACCAGCGCGCGGGACGCCACGCGTTCGGCCCGTCTCTCGGCGATCCTGTGGCTGGTCTGGCCCGCCGTGCTGTTCTTCCCGATGTGGGTCGCGCCGCTGCTCGTCCAGGCGAAGAAGCCTGACGCGTCCGACTCGTACGCGCTGATGACCGAGCAGCTGCTGCCGCACGGGCTGCTGGGTCTGGTCGTCGTCGGGTTCTTCTCGCACACGATGGCCATGTGCTCGTCCGACGCCAACGCCATCTCCGCCGTCTTCACCCGGGACATCGCGCCCGCCTTCTCCAAGACGGCGCGCGAGTGGTCGACGCGGGCCGGACTGCTGGCGGCGCGCCTGTCCACGCTGTCCTTCCTGGGGCTGTCGATGGCGCTCGCCACCCAGATCAACTCGCCCACGTTCAAGGACATCATCACCGTCGTCATCAAGTGGGTGGCCGGTCTGATGGGGCCGATCGCGATCCCGTTCATGCTGGGGCTGCTGCGGCAGTTCCGTAAGTCGGGGCCGACGGCGGCGCTCACCAGCTGGGCCGCGGGTCTGCTGGCGTTCTTCTTCACCAACTACAACTTCGACGGTTCGGCCAAGACGGACGTCGCGCTGCAGTACCAGGTCGCGCTGCCGCTGGCGATCTCGCTGGTGCTCTACATCCTCATCGGCTTCATCAAGCCGGAGGACACCCCGGAGCGCGACGCGATCATCGCCACGATCAACTCCGACGACGACGGGCCGTTCGCGCCTGCTGCGGCGGCGGCCGGCGTGCCGGCTCCCGCGGAGGCGGGGGATGGGAAGGTGCTGGGGCGCGAGGGGGCGGGCAGTTAGCTTCTGGCCTTTGTACGTGAAGGAGCCCGCCGCCTCTGTCGAGGTGGCGGGCTCCTTGGCGTACGGGCGGTGCTGCGTGCTGCGTCAGAGGACCGAAGTGTCCGCGGTGGCGGCGTTGTCGACCAGGCCGCCACCCGGGACCTCTTCGGCCGGGCAGGCCGGGGTCTCGGTGCAGAGCGGGGCGTACGCGAACCAGCCGGTGTCCTGGGGGGCGGGCTGCGCGGCGGCCTTGGTGAAGGCGGCCCACCATGCGGCGGCCTGCTCGGCGGGGGTCGCGGGGGTCTCCGCCGCGCGCTCCTGGGCGCCCTGCGCGTTCGCGTAGAAGTCGGTGTAGAACGGGTCGTTGCTGAACGGGGCGCCGAAGGGCACCGCCGACGCCGAGCGGTCCTGCGGGAACGGCTCGGCCGCGGTGGCGGAACCGGCGCCGATGCCGAGGCCGATGCCGGCGAAGGCCAGGGTGAGCAGCGGGACGGTGATGATCCGGGGTGCGGTCATGGCCTCGAACCTGTCGCCTCACGCCGTCCCGGGCGAGGGGACATGCGGAGGGGACGGCCTGCTGACCCCGGACAGCGGGCGTGCGGGCCGGTGGCGGCGGGAAGTTCAGCCCCTGGGGTAGCGCTGGAGCCAGCCCGGTGCGGAGGCTGCCGGGCCGTGCAGTGCGGGGCCCTGGGTCATTTCCATGGCGAAGTCGTCGGCCAGTTCCAGGATCGTGGCGCGGCCCTCCAGTTCGGACAGCCAGGCCGGGGGCAGGGCCGTCTCGCCGTGCAGGGCGCCCAGCAGGGAGCCGCAGATCGCGCCCGTGGCGGCGGAGGGGCCGCCGTGGTTCACGGCCAGGCCCAGGCCGTGCCGTACGTCCTCGCCGACCAGCGCGCAGTACACGCCGATCGCCAGGGCCTCCTCGGCCACCTCGGCGTCGCCCAGCGATGCGACGCGCTCCTGGTTCGGCATGCCCTGTCGTACGGCGCCCAGCGCGTGCTGGAGCGCCTCGGTGACGGGCTGGTGGCCCGGGCGGGCGGCGAGCTGCGCCAGGGCGCGCTGGACGGCGGCGTCGAGGGTCTCGGAGCGGGCGAGGGCGTGCACGATGACGGCGTACGCACCGGCGCTGAGATAGCCGGTGGGGTGGCCGTGGGTCTGGGTGGCGCATTCGACGGCCAGTTGGAAGACCAGGCCCGGGTCCCAGCCGACGAGGAGACCGAAGGGCGCCGAGCGGGCGAGGGCTGCGGCGTCGCGTGCGGCCGGGTTCTTGGGGGTGTCCAGGGTGCCCATGGTCTCGTCGCCGAGGCCGATGAGGCAGACCCGGGACGGGTCGCGGCGTGCGTACAGCCACTCCTCGCGCGCCAGCCAGCCGTCGTCCTTGCGGCGCTCGTCGGGGCCCCAGTCGCTCTGGGTCGCCGCCCAGCGCAGGTGGGCGCGGTGGACGTCGGTGGGCGGGTGCCAGGCGCCGGTGTCGCGGCGGACCTGGGCCCGTATGAGGCCGTCGACGGTGAAGAGGGTCTGCTGGGTGACGGAGGTGACCGCACCGCGTCTGCCGTACGCGGGGAGCAGGTCGGCCGGGCCCTCGGCGCCGTGGGCCTCGCGGATCGCGTCGGCGTCGAGCGCCGCGAGCGGGGCGCCGAGCGCGTCACCGACCGCACCACCGATCAGACACCCGCGAACGCGGCTGCGGAAGTCCTGTTGCTCGGCCCTGCCCCAGAGAGGCGTGGCGGTGGCAATGGGTGATGCGCTCATGACGGAGCACTTTAATCGACCATGTCTGATGGAATAAGGGCGCGTTCGTTTTGCGAATGATCGCCTACGACGGTGGATTTGACCCCGGCCGACGTTCTAGCGGGCGTCCATGATTTCCTGCGCCCGCCGCAGGCGCAGCTCGAACCGGGTCGGGTCCGCGCCCCGATGTCCGCTCATCTCCCGCAGGTAGTACACGAGCGTGGCCCTGTCCTGCCAGGAGATCTCGGCCACTGGATAGTCGGCGAGGCCGGCGTCCGCGGTGGCCCAGTCGCCGAGCGCGCAGTGCACCGCGATCGCCGACGTCGGTTCGACCTCGTCGCCGTACGCCAGCACCCGGCGCCACAGCGGGGCGGCCTCCGCCGTACCGAGCATGCGGGACGTCAGCATCGCCAGACGCCCGTCCGCCTCGATCGGGTCGTCGGCGCGGAGCAGCTCCGCGCACTCCCGCGCCCGGTCGAACTGGCCCAACTGCCGGTACGCGTCACTCAGGTTGTCGGCCCAGATGTCGTCCGTCCTGACCTCCGGCGGAGCCGTCTCGTAGTCGGCCAGTACGTCGGCGGGGCGACCGCGGAGCAGATGGACCTCCGCCCGGAGGCCCAGTGCCCAACCCGGGCTGTAACCCGTCTCGACGCACCGGGCGAGATCCGCGAGCACCGCCTCGAAGACGGCGTCCGCGCTGTGGCCGCCGACTCCGTGGCGCAACCGCACGTCGACACGGCGGGCCCTGGCCCATGCGTAATCCGGGGCCAGTTCCACGGCGCGGTCCAGGCTGTCCAGGGCCTCGGTCGGACGGCCGAGCTTGTGCAGGGACACGCCCCTGGCCGCGAGGACGGGTGCGTACTGCGGATCGAGCGCGAGCGCCCGGTCCAGCTCCACCAGCGCCTCTTCGTACCGGCCGAGAATCCGGTAGGTGTCCCCGCGTTCGGAAGCGACCCACTTGCTGTCGGGCGACAGTGCGAACGCCCGGTCGAGATCGGCCAGGCAGCCGTCGTTGTCGTCGAGGGCGAGCCGGATATCGGACCTGCGGACCAGCGCCCACACATAGTCCGGATCCACTTCCAGCGACCGGTCCAGATCGGCCAGAGCGTCTTCCTTGCGGCCCAGGTCGTCCTTGGCCGCGCCCCGGATCGCGAGCGACCAGGCGGTGTCCGGCTCCAGTTCCAGCGCCCGGTCGAGGTCCGCGATCGCGGCCTCGTTGCGGTCCGCCTGCCAGTGCAGATCGCCCCGTTCAGCGAAGAACCACTCGGTGTCGGGGCCCAGTTCGACAGCCCGGTCGAAATCGGGCAGCGCACCCGCCAGGTCACGCATGCGCTTACGGGTCATGGCGCGGCCGAAATGGGCGCGGGACTCGTCCGGCGACAGGGCCAGCGCCGCGTCGTAGTCACGGAGGGCCCGGTCGGTCTCGCCGAGCTCACGCAGTTCCCTCCCGCGCACCATGAGGGTCAACACCCTTCCCGCACGGTCCAGTTCGGCACGGGTGAGTACGAGGGTCAGGACCCGGACGATCCCCTGCTCGTCGGACTCGTCGTCGGACTCGTCCGCGAGGGCCGTGCGGCACTCACCGGCCCAGACGGCCAGATCCGCATCGTCCGTGTCCTCGCCCGCGGCCAGCAGCATCTGCACCCAGGCGCGGGCGACGGTCAGCCCGCAGTCGCAGGCGTCGGCCAGATCGCGCAGCACCCCGGGCAGCGCGGCCCGCGACCCGGCGCAGAGCAGGTGATAGTCCTCCTCCCTGCGCAGTGCGTTCCAGGTGTCGTCCGACCACTGCTCCGCCGGCTTCATGCCCGCACCCGCGGCCTCCCGCCACCCGGCGTACGCCTCGGCGAGCCGGGTGTGCGCCTCGTTCCAGCGCTGCGGCGAGTTCGTGCGCTGCAGGCGCAGCATGGCCGTGCGTACGACGTCGTGGTACTGGGCGCGGCCCGCCCGGTCGCGTACGAACGGCAACTCCCGCAGCCAGGCGAAGAGTTCGGTGGCGCGCGCTTCGACCGCCACCCTGAAGACGTCGTCGTTCAGCTCGCGCGGGAGCGCGCCCGCCAGGGCTGCCGACCTGCGCACCGGGTCGGCCTCCCACTTCAGGAAACGCTCGACCGCCGTGCCGCTGGGGTCGCCGACCGCGCCGGGATCCGTGGGCCGGTTCTCGGCGAGCGCGCTGACCAGGACGGGGAGGCGGCCGGAGAGGCGCAGGATGACCTCCACCACGCGTTCGTCGGTGATGCCCTTGCCGGCCAGCAGGCTGCGGGCCTCCGCCGCGGTGAAGCGCTCCAGCGGGAACTCCTCGACGAACTCCGCGAAGTCGGCCCAGCAGCGGGCGTCCAGGCTGCCCTGACCTGCGAGGGTGACCACCGTGGCGGCGGGCAGCTCGCCGTAGCGGTCGCTGGTGAGCAGGTCGCGGAGCCAGTTGTCGAGGAGCGGGCCCGTGCGTTCGTACGTGTCGAAGAAGAGCGCGATCCAGGGGGCGGCCTCGGCCGCCTCGCACAGCTCCCGCACGAGGACGGGGGTCAGCGCCTGCAGCGGGTCCATCACCAGCTGCACATCATCCTGGTTGCGCAGCCGCGAGCTGAGGGCGGCCCTCAACCGGTCGGCCCCCTGGGCCAGTTGGGCCGGATCCATCGCATCGGCGACGACCCCTCCGACCACCGGCACCATGCGCAGAGTGAAGAGCCCCGCCTGGGAGGCGATCATCGATCCCGCCGACGGCGGCTGCACCCCCGGCTCGGGGGCCACGACGGCCGACTCCGCCTCGTGGCGCCGCTGCCGGTAGGTGGCGAGCATCCTGTCGAGGGCCTTGAACACATGGCCCTGCTGGGCGAACTGGGCGCTGATCGCGGCCATCGCCTCGGGAATGCTGTTGACCGCCTCGTCGACGTACGCGACGAGCGCCCCGTGCTCGCGGGCGGAGTCCTCCAGGCGGCGCACGAGGGACGTCTTGCCGACGCCCGCTGTGCCGTGCACGTGGTAGAGGAAGCGGTGGCGCTCGTCCTCGGGCGGGATACCGAAGTTGGCGCGGTACGCCCCGAGTTCGTCACGCCGTCCGACGAACCCCGCGTGCCTGCGGCGTCGGATCAGGTCCTGCATGGACGGCCGCCCGGGACCCATCAGCCCCACCTCTCCCCCGTCGAAACCGGTATACCAGTCTGCCAGCCCCCGCGCGCCCGGGACAGGCGTGATCGACAGCTGAACCGATGCACTTCAGTCCACCTTCGACCGGAGTTCACCGCCGGTTCGTGTGGGGAGCGAAACATCCGCCCCATGAAGCGAATCAAGACCCCCGCATATCTGCTGGCCGCGGCCCTGGCGGTGGCGGTCAGCGCCCCTGCGGCGTCCGCGCACCCCCGCCCGTCCCACCACACGATCCCCTTCACCACGGCCGAGGTGACGGCGCACAACGACGGTTCGTACACCGTCGCCTGGCAGGCCCCCGGCATACGGAAGGTCGCGATCCGCGCCAACGGGCGTGTGGTGGCGGGCGGCGCCGGAACGGGGCAGGTCACCGTAAGGGGGCTGCCGGCGGCCGACCGCCAGTGGTTCGACCTGGTGCCGGAGCGGGGCGGCTCGCTGCACCTGGCCGACCGCCTGGTGAAGCTCGACGCGGCGGTCAACTTCCGTGACGCGGGAGGCTATCGGACCACTGACGGCCACTGGGTGAAGATGGGCGAGGTCTACCGCTCGGACGCCCTGAACAACCTCACCCCCACCGACCTGGCGAAGCTGCACAGGCTGCACATCGCCACGGTCTTCGACCTGCGCACGGAGTCCGAGCGCGCGACGGCCCCCGACAGGCTGCCGCAGGGAGCGAAGGGTGTGGTGGCGGACGTCCTGGCGGGCTCGTCGATGACGACCACGATGCCGACGTCGGCCGAAGCGGCGGCGCAGATGATGGCGGACGGCGAGAAGTTCATGGTGAGCGGCGCGACGGCCCGGGCGGCGTACACGTCCGTGCTGGGCGGCATCTCCCAGGCCTCGCCCACGCGCGCGGTGGTCTTCCACTGCACGGCGGGAAAGGACCGTACGGGCTGGTCGAACGCGGCTCTGCTGACGGCACTCGGAGTCCCCCGCACGACGGTGATGTCCGACTACCTGGCGTCGAACGACTACCGCGCGGCGGCCAACGCGGCGGCCCTGGCTTCGATGCCGGCGGCGCAGGCCGCGATCTACAAGCCGATGCTGGACGTACGGCCCGAGTACCTCAACTCGGGCTTCGACGAGGTGGCCGAGAAGTACGGCACGTTCGGCACGTACCTGAAGAAGGCCGTCGGCGTGGACGCCCGCGAACTGCATTCACTCCAGCGGGAGTTGCTGGTCGGCTGACTTCTCACGGACGGTCCGTGGCCCGGGGGTGACCCGTACCTGCCCAGGTGATCCAGCAGGTGTCACGGGCGGAGCCGCCCGGTCACCCCGACTCGGCGTCATGCGATGTCCATGGGGTTCGGCACCGGGCCATAGTCCGCATCGTGGTCCGTCGTGAGTGCGGCCAGAAGCTCGGGATCCGAGTGGACCTCTGCCGTGTGCTGCCATGCGGTGAGGAGTTGGGCCACGGAGGCGTTGTTGGCGATGGACTCGGCCGCGCGCATCGTGTCCACCAGCTCGACCGCGAAAGCGTGCACATCGGGCTCGGGCAGGAACCGCACCCAGGGAAACGCGTCCGGCAGTACATCCAGGAGCAGGTCCGTACTGCCGGGCTCCCGCCGCGCCATCGCGGCCAGCATGCGCGTCGCGGCCGAGACCACCGTGCGGTCCTGTTCGGCCCGGGCGGCAGTCGTGAGCACCAGGTCCTCACCGTCCCTCCGGTGCAACAGCAACCGCTGCGACTTCTTGAGCCGTGCCAGCGTCTGCTTGTTCTTGTTGACCAGTTCGGAGAAGTTCACGGAGTCAGGAACTGCAGCCACAGGGTCGGTGCTCATGACTTCGAAAGTACTTCGAAACTCGCTGCGCCGCCATCCCTCACACGGGTGACGCGAGCTTCTTCAGCACATACAGATCCCAGGAGTCCGGGTCGCCGATGTACTGGTACAGCGTGGCCCTGCCCTCGGCTCCTCCCACGTTCCAATCAGCCCACGAGCAGCCCGCTTCCGGGAGATCGACTTCGATCTGCTGGCTCCAGGTGCTCTTCCCCGGCCTGTACGTCCAAGTGCCCGCGCCGGTGCAGTCGTTCACCACGTCCTCGAACTCGTCGTCGACCGTGTACGCATCGACGCCGGAGGCCGAGACCGTGCCGTCCGCGGCGAAGGTCAGCGTCCCGCCCTTCCCGTCGGACCAGGTGCCGACGAGGGCCGCCCGCGACAGAGCCGGCGGGCGATACACCTTGAATACACCCGTGGAGGTTCCGAAAACGCCGAGCACGACGGCGACAACCGCCGCCAACATGCCCCACCGCGCCACCGGGGCGAAGATTCTCCGCATGCGCGATCGACAGGCCAGGGCGGGAACGGCGAGCGCGGCGGTGGCCGTCAGCCACCACGCGACGGTCGCACGTGCACCCAAGGGGCCCACCGCCGCGACCCGGCCCGCGAGGAGCACGAGGGAGAATCCGGCCGCCACCACCGGCACCCACCACCACGCCTCCCGCCCGCCGAACCGTCTCCCCAGCACATCCCCCAGCCGTACCGTGGGCAGGACGAGGACCAGCGACACCACCGCCGCCACGAGAGCGCCAGCCGCCCCGACAAACGGCACGAGGATCACGCCGAGCGCATAGTTGCCGCCGACGTTCGGGGACTCCTGCGTCTGCTGGTAGACGAGGATCGCGATCAGCGCGAGCAACTCCTCGACGAACAGCACCGCAATCGACATCGGCAGCATCCGCTCAAAAGGCCGGCTCCCCCTCACAGTTCCCCCCTGAGACACCGAACCTGAACGCGGCCCGCCCGCCGGGCGACCTCCGCGCGGTCATACTGCCAGGGAATTTGAACACGTTCAAGCCATCTCCGCGCAGGACGCGGTCAGTCCGCCACGCGGACCACGATCTTGCCCGTGTGCGTGTTCGTCTCCATCAGGCGGTGGGCGTCCTGGATGCGGTCCAGGCCTTCGAAGACCTCCGCGATCACGGGGCGGAGGCTTCCGTCGCGCAGGCCCGCGTGGAGGAAAGCGTCGAAGCGGCGGCGGTATGCGGGTCGGGCGCTGAAGGCCACGTTGTTGTACGTGTGGATCGTCTGGGGCCAGGACATGGGCAGCGCGATCGGGCGGGGGTCCAGCCAGCCGTAGAGGACGATCGTGGCGCCCTCCTTGAGGCCTGCCGCGCGGGCCGGGAGGTCGGGGCCGCCGATCGCGTCGAAGAGGATGTCCGCCCCCTTGCCGCCGGTGATGCGGAGTGTCTCCTTTGCCGGGTCCGACTCCTCCTCCACCAGGACGTGTTCCGCTCCTGCTTCGAGGAGTTGGCGGCGCTTGGCCGTCGTGCGGGTCGTGGCGATGGGGATCGCGCCGATGCGGCGGGCCACCTGGAGCGCGGCCGTGCCCACGCCGCTCGACGCCCCCGTGATCACCACGTGGTCGCCGGGCCTGATGCCCGCCGTTTCGAGGAGTGCGCCGTACGCCGTCGAGTACGTCAGCCAGGCCGCCGCCCCGGTGATCGCGTCCACCGTGGCGGGGCGGGCGACCACCGCGCTCTCCGGGAGGACCACGCGGTCGCCGTACACGCCCTGGGCGCTCATCTCGATGCCGGGACCCGTCATCACCAGGTCGCCGGGGGCGAACGCGGTGACCTCCGCGCCCACCGCCTCCACCACGCCTGCCGCCTCGTAGCCGAGGCGGGAGCCGGGGAGGGCGGCCGGGTAGTAGTACGCGCCGGACCGGAAGAGGGCTTCGGCGCGGTTCAGGCCCAACGCCTGGACCCTGATGAGGAGTTCAGTGGGGGCGGGTGCCGGCAGGAGGACGTCCTCGATCTTCAGGACCTCCGGGCCTCCGATCTCGTCGAAGCGCACTGCGCGGGCGGGAATCTTCGCTGTCGTCGTCGTGGTCTTCGTCATGGGAGAAACGCTAGGCGCGGGTGTGTGGACGCTCCATGCCTCACCGTCCTCGATTCATGTCCGTCCGTCTCGATGTATCGCGCTTCGCGCTACCGTTCGGACATGGACGTACTCAGCGATGCCATCGCCGCCATGCGCCTGGGGCGGCCGCACTCCGCGCTCCGTGACAAGTACGCGCCCTGGGGCTTCCGGTTCGGTGCCGTCGACGGGGCCGGATTCCATGTGATCCTGCGCGGAACCGCCTGGCTCCTTCCCGGGGAGACGTGCGAGGACAGGGCTCCCGTCGCGCTCGGGCCCGGGGACGTCGTCTTCCTCGCGCATGGGCGCGGGCATGTGCTCGTGGGTGAACTGGGGGCCGAGATCGAGGACTTCGGTCCGCTGGCCGACGGCTCCTGGCCCGCCGCTCCGCCCCGCCGCACCACGGGCCCCGCCCCCGACGCGGTCACCCTGTGCGGCGCCTACCGCTTCGACCGGTCCCGGGCACACCCCCTGCTCGCCGACCTGCCCGACGTCGTACACCTGCCCGCACGCGTCGGCGCCCACCCCGCGCTGCGCGCCGTCGTCGAACTGCTCGGAGCCGAACTCGACTCGCCACAGCCCGGATCCGACACCATCACCGCGGCACTTCTCGACACCATGCTGCTGTACATCCTGCGCGCCTGGTGGCTGCGCGAGCGGCCCGGCGACGGGATGCACCCCACCAGCTGGTCGGCCGCACTGCGCGACCCGGGAGTGGCGCATGCGCTTCAAGCCATGCATGAACGGCCCGAACATCCCTGGACCGTCGCGGAGTTGGGGGCGGAGTCGGGCTCGTCCCGCGCCGCCTTCGCCCGGCGGTTCGCGGCCACGGTGGGGATGCCGCCTCTCACCTATCTGACGTGGTGGCGGATGACCAAGGCGGGGAAGCTCCTGCGCGAGGATGACCTGCCCCTGCGGGTCGTCGCCGAACAGGCCGGTTACGCCACGGAGTTCGCCTTCGCCAAGGCCTTCAAGCGGGAGTTCGGCATCGCACCGGGGACCTACCGCAGGTCCGCCTGAGCGCGCCACTGGTCGCAGTACTCGATGTGGAGCTCGCGCGCGTCGCCGCCCAGGGTGCCGTCATTCCAGTGGAACTGCCTGCAGTAGTGCGGGGACGACGGATGCCGGATGGCCTGGCCCGGCCCCTCTCTGGCCACGTCCAGGAAATGGCGGGCCGTCTCGCCGAACACCTTCGCGCTGCCGGTCATGAACAGCGTCTCGGCGTGGACGTGCTGGTGGAAGAGGTCCCGGTTCTCGCGGTGATGCCTGGCGTCGTAGTCGATCTCGGGCTCGGACGCGGGAGGCGCCTTCGGCAGGTCCACCGTCTGTGGGCGGCCCTGGCCGAGGCGGGCGCGTACCTCTTTCCAGCGCGACGGCGCGAACTGCAGGGAATGGTGCAGGAGTACGAGGTCGAGCCGGCGTGCCCCAGGCCATTCCAGCTCGTCGGGCGGGGGTTGGTTCGTACGCAGCGGGATGTGGATCAGGGTGCGCGGCGAGGTCGCGGCCAGGGTCCACAGGGCGCCGATGTGCTGCGCCGCCTCGGCGTCCAGGGACGCGTTGAGGTAGTGGTCGCGGTCCGTCAGGACGGCGTGCCGCAGCGGGCGCGCCGGCCTGATGACTTTGAACCGGGCCGCGCCCAGCGCGACTTCGTGGACCCTGACCGGCAGTTTCACCGTCAGTCGCCCAGCACCGGGAGGAGCTCGGGGAGGTGGCCGTCGGAGGCCCGCGCCGCCGCGATCCGCTCCTCGGGGACCTCGCCGTACAGGGTGGTGCGCGGCCGGGCGGGGCGGCCTGCCGCCTCGGCCACCGCGATGAGGTCCTGCACGGACTTGTACGAGCCGTACGACGAGCCCGCCATGCGCGAGATCGTCTCCTCCATCAGCGTGCCGCCCAGGTCGTTCGCGCCCGAGCGCAGCATCTCCGCCGCGCCCTCCGTGCCGAGCTTCACCCAGCTCGTCTGGATGTTGGGGATCCACGGGTGCAGGAGGAGCCTCGCCATGGCCGTCACCGCGCGGTTGTCGCGGTCGGTCGGGCCGGGGCGGGCGATGCCGGCCAGGTAGACCGGGGCGTTGGTGTGGATGAAGGGGAGCGTCACGAACTCCGTGAAGCCGCCGGTCTCCTGCTGGATCCGCGCCAGCGTGCGGAAGTGGCCCAGCCAGTGGCGGGGCTGGTCCACGTGGCCGTACATCATCGTGGAGGAGGAGCGGATGCCCAGGGAGTGCGCGGTCTTCACCACGTCGATCCAGTCGGCCGTGGGGAGCTTGCCCTTCGTCAGGATCCAGCGGACCTCGTCGTCCAGGATCTCCGCCGCCGTCCCCGGAATCGAGCCCAGGCCCGCCGCCTTCGCCTCCGTCAGCCACTCGCGGATGGACATTCCGGTGCGGGTCGCGCCGTTGACGACCTCCATCGGGGAGAACGCGTGGACGTGCATGTCCGGGACGCGTTCGCGCACCGCCCGTGCGATGTCGAAGTACGCCGTCCCGGGGAGGTCCGGGTGGATGCCTCCCTGCATGCAGACCTCGACCGCACCGACGTCCCAGGCCTGTTCGGCGCGGTCGGCGACCTGCGAGAGAGACAAGGTGTAGGCGTCGGCGTCCGTACGGCGCTGGGCGAAGGCGCAGAAGCGGCAGCCGGTGTAGCAGACATTGGTGAAGTTGATGTTGCGGGTGACGATGTACGTGACGTCGTCACCCACCACGTCCCGCCTCAACTCGTCCGCGATACGGCAGAGTTCGTCGAGCGCCGGGCCGTCCGCGTGGAGCAGTGCGAGCGCCTGGGCGTCCGTCAGCTTCGTCGGGTCCGCCGCCGCCTGGGACAGCGCTTCCTTCACGTCCGCGTCGATACGTGACGGCACCATGCCCGGCGCCGCCTGCTCGCGCAGGGCCTCCCAGTCGCCGTACACCTCGTCGAAGTCCTCACGGCGGTCCGACGTGCGGCCCGTCGTGTCGATGGTCTGGTGCAGGTCCGTGCGGCCGGCGCTCGTGAAGCCCTCGTCCGGTTCCTGCCAGGGCAGGCCCCGGACCGGAGCCGATGCGTTCGCCAGGCCGGTCCCCGCCGGGTCTGCCAGCGCCCGCACGTGCGGCAGCAGGCGCGGGTCCAGCCACGGCTCGCCGCGCTGCACGAACTCCGGGTAGATGCACAGGCGTTCACGCATCTCGAAGCCCGCGGCAGCCGATTTCGACGTCAGCTCCTCGATCTGCGGCCACGGGCGCTCCGGGTTCACGTGGTCGATCGTCAGCGGCGAAATCCCGCCCCAGTCGTCGATGCCCGCGCCGATGAGCCGCCCGTACTCCCCCGCGACCAGATTCGGCGGGGCCTGGAGGCAGGCGGCCGGGCCCATGATGTGGCGGGCTACCGCGACCGTGGCCACCAGGTCGTCGAGTTCCGCGTCGGGCATGCCGCGCATCGCCGTGTCCGGCTTGGCGCGGAAGTTCTGGATGATCAGTTCCTGGATGCCGTGGTACGAGCGCGAGACGCGGCGCAGCGCGAAGAGGGAGTCCGCGCGCTCCTCGTACGTCTCGCCGATCCCGATCAGCAGCCCGCTCGTGAAGGGGACGGAGGAGCGGCCCGCATCCTCCAGCACCCGCAGCCGTACGGCCGGTTCCTTGTCCGGGGAGCCGTAGTGCGGGCCGCCCGGCTCGGACCAGAGCCGCGTCGCCGTCGTCTCCAGCATCATGCCCATCGACGGGGCGACCGGCTTGAGCCGCTGGAAGTCCGTCCAGGACAGGACCCCCGGGTTGAGGTGCGGGAGCAGCCCCGTCTCCTCAAGGATGCGGATCGACATGGCCCGTACGTAGGCGATCGTGTCGTCGTACCCCTCCGCCTCCAGCCACTCGCGCGCCTCGGGCCACCGCTCCTCCGGCTTGTCGCCGAGGGTGATCAGGGCTTCCTTGCAGCCCATTTCGGCACCGCGCCGCGCGATGTCGAGAACCTCGTCCGGCGACATGAACATCCCGTGCCCGGCGGCCCGCAGCTTGCCGGGGACGGTGACGAAGGTGCAGTAGTGGCACTTGTCGCGGCAGAGGCGGGTGAGGGGGATGAAGACGCTCTTGGAGTACGTGATGACACCGGGCCGTCCCGCCGCCTCCAGCCCGGCGTCGCGCACCCGGGCCGCCGAAGCGGTCAGGTCGTCCAGGTCGGTGCCGCGCGCCTGGAGGAGCACTGCGGCTTCGGTGACGTCGAGGGCGACACCGTCCCTGGCGCGCCTGAGGGCGCGGCGCATGGCGTTGGCCGTGGGTCCGGGCTGCTGAGCGCTGATCGTCATTTGTCGAGCATACGAGCGAAGTCGTCGAGGGTCTTCAGCACCTCGGCCTCCCCGGCGGGCGGCAGCTGGAGTACGACCTCCTCGACGCCGAGCGAGGCGTAGTGCGCGAGCTTCCCGGGGTTGGGGAGGACCGCGTACGGGACGATCTCGAGCGCGCCCGGGTCGCGGCCCGCGTCCTCCCAGACCCGGCGCAGCACCGGCACCGACTCGGTGAGGCCGCGGCCGCCGATGGGCATCCAGCCGTCCGCGTACTCGGCGATGTGGGCGAAGAGCTTGGGGCCCGCCGCGCCGCCGATCAGGGTGCGGGGGGCGCCGCCGGAGACCGGCTTGGGGTAGGCATGGCTGGCGCGCACCGATCCGAACTCCCCCTTGTACGCAGTCGGTTCGGCGGCCCAGAGTGCCCGCATCAGCGCCATCCGGTCCCTGGTGAGGTCACGCCGACTGCGCCAGTCGACTCCGTGGTCGGCGGCCTCCTCGACGTTCCAGCCGTAGCCCAGGCCGAGGGTGAAGCGGCCGCCGGAGACGTGGTCGAGGGTGGCGATCTGCTTGGCGAGGGCGATCGGGTCGTGCTCGGCGACCAGCGTGATGCCGGTGCCGAGGGTGAGGTTCCGGGTGACCGCGGCGGCCTGGGCGAGGGCGACGAAGGGGTCCAGGGTGCGGCCGTATTCGGCGGGGAGGATCCCGTCCGGGGAGCCGGGGTAGGGCGTCGTCCGCTCGACGGGGATGTGGGTGTGTTCGGGGAGGTAGAGGCCGTCGAAGCCGCGCTCTTCGAGTGCTCGGGCGATGCGGACGGGCGTGATGGTCTCGTCCGTGAGGAAGATCGTGGTGCCGATGCGCATGACCCGGGCTCCTCTGCTGGGTGTCTGGTGGCGGGCAGAGGGTACGCCGTAGGTTGCCAAATGCCGATAGCCATCGGCCGCACAGCCAACGGGAGGAAACACCTTGCACACCCGCAAAGCCCTGTCGGGGCTCGTGCTCGCAGTGAGCATGGTGCTGGGGGCGCCCGCGGCCGCGTACGCAGCCGTGGACAGAACGCGCCACCACTACCACTCGCACAGCACCGGCAGCGGGGGGTCGTCCGGCTGGATGATCTTCATCGCGATCGCGGTCCTCGTGATCGTCCTGATCGTCTACGCGGTCAAGAAGTCCAACAGCTCCTCATGAGGCACCACCAACGGGAGGAATGAATCGTGCACACCCGCAAGGCCATCACAACCCTCGTGCTCACGGGGAGTCTGGTGCTGGGCGCACCCGCCGCCTCGTACGCCGTGGCACGCACCGGCGTGACGCAGAGCCAGAGCCAGAACCAGGTCCAGCACCGGTCGGCCGCCATCGGCGACTCCCACCGGACCACTGCCACCACGACCACCACCGATGCCGCCGCGCAGCACATCAACAAGCTCAAGAAGAAGAAAAAGAAGAAGAAGAGCTCGGGCATCGGCTGGATCGTCATCCTGCTGATCGTGATCATCATCGCGGCCGTGATCGTGTACGCCATCAGCCGCTCCCGCAAACGCGATTGATGCACTCAGGCATCATCTGACGACTCCCTTCCCTTTCCGCCCGGTTCACGGCTCAATACCAGCATGCGACCCATGACTGGAGCGAGCGGATCGAGCGGATCGTTGGGACGACGCGGGCTGCTGGTGACGGGTGCGGCCTCCGCGCTTACGTTGGGAAGCGTGAGCTTCGCGAGCGCGGACGGCGAGCAGACCAGGACCGTGCGGGGGACGCTGCCGCCCGGTTCGCCCGACTTCGTCTACCTGCCGGTGGACGTCCCGCGCGGGGTCCGGGAGCTGGCGGTCTCGTACACGTACGAGAAGGCGGTCGTCCCGGCCGGGACCCAGAACAACGCGCTCGACATCGGCATCTTCGACGAGCGCGGCACGGATCTGGGCGGCCGGGGCTTCCGGGGCTGGTCGGGCGGCGCGCGCACGGAGTTCTTCATCCGGGGCGACGAGGCGACCCCCGGCTACCTCGCTGGCCCGGTGCGCGCCGGGACCTGGCACATCGCGCTGGGCCCGTACACGACGGCCCCCGAGGGCCTTCCGTACGCCGTCACGATCACCCTCCGCTACGGAAAGACGCCCGCGACCCCCGCCCCCGTGTACCCGCCGGAGCGGGCCAGGGGCCGCGGCCGCGCCTGGTACCGGGGCGACTGCCACATCCACTCCGTCCACTCCGACGGCAAGCGGACGCCCGCGCAGATCGCGGCGCTGGCACGGGCGGCGGGCCTCGACTTCATCAACACCAGTGAGCACAACACGAGTTCGGGGCACAGGGCCTGGGCGGGCCTGTGGGGCGACGACCTCCTCATCCTCACCGGCGAGGAGATCACCACCCGCAACGGCCACGTGGTCGCGCTCGGCACCGACCCCGGCACCTTCGTCGACTGGCGCTATCGCGCCCGCGACAACCGCTTCGGTCACTTCGCCCGCGAGGTGCGCCGGGCGGGCGGCCTGGTGGTCCCCGCACACCCGCACGCCACCTGCATCGGCTGCAACTGGAAGTTCGGCTTCGGCGAGGCGGACGCGGTGGAGGTCTGGAACGGCCCCTACACGGTCGACGACGAGGTCTCGCTCGCCGACTGGGACAACACCCTTGTTTCAGGGCGTGGTTGGACCCCGGCGATGGGCAACAGCGACGCCCACAAGGACCCCGACGCGATCGGCACACCGCAGACGGTGGTCCTCGCCGACGACCTCACCCGGGAAGCGATCCAGGCGGGCATCCGCGCCGGCCACTCGTACATCGCCGAGTCCTCCAAGGTCTCGCTGACCTTCGGAGCGGCGGGCGGGCGCGGCCTGCACGCGGGGATCGGCGAGCGGCTGGAGGTGGAGAAGGACGCACCCGTGACCGTACGTCTCGAAGTGACCGGGGCGCCGGGCTGCACGCTGCACTTCGTGACGGACCAGGGGACGCTGTTCACCTCCGCACCGCTCCCGCCCTCGGGGGCGGGCACGGCGGAGTGGTCGACCACGGCGGCGTACGCGGCATATGTACGGGCCGAGGTCCGGCACGCGCCGGTCGTCCCGGGCCTGCCGGGACCGTTCGCCGCGCTCACGAACCCGGTGTTCCTGGGAGCGTGACCGCCCCCAGGGGCGGGCGCTCAGCCCCCGGGCTCGAACAGGTCCCCGGCGTCGCTCGCCGTGAGCGCCCGGTCGAACCACGCCTCGATCTCCTGAAGGTCCCGAGATGCCTCGATCCGCTCACGCACCGGGTCGGGGACGGCAAGTCCGCGCCGGTCGAGGATGCGCAGCACGTCTTCGATGCCCTTCTGCATACGTCCCGTCTCAAGGCCTTCCTCGCGGCCTTCCTCGCGGCCTTCCTGGCGCAGGCGCATCGACGTCTCGGAGCGGAAGAAGGAAAGGTCGACGGCCATCAGTTGCCTCCAGATCGTGGCGCCCGGGTAGCTGCCCAGGCCGAGTTCGGTCAGCTCTGCGAAGATCGCTGCGGTCTCTTCGTCGGTGGCTTTCAGTGCCTCGGCAAGTCTCTCCAGTATGGCAGCGACGCCCGGGTCCCTGCCGTGTGTAATGGCCGAGAGCGTCGCCAGCGGAATATCGCGCGCCGCTTCGTCCGCAGAGGCCACCACCGGCACATTGTGCGGGCCCAGGACCAGCGGACGCATGGTGAGCAGAGGCCAGACCGCGGGGCCGACCGTGAAGGGCCCCGAGGCCCATCGGGCGGTGGCCTTGTCCTGGCAGGTGACCAGGAGGATGACGGGGAGCTGGTACTTGGCGTGCAGGTGGGCCGCGTAATAGCACCAGCTCGCCGGCTTGCGCGGGTCCGGCCTGCTCTGCGCCTCCACCGCCAGCAGGTAGGCGCTTCCGTCGGCCGTCTCCATCCGCAGCAACGTATCGACCCGCCGCTCCAGCGGCTCGGTCTCCGTCAGGTCCGTCGGCATCAGCGCCGTCTCGACCGGCTCGGGGAAGTCGAGCCCCAGCGTTCTGAAGGTGCGGCCGAAGACACCGGGATCCTTCTGGAAGATCCGGTGCAGGGCTTCGTGTGAGGAAGTGACCATGAGCGCGAAGCTAGGGAGATCCACTTCCCAGCGCAGGCATACGAAGGCGGGCCACCCTCACGAGTGACCCGCCCCCGGCCTCCAGATCGCCCAAGTCACCCCGGCCAGACGATCGACTGCATCTCGCTGTACGCGTGCAGCGCGTACGAGCCCACGTCGCGCCCCACCCCGCTCTGCTTGAACCCGCCGAACGGCGCCTCCATGTTCCGGCCGATCGTGTTCACGCCGACCCCGCCCGCGCGCAGCCGCCGCGCGACCCGGAAGGCCTTCGCCACGTCCCCCGACCAGACATAGTCGAGGAGCCCGTAGTCGCTGTCGTTGGCGAGCGCGATGCCTTCCTCCTCCTCGTCGAAGGGGACGACCACGACGACGGGCCCGAAGATCTCCTCCCGTACGACCCGCATGTCGTTGGTGCAGTCCGCGAGCAGCGTCGGCGCGACATAGAACCCCCGCTCCATGGAAGGCCGTTCACCCCCCGCGACGACCGTCGCCCCCTCCTTCTTACCGAGCTCAACATACGACTCGACCCGGTCGCGGTGGGCGGCGGAGATCACCGGACCGACCACCGTCCCCCTCTCCCCCGGATCCCCCACCTTCATGAACCCGATGTACCCGGCCAGCTTCTCGACCAGCTGGTCGTAGATCCCGCGCTGCGCGAGCACCCGCGTGGGAGCCGTGCAGATCTGCCCGCTGTAGAAGGCGTACGTCGTCCCGATCCCGGCCACCGCCGAGTCCAGATCGGCGTCGTCGAAGACGACCGCCGCGCCCTTCCCGCCCAGCTCCATCAACTGCCGCTTCATGGACCGCCCGCAGACCTCCCCGATCCGCTGCCCGACCCCCGTGGACCCGGTGAAGCTGACCATGTCCACGTCCGGCGAATCGACGGCGGCCTCCCCGACCGCGGGGGCCGACCCCGTCACCACGTTCACCACACCCCGCGGCACTCCCGCCTCCTCCAGCGCCTCCGCCATGCGGAAGACCGAGAGCGGGTCCTGCGGGGCCGGCTTCACGACGACCGTGTTGCCCATCGCGAGCGCGGGCGCGACCTTGCCCGCGGGGTTGGCCCATGGGTTGTTGTACGAGGTGATGCAGGTGACGACGCCCACCGGCTGCCGCACGGTCAGCGCCCCGAAGACCCCGGCCTTCCCCATCGGGCCCGCCTCGTTGATCTGCGGGGGCAGCGCCGCCTCCACCGGCTCAAGGGCGCCCCGCGCGTACCGCTTGAAGCGCGCGACCCCCACCGCGACCTGCATCCCGCGCGCCGTCCCGGCGGTCGCGCCGCTCTCCGCCTGGGCGAGTTCGGCGTACGGCACGAAGTTGGCCTGCATGATGCCTGCCGCCCGGTCCAGGATCGCCGCCCGCTCCTCGGGACGTGTACGGGACCAGGACCCGAAGGCCTCCTGCGCCGCCGCGGCCGCCGCGTACACCTGGTCGCGGCTCGCCTCGGGTGCGTACCCGACGACCTCCTCGGACGCCGGATTGATCACCTCATAGTGACCGCCGTCCGGCTCGATCCACTCCCCGCCCACGAACAGCCGCTGATCCGCACTCACTTGGTGGACACCGTCCTTGTGTCTCGGCCCGATCGCAGGACCTTGCCCGGGATCGCCCCGGTGATCTCGTCGTCGCGGATGGTCTCCACGCCGTTGATCCGTACGGACACGATCCCGATGGCCCGCGAGTCCAGCCGGGGCGAGTCGCCCGGCAGGTCGTGCACGAGCGTCGCCGGGCCCGCGTCGATCCGCTCCGGGTCGAAGAGCACCAGGTCGGCATGGAAACCCTCCTCCACCCGCCCCCGCTCCCGCAGCCCGAAGAGCTGCGCCGGGTCGTCGGTCAGCATCTTCACGGCCGCTTCGAGACCCACCAGTTTCCGCCCCCGCAGACAGTCCCCGATGAAGCGCGTCGTGTACGGCGCACCGCACATCCGGTCCAGGTGCGCGCCCGCGTCCGAGCCGCCCAGCATCACGTCCTCGTGCCCCCAGGTCTCCTGCCGCAGCGCCCAGCTGGCCGGGTCGTTGTCGGTCGGCATGGGCCAAAGGACGGTCCGCAGCTGGTCGTTGGAGCAGATCTCGACGAGGGTCTGGAAGGCGTCCTGGCCGCGTTCGGCGGCGATGTCCTTCACCACACGCCCGCTCAGACCCTCGTTCGCCGCGGAGAACGTGTCCCCGATGACGTACCGGCCGAAGTTGGCGAGCCGCCGGAAGACCCCGGCCTCCTTGGAGTCCGCGCGCCGCAGCATCTCGGCCCGCACCCCCGCGTCGCTCAGCTTCTCGATGCGCTCCTCGACGGGGAGCCCGAGGATCTCGCCCCACCCCGGTATCAGGTTCAGTGCGCAGAAGGTGCCGAGCGACATGTTCATCGGGGTGAGGATCGGCATGGTCAGCGCGACGATCCGGCCGCCCGACTTCCGCGCGCGCTCGCTCGCCTCCAGCTGGCGCGGTACGCGCTCGGGGACGGAGGCGTCGATCGTCAGGACGTTCCAGTTCAGGGGCCGTCCGGCGGCCGCGCTCATCTCGACGAAGAGATCGATCTCCTCGTCGGCGAACTGGTCCAGGCATCCCGCCACGATCGCCTCGATCTGGGTGCCCTCGTGCTCGCCGATGGCCTTCGACAGGGCCAGCAGCTCGGCAGGCTTGGCGTGGCGCGAGGCGACCGGCTTCCCGTCGCCGTCGGAGTGCGTGGAGGACTGGGTGGTGGAGAGCCCCCAGGCGCCCGCCTCCATCGCCTCGTGGAAGAGCCGCAGCATGGCCGCGAGCTGCTCCTCGCTCGGCTGCCCGCCGACCGCGTCGGGTCCCATCACATGCCGCCGCAGCGCACAATGCCCCACCATGAAACCGGCGTTGACGGCGATGCGCCCTTCCAGCGCATCCAGATACTCCCCGAAGGTGGACCAGTTCCAGGGCGCGCCTTCCTCCAGTGCGACGAGCGACATGCCCTCGACCTTGGACATCATCCGGCGCGTGTAGTCGGCGTCCTCGGGGCGGTCCGGATTGAGCGGCGCGAGGGTGAATCCGCAGTTGCCGCCGGCGACCGTCGTCACGCCGTGGTTCATGGACGGGGTGGCGTACGGGTCCCAGAAGAGCTGGGCGTCGTAGTGCGTGTGCGGGTCGACGAAGCCGGGGGTCAGGACCAGCCCCGTCGCGTCCTCGCCGGTCGTCGCGTCCTCGGCGACCGTACCCGGCTCGGCGATGACGGCGATGCGGCCGTCGCGGATTCCGATGTCGGCGACGTACGAGGGGGCGCCGGTGCCGTCCACGACGGTCGCGTTGCGGATGAGGTGGTCGAGCATGGGATCAATTCCCTTCACTGCGAAGTGACTTCCGGTCATGGGTCCGGCCGGGGTGCACGGGGCAGGCCGCTGCCACGCATGCACCCCGGCCGGAACCGGACGACGGGAATCCGGGAAGATCCGCCGCCCGCTCTGCTGCTTGCTACTTGCCTGCGCCGGCTGCCTGCCGGAAGCGCGTCGTCCGGTGCACCGGGTCGGAGTCGATCTTCGGGATGACGTGCTCGCCGACGAGCCGAATCGTCTGCAGGACGTCCTCGGACTTCACCCCGATCGGGATCCCGAAGCTCAGCTGGTCGGCCCCGGCCTGCTCCCAGCGCTTGCACTGCTGGAGGACCTCGTCGGGGTCGCCGCAGATCATCAGCTCGTCCTGGATGAGGAGTTCGATGATCTCCTCGGTGAAGTCGGGGAGCATCTCGGGCCAGCGCGGCATCCCCTCGGGCAGCGGGAAGGTGTCGTGGTAGCGGAAGAGAAGGGACTGCAGCCGGTTGAGGCCGGCGCCCGCCGCGATCCGTACCGCCTCCTCGTGCGTCGGCGCGCAGATCGCGGTCGACGTCACCATGACGTTGTCGTTGACGAAGTCGCCGATCGGCTCGGCCTCCTGGATGGCGGTCTTGTACTGCTCCAGGACCCACTCCATGTCGGAGACCTTCTGGATGCTGAAGCCCAGCACCCCGAGGCCCTTCTTCGCCGCCATCGCGTACGAGGACGGGGAGCCGGCGGCGTACCACATGCCCGGGTGCGAGGCCCCGTACGGCTTGGGGAAGATCTTGCGGGGCGGCAGCGACCAGTGCTTGCCCTGGAACCCGGGGTACTCCTCCTGGAGCCACATCTTCGGGAACTCGGCGATGGTCTCTTCCCAGATCTCCTTGGTGTGGTTCATGTCGGTGATGCCCGGCATGAACCCCAGGATCTCGTGGCTTCCGGCGCCCCTCCCGCTGCCGAACTCGAAGCGTCCTTCGCTGAGATGGTCGAGCATGGCCACCTTCTCGGCGACCTTCACCGGGTGGTTGACCGGGGCGAGCGGGTTGAAGATGCCGGAGCCGAGGTGGATGCGCTCGGTGGCGTGGGCGAGGTATCCGAGGAAGACGTCATTGGCAGAGAGGTGCGAGTACTGCTCCAGGAAGTGGTGCTCGGAGGCCCAGGCGTACTTGAAGCCGGACTGGTCCGCCTGGATGACGTACTCCGTCTCCTCCATCAGCGCGTGGTGCTCCGCCTCGGGGTCGACAGCACGCCGGTCGTCCGGCACGTATCCCTGTACAAAGATCCCGAATTCCAAGGAGGTTCACCGTCCTCTGAGTTTCTGACACTGCGTCAGATATCCGATGGCTTCGACTCTGACACCGGGGCCGGGGACCGTCAATACCTGACGACCCATCAGAAGCAGTCGGGGGCGGTCAGAAGAGACTGACCCCGGCCAGCCATCCCCCGTCGATGACGAAGGGCTGTCCGGTGATGTACGAGGAGTCGTCCGCGCTGAGGAAGAGCGCCAGCTTCGCGACCTCCTCCGGCTTGCCCACGCGCTCCAGCGGCACGAGCTTCTTGTAGAGGTCGTCCAGGGCGGCGGACATCGCGTCGGCATCCGCATTGGGGTCGAGCTGGGCGGGGTTGCTCATCGGGGTGTCGATGGCGCCCGGGCACATGGCGTTGACCCGGATCTTCTTGCGCGCCAGCTCCATCGCGGCGACGCGGGTCAGCCCGAGGATGGCGGCCTTGGTGGCGGCGTACGCACCGACGACCGCCATGCCGGTGAGCGCGGTGTACGAGGCGGTGTTGACGATGGTGCCGCCGCCGGCATCCGCGATGGCGGGAGCGGTGTGCTTGATCCCCAGGAAGGCGCCGACCTGATTGACCTGCACGACCTGCTGGAACTCCTCCAGGGGCGTGTCGACGAGCTCGTTGAACCGAAGAATCCCGGCGTTGTTGACGAGCCCGTCGATCTTCCCGAAGGCCTCGACACCCGCCGCGACGGCGGCGACCCACTCCTCCTCCTGGCTCACGTCGAGATGGACGTACTTGGCGACCTTGTCCCCCAGCTCCTTGGCGAGCGCCTCGCCGAGATCGTCGAGCACATCCCCGAGGAGCACCTTCGCGCCCTCGGCGACGAAGAGCCGCGCCTCCTGCTCGCCCTGCCCGCGTGCGGCGCCGGTGATGACGACGACGCGTCCGTCAAGCTTGCCCATGTCCCGTGCTCCTCAGTTCAGTTGGGGTGCAACGTCGGCGGCGAAGGCCGCCATCTGGTCGGTGAGTTCGCTGCGGCTCCGTGAGCGGAACCGGATCTGGATCTGATGCACACCCATCTCCCCGTACTCCCTGAGGGATGCGGCGATGGCGTCGGGCTTTCCGGTGAGGGTGCGGCGGCCGGTGGGCCAGTCGGGCTCGCCGACGTACAGAGGCTCGGTGATGGCGCCGACGGTGATCGGCTCCTGCACACCGGCGGCTTCCCGCAGATCCTTCAACTTCCGGATCTGACCGGGCAGTTCACTGCGCGGATCGCCTTGCGGAAGCCACCCGTCGGCACGCTCGGCCGCCCGCCGGACGGCGGCGGGCGAGGACCCGCCGACCCAGATCGGCACGCGCTCCTGAGCGGGGCGGGGCAGCTGCCCGAGCCCGCTGAAGTCGAAGCGCTCGCCGTGGTGCTCGGGGTACTCCTCGGGCCCGAGGGCGGCCTTGAGCGCGTCGATGGTCTCGTTGAGCACGGGCCCCCGGTGCTCGAAGTCGGCCCCGACGGCGTCGAATTCCTCCTGCACGTGCCCGGCCCCGACCCCGAGGATCAGCCGTCCGCCGGAGAGGTGGTCGAGGGTCGCGTACTGCTTGGCGGTGATGAGCGGATGCCGCAGCCCGACGACGGCGACATGGCTCATCAGGCGGACGCGGGTGGTGATCCCCGCGAGGAAGCCGAGCGTGGCCACCGGGTCGTACCAGACGGTGGACATGCCCTCGGCGAGACGGCGCGGGATGGCGACGTGGTCACAGCTCGCGATGTACGCGAACCCGGAGCGGTCGGCGGTACGGGCGATCTCGGCGAGGTCGTCGGGGGTGGCCGACGCCTCCCAGGACTCGGCGTAGATGGCGCTCTGGGACTGGATGGGGAGCTGCATCCCGTACGCGAGTCGCCCCTCTGGCAGGACGTGGACCATGCGGACCCCCTACGGCCATGATCTGACGGTTCGTCAATTCCATTGCCGCACCATGGTGGTTGCTGACGGGTCATCAGACAAGGGGGTGGAGCGGGGAAGCGGAAGGATGAGGGCCTTGGGGGGCTGAGCCCCGGACCCCACCCAAAGCCCACCACCCGCCCCGCACCCCCGCACCCCACCCGCGTCAACCGATCGGTGGACGCGAAGTACAACCAGGTGATCCTCACGCCAACACCCCCCGGCCGGACAGCATTTCTCTCATGAATCAACTCCCTGTACGCGCCGCCCGCTGGAGCGCCCGGCACCCCTGGAAGGCCATCGTCGGATGGCTCGTGTTCGTGGTCCTGTGCCTCGGCATCGGCATCACGGTCGGTACGCACACCGCTCAGTCCTCCGACTTCGGCGTCGGTGAGGCCGGCCGCGCCGAGGCGATGGCGACCGAGGGCCATCTGCAGAAGAAGCCCGCCGAGCAGGTGCTGATCTCCTCGCGGTCCGGTGCGCTCGACAAGCCCGCCGCCGACGCTGCGGCGGCGGATGTCACCGCCCGGATGAAGAAGCTCCCGGAGGTCGCGTCCGTGGCCGCACCGCGCGCTTCGGCCGACGGCCGTCACCTCATGGTCAACGTGACGATGAAGGGCGCGGAACAGGACGGCAAGAAGAACGTCCCGCCGCTCACCGAACAGACCGCCGCCGTACAGAAGGCGCACCCCGACCTCCTCATCGAGGAGACCGGATCTCCCTCCATCAGCAAGGGAGTCAACGACCAGCGCGGCAAGGACCTCGCGCTCTCCGAGATGATCAGCCTGCCCGTCACGCTGGTCACCCTCCTGCTCGTCTTCGGCTCCGTCGTGATGGCCGGCGTACCGCTCCTGCTCGCGCTGACCTCCATCGCGGCCGCGATCGGCCTCTCCATGGTCGCCTCGCACCTGTCCCCCGACGCGGGCGTGGGCACCAACGTCATCCTCCTCATCGGCCTCGCGGTCGGCGTCGACTACACGCTCTTCTATCTCAAGCGCGAACGCGAGGAGCGCGCCCGCTCAGGCGGCCGCCTCAGCTCCGAAGCCCTCGTAGAACTGGCCGCAACGACCTCGGGCCGGGCGATCGTGGTCTCCGGCTTCGCGGTCATCGCCTCGACGGCCACCCTCTACCTGGCCTCCGACGTCATCTTCGCCTCGCTCGCCACCGGCACCGTCCTGGTCGTCCTGGTCGCGATGATCAGCTCTCTCACCGTCCTCCCCGCCCTGCTCGTCAAGATCGGCAAGCGCACCGAACGCCGGGCCGAGCGCCGTGCGGCCCAGGGGAAGCCCCCGACCAGGAGCACGGGAAGGGCCCAGAAGTCCGACAACGGCGGCAAGCTGTTCAACGCCCTCCTCAAGCCCGCGAGCAAGCACCCCGCGATCACGCTCTGCGTCTCGGTGCTGCTCCTGCTCGGCCTCTCGCTCCCCCTCGCCGGCCTGAAGGTGACGGAGATGCAGCGCGACACCTTCTCCCGCGACATCCCCGCCATGCAGTCGTACGACCGCCTCAACGCCGCCTACCCGGACCTGCGGGTCAAGCACCAGGTGGTCGTACGAGCCGAAGCCGCGCGTGCCACCGAAGTGGCCGCCGCCCTGACCGACCTCGGCCGCCGCGCCACGGCCGACCCGCTGTTCACCGCAACCGGACCCGGAACTCCGAAGCTCCGGACATCCGCCGACCACCGGATCACGGTCCTCGAACTCTCCGTGCCGTACGCAGGGAACTCCGAGGCCGCCGCCCGCTCCCTCGACCACATCCGCGACACCTACGTACCCGCGACGACCGGTCGCATCACAGCCGCCGAGACGGGCGTGACCGGCGACGTGGCCCGCCTCGCCGACTACCCGGCCCACCAGAACAGCAAGCTCCCCCTCGTGCTCGGCACACTGGCCCTGGTCACCTTCCTGATGACGCTGCTCGCGTTCCGCTCCGTGGTCCTGGCCCTGCTCGGTGTCGTACTCAACGCACTGTCCGCCGCCGCCTCGCTCGGTGTGCTGGTCCTGGTCTTCCAGGGCACGTGGGCGGAAGGCCTGCTGAACTTCGACTCGACAGGCTCGATCGGATCCCACGTCCTCCTCTTCCTCTTCGTGATCCTCTTCGGGCTCTCGATGGACTACCAGGTGTTCGTGGTGAGCCGGATCAGGGAGGCCGCGCTGAAGGGCGTGCCCACCCGGCAGGCGGTCATCTACGGAATCCGCAGCTCGGCGAGCGTGGTGACCAGCGCGGCCCTGGTGATGGTGACGATCTTCGGCAGCTACGTCTTCCTCCACCTGATGGAGATGAAGCAGATGGGCCTGGTGCTCGCGGTGGCGGTGCTGCTCGACGCGCTGGTCGTACGGCTCATGATCCTGCCGGCGGCCATGCTCCTGCTGGGGAACGCCAGTTGGTGGCCCTCGCGTGGAATGCGGCGGGCCCAGGCATCAGCATCAGGCTCCCCTGTGATCCAAACCACAGCCGCCGACCACGAGATGACAGCGCACGTAAGTTGAACCGCATGACGAAATGGGTGGAGGCCGGCCGCCGGAACTTCTTCAGCGGCTCGGCCTTCGGCCCGGCTGCGGACCCGTTCTGGCTGGGCGCCCTGCGGCAGTGGCGGATCGTGATCTGGGTCCTGTTCGGCATCATGGCCGCGGGCCTGATGGTGCCGGGCCGACCGGGCGGGTACACGTACGGGGCGCTCGCGGTCCTGGCGGTCGTGGTCCTCGCGTACGCGGCGGTCGACCGCTACCCCGACAACCGCGTACTGCGCCCCCACGGCTACCTCCTGATCCTCTCTCTCGGCCTCGGCGCACTCGCGTACCTCGCGCACAACAGCTACGCGGCGCTGTTCATCGTGACGCTGCCGCACTTCTGGCTGTACGGCAGGACCATGGGCGTCACCTTGTCGTTCATGGGCCTGACGACCGCATTCACCCTGGTCGCGAACGGAATCCGGCAGAGCTGGAGCGCCAACTACGTGGCCTCCACGGTGGTCTCCACCCTCATCGTCGTCGCGGTGGGGGGCCTGATGGGTGTGTGGCTGCACGCGGTGGTGGGCCAGAGCAACGAACGGGCCCGCCTGCTCGCGGAGTTGAAGGAGACCCAGGCCGCGCTCTCCGAGGCGCACCAGCGCCAGGGCGCGGACGAGGAGCGGCAGCGGATCGCACGCGAGATCCACGACACGCTCGCGCAGGGCTTCGCGTCGATCATCGTGCACGCGGAAGCGGCGAGGTCAGGCCTGACCGCAGACCCGGCGACCAGCGTCCAGCAGCTCCGCTCGATCGAGAACACGGCACGCGAGAACCTCGCCGAGGCACGCGTCCTGGTCGGCTCGGAGCAGCACAGCAGACTCGCGGCGGGCACGGTGGCGCAGACGCTGCGCCGGACCCTGGACCGTTTCGCGGAGGACACGGGCCTGCTGGTCGACGCGGACCTGGCGGACGTCACCTGCGACCAGCCGACGCGCATCGCGCTCCTGCGCTGCACCCAGGAATCCCTGTCCAACATACGCAAACACGCGGCGGCCTCCACGGTGAGCGTGCTGCTCGTACAGGAGGCGCACGGCGTGGAGTTGGAGATCACCGACGACGGGAGAGGCTTCGTGTACGGCCGGGCGCAGGGCTTCGGCCTGGACGGCATGCGCAAGCGGCTGGCGGAGTTCGGCGGCGAACTGACGGTGACGAGTTCACTGGGCGACGGCACCAGGGTCCTGGCGATGATCCCCACGGAGGCAACGGCATGAGCGACCACGCGAAGCTCCGGATCATCGTGGTGGACGACCACACGGTGATGCGCGCAGGGGTGGTGGCCCTGCTCGCCGCCGAGCCCGGCATCGAGATAGTCGGCGAGGCGGGCGACGGCCGCGAGGCCCTGGACCTGGTGGAGAAACACGCCCCCGACGTGGCGCTGGTCGACCTCCGTATGCCGGTCCTCGACGGAGTCGCGACGACGACGGAGATCGTGGCACGCCACCCCGGGACCCGGGTGCTGATCCTGACGACGTACGACACGGACGCGGAGATCGAACGCGGCGTGGAGGCGGGCGCGATCGGCTACCTCCTCAAGGACACGACGCGCGAACAGCTGGTCGCGGCGATCCACGCGGCATCGAGGGGCGAGACGGTGCTCGCGCCGAGGGTGGCGGAACGCCTGGTGGCCAAGATGCGCCGGCCGGTACAAGTCCCGCTCACCGCACGCGAGTCGGACGTCCTGAACGCGGTGGCCGACGGCCTGACCAACGCGGAGATAGGCCGCCGCCTGGTGATCGCGGAGGCCACGGTGAAGACCCACCTCCTGCGCCTGTTCGCAAAGCTGGACGTGAACGACCGCACGCGTGCGGTGGTGGTCGCGCTGGACCGGGGACTGTTGCGGCGGGGGTGACGACACTCAAGCGTGCGGCTCCTGCGCCGGGGACATACTCCTGCGTATGAGACGCAGCCGGACGCGCGCACTGGTGCTTGCACTTCTGGCCGCCGTATTCGTCGGCTATGCCCTGCTGTTGTGGCAGGGCCCGTGGTGGCTGGACGGCGATCGGCTGCGTCACGCACAACTCCGCCCGGCCGACGGCGTGGTGATCACCGGATTCCGCACGACGCTGGTGGCGCTCGGCGCGGGTGCGGTGGCCGGGGCGGGCCTCTACTACACCGACCGTACGCTGCGGCACACCCGCGAACGGGACCGCGAGCAGGCCGAGATCGCACGGGACGGGCAGGTCACCAGCCGCTATGTGGAAGCGATCAAGCTGCTGGCGTCGGAACGTGCGGTCGAGCGTCTGGGCGCTCTCTACGCCCTGGAACGGATCATGAGGGACTCCGCCAAGGACCACCTCACCGTGGTCGAGGTCCTCGCCGCGTTCGTACGGGACCAGGCGTCGGTGGAGCCCGGCACGGAGCCGGCCCCGGCAGCGCAGCCGGAGGAGTCCGTCCAGGCCGCGTTGACGGTGCTGGGCAGAAGGCCCGTGGTGCAGGAACCCTTTCGGATAGACCTCCGGCGGACCGACCTGCGCGGAGCAGACCTTCAGGACGCCCGGCTGGAAGGTGTGCGCCTCGCAGGCGCACGCCTGGAGGGAGCCAACCTCATCGGCGCCCACCTGGAGAAGGCATGGATGAGGGAGACCCGCCTCGGCGACGCGTGGCTCAACCGCGCCCACCTCGAAGGGGCCTACCTGAGAGGGGCCGATCTCCGCGGCGCCACCCTCAAGGAGGCGCATCTCGCGGAGACCCGCCTGCTCGGCGCGGACCTGTCGACCGCGGTCGGCCTCACTGCGGAACAGGTGGACGAGGCGGTGCTCGACGCGGAGACAAGGCTCCCTCACTGAGGGTCAGGCGTCCCTCGCGAAGACGAGCACCTCCGTGGAGGCGACACCCATGGGTGCGAGGAAGCCGGCCTCCAGGGTGCAGCCGAGGCTGGCGAAGAGGTCCACGCAGGTCCGGCGCGGAATCGCGGCCGGGTAGGAGTCGTGTCCCGCGCCGCCCTGCGTCGCCCAGGCGCGTACCGCGGCCGGGTCCAGGCAGGTCTCCGTCATGACATCGAAGACGATCCTGCCGCCGGGCCGCGTGACCCGTGCCATCTCGAAGAAGTAGCGGGAGGCGCAGAGGAAGGTCACGCTGTTGAAGACCTTGTTCGCATGAACGAGATCGATGCTGCCGTCGGGTGTGGGGGCGAGACTGGATCCTTCGGTCGGTCGGGCGACCACGCCGAACGTGTTCACCAGGTAGTCGGCCCAGGGCGCCGCCGTCTCGTAGATCTCGTAGCGGCTCGGCGAACACTCCTTGAGCGTCTTCTCCAGGTACCGTCCGGACCCGGGGCCGATCTCCAGCACCGTGTCCGGGCCGGCGGCGTAGACACCGAGGGCACGGAGTTCATCGATGGTGGACTGGGTGGCGCCAGGTGTCCCGTTCACGACCTCGTCGATGTAGTCACCGACCGGCAGACCGGCCGCCCGGGCGGCCCGCATCGTTGCTTCGAACGGGATGAAGTCGTCGATGCCGCCGAGGTTGTTGGCGCTCCGCACGACGTCGAATCCAGTACGCCGCAAAAGCCGCTTGACCCCCGACTTCAACACTGATGTTCCCTTGTCTGCTGCCTTCATCACGTATGACCCCCCCAGGTCGTATCCGTCACAAGTTGTCAGGATAGGTTCGCCGACCCCGACGCGCAGCGGGACGGCGATTTAGCTGCACAACCGCCAAAACCGGTTCACGTCGCCGCAACCTCGCACCCGATATGGCGCAGGTTCGCAGGGGTCGTTGTCAGCGCCCTGGTCTAACGTCGTGAGGCATGAGCGATCAACACCATGAGGTCACCGTCCGCCGAGCTCAACTGCCTGATCTTGAGGGCCTGGTGGCGTCCAGCGGTGCGCTGTTCGCCGAGGATGCAGGGACGCGGGACCCGAGCATCAACATCAACTGGCCGCTGGAGGCCGGGCCTGAACGCTTCGCCGCGGGGATCGACGACCCGAGCAGGCTCACACTCGTCGCGGAGTCCGGCGGGCAGATCGTCGCTCACCTCACGGGGGCCGTGGCCGAGGCGACGGCGCGGCAGCCGGTCAAGGTCGCCACCTTGATGAGCCTGTACGTGCGCCCGGCCCACCGCAGTGGCGGGCTCGGAGTGCGGCTGGTGGAGCACTTCTCCGCCTGGGCGAAGGAAGCAGGCGCCGAACTGGCCGAGGTGACCGCGTATGCGAGCAACAGCCAGGCGATCCGCTTCTACGAGCGGAGCGGCTTCACGAGCCAGGCGGTGACGTTGCGCACCAACTTGTGACCGGGAAGGGAGCGTTCATGAGGTCGGAACGTGTTGCTGTCATCGGCGTGGGCATCCTCGGGGCCAGTGTCGGCTGGAACCTGGCCCGGCTCGGCGCGAGGGTGGTCTTCATCGACGCGGATCAGCCGGGCGAAGGCGTCACCAACTGGTCCTTCTCCTGGGTCAACGCCAGCAACAAGACCGTGCGCAGGTCCTACTTCGACCTGAACGTCGCGGGCATGGAGGCGTACCGGGAGCTCGCCCGGACCGTCGGGCAGCCGGATTCATGGTGGCACCCCAGTGGCCACCTGCGCTGGGCGGACGATCCCGCAGCGGAGGCGGGACTCCTCAAGACGGCTGCTCTACTGACCAGTTGGGACTATCAGACCGAAGTGCGCACGGGGGCCGAGGTGCGCCGCCGCCTCGAACCCGCGCTCGCCTTGCCCGACGCGGTCCCCGTCGTGTTCTACCCCGACGAGGCCTGGGTGCACGGGCGCCATCTCGTCGACCGGCTGGTCGGCCAGGCCGTCGCGGCCGGCGCCGAGCAGCGGTACGGCGCCGCGGTCCGGGACATCGGCACCCGTTCGGACGGAGGTATCCGGACGCTCACCCTGTCCGACGGCAGCAGTCTCGACGTCGACATCGTCGTGAACGCGGCAGGCCCCAGCGCCTCCCAGGTCGCGGGGCTCGTCGCACGGCACTTGCCGATGCGCCGGGAGCCTGGAGTGGTCACCCGGCTCGACTGCGCACAGGTCCCGGTCCACCGGGCCATGCACGCGCCGCACGTGGAGATCCGTCCCGACGGCGACGCTTCGGTGGTCCTCCACAGCCGCGAGATCGACGCCTTGATCGACACAGGCAAGGAGCCAGGGGAACTCGCGCTGTTGCTGCGCGAGTTGGCCGGGCAAGTGGTTCCCGACCTCGGCGACTCCCGCATCGCACGGACACGGGTGGCCAACCGGCCCATCCCGGCCGACGGGTTCCCCTCGGTAGGACCAGTGCCGTCCCTGCCGGGCTACTACGAAGCCGTCACCCACAGCGGCATCACGCTCGGTCCTGTCATCGGCCGACTACTCGCTTCGGAGATCCTCACCGGCAAGCGGGACGAGCTGCTTACGGACTTCCGCCCGGAGCGGTTCACCGCGTGACAGGTCTGCCCGCGCACCGAGCCCGCATTGTCAGTGCTCACCGCTACGGTGCGGCCTGAAAGCGAAGAGAAGAGCTGCACCCTGGGGAGGGTCTGTGGGAGCGAAGACAGGTCTGCTGGTCTACGCGGACGGGGACGTGGCCGCCGCGCTGCGTCAGGTGGGAGCCGCGGCCGAGGAGCCGACTTCTGCCCTGATGGAGCGGCTCTACCCGGGTTGGGAGATCGAGAGGAGCGCGGGTTCGAACCTGTCCGATGGCGTCTACCCGCCTGACGGGACCGCCTACGCGGCCAGCTGGCCCGGCCTGGAGATCGTCTGCGATCGGCGGGTGATGATCGACTGTCCGTCGCAGTTGCCTGACCACTTGGTCGCCGCCGGCGCCGGCCGGCGTCTGGTCCTCCACGCCATGCACAGCGTCATCGACTGCCTCGCCTTCGCCGTGTGGGAAGACGGGCACCTCGTCCGCTCGCTGAGCGTGTCCCCGGAGCACGGCATCATCGAGAACATCGGCGAACCGCTCCCCTTCGAACTTCCCTACTGGGCCGGTGACCGACCCGCGGAGATCATTCCCTGGCCGGGCGAGGAGGACGAGCCGTACGCGCTCCCGTTCCACCCGCTGGACTTCGGCGAAGACGCGCTGCGGGCGCTCTGCGGGTTCATCCAGGAAGGCATGCCCGACCCCGACGACATCGATGCGTACAGCATTCAACTCCACGGCTTCCGGGTGCAGGACCCGCACGGTCCCAGCCCCGAAGAGCGCGAAGCCGAGCTCAAGAGAGCCGTGGAAGCCATGGGTCCGCCGCGCGTCTACACCATGGGCCCCGACGGCACGCTGATCGAGACCGACTTCCCGTAGGCGCACCTCGCTTCCGCACGTGGCGCGCTGCCTGCGCAGGCAGCGCGCCACGTGCACGACTCGCAGCGGCAGCAGCAGCGGTCAGCCCGCCCAGAGCCCTTCCCCCGTGAGTCCCAGCAGCTCGATCGCGTTGCCGCGCACGATCTGGTCGACCACGTCCCCGGACAGGTGGCCCATCTGCGACTCGCCGACCTCCTTCGACTTCGGCCACGTCGAGTCGGAGTGCGGGTAGTCCGTCTCGTACAGGACGTTGCCGACTCCGATCGCGTCCAGGTTCTTCAGGCCGAAGGCGTCGTCGAAGAAGCAGCCGTACACGTGCTCCGCGAAAAGCTCCGACGGCGGGCGGTGCACCTTGTCCGCCACTCCGCCCCAGCCGCGGTTCTCCTCCCAGACCACGTCCGCGCGCTCCAGGATGTACGGGATCCAGCCGATCTGGCCCTCCGCGTACATGATCTTCAGGTTCGGGAAGCGCTCGAACTTGCCGCTCATCAGCCAGTCGACCATCGAGAAGCAGCAGTTGGCGAAGGTGATCGTCGAGCCGACCGCGGGCGGTGCGTCCGCCGACGTCGACGGCATCTTCGAGGACGAGCCGATGTGCATCGCGATCACCGTCCCCGTCTCGTCGCACGCCTGCAGGAAGGGGTCCCACTCGTCGCCGTGGACGGACGGAAGTCCCAAATGCGGCGGTATCTCGGAGAAGGCGACCGCCCGCACCCCCCGCGCCGCGTTCCTGCGCACCTCCGCCGCCGCCAGCCGGGCGTCCCACAGCGGTACGAGGGTGAGCGGGATCAGCCGGCCCTGGGCCAGCGGGCCGCACCACTCGTCCACCATCCAGTCGTTGTACGCACGGACGCCGAGCAGCCCCAGTTCCCGGTCCTTGGCCTCCGTGAAGGTCTGGCCGCAGAAGCGCGGGAAGGTCGGGAAGCAGAGCGCCGACTGGACGTGGTTCACGTCCATGTCCGCCAGCCGCTCGGGCACCGAGAAGGAGCCCGGGCGCATCTGCTCGTACGTGATGACTTCGAGGCGTATCTCGTCCCTGTCGTAGCCCACCGCCGTGTCCAGGCGCGTCAGCGGCCGGTGCAGGTCCTCGTACACCCACCAGTCCCCGATCGGGCCTTCGTCGCCCTTCGCGCCCATGACCGGCGCGAACTTGCCTCCCAGGAAGGTCATTTCCTTCAAGGGGGCGCGGACGATCCGCGGACCGATGTCCTTGTACTTGGACGGGAGCCGGTCCCGCCAGACGTTGGGGGGCTCAACCGTGTGGTCGTCCACCGAGATGATCTTCGGGAAGGTCTCCATGGCGTTCATGCGCCCCACGGTAGACCCAATCTGACGAACCGTCAGCTCCCTTGGCGTGGGCAAGTACCAGGGAGACCTTGTGCAGAGCGTCACCTGGTGCTGACGGACCTGCCATGAACAAGGCAAACTGGCACATGCAGATGAGCAGTGCCAAGCAGTACGGGGCGCAGGGGGCAGCCATGGACCGTGACAGCGGGCCGCGCGTACCGGAGCAGCGGGCTCCGGAGCAGGCCGGGCAGGACCGGAGCACGGTCGCGCGCTTCAGCGTGCTCGGACCCGTACGGGCCTGGCGCGGCGAAGAGGCGCTGCCCTCCGGGTCCCCGCAGCAACGCGCCCTGCTCACCGCCCTCCTCCTGCGCAACGGCCGCACCGCGACCGCCGCCGAGCTGATCGACGCGATCTGGGGCGAGGAACCGCCGTCGCAGGCCCTCGCAGCAGTACGCACCTACGCCTCGCGCCTGCGCAAGATCCTCGGCACCGGCGTCCTGGTCAGCGAGGCCGGCGGGTACGCGATCCGTGCCACCGCGCGCACCCTCGACCTGACCGCCGCCCAGGAACTGGCCGCCGCAGCCGAGAAGTCGGCAGCCTCCGGCGACCGCTGCAAGGCCCGCGACCGGTTCAACGAGGCGCTCGCCCTCTGGGACGGCGAGCCGCTCGCCTCCATCCCCGGCCCGTACGCCGAAACGCAGCGCACCCGCCTCTCCGAATGGCGGCTCCAGCTCACCGAATCGCGCCTCGACCTGGACCTGGAGGTCGGCTGCCACGCGGAGGCCATCTCCGAACTGACCGCGCTCACCGCGGCCCACCCCCTGCGCGAACGCCTCCGCGAGCTCCTGATGCTCGCCCTGTACCGCAGCGGCCGCCAGGCCGAGGCGCTCGCCGTGTACGCGGACACCCGCCGCCTCCTCGCCGACGAGCTCGGCGTCGACCCGCGACCCGAACTCGCCCGCCTCCAGCAGCGCATCCTGCAGGCCGACGAGGACCTGGCCCGCCCGGCCGAAGCCCCTGCCACACCCGCCCCCGTGGCGGTTCGCCCCGCGCAACTCCCGGCCACCGTGCCTGACTTCACGGGCCGCGGCTCCTTCGTACGCGAGCTCGGCGACCGCCTGGCCACCGCCGAGGGCCGCGTCATGGCGGTCTCCGCGGTCGCCGGGATCGGCGGCGTCGGCAAGACGACCCTCGCCGTCCACGTGGCCCACGCCGCCCGCGCCCACTTCCCCGACGGCCAGCTCTACATCGACCTCCAGGGCGCCGGAAACCGCGCCGCCGAACCGGAGACCGTCCTGGGCTCCTTCCTCCGCGCACTGGGTACGGCGGACTCCGCGATCCCCGACTCCCTCGACGACCGCGCGGCCCTCTACCGCTCCACCCTCGACGGCCGCCGCGTCCTGGTCCTCCTCGACAACGCCCGCGACGCCGCCCAGATCCGCCCGCTGCTCCCCGGCACGACAGGCTCGGCGGCGCTGGTCACGAGCCGGGCCCGTATGGTCGACCTGGCGGGCGCGCACCTCGTCGACCTGGACGTCATGTCCCCCGAGGAAGCCCTCCAGCTCTTCACGAAGATCGTCGGGGACGAGCGGGTCAACTCCGAGCGCCAGGCGGCCCTGGACGTGGTGGCGGCCTGTGGCTTCCTCCCGCTCGCCATCCGTATCGCGGCGTCCCGCCTCGCGGCCCGCCGCACCTGGACGGTCTCGGTCCTCGCGGCGAAGCTCGCCGACGAGCGCCGCCGCCTTGACGAACTCCAGGCGGGCGACCTCGCCGTCAAGGCCACCTTCGAGCTCGGCTACGGCGCCCTGGAGCCCCAACAGGCCCGCGCCTTCCGCCTCCTGGGCCTGGCCGACGGCCCGGACATCTCCCTCGCGGCGGCAGCGGCGGTGCTCGACCTGCCCGCGCAGGAGGCCGAGGACATCCTCGAATCCCTGGTGGACACGAGCCTCCTGGAGTCGGCGGCCCCCGGCCGCTACCGCTACCACGACCTGGTGCGCCTCTACGCGCGTGCATGCGCGGAGCGCGACGAACAGCCCCCGGTGGAGCGGGAATTGGCACTGTCCCGGCTCCTGGACTTCTATCTCTCGACGGCTTCGCGGGTGTACGGCATCGAGCGCCCCGGCGACCGCCTGGTGGACCACCTGGAGCCGACGTCGTACGACGGTCTGACCTTCACGGACCGGCACGACGCGCAGGACTGGCTGTACTCGGAGGCCATCTCCCTGCTCGCCTGCGTACGCCAGTCGACGGGACCCGCGACCCTGCGCCGGTCCGTCGACCTGCTCTGGGCAGCCCTTGACCTGGCCGAGTCCGGCGCCAACTCCAAGGCGTACGAGACCGTCGCGACCGTCCTGCGCGACGCCGCGCGCGACGCCGGCGACCCGCGCGCCGAGGCGCGGGCCGTCATCACCCTCGCCTACGGCCACCACGTGGCAGGCCGCTTCGACCAGGGCGGCCGCGAGGCACAGGAGGCGTGCCGCCTCGCCGAGGGCACCCAGGACCCGATGGCCATGTGCTGGGCGGTGAACATCAGCGGCGCGATGGCCTTCTACCAGAACCGCTCCGAGGAGGGCGCGGAGTACTTCGCCCGCGCCGTGGAGGGCTTCCGCGCATGCGGGGACCTGGCGGGCGAGGCGAGCGCGCTGTGCAACCTCTCGCGGCTGCGCCTGGCGATGGGAGACGTCGACAGCGCCGTCGAACTCGCCCGGCAGGGCTCGGAGATGTACGACCGCATGGGTCACGCGCTCAAGGGCGCCAACGGCCGGTACGCGCTCGGACTCGCCCTCACCCAGAGCGGCAGGCTCGCCGACGCGGCGGAGAGGCTCAGGGAAGCCCTGGAGGTCTTCCGCGACAGCCGGCAGCGCCTGTGGGAGGGCATGACGCTCTTCCGCCTCGCCGAGGTGGACCTCGCCGCCCGCCGCCCCGCCCAGGCCGCGGCCAGCGCGGAGATGGCCCTGACGCTCCTGCGGGACATCGGCGGGGAGTGGCGGCGCGGGAACGTGCTGACCGTCCTCGGCCGGGCGCTGTCCGGCATCGGCCAGTCCGGCCGCGCCCGGGTCTGCTGGCAGGAGGCGCTGTCCGTGTTCGAGGAGCTGAAGTCCCCCGAGGCGGACGACGTACGCACACTGCTGGCACCTGCCGCAGTGGCGTGATGCCCGTCACACCAGGGCGTTCATCGTTCGTTTATCCCGACCCGGCAGTCTCTGACCTGTCGAACCGTCGCGTCGGGGGGCAGACGGATCGGCGAGTGGCCGTGGCCTTAGGGTGAGCGGCCCGGAGACGGCCCGCTCGGCAGTCCACGGGGGAGTTGCCGGGCGGGCCTTCCCGACCCATCACAAGCAGCCAGCCATCTATCAGGAGTTGACGATGAGCGAGACGCCAGGAACCGACCCGGTGGTCGACCCGGACAACATCCACGTCACGGATGCGAAGGCCGACGACCTGTCGACGGACAACATCCACGTCACGGGCGGCAAGGACGGCGAGACGTCGACGGACAACATCCACGTCACGGACAAGCCCGCCTGACCTGAACTTTCACGACGGGGTACGGGGTACGGGGGAGGAGCGGCCGCGGTGGCCCGGAGGGGGAGCCACCGCGGCCGCTTCATGTCCGCATGCATCCGCGCCGCACCGCACTGCACTGCACTGCACGCCGACCGATCCACCCCTCCGAGGGAGCCGAAATGACCCGCACCAAGAGGTTCTTCATCACCGCCGCCCTCGTGGTGGCCGCAGCGGCAGCAACCGCGACGCCCGCCCTGGCCGACCACCACGCGACCGTGTCGCCCGGGACCGTGGCACCCGCGAACATCCACATCACCTGAGGCACATCACCTGAGGCGCTCGCCTCACGCCCGCGCCCTGAGCGCCCCCTTGACCACCTTCCCGCTCGCGTTGCGCGGGAGCTCCGACACGAACTCCACGTCCCTGGGGACCTTGTAGTTCGCCATCTCGCGCCGCGACCACGCGATCAGGTCGTCCGAGGTGAGCGTCGAGCCCGGCCGCCGTACGGCATACGCCCGCCCGACCTCTCCGAGCCGCGGATCCGGTACGCCGATCACCGCCACGTCCGCCACATCCGGGTGCAGGCCAAGCAGTTGCTCTATCTCCGCCGGGTAGGCGTTGAAGCCGCCGACGATGAACATGTCCTTGATCCGGTCGGTGATCCGGAGGTTGCCGGACGCGTCCAGTACGCCGACGTCGCCCGTCCGCAGCCAGCCGTCCGCCGTGATCGCCTTCGCCGTCTCGGCCGGGTCCTCGTAGTACCCCTGCATGACGTTGAAGCCCCGCACCAGCACCTCGCCGGGCTTCCCCACCTCCGCCTCCACCCGCACCTCCGTGTCCGGGATCGCGCGGCCCGAGGTCGAGGAGATGACCTCCGCCTCGTCGCCTCTGCGGCACATCGTGACGATGCCCGATGCCTCGGAGAGGCCGTACGCCGTCAGGACCGTGGCGATGTGCAGTTCGCTGCGCAGGCGCTCGACGAGCTGGAGCGGGACCACCGCCGCGCCCGTCACCACCAGGCGCAGGGCGCTCAGGTCGTGGGACGCGCGGTTCGGGTGGTCCAGGAGCGACTGGTGGAGCGTGGGCGGGCCCGGCAGGACCGAGATGCGCTCCGCCGCGATGTTGGCGAGCGCCGTGTCCACGTTGAAGACCGGCTGCGGGACCATCGTCGCACCGCGCATCAGGCAGGCGATGATGCCCGCCTTGTAGCCGAAGGTGTGGAAGAAGGGGTTGATGATCAGGTAGCGGTCGCCTTCGCGCAGGCCGGCCAGGTCGGACCAGATCTCGTAGCCGCGCAGGGTCTGGGCGTGCGTGATCACCGCACCCTTGGGGCGGCCCGTGGTGCCCGAGGTGTAGACGATGTCCGAGGGGTCGGAGGAGACGATCGCCTCCGTACGGTCGCGGACCTCCGCCGCCTTCACCTCGTCGCCCGCCGCGAGGAAGTCCTTCCACGTACGGAAGTCGGCAGGGGCGTCGTCCGCCAGGACCACCACCTCCTCCAGGTGCGGCAGCCCCGGGAGCGGGCCGCCGGAGCCCTCGCCCTCCGCCGCGGCGCGGCGCAGGGACGCCACGTACGACGTCCCGAGGAAGGTCCCCGTGATGAACAGCAGCTTCGCGCGGCTCTGTTGGAGGACGTACGCCGCCTCCGTGCCCTTGAAGCGGGTGTTGAGCGGGACGAGCACCGCGCCCGCCGTCACCGCGCCGAGCGCCGAGACGATCCAGTCGAGGGTGTTGGGGGCCCAGACCGCGACCCGGTCGCCCGGTTCGATGCCGCGCGCCACGCAGGCCGCGGCCGCGCGCTCCACGCGCGCGCCGAGTTCCGCGTACGAGATCCGGGTGCGGCCCTCGACGACCGCCTCCCGATCCCCGTAGCGTTCGGCGGCATACCGGACCAGCCCGGGGATGGTTCCCCACTGCAAGTCGCCGCGCATCGCAAGCCTCCCTTACCCGCCCCGCACCAGTAGCTGACTATCCGTCAGATTAGCTGTAACCTCCCGCCCATGGCGACCCTCAAGGATGCGACAGCAATAGTCGGGATAGGCCAGACCCCCTTCGCGAAACGTCTCCCCGAGTCGGAGAAGACCCTCGCCTGCAGGGCGATCCTCGCCGCGCTGGAGGACGCGGGGATAGCACCCTCCGAGGTGGACGGCTTCGCCTCGTACACCATGGAGGAGACCGACGAGGTCGAGGTCGCCAAGGCGATAGGCGCAGGTGACGTCACCTTCTTCTCCAAGATCGGCTACGGCGGCGGCGGTTCGTGCGCGACCGTGGGACACCTCGCGTCGGCCATCGCGACCGGGCAGGCGAGCGTGGGCATCGCCTGGCGCTCACGCAAGCGCGGCAGCGGACCAAGGCCCTGGAAGAACACGGCGGTTCAGCTCCCGACCCCCGGCCAGTGGACCCGCCCCTTCGGCCTCCTGCGCCCTGCGGACGAGATCGGGATGCTGGCCCGCCGCTACATGCACGAGTACGGCGCGACCCGCGACCACCTCTTCAACGTCGCGCTCGCCTGCCGCAACCGGGCCAACCAGAATCCGGCCGCGATGATGTACGAGCGCCCGATGACCCGCGAGAGCTATATGAACTCCCGCTGGATCAGCGACCCGCTCTGCCTCTTCGACAACTGCCTCGAAACAGACGGGGCGTTGGCGTGTGTCATCGTCTCCGCCGAGCGCGCCCGCGACTGCCGCCAGAAGCCGGTGTACGTCCACTCCGCCGCCCAGGGCCTGCCCTCCCAGCACCACGGCATGGTCAACTACTGGAACGACGACCCGCTCACCGGCCCCGCCTGGACCGCCGCCCGACACCTGTGGAAACAGGCCGACTTCGGCCCCGAGGACGTCGACGTGGCCCAGATCTACGACGCGTTCACCCCGCTCATCCCCCTCTCCCTGGAGGGCTACGGCTTCTGCGGACGCGGCGAAGGCGCCTCCTTCACCGAGGGCGGCGCGCTGGAGATCGGCGGCCGGCTGCCCATCAACACGAGCGGCGGCGGTCTGAGCGAGGCGTACGTACACGGCTTCAACCTCATCACCGAGGGCGTCAAGCAGCTGCGCGGCGTCTCCACGGCGCAGGTCCCGGACGCCGCGACCTGCCTGGTCACCGCCGGTGAGGGTGTGCCGACTTCCGCCATTCTCCTGAGGAGTTGAGGTCACGATGCTCAAGCCAGTCACCGACGACGACGGCGCCCCCTTCTGGGAGTACGCCGCCCAGGGCGAACTCCGCGTCCAGGAGTGCACCGAGTGCAACGAACTCCGCTTCCCGCCCCGCCCCTGCTGCCCCCGCTGCCAGTCCTTCGAGAGCGACTGGCGCCTGATGAGCGGGCGCGCACGGATCTGGTCGTACGTCTTCCCGCATCCGCCGCTGCTCCCGGAGTACGCGGAGATGGCCCCGTACAACGCGGTCGTCGTCGAGCTCGCCGAAGCCCCGCAGATCCGCCTGGTGGGGAACGTGGTCACGGAGGCGGGCGCGCGGCTCGACTCGGTGGACCCAGGAAAGCTCCGCATCGGGGCGCGCGTGCACGTCGCCTTCGCCGAGGTCGAGGGCACCACCGTGCCGCAGTGGCTGCTGGAGCGGCCATGAGCATCCTGGTCCAGCAGTTCAAGGAGACGGGCGTCGCGGTCGTCACGATCGACCGCCCGCAGAAGCTGAACGCGATCGATCTGACGACCGCGAGCGAACTGGGCGCGATCTGGCGGCAGTTCAGGTTCGACGACAGCGTGCGGGCGGTCGTCCTGACGGGCTCCGGCGAGAAGGCTTTCTGCACGGGGATCGACCGGGGCGCGGAGGTGCCGCAGCCTCCGTCCCCGTACACGATCGACGATCCGCTGCTCACCATCGGACCGAAGTCCCAGGATCTGTGGAAGCCGGTGATCGCGGCGGTGCGCGGGATCGCGTGCGGCGGGGCGTTCTATCTGCTGGGCGAGGCGGAGTTCGTGGTGGCGGGGGAATCCGCGACCTTTTTCGACCCGCATACGACGTACGGCATGGTCAGCGCGTACGAGGCCATGTACATGGCCCAGCGGATGCCGTTCGGGGAAGTGGCCCGGATGTCGCTGATGGGGACGGCGGAGCGGGTGTCGGCGCGACGGGCGTACGAGGTGGGCCTGGTCAGCGAGTTGACCTCGGACGGTGAGGAGGAGGCGGCGGCGGTGCGGTGCGCGGAGACGATCGCGTCGTATCCGACGGAGGCGGTGCAGGGAACGGTGCGGGCACTGTGGGCGGCGAAGGCGGCGACGCGGGCGGCGGCGACCGCCCAGGCGCCGCTGCTGATCGGGCTCGGCAATGCGACGGGGGCGGCGCAGGCGGAGCTGTTCGGGGGGCGGGGGCGGGAGTTCAGGCTGCGATAGGGGTAGAGCCCTGCAGACCTCCCACAGGCTGTCCCCGTCACCGTCACCGGACTACCGTCGGACGCATGAAGGTCCGCCACAAGGCCCGAGCCGTCCACGATCGGCCCCGCCGGCGAGTTCACCATGGACCTGGACCGCCGCCACGGCCCCGGGCTCCTCGACCCCGATACCGGCATCTACGAGCCGGTACGCGTCGCACTCGATGCACCGGCCACGACCGGGCTGCATCTCCAGCCGGAGGAACTCGCCGTCTACGTACGCGATCGCGCCGAGGCGTGGTGCGCCCGGTAGTCGGCGCCTCACCTACCCGACCCGCTCCAGCGACTCCACCGCGCAGGTGGCGACCTGTCCCGCCTTCGAAGGCGTACCCATCGGCACCATCAGCACCCCGGCCCCGCCGGGGAACCGCACGTCCAGCGTCGCCGCACCCCGGTCCACCACCCCACCACTCGCACTGCGGAAGACCATCCGCACCCGGTAGCGAACCGAGTCTCCGTACTTGTCCTCCGACCGCTGCCGCACCGTGACCTTCACGGCAGCCTTGGTGTCCGCCTTCTGCACGCACGAAATCACCGTCGCGGAGTCTTCCGCAGACGCGGACGGCGTCGGCGTCGGCGTCGGCGTCGGCGTGCTCCGGTACGTACTGCCCCCGGATGAAGACGAGTTGTAGTTGTCGTCATCGTCGTAGTCATGGTGTGTCGTACGGCTCTTCGAGCTGTGACACCCGCCCCCGCCCGAACTGTGTCCGTGCTTCTTGCTCGAGAAACCGGTCAGCGCAAGCACCACCGCCACCAGAACAGCCCCGAATTTCACGCGTCGCAGCAACATGCCGTGTCCTCCCCCGTCCCCGTTGTCGGCGACACCCTAGCGGCGCGAACTACCGCATCCCAACCCGGAGTTCGGCGACTCTCGGCGCACGGCTCTTGGGCGAATCCAGGCTGAAGCTCCGCGCATCACCCAGTTCGTCCCGTACAAAAGCCGCAGTCTCCGCCACCGCCTTCCGCAGCGCCGCGTCGGGCTCGACGAACGCCTGCCACACGATCTCCTCCGCCTCCACGTCGTACTCCCACAGCCCCACCAGCCGCCCCCGGTCCACGATCATGTGCGCGGGCGCATCCGCGAGCCCGCCCAGCGACCGCTTCAGGAACGTCCGCTCGCCGTCCGCCGCATCCAGCAGTCGCCCCAAGTCCCGGTGCAGCAGGTGGATCCCGTCGATTCCGGCGAGCAGCGCGTACCGGGGCTTCTTCGGCCGTACGTAGGCACGGAACTCCTCCTCCCATTCCCCCGGGAGCAGCAACCCACCTCCCACGTCCACGAGTTCGAGCCCCGCCACCGCCGCCTTCGCCACCGCCGCGGTGAACCCGCTGAACCAGCGGAAGTGCGCGAGCGAGGCGGGCGCGGCCCACGCGAAGTACCGGCGTGCCAGTTCCGCCTGCGCTTCCTCCGCCCCCAGCAGGCCCAGGTCCAGGCCCCAGCGCACATAGCCGTACCGCTGCTGGTCGAGCCGTCCGTTCACGGGGACGCGGCGGATCTCGCCCCGCGCCTGGAGGCGGCCCAGCGCCAGGGGCAGCGTCGTGGAGAGGCCGCGCTTCTTGCCGGCCTCGCCCAGGGCGCGCACCTCGTCGCCCAGCGCGGTCCTGATCGCGGCGGGCAGCATCGGCGTCTCCCCCAGCGCCCCGACCACCGCCGCGCACAGCGCATCCACCTCGGCGGCCGTCACGCCCAGATGCTTGGCCGCCGCCTTGATGTCTCCCTCCGGCGCCCCGGCACCCACCGCGAGACCCAGCGCGAAGTCCCCGGCCGGCAGGACATACGTACAGCCACGCGCCGACGGCAGCTCGTGCACCGCGAGCGCCGCGACGGCCGCGTCCACCGCCTCCCGCCCGGCCCCGCAACGTGCGTACAGCCCGAGATAGGGGCCCGAACCCCCGACCGACCTGGCCCAGCCGGTCGCTGCGAGCACTTCCTCCGGCTGCGCACCCCGCAGGCTTCCGTCAAGCCCCTGCCGGTGGGCCCACCAGGCCCGCAGCCGCTCAGCCGTCACTTTCTCCGCCATGGGCCCCATAATCGCCGCCTCGCGGGGTACCCGCACCCCGCGTAACGTCGTGATCAAGAGCTGCCCCTGGAGGCTGATGATGATCCGCAACGTCCTCGGCTCGGCCGTGGCTCTGATTGGCGCGGCGGCCGCCGTATACAGCCCCTTCCAAGCTTGGTACGACGGCCGCCACGGCAGCGCGTACCGGATCCAGGACCTTTTCGGCGGCATCACGACCGTCAAGTCGTCCATCGCCGGATCGATCCTGCTGCCCTTCGCCTTCGCGGCCCTCGTAGCCCTGGCCGGTGTGGTGTTCCGCTCCCGGCTGCTCGTGGCCTTCGCCGGGGTGGTCACGCTGGGCTTCGCGATCCTGTGGATGGTGCAGATGTACCAGGTGGAGAGCAGCCTCGCCCTCAGCTCGGACGGATCGGGCCTGGGTCAGGGCGTCGCGAACGCCGTGGGCGGCGGCGTCTGTCTGCTCCTCGGCGCGGCCCTGATGAGCGGCCGCGGCAGCAGCCGTACGCAGCACGCGCCGGTGTACGCACCCGAGCCGGAGCCCGCGTCGTATCCCGGCCCCGAGCCGACCTACGCCCAGAACGAGCCGTCGTACACCCAGAACGAGGCAGGCGACACCGCCACCTTCAGCTCCCGCGACCTGCCCCCGGAGCTGACGGACCCGGACCCGCAGCCGTCGGCCGACACCCAGACCCAGCCCCAGCAGTGGTCGCCCCGCAAGAACGGCTGACCCTCAGCGGCTGACCATCAGCTCCTGCCGCCCGTGCCCGTCCCCTTCACCGCGTCCAGTGCGTACACGCACCGGTCCTTGCTGCACGCGTACACCACGCCCGCCTTCGCCACGGGCGAGCCCGTGATCTCGCCGCCCGTCGCCAGCTTCCAGCGCAGCTGGCCGCCCGCGGCGTCCAGCGTGTAGAGGCAGTGGTCCGCCGAGCCGAAGTGCAGGCGGCCCTCGGCCACGACCGGTGCGCCGACGACCTCGCCGCCCGCCGCGAACCGCCACTTCGGCGTGCCCGTCACCGCGTCCAGCGTGTAGAGCGCGCTGCCGCTGCCGACGTGGATGTTGCCGTCGGCGACCAGGACCGGCTCCACCGACTGGCGGGATTCGGTCGCGATGCGCCAGCGGTCGTTGCCGCTCGACGCGTCCAGGGCGTACACCGTGCCGAGGTAGTCCACGAGGTAGACCCCGCCCCCGGCCACCGCCGGGCCCGGCGCGAAGGCGGGCGGGGCGAGGAAGACCGCGGGGGCTTCGAAGTGCCAGCGGACGTGTCCCGACGTCCGGTCGATCGCCAGGACCCTGGTTCCCGCGGCGACGTACACATAGCCGTCGTCCGCCGGGGCGACCCGCACCGGGACTCCTCCGCAGGAGGCGGCGTCGCCGACCGGGTAGGACCAGCGCTCGGTTCCCGTACGGGCGTCGAGGGCGTAGAGGCGGGCGTCCTTCCAGACGTACACCGTGTCCGCGTCGAGGACCGGGCCCGCCTCCGGGGTCTCGAAGTCGGCCTGGCCGCCGGTCAGTTCCCACAGCCTGTCGCCGTTGGAGGCTTCCCGCGCCTGTACGCCGCCGCCGCGCGTCGCGGTGATCACCGTGCCCCGCTCGGCCTGCAGCGCGTACACCCAGGCATCCGTCTGGAGCCGCCAGCGGTCCGTGCCGTCCCTGGAGTCCAGTGCGTAGAGCGTCGGCCCGTCGGAGGCATGGATGCGGCCGCCGGAGACCGCCATCGACCAGGCGACGTCCTTGGTCTTGAACTGCCTGCGACCGCTGCCCACATCGAGCGCGTGCACCTCGAAGGAGGTGACGTAGAGCAGTCCGTTGTCGACGATCGGGGTGCCCCACACGTCGTTGGACATACGGAACCGCCACGGCCGCCAGCGCGGCGCACCTTCCGGAGCCTGCGCGGGTACGGCGACGGGCGGGGCCGCCACCGCGGCCTCGGTCCCGTTGAGAGCTCCGCCGGCGGGCGGCCGGATCCAGCCCGTCGCGGGGCCGGCCTCGGCCACCGCGTGGGACCGCACCTCGGCGGCACGGGGCCCGGGGCCGATCGGCACCGGGGCGCCCGGCAGACGGACCGGGCCATCGGCCGGTGCGATCCGCCAGTCGCCCTGCTCCTGGGGCTGGTGCTGATGCTGCTGGGCCTGCTGCTGCGGCTGCTGGTTCTGGTGCTGTTGGTTCTGGTGCTGCGGCTGGTACGCCGGCCGCGGCGGCGGCGAGGGCTGGGCCGTGGGGCGCTGCGCGGCCGGTGCGCGGCCGCCTCTGCGCTGCTCGATCATCGCGGTGGCCCGCGAGGGCAGCCAGGCCGACGCCGTACCGCTGTCGTCGCTGCCCGACGAGAAGAGGTGCGGGGCCAGCTGGGCCTGGAGGTCCTCGGGGCTCGGCCGGTTGAGGGCGTCCATCTGCATGCACGCCTCGATCAGCGGGCGCAGCTCGGCGGGCAGGCCGTTCGTGTCCGGCCCCTCCCTCAGCAGCATGAAGACGGTCTCCACCGGATTGGCCCCGTGGAAGGGCGCGTGCCCGGTCGCCGCGAAGATCAGCGTCGAGCCGAGCGAGAAGACGTCGCTCGCGCCCTTCACGCTGCGCGAGTCCTTCGCCTGCTCGGGCGACATGTACGCAGGGGTGCCCACAGCCACGTTCGTCATGGTCAGACGGGTGTTGGAGACCCCCGATGCGATCCCGAAGTCGATGACGCGGGGGCCGTCCTCGACGACGAGGACGTTGGACGGCTTGAGGTCGCGGTGGACCAGACCCGCGCCGTGGATCGACTGCAGGGCCTCGGCGATCCCCGCCGCCAGCCAGCGCACCGCCTGGGCCGGCATCGGCCCGCACTCATTCACTATTTCTTCGAGAGAGGGGGCGGGTACGTACGCGGTGGCCAGCCAGGGCACGGCCGCCCGCGGATCGGCGTCGACGACGGCCGCCGTGTAGAAGCCGGAGACGGCCCGCGCGGCCTCGACCTCGCGCGTGAAGCGCACCCGGAACAGCTGGTCCTCGGCGAGCTCGGTCCGTACCGTCTTGATCGCCACGCGCCGGCCCGAGGCCGAGCGCGCGAGGTACACGAGCCCCATGCCGCCGGCGCCGAGCCGTCCGAGCACCTCGAACGGCCCGATCCGCCTCGGATCGTGCTGCGTCAGCTGCTCCACCACTTGCCTGCCACCTCCCCGTACGGGCCCTGCAATGAATGCAGCCCCGTGCAGCGTCTCACCCCTGAGCGCCACCCGGCGGCGCGCACCCTGATTGTTCCTGCCTGGGGCGGTGGTGGCGAACCCGGGTGCGGATCGGGGTGTCCCGGTGCAATCGGGGGCAAGAGGGCGGTCCTGCGGAGATCAGGGCCGGGTCAGGGCTGGAGGACGGCGAAGGTGGCGCCCTGGTCGTCGTTGAGGATGGCGATGCGTCCGTACGGAATGTCGAAGGGCGGCTGCAGCACCCGCCCCCCGAGGCGGGTGGCCGTGGCCACTGCCGCGTCGCAGTCGGCCACCTGGAAGTAGAGGAGGAAGTAGGCGGGGAGCTCGTCGGGCATCTCGGGCCCGATCACGCTGCGTCCGCCGACGGACGTCTCCGGGCCCGGCTCTGCGCCCGCCGGGGACCAGATGCGGAAGTCGTCCGTGCCCTCGCCGACGTCCTGGCTGCCGAAGCCGAAGACCTCTTCGTAGAACGCGTCGACCGCCTCGGGGAGCCGGGTGTGGACCTCGACCCAGCAGTAGGCGCCGGTGGCGCGCTGCTTCTCGAAGCCCTCGTGCTGCGCCGCCTGCCAGAGGCCGAAGACCGCACCGCCGGGGTCCATGGCGACCGCCATCGTGCCGTGCGGACCGACCTCCATGGGGGCGAGCACGACCTGCCCGCCCGCCTCCTTCACCGCTTCCGCGGTGGCGGCGGCATCCGCGGTGGCGAAGTAGACGGTCCAGACGGTCGGCATGCGGCCGTCCTGCTTGGGTGCCAGTGCGGCGACCCTCTTCCCGTCACTGAAGGCGTTCGTGTAGAAGCCGTACTTCTCGTCGGCGTCCTCGTCGAAGGTCCAGCCGAAGAGCTCGCCGTAGAAGCGCTTGCCCGCCTCCAGGTCGTCGAGCTGCGCGTCCGCCCAGCAGGGCACACCGTCTGCGAATGCGGCCATGGGGGCCGTCCTTTCTCCACACTCCGCTGCTTCACTCACTGCTTCACTGTGACGCCCGTCACGCCCGTCATCCCCAAACTAACGGCGCCCCTCCGTTTCCGCAGCCAGTCAAATCGAACATACGGCCCATTATCCCCTTGGGGCACCCCACGCTCGAAGACTTGTCCACAGAAACAATCCACAGGCTGTTGATAAGACTATTCGGGGCACAGCCCCGTCAGGTTCCGGCCGAGCCCCATTTGCAGTCGGCCGAATCGCGCTCCGATCACCCCTCGGTAAGCTGACGGCATGACAGGACAAGTACGCACCGTCGACGGCCGCGTGGCCGGACGACGCGGCCAGGCGACGCGGCAGAAGCTGCTCGACTGCCTCAGCGAGATGCTCAGCTCCTCGCCGTACCGGGACGTCAAGGTCATCGACGTCGCCCGGAAAGCGGGGACTTCACCTGCGACCTTCTACCAGTACTTCCCCGACGTGGAAGGTGCCGTCCTGGAGATCGCCGAGGAAATGGCCAAGGAGGGCGCGGGGTTGACCTCCCTCGTCTCCGGCCGTTCCTGGGTCGGCAAGGCCGGATGGCAGGCCGCGGAGGAACTGGTCGAGGGATTCCTCGACTTCTGGCGTCGCAACGACGCGATCCTCCGGGTCGTCGACCTCGGTGCTGCGGAGGGCGACAAGCGCTTCTACAAAATCCGTATGAAGATCCTCAACTCCGTGACCAACTCCCTTACGGACGCGGTCAAGGAGCTCCAGTCGAAGGGCAAGGTCGACGCCGACGTCAGCCCGGCCGCGATGGCGGGATCCCTGGTCGCGATGCTCGCCGCAGTGGCTTCGCACCAGAAGGGCTTCCAGACCTGGGGCGTCAAGCAGGCCGAACTGAAGCCGAACCTCGCCCTGTTGGTCCACCTGGGCATCACCGGCAAGAAGCCGGTCAAGTAGGCGAGCGGACTCCGCGCCACGTCCTGTCGCGCCGACGGCGGATCACATCAGGGTGATCCGCCGTCGTCGTCTCCGCAGCCTGGAGCGTCAGCGTCGTACTACTCCGAACAGCCGGATCTCGCGGTCGATCCTCGCCTGGTACGTCGCGTACGGCGGCCAGAACTTCAGGGCCGCCTCCCACACCTCCGCACGCTCCTCCCCCTCCAGGAGCCGGGCGCGCACGGGGATGTCCGTACCCTTCCAGCTCACGTCGGCCTCCGGGTGAGCCAGCAGGTTCGCGGTCCAGTTGGGGTGCCCGTCGCGGCCGAAGTTGGACCCGACCAGCACCCACTCCCCGTCCCCCACCGGCATGCACGCCAGCGGAGTGGTGCGCGGGACACCGGACTTGGCGCCCTTCACGGTCAGGATCAGCCCCGGCAGCATCTGGGCGCTGAGCATCACCTTGCCGCGCGTCAGCTTGTGTACCGTCCGGTCCATCGCAGGGATGAAATGCGGCGCGTACTTCGCGAAGGCCCGGGTCGACGAGACCTTCTGGATGAGCTTGATTCCTGGCTTGCTCCTGGCCGGCGACATCAGACCGCGACCTCTCCTTCGAACAGCCCGGCCCCGTCCGCGGCATGTCCGCGGAGCCGGTGCACGGGCCCGAAGAGAAGATCGTCCCCGGCCGCGCGCTTGAAGTACAGATGCGCCTCGTGTTCCCAGGTGAAGCCGATCCCGCCGTGCAGCTGGATCGCCTCGGCCGCGGTCGTCCGCAGCGCTTCCAGGCCCTGGGCGAGGGCGAGGCCGCCGGCGGACGGGTCCCACGCCGCGTAGTACGCGGCCGACCTGGCGGCCTGCACGCCCACGTACAGATCGGCGAGGCGGTGCTTCACCGCCTGGAAGGAGCCGATCGCGCGCCCGAACTGCTCGCGCTCCTTCACGTATTCGACGGTACGGGCAAGAGCCTGATCGGCGGCCCCGACCGCCTCGGCGGCGAGGACGGCGGCAGCGACGGCACCCACCGCGGCCAGCGCGCCGGGAACATCCGCGTCGTCACGCTCCCCCAGCAACTCGGCTTCAGCGTCACGGAGTTCGATTCTGGCCTGCGGCCGGGTCTCGTCCAGGGCGGTGAGCCGGGTGCGCGCAAGCCCCGGCGCATCGTCCCGTACGAGAAAGAGCAGCGTCCGGCTGCGCGCGAAGCCCCCCGCATGGGCGGCGACCAGCAGCAGCCCCGCGCTGTGCCCGTACAGCACCTGCTCGACCTGCCCGTACAGCCGCCACGCCCCGTCCACGATGCGCGCCTGCACCCCGCCCGCACGCCCGCCGCCCGCCCAGTCGCCGTCGTTGGGCCCGGTCAGGCCGAGGGCGGCGCCGAGCGGGGCGGCGAGGGTGGCGGTCAGCGCACCGGCGGCCACCTGGGGGAGCAGGGAGGCGCGCTGCGCTTCGGAGCCCAGGGCCGCGATGAGCGGGGCCGCGAGCACGGCCGTCGCGATGAGCGGGGAGGGCAGCAGCGCGCGCCCGGTCTCCTCGCAGGCCAGGGCGAGTTCGGCGGGGCCGCAGCCCACGCCTTCGTACTCCGCGGGGAGGGCGAGGCCTGGCAGCCCGAGCTGCTGGGCGAGGGTGTTCCAGAGCTCGCTGTCGTACCCGGCTGGGAGACGTACGGCGGCCTTGACCTCGTCCGGACCACAGCGTTTGGCCAGCAACTCGCGTACGGTGCGGCGGATCTCGTCCTGTTCCGCGGTGAAGGCGGCATCCATCGACGGGCCCCTCTCCTGATCTGACGGCGCGTCATGTTAGGACGGCGGGGGCGAGATGCACAGGGTGCGGACACCTCCTGTCCTGGGTCACCGCATCTGATGTACCGTCAGATTCATGTCCTCTGCGATCTCCAGCTCCAACTCCAGGCGCAAGGTCGCCATAGCCGGCGTGGCCCTCTCGGACTGCGGCAAGGTCGACGAAGCCACCCCCTACGCCCTGCACGCCCAGGCCGCCCGCCGCGCCCTGGCCGACTCGGGACTCGACCGCTCCGTCATCGACGGCTTCGCCTCGGCGGGACTGGGCACGCTCGCGCCGGTCGAGGTGGCCGAATATCTGGGCCTGAAGCCGACATGGGTGGACAGCACGGCAGTCGGCGGCTCGACCTGGGAAGTAATGGCGGCCCACGCGGCGGACGCGATCGCCGCCGGCCACGCGAACGCGGTGCTGCTGGTCTACGGCTCGACGGCGCGGGCGGACATCAAGGCGAGGCGGCGGACCTCGAACCTCTCCTTCGGCGCACGGGGCCCGCTGCAGTTCGAGGTCCCGTACGGCCACTCCCTGATCGCCAAGTACGCGATGGCCGCACGCCGCCACATGCACGAATACGGCACGACACTGGAGCAGTTGGCCGAGGTCGCGGTCCAGGCCCGTACGAACGCGGCGACGAACCCGGACGCGATGTACCGCACCCCGATCACGGTCGACGAGGTGCTGTCGGGCCCGATGATCGCGGACCCCTTCACCAAGCTCCACTGCTGCATCCGCAGCGACGGCGGCTGCGCGGTGCTGCTGGTGGCGGAGGAGTACGTACAGGACTGCGCAAAGCCGCCGGTCTGGATCCTGGGCGCGGGCGAGCACGTCTCCCACACGACGATGTCGGAGTGGGACGACTTCACGGTCTCCCCGGCGGCGGTGAGCGGCCGCCTGGCCTTCGAACGGGCGGGAGTGACCCCGGCGGAGATCGACGTGGCGGAGATCTACGACGCGTTCACCTACATGACCCTGGTGACGCTTGAGGACCTGGGCTTCTGCGCGAAGGGAGAAGGCGGCGCGTTCGTGGAGAAGGGCCGCCTGCTACGGGACGGCGGCCTGCCGACGAACACGGACGGCGGCGGCCTCTCGGCCCAACACCCGGGCATGCGCGGCCTGTTCCTGCTGGTGGAGGCGGTACGCCAGCTGCGGGGCGAGGCGGGCGACGGCCAGGTCAGGAAGGCAGGGGGCCGCCTGCCGGAGCTGGCGGTGGCATCGGGAACGGGCGGCTGGTTCTGCTCGTCGGGGACGGTGGTGCTGGGTCGGGGGTGACGCTTGGGGGGTGGTTGGCTGGCGCCGTGAACCCGGTGGCTCTTGTCGGGGTCGGATGGGTGGGCCCCCCTGCCGACCGATACCTGGAGTGTGGCGTTTCCGGGGCGGAGTAAAGGGCGCGACTACGTCGCGTCGGCTACGCCGATTCCGCTGCGCTCCACCCTTGACACCACCCCTCCACCGCAAAAACTTGGCGGCTATCGGTCGGCAGAGGGTCCTGGCCGCATAAAGGGGAAGGTCACCTGGGGTGCGGTCAGCCGGGGACGACACCACACCCGCCAGTGGCTGGGCCGGCGGCCCGGTCCGCCACCCGCACCGGGCGCGGGCGAACCACCGCACCCGCTGGACGGGTAGCGCGGGCCTGCTCGGCGAGTGCGGGACGGCGGACCGGACCCCTCAGCGTGCGATCCGCGCCCCTAACTGAACACACACTCACCCCACGCCCGACGAACACCAGACACACACGCATCGTCGCAGGTCACAGCCCTGCACCCCGAGGACAGGATGGTTGAAGGCTCAAGTGGGTCACCTAAGGGGCACCCCACCGCCCCTGCCCACCCAAAACAGCGGCCAGCGGGGCATGAACACCCGCCCCACGACGGCCCCTTGACGCCGAACCGAGAGCGGCAGCCCCATGCAAGTCGTGCGACCTCCACCCCCAACCCGGGGAGCGGAGCTCCACCTTGGATGCTGTGACGCCAACCGCCCCGCCGAAGTGCCCCGCAGACAAACCCTTCAGCTCATCCGGCCCGCACTAGCAGCGCGGTGTACGCGAAGCGCCCGCCCCAACGCGGCAGCAGCCAGCCGGACGAGCCCCCAAGGGCTCGGCCTACGACGCGCAGCGTCGTACATCACTCACACCAACAACCACACAACCCGCCACCGCGCGCAGCGCACCCACCGACGCACGCCCCCCACCTGTTCGTCGTAGCTGCCTCCTTGCGCCGAAGGCGCGAAACGCCGCGCAACAGCCCCACCCACCCGAAGCCCACCACCCAGCGTCGAGGCGGTGACGCACGCACATGCACGTGCCATGATGCGCCCCATGTACATGATCACCGCTGCGGCGGCTGCAGATTCCTCCACCCCGACCGGGACTCTCATATTCCTCGGCGTGCTGGGACTCGCGGCGGTCTGCTGGGGAGGACGGTCGGCCTTCGACGTGCGGGGCGCCGTGGGCGTCATGATGGCGCGCCGTCGGGCCGCTCTCCAGCTGAGGGCCCAGCAGACCGGCAATCTGGGCCTCGTCGAGACCGATTGGGCCGGGCCGTGGTACTTCCGGCTCGTCGGCAGCGTTGTCGCCCTGGCGGGACTTGTCATCCTGCTCCTGGTCGCGATTCTCGCAACCACCTGACGCACGGGCTCACTCGTTACCCTGCTCGGCATGATCAGTTCATACGCGGGTTCCGAAGATGCCGAGGTTGCGATAGCTGCGGTACGTGCCGGGGCGGATGTCGTGCGCGCGATGTACGGACAGCGAATCGCCCGTATCGACAAGGGGGGCGGGGACTTCGCGACCGCCGCCGACGTGGAGGCGGAGAGGGTGATCCTCGACGTCCTCCGCACCGCCCGGCCCGATGACGCGATTCTCGGCGAGGAGGGCGGGCAGCAGGGGGCGACGGCGTCCGGCGCCAAGCGCCAGTGGCTCGTGGATCCCCTGTGCGGCACGCTGAATTACGCGGTCGGCAACATGCTGGTCGCCGTGAATGTCGCGTTGCGCGACGGGGCGGCGGCGGTGGCCGACCCGTTCAGCGGCGAGGTCTTCTTCACCGATGGGGAGACCGCCTGGGTGCGGCGCGATGAGGAAGACGCCCGGCTGAAGCCCACTCCCGCAACCCAGTTGGTGGACGTCAACCTGGATGCGCCGTTCCCGAGCGCGCCTGGATTCCGGGGCGTGGACCTGCTGGCGCACCCCGAGTTCGGGCGGCACTTCCGGCCCAGGGTCGTCTCCACGACGCTCGCCGTGGCCTGGGTAGCGGCGGGCAGGCGCGCCGCGTACGTCACCGACGGCGGCGACCTGTCCGGCAGCGTGCACTTCGCTGCCGGGATCGCGCTGTGCCGCGCCGCCGGCTGCGTGGTCACCGGGATCGACGGGGTCCCGATCAGTGAGGGCGGGCGCGGGCTGGTAGTCGCCGCCGACGCGGAGACCCACGGGCGGCTGATGTCGATGATCCGCAGCCGGGGGTAGGGCGCCACAGATTCCAGATGTGGAGGCACCGGCCGCCTCTGCTGTGCGGGCCCTCTCGTTACCTCCGCTGAGCACATGAGATCAGGAGGGCAAAATGAGCACCATAAATACGACGGCCTCTACCAGGGCTGGTACCAGTCGCGGTACCATTAGTGGTATGCCAGCGATCAACATCGAATTCACCGTTGAAGAACTTGAGCGCATCAAGGCTCGGGCCGCCTCCGCGAACAAGTCGATGCGGGCCCACGCGCATGACGTGCTCGTGGATGAGGCCGACCGGCTGGCCTTTGTCGAAGGCGCCACCGCCATCGCCCGCCGTATGCTGCCCCACGCTCTGGCAGAGTTCCCGGAGGGGCAACGTTGAGCCCAGTCATCCGCGTCGACATCGGCTGGGTCCTCCACGTCCAAGCCAGCGTCGCACCCCTCAATGTCCCCATCGACGACTGGGGCGCCCTCGGGTACATGGCCAGCCGTCACATGTTCGAGCGTGAGACCGGCTCCCTCTACTACGAGGAGCCCTCCGTGCGCGCCGCGACCTTCCTGCACACAGCGCTGCTCCTGCGGCCGTTCGCCGACTTCAACATGGTGATCGGCTGGTCCTGCGCGGAGATGTACATGATCGGGTCCGAGGAGCCCATCGTCGTCGAACCCAAGGACGTTCACGTCCTGACTGGGCAGGTCCGCGCGCAGGAGATCGGCCTGCGGGACATCGCCCGCCGCATCGAGTCCTGGCGCACGGCCGCCTGACTCAGGCCCGAGCCGTCACCCGGTCGCTTCGGTGAGCGTGACGAACGCGGACCAGGCGGCCGGGGTGACCGTGAAGGTGGGGCCGTCGGGGATCTTGGAGTCGCGGATGTGGATGGCGTGGGGGTGGGCTGCGATCTCTACGCAGGCGCCGCCCTCGTTGTTGCTGTAACTGGACTTGCGCCAGGCGTAGGCCACCTCGACGCAGTTACCGCCCTCGTTGCCGCTGTAACTGCTCTTGAACCAGGCCAGCTTCTCGGTGGTCACAGTCGCTCCGCCGTCCTCTCGATCAGTTCTGCGGACTTCCAGGGCGTGAGCGCCGCGGCGCGCAACGCGCCGAAGCGGTCGATGAGTTGATTGACCTCCTGCGGCTTGGAGATCAACGTACCGCCGCCAGGCCGGTCGGCGTACCCCCAATTCCGCCCGTCCGGCGCGCTCGCCAACTGGAACGGGCCATCCATCCCCGCGTGCGCGAACCCCTCCGTCGGCATCACCTGCACCGTCACGTGATGCATCGTCCGCATACATTCCAGTACATGCAGCAGCTGATTCCTCAGCACCGTCTTGCTGCCCAATGGCCTGCGCAGCACCGACTCCTCGATCACGTACGCCACCATCGGCAGCGGGTTCCGCTTGAGCACCGCCTGCCGTTCGAGGCGCGCCCCGACGTTCTTCTCGATCTCCGATTCCGGCAGTTGCGGGATCCTGACCTCGTACAGCGCCTGGATGTAGTCCTCGTTCTGGAGCAGGCCGGGGACCAGCATGTTCTCGTACGCGCTGATGCTTGCCGCGACCTTCTCCAGGCGTACCCAGCCCACGAACGTGCGCGGGTACTTCTCCTCCTCCATCAGAGGAACGCACGACTTCAGCGCACCCCGCGCGTCCAGCAGCAGATCCGCATCCGTGAGGTAGGTCGTCGTGGGGATCCGCTCGCCCCGCTCGTACGCACCCGCCAGCGACTCCGACACCAGCAGCCGCTCGCTCACCTCCAGCCGAGTCAGACCCGCCCGCGCCCGGAAATTCCTCAGCAGTTCGCCCACGTGCAGGCGCGCCGGTGAGGGCGAGGCCGCGTTCGTCTCGGTCGTCTTGTTGTTGGCCGTCATGGGGCCACCGCCCTCTCCACATCTCGCCGATGTGTACCCCGTACGGCTAGTAACGCTACGCAATCACCCCGAAGCTCGTAGGTATGACAAGAAAAGTGACCCCCGACTGGGTACCCGCTTCCGGCCACCAACTCCGGCTCACCGGAGTCCACTTCGACGCCATCCGGGTACGCGGCGTACGCGGCGAGGCCGTCCTGCATCACCTCGCCATGCTCACCGGTGGCGAACCGGGGCCCGTCGTGCGGGAAGTCGCCGGTGGGCGGTGGACGTACTTCCTCATTCCGCCGGGGACCAGCAGGGGGCACGACTGGCCGCCTGGCGCGACCTGTTTCGGGCCCTCCGTACGCGACCAGTACATCGGCATCCCCGCCGCCTACGGCCACACCTATCCCCTCCACTGGCGGTGCGATCCCCCGGGCGTCGGCGAATTCGTCGACCCTTCGCTCCTCCATGTGGTGGTCACCGCGCAGCTCTGTCATGACCCTGGGTGAGAATCGGCCCCATGGACTTTGTCTCACTTCTGCACAGCCAGCGCGTCTGGGACCTCCCCGAACTCCCCCACTTCGACCCCGCCACCGCGCCCTCCACACCCCTCCCCCTCTTCCACACCTGGTTCGCCGCCGCCGTTGCCGCCGGGCAGACCGAGCCGCACGTGATGTCGCTCGCGACCGTGGGCGAGGACGGGTTTCCCGACGTACGGGTCCTGATGCTGCACGGCGCCGATGAACGCGGCTGGCACTTCGCCTCCCACTCCACCAGCCGCAAGGGCGCGCAGCTCGCCGCCCGCCCCCACGCCGCGCTCGGCTTCTACTGGCCCGCGCAGGCCCGCCAGATCCGGGTGCGCGGAACAGTGACCGCCGCCCCTTCCGCCGAGAGCCAGGCCGATCTGCACGCCCGCTCGACGGGGGCACTCGCAGCGGCGATGACGGGGCGGATGAGTGAAGTGCTGGGCTCGCAAGAGGAGTTGATGGAGGCTTCCGCCGCCGCCTGGCAGCGCGCGCAGGTGGAACCCGATGCCCCCGTACCGACCTGGACTCTGTACGTACTACAGCCCACAGAGGTCGAGTTCTTCCAGGGGGACACGCGCCGGCAGCACGTACGGCTGCGCTATCGCCTTACAGATGAGGGGAGTTGGGCCAGCGAGCTGCTCTGGCCCTAGGCGAGTCGTTGGTCTCACACGGGCACATCGAGGCCGGCCGGCGGGGTCGCGCTCACCTCATGACAGGCGGCGACAAGACTCTGGTAGTACTGGCGACGCAAACCGTCGTTACGGCCACCGGCTCTGTAGACCTCACCCACGTTGCCCAGGGTGATTTTCACTTGACCCGAGACTGAGCGCGGGTCGCTGGAGGCACTCATTCCGGTGGAGCGGGCACGCAGGTTTGCCCCCAGCTGCTGCGCGGCGACGGTCATGGCCGTGTCGCTTCGCATCGCCGAATCGCTCAGCAGTGGATACGCCGCGTATAGGGCCTTGATGTCCTCAAAGGACTGGCTGCAGGCAGACTTCGCCTTGGAGTCCGTGGAGGGTTGGTGGTTCAACGCCCACCCACTCCAAACCCCCGCAACAACGAGGACGGCCTTGCCTGCCGATGCCCAACGGCGGTTCCGTCTCAGTTTCCTGGCTCTTTCAACGGCCCTCTTCTTCGACTGCGGCGTCGCCACAGGCTGCCTCGTGGCCTGCGCCACGGGCTGCTTCTCGGCCTGCACCGCGGCCTGCTTCCCACCCTGTTCTCCGGCGGCCTGACCGGCACTCAACCCCCGTAGCACCACCGCCAGTTCGGCCGCCCCCGAGTAGCGTCGCTCCGGCTCCTTGCTGAGCAACCGCAGCAGCACCCGGTCCCAGGCGGCAGGTATCCCCGGCGCCACCGAGCTGGGCGTGGGCGGCGTCTGGGTGAGGTGGGCCGTCACGTAGCCCATCGAGTCCGTGGCGGTGAAGGGCAGTCGTCCGGTGACCAGTTCGAACAGCAGGCAGCCGAGCGCGTACAGGTCGCTCCTGGTTTCCGGCAGGCCCCGCGCCTGCTCGGGGGCCATGTACGGGGGTGTGCCCACGATGAAGCCGGGCTCGGTGAGGCGATCCGCCGTGGCATACGGACCGGCCGCCCGTGCGATCCCGAAGTCGAGCACCTTCACCAGGCCGGATGGGGTGACCAGCACATTGGCGGGTTTGATGTCCCGGTGGAGCACTGCCGCCTCGTGCGCGGCCGCCAGCGCCTCACTGATCTGCGCCCCCCACTTCGCCGCATCCGCCAAGGCCACCCGCCCTCGCCGCAGCACCGTATCCAGCGACTCACCCGGAACCAGCTCCATCACCAGGAACGGCACCTGGCCGACTTCGGTGCCGGCCTCACCCATGTCGTGCACCGTCACGATGTTGGGGTGCTGCAGCGCCGCCGTGATCCTTGCCTCGCGCAGGAATCGGGCCCGCACCGCATCCCCGCGGCCGCCGGGTTCAGCGAGCATCGAGACCACCTTGACGGCAACATCGCGCCCCAGCCTCTCGTCCCGCGCCGCCCACACCTCCCCCATGCCGCCGTGGCCGATGCCCCTCACCAGTCGGTAACGCTCACCGAAACGCCGCCCCTCCATCGCCGAACTCCCCCCACCCGAATGACAGATCTCGATGGGCTCGCGTCCCACCAATCCACTCCCGCTCCTTGGATAGTTGCATTATCTTCGAAGCGCCGTCGCTTTATCCAGGGGGATCACCACATGGCAACTGACGAGATAGAACACCTCTATGCCGAGCGTCCGTCCGCTCCGGCCGCCGCACTCGCCGCCCAACGCGGCCTGGGCGACTGGGTCAAGACGTTCGCGCCAGGGCAGGGCCGCAAGTGGAGGAAGTCGCGGGACTGGAGGATGTACTTCTACACGGCCGGCCTGGCCGTGACCTCGCAGGAGGGGTTCCTGGCCGCGTACGACTACCGGACCCTGCGCGTCCTGCAGTACCGCCGCACCATCAACGGCTCTCTCGCAGAGGCCTGTTCGGTTCTGATCGACCCGGAGGGGAACGCCCTCAACATCGGGTACGGGCGGCCTCCGCTGTTCAAGAGCGACAAGATGGCCCTCGGCATGACCTCATGGGTGGGCGGCGCCGGGTTCCTCTACCCGGGTGTCTGGGGCGACCACATCCAGCAGCAGGTCACCGCCGCACAGCTGCCCGCGACGATCGCGCGCATCCAGCAGGGCGAGCAGGTGAAGTTCGGTCCCTACACGCTCGACCGGTACGGCGTCTCGGACCAGAAGCGCTCGGCCGCCTGGACCGAGATCAACGAAATCGGCTTCACTCTCGGCTCCTTCATGTTCAACGGCCACCAGAAGAGGTCAACGGCACCGGAGTCCGCGAACGCGTACGTCATCCCCAACCTCGATCTCTTCGTGAAGCTGTGCCACCACCTGAGCCCCTACGTGAAGGGCTGACCCCTCCGCCGTGGAACATCTGACGGGGCAGGACCCCGCACACATCGGCCCCTACCGACTGATCGCCCGCCTGGGCGAGGGCGGCATGGGCCTGGTCTATCTGGGCCGGTCCGATCTCGGCCGTACGGTCGCGGTGAAGGTCGTCCAGGCCGAGCACGCCCAACACCCCGAATTCCGCAGGCGGTTCACCCGCGAGGTCGCCGCCGCCCGGCGCGTGGGCGGCGACTGGACGGCCGCCGTCCTGGACGCCGACACCGAGGCGGCCGTGCCCTGGGTCGCCACCCAGTACATCCCGGGACCCGACCTGACCACCGTGGTCGGCAAGGACTACGGCCCGCTGCCCGAGCACTCGGTCCACACCCTCGCCAACCGCCTGGCCCTCGCTCTGCAGGCCGTGCACGAGGCGGGGCTGATCCACCGCGACCTCAAGCCGTCCAACGTCCTGGTCACCGTCGACGGGCCGCGCGTCATCGACTTCGGCATCGCGCGGGCGCTCGACAGCATCGGCGGCGACAGCCTGCTGACCCGCACCGGCATGCTGATCGGCTCCCCCGGCTTCATGTCCCCCGAGCAGGTCCGGGGTCATCAACTCACCGCCGCGAACGACCTGTTCTGCCTGGGCGCGGTCCTCGTGTACGCCGCCACCGGCCGCCTCCTCTTCGGCGCCACCGACACCGGGCTCAACGCCCATCTCTTCCGGATCGCGGAGGAGGAGGCGGACCTGACCGGCGTACCGGACTCGCTCGTCGATCTCGTACGCGCATGCCTGTCCAAGGACCCGGCGCTGCGGCCCACGACCGCGCAGGTCGTCGCGCGTACGGACACGGACCGGGCCGAGGAGTGGCTGCCGGGGTCGGTGCTGGCCCAACTGGGGCGCAAGGCGGCCGAGTTGCTGGACTTCGCTCCGGAGCAGCGGGGCGCGCCTCTCGAACCGACCTCGTATCCGCTGGCACCACCCGCGGCCGCGTCACCCGCGCCACCCACGTACGCCCCGGCCGCGTACTCGCCCACGAGCCCGGCGCACTTCGGGCCCGCGCCCGGATACACCCCCATGGCGCCCGCGCCCGGCGGCTGGCCCGCCCAGCCCTACGCCGCACCGGGAGCGGGGAACGGCGGGGGTGCTCCGCTCAAGCGCGGGTGGAGCCTCGCGATGGCCACGGTCGCCCAACTGGCCGTGGTGCTCGGCGCGACGACCTCCAGCGTCCTGCTGTGGGACGCCCTGCGCGACTTCGGTTCGGACTCCTCGTCCCGGGAGTGGATGGTCACCGCCCATTTCGTGGCCTTCGGTGCGCTGCTCTTCCTCGGCGGACACCTCGCGGACGTCATCGGCCGCAAGACGACGCTGCTCATCGGGCTGTCGGGGTTCGCCCTGGCCACCGTGGTCCAGGCCTCGGCCGCCGGCCCCGACATGATGCTCGGGGGCTACATCGTGCAGGGCGCCTTCGCCGCCCTGGTCACCCCGGCCTCGTTCGGTCTTGTCGCCGCGCACTTCACCGAGACGAGGGCACGCGCGAAGGCCTTCGGCGTCTACTCCCTGGTCGGCCTGGGCGGTTCGGCGGTCAGCCTGTTCCTCGCGGTGCCGCTCGCCCAGGGCGTGACGTGGCGCGTGTCCTTGTACGTCACCGTCCTGCTGGCCGTCATCGCCCTCATCGGCACCGCCGCCCTGGTACGCGATCTGTCGGACCGTGCCCCGGCCGGCTTCGACGCGGCGGGTGCGCTCCTGAGCACACTCGGGGTCGGAGCCATCGTCTTCGCCCTCGACCGGTCGTCGTTCATCGGCTGGGGAGCTCCCCTCGTCTCCCTCTGTCTCACCGTCGGCATCATCCTGCTGACGGCCTTCTTCTGGCGGCAGTCGCATACGGACGGCGCCGCGATCCTGCCGCCGTACGACTCCGGAGCCCGCGCGCGTCTCGGCGCACTGATCGCTCTGTTCCTGACCGGGGCCGCCCTGTATGCCGTGGTGCCGCTGCTCTCCAGCTTCCTGTGGTCCGTCGGGGCCGGCCTCGGCTTCCTGGCGTTCCTGGCGATGACCGGCTCGTTCCTCATCGGAGCCCTGCTGGTCTCCGCCCGGCTGCAGTACGTCGCGCCCCGCACCCTGCTGATACCGGGGCTGCTGCTCGCGGCGGTCGGCGTCCTGCTCATCAGCACGAGCATGGACTCCCCGACCCAGGCCTTCCCCAGCATGATCTGCCTGAGCATCGGCCTGGGCATGTCCGGCACCGTGCTCTACTCGGCCATCACCGAAGGCATCGCCCCGCACGACTCAGGCGGCCGGGCCGCCCTGGCCAGGACGGGCCAGGAGTTGGGTGATTCGGCAGGCGCCGTCCTGTTCGGCGGGATGGTCGGGATGCACGCCGAGGGCAGCCAGGACCCTCACTTCCTGTACGTGTCGGCTGCCGCCCTGGCGATCGCGGCGCTGATCGGGGGGCTGATGATCAAGGGTCCGACGAGGAGCGCCCTCCCCGCCGAACCCTGGTCCGCCCCGACCCTGGGGCGCTGATGCCGGATTAGGCTCCAGGCCATGCACAGCACCCTGACCGAGTACGCGCGGTGCCTCTACGGCGACGAGCACCGCGCCACGCCCCCTTGCGAGAAGGAACATCGCGAGCAGTACTTCGTCGAGGAGCTGACCTTCGCCGAACCGGACGCGATCCTCGCCATGCTCCGCGAGCTCAGCCCACACATCGTCGACGGCAATCTCCCGGTCTGGATCCGCAACCTGTCCTACCGCCTGGTGCTCCTGCAGCGGCCCGACGAACCCGGGCTGATGCGTGAGGCAGCGGACAGCCTCTGGCTGCACGGCCCCGACTGGGACACCATCGCGGCCGGTCTCCGAGAGCGGGCCGACGCCCTTGAAGCGGCGTCCCAGGAAAGTTAGATGTCGTTCCGGGCGGTGATCCTTCCCGCGTCGATCGCCGCGAGCAGGGCCGCGTGGTCGGCCTCCGTCCGGTCCGCGTAGGCGAGCGCCCAGGCGGCGACCGTGGTGTCGAAGGTGTCGGCGCGGCCCAGGTAGGACGCGATCGCCGCGCGGTCACCGGAGCGGGCGTGGGCGCCTGCCAGGGCCTGTCCGCACAGGGCTGCGTACCGCACCAGCATCGGGGCGGTGAGGCTGTTCACCTCCACGGAGCCCTTCATGTCCTTCAGTTGCCGCCAGTAGAAGAACCGTCCCGCCGGGCCCGTGGCCCAGCCCAGGAAGATGTCGCTCGCCGCCTGCGTCAGCTGCTGGCCGGCGACGACGCGGCGGCCCTGGTGGCGGTGGGCGCTGGGGCCCAGGTGGGCGGCGAGCACGGACTCCTCCGCCTCCTTCACCTGAAGGAAGAGCGGGTCCCCCACCGTCCGCCCTTCAAGGAGCACGATGAAGCAGCGGGTGCCCACGCTGCCCACGCCCACCACCTTCCGCGCGGCGTCGACCAGGCGGTAGCGCGAGAGCAGCGCCCTGCGGTCGTCGGGGACGCTGCGCAGGAAGTCCTCGTACGCCTCGTGGACGAGGCTCAGATCCTGCGCGGTGATCGGTTCGAGCAGGGGCGGGTCGTGGTGGATGCGCCGCTCGCCGTCGGGGCCGACCGCCGTGAGCTTCGCCAGCGCGTGCAGGCTGGTCCGGCCGCGGGCCTTCTCCAGGGCGGCGCCGACCTGCGCGCGGTTGGCCTTGCGTACGGCCGGCAGCAGTTCGGCGGTGTCCAGGCGTTCGTACCAGACGTCCAGCTCGCTCCGGTCAGCCAGCCTGCGCATGTGGGTGCGGTACGAGCGCACGGCGGACTGCGCGGCCGCCAGCGCGGACCGGTCGGTGCCGCCGTTCTCACGGGCGGCCACGGCGATGCTGGCGGCCAGCCGTTTGACGTCCCATTCGAAGGGGCCGGGCAGGGTCTCGTCGAAGTCGTTGAGGTCGAAGAGCAGCGCACGCTCCGGGGAGGCGAAGAAGCCGAAGTTCGACAGGTGGGCGTCGCCGCAGAGCTGGACGGTGAGGCCGGTGTGCGGGACCGAGGCCAGGTCGGCCGCCATGACCGCGGGCGCCCCGCGCAGGAAGGCGAACCGGGAGGCGGCCATCCTGCCGTATCTGATCGGGACCAGTTCGGGCACGCGGGTACGTGCCTGGGCCTCCAGGATCGCGATCGGGTCGGGCCGGTCGGCGGGCGGGGGCGTGGGGCCGTGCGCGCTGCGGGGGATGTTCCTGCGGGCTGCCCGGCCGGGGTCGGTGATCGTCACACCCCAGTCAAAGTCACCTCAGGGCCGCCCGCCATTCGGACCGTCCGGGTACGGGGGCGACTACGGAGCGGGGTACGGATCCGACGCCAGCCGCGCGTGCCCGTGCGCGTCCCGGAACGCCGTCAGGTCATGCGCCTCGTGCATGCCGCCGCGGCGCGTCCCCTCGTAGCGGTAGCCCGCGCGCTCGGCGACCAGGCAGGACGCCTCGTGGCCCAGGGCGTGGCCCAGTTCGACGCGGTGCAGGCCCAGGCCTCCCCGGCCCGTCTCCTCGAAGCCCCAGCGGGTGCAGACCTCCAGGGCGCGGCGGGCGATGCCCCGGCCGCGATGGTCAGGGAGGGTCCAGTAGCCGACGCCGGCGCAGCGCATGGAGGGGTTGATGGCGTGCAGGCCCACGTGGCCGACGACCAGGCCCGTGCCTTCCTCCGCCACCGCGAACATCACCATGTCCCCGCGGTCCCAGGCGGCGGCACGGGCCTCCAGTACGGCCCGTACGCCCTCCAGGTCGGTGACCGGAATCCTCGGGGTGTTCCAGCGGAGCAACTCGGGGTCGGTGACCCCGGCCAGCATCGCGTCCGCATCCCCCAACTCCCAGGCGCGCAGGGTCAGTCCGAATCCTGACAGGACGGGGTGGGGTCGGTGGATGGTGCGCGCGTCCGTCATCCCGCCATTCAACACGGCCCGAACACGGGGACGGCGACGGCCTCCTCGGTGCGGAACGACACCGCCAGCGCCATGCCGATGCGCAGGTCCGCTTCCGGGACTCCGACGACCTCCGTCATCATCCGCGGCCCCTCGGCGAGGTCGACAACAGCGGCGACGTACGGGACCTTCTCGCCGAACGGCGGCAGGTCGTTCCTGTGCACCACCGACCAGGTGTAGAGCGTGGCCCGGCCGCCCGCCCGCTCCCACTCCACGCGCTCGCTCCAGCAGTACGGGCAGAACTCGCGCGGGTAGTGGTGCGCCCGGCCGCAGTCGCCGCAGCGGCGGATCAGGAGGTGGCCTTCGCGGGCCCCGGCCCAGTAGGCCTCGGTGAAGGCGTCCACTTCGGGAAGGTCGAACCGTACGGCGCCTGCCCCTGCCCCGGTCACAGGAAGATCCCTATCGCGTGGTCGAGCGACCAGGCCTGCCAGGACATCGCGAAGAAGGCGACCAGCGAGATCAGCGCCATCATCGCGTTCTGTCCCTGCTCGGCCCAGTCGTGGATCATGAGAACGAGGTAGAGGAGGTTCAGGAGGAGGCCCGCGATCAGGGCGATCGGGGTGAGGAAACCGACCACCAGGCCGAGCCCCAGGGCCAGTTCGGCGTAGACGACGAGGTACGCCATCGCGCGCGGGCGCGGCTCCACCACCTTCTTGAAGCCCTTCCCCACCGCCGCCCACTTGTGCTTGCCCGCCACGTCCGCGGCCCAGGCGATCCCCGTACCGCGCTCGAACCAGCCCTTCTTGTCCTTGTGGCGCCAGCTCTCCAGCCACCACAGGCCCAGGCCGATCCGCAGGACGGCCAGCCATTCGGCGCTGCCGAGCCATATCGAGTGCATCCGGGGGTTCCTCTCCGGGGGCGTCATCTGACGGTACGTCAGTTCAGCGGATGGCGGCCGCGCGCGCAAGGGGCTGCGCATTTCCCGCCACCCGTGATCAATTCGCAACGGCATCTGCACTTGACCGAGACCGATCAAGCGACCGGGCGATTACTCTCCGAAGCATGAGCGACATCACTACCCACGACGACCGCCCCGTGTACGTCATCGGCGCGGGCCCCGGCGGCCTCGCCGTGGCCGCCGCGCTGCGCGAACAGGGCGTACGGGCCGTCGTACTGGAGAAGTCCGAGGACGTCGGCGCCTCCTGGCGGCGGCACTACGACCGGCTGCGCCTGCACACCACGCGCCGCCTCTCCTCCCTGCCCGGGCTGAAGATGCCGCGCTCGTTCGGGCGGTGGGTGGGCCGCGACAACGTCGTGCGCTACCTGGAGAAGTACGCCGAGTTCCATGAGCTCGAAGTCGTGACAGGGGTCGAGGTCACCCGCATCTCCCCCACCGACGACGGCAGTTGGCTGCTGCACGCCACCGGCGGGCGCGAGCTCACCGGGCGGGCCGTGGTGGTCGCCACCGGCTACAACCACACCCCGCGCATCCCGGACTGGGCCGGCCGCGAGACGTACACCGGTGACCTCATCCACGCGGGCGACTACCGCAACCCCGCCCCGTACGCGGGCAAGGACGTCCTCGTCGTCGGCATCGGGAACACCGGCGCCGAGATCGCCGTCGACCTCATCGAGGGCGGCGCCGCCCGCGTGCGGCTCGCGGTCCGTACCGCGCCGCACATCCTGCGGCGCTCGACGGCCGGATGGCCGGCCCAGGCGACGGGCATTCTCGTACGCCGCCTGCCAACCGGTCTGGTGGACCGCGCGGCGGGCCCGATGGCCCGCATCTCCGTACCCGACCTGGCGGAACACGGGCTGCCGCGACCGGACACGGGGCTCTACACGCGGGTGCGCCAGGGAGCGATCCCGGTGCAGGACGTCGGGCTGATCGACGCCGTACAGAAGGGCCAGGTCGAGATCGTGGCCGCCGTCGAGGCCTTCGAGGAGGGCAAGGTCGTCCTCGCCGACGGCGACCTGATCTCCCCCGAGACGGTCATCGCGGCCACCGGCTACCAGCGCGCGCTGGAGGGCCTCGTCGGGGAGCTGGACGTACTCGACGAGCGCGGACGCCCCGTGGTCCACGGCGGACGTACGCCGAAGCACGCACCCGGGCTCTACTTCACCGGCTTCACCAACCCCATCAGCGGGATGTTCCGCGAACTGGGCATCGACGCACGGAAGATCGCGGGGGCGGTCGCGAAGGGCTGAGCAGAAGGGCTGAGCACACGCGCTCCTGTGATCTCTGTGCAAGAAGTTCTGTACCGGGGCCCGAGGGTTGTACGAGACTGCGCTTTCCAACTGCATTACCTGCACCCCATCCATTGATCCATTGCTTCAACGGAGGATGCACGTGGCACGTGAAAGAAAGCTGTCCCGTCGCGCGATACTCGGCGGCGCCGCAGCCACCGCCGCCGCAGGCGCCACCACCCTCGCGGGCGCCCCCGCCGCACAGGCCGCCGATGCCGCCGCGGCCGCCGCCGACCGCACCGCGTCCGTGGACGCCGTCGTCGTCGGCGGCGGGCTCGCCGGGCTCACCGCGGCGCGGGACATCGCCGCCGGCGGGAAGTCCGTACTGGTCCTGGAGGCACGGGACCGGGTCGGCGGGCGGGTCTTCAACCTGACGCTGCCGAACGGGAGTTACACCGAAGGCGGCGGCGAGTTCATCGGACCGACGCAGGACCGGATCAAGGCCCTCGCGGACTCGCTGGGGGTCGCCACCTTCCCCACGTACAACACCGGCAAGAACGTGCTCCTCAAGGACGGCAAGCGCACACCGTACGCGACCGACGGGCTGCTGGGCTCGGTGCCGCCCATCGATGTGGCGGGGCTCGCGAACGCCGCCGCCGTGCAGGCGCTGCTCGACGACATGGCCAAGAAGGTCCCGGTCGGGGCTCCCTGGACGGCCGCGAAGGCCGCCGAGTGGGATGCGCAGACCTTCGAGAGCTGGCTGAAGGCCAATGCGATCATTCCGTCGGCGAAGTTCCTGTTCGACGTGGCGTGCACGTCCATCTTCTCGGCCGAGCCGCGTGAACTCTCCCTGCTGTACGTGCTGTTCTACATCGCGGCCGCCGGCAACGAGACCACGCCGGGAACCTTCGAGCGGCTGACCGAGACGGCCGACGGCGCGCAGGCCAACCGCTTCGTCGGCGGTTCGCAGCAGGTGCCGCTGAAGCTGGCCGCATCGCTGGGCGACAAGGTCGTGCTCGGTGCTCCCGTACGGCGCATCGCGAGCGGCGCCGGTGGCCGGCTGACCGTGACCGCCGACGGCATCAGCGTCTCCGCCCGCCGGGTGGTCGTCGCGCTGCCGCCGCCGCTCGCGGCGCGCATCGACTTCGACCCGCTGCTCCCGGCCCTGCGCGACCAGCTCGCGCAGCATCTGCCGATGGGGGCGATCGGGAAGGCGATCGCCGTCTACGACACCCCGTTCTGGCGGGCCGACGGGCTGAACGGGCAGGTCGTGAGCGACCAGGGTGCCGTCAGGTCGACGTTCGACAACTCGCCGCAGGACGGGTCGTTCGGTGCGCTCATGGGCTTCATCGAGTCCGACGAGATGCGGGCGCTCGACGGGGCGAGCGAGGCGGAGGTGAAGGCCGCCGTGCTCAAGGACTACGTCGCGTACTTCGGTGCCAAGGCGGCATCGCCGACCGCCTTCCTGCTCCAGCGCTGGGACAACGAGCGCTTCTCGCGCGGGGGTCCGGTGGCGTACGGGCCGCCCGGCTTCCTGACCACGTACGGGGCCGCGCTGCGGACCCCGACGGGGGCGGTGCACTGGGCGGGGACCGAGACGTCGACGTACTGGAACGGCTATATGGACGGGGCCGTGCGGTCCGGTGAGCGTGTGGCCAAGGAGGTCTTGGCGGCCCTCTGAGGCGGGTAGGTGTGACGGGGCCGGGAGCGATTTCTGCTTCCGGCCCCAAGCCTTTGCCTGCACAACTGTTCCTGACGGGCCGTCAGTTCAGTAATCTGACGTAACGTCAGGTACTTTTGGCCATCGCACAGGAGTGGGCGGCAACGATGCTCGGATCGACTCACGGCACCCTCACCACCGACTTCCGCGCACGTGTGGTGGCCTGCGGGGAACAGCCCCCCGTCGCCGTCCACGGCATCGCCGCCGCGGAGGGCGACGCCGACGTCAGCGGACGTCCGCTGTATGCGGCCGTACCCGACCTGGACCGGTTCTTCCGGCCGGAGTCGGTGGCGGTCGTCGGGGCATCGGACGCCGAGGGGCGTCCGAACACGGGCATCACGCGCCAGCTCATCGCGTGGGCCGAGCGGGTGGGCGCGCGGCTTCATCCCGTACACCCGACGCGCGAGACGGTCTTCGGGCTGCCGTGCGTCCCTTCGGTGGCCGACCTGCCCGAGCAGGTCGATCTGGCCGTGCTGCTGGTCGGGGATCCGCTGCCCGTGATCGAGCAACTCGGTGAAGCGAAGGTGAAGTTCGCCGTCGCGTTCGCTTCCGGCTTCGCCGAGACCGGCGACGAGGGTGCGGCCGCGCAGGCGCGGCTCGCGACGGCCGTGGAGGAGTCGGGGATCCGGCTGCTCGGGCCGAACACCAATCTGAACGCCTTCGAGAACTTCCGGGAGGACCTGGAAGGGCCCGCGATCGCCCTCATCACCCAGTCCGGGCATCAGGGACGGCCGGTCTTCGCCATGCAGGAGCTGGGGGTGCGGCTCTCGCACTGGGCGCCTACGGGCAATGAGGCGGACCTGGAGACGTCGGACTTCATCTCGTACTTCGCGGGCAAGCCGGAGATCGGCGCCATCGCGTGTTACGTGGAGGGACTGAAGGACGGCCGCTCCTTCCTCCTCGCCGCCGACCGGGCGGCGCGTGCCGGGGTCCCGGTCGTCGCGGTCAAGGTCGGGCGTACGGAGACGGGCGCGCGGATGGCCGCCTCGCACACCGGGAAGCTGACCGGCGCGGACCAGGTCGTGGACGCGGCGATGCGGCAGTTCGGGGTCGTGCGGGTCGACGGGCTCGATGAACTCCAGGACACGGCGGCGCTGTTGGCGCGGGCGAAGAAGCCGGTGGGCGGGGCGGAGGGTGTCGTCGTCTACTCGATCTCGGGCGGGACGGGCGCGCACTTCTCGGACCTGGCGTCGGCGGCGGGGCTCAAGCTCCCGGTGCTCTCGGAGGCCAAGCAGGCGGAGCTGCACGAGTGGATACCGCCGTATCTGAATGTGGCCAACCCGGTGGACTGCGGGGGCCATCCGGTGGGCGACTGGCGCGGACGCAAGATCATCGACGCGATCCTGGCGGACCCCGAGGTGGGCGTGCTGATCTGCCCGATCACCGGGCCCTTCCCGCCGATGAGCGACCGGCTGGCGCAGGACCTCGTGGACGCGGCCGAGCAGACCGACAAGCTGGTGTGCGTGGTGTGGGGGTCGCCGGTGGGGACCGAGGACGCGTACCGGGAGGTGCTGCTGGGATCGGGGCGGGTCGCCACCTTCCGGACGTTCGCGAACTGCATCACGGCGGTGCGGGCCTGGGCGGACCACCACCGGTTCACCGCCTCGTACCGGTCGGCTTTCGACGAGGCGCCCCGGGTGCCTTCGCCGTCGTTCCGTAAGGCGCAGGCACTGATGCGGCCGCACCAGCAGCTGAGCGAGCACGCGGCGAAGCAGCTGCTGCGGGCGTACGGGATCCGGGTGCCGCGCGAGCAGCTCGTGACGAGCGCGGCGGCGGCGGTGCGGGCGGCGGGGCTGGTCGGCTACCCGGTGGTGATGAAGGCTTCGGGGGCGCGGCTGGCGCACAAGACGGAGCTGGGGCTGGTGAAGGTCGGACTGACTTCCGCGAGTCAAGTACGTGACGCGTATCGGGAGTTGACCGATATCGCGCGCTACGAGGGCGTGGATCTCGACGGCATTCTGGTCTGCCAGATGGTGGAGCGGGGCGTGGAGATGGTGGTGGGCGTCACCCAGGACGCGCTGTTCGGGCCGACCGTGACGGTAGGTCTGGGGGGCGTCCTGGTCGAGGTGATGGGCGACGCGGCGGTACGGGTGCCGCCGTTCGGGGAGGACCAGGCGCGGGCGATGCTCGGGGAGTTGCGGGGGAAGGTGCTCCTGGAGGGGGTACGGGGTGCTCCGCCTGCGGATGTGGATGCGCTGGTGGAGGTGGTGCTGCGGATTCAGCGCATGGCGCTCGAACTGGGGGATGATCTGGCGGAGTTGGACATCAATCCTCTGATGGTGCTGCCGAGGGGGCAGGGGGCGGTGGCCTTGGATGCGCTCGCTGTGTGCCGGTAGGTGCGGGTCCGGCTGCGCGGGGCTCCTGATCGCGGCCTGCGGCCTGCTCGTCCTCAAGTGCCGGACAGGCTTGATCCGCCCGCATCGGGCCCGGTTGGCCCCGCGCTCGAATCACCCCCGCCCGTAGGCGACCTTCGGCCGCCTGTCCTCAACCTCCCCCAAGCCCTTGAGGAGCAGGGGGACCCCCTTGACGGGCTTCATCGCCCCAGTCTGAAAGGCCACCAGCACCCATGTCCGACGTTCTGCACACCACCTCCGACGGCGTCACCCGCATCACGCTCAACCGGCCCGAGGCCATGAACGCCCTCACCTGGGATCAGCGGGAGTTCATCATCGGGCTCCTCGCCGAGGCCTCCGCCGACCCTGCCGTGCGTGCCGTCGTCATCACCGCCAACGGCAAGGGGTTCTGCGCGGGTGCCGACCTGCGCGGGGCGCCCGCCACCGGCGATCGCGTCGCCGGTGACGTCGCCCGTACGATCCGGCGCGGCGCCCAGCGCTTCATCGCCGCCGTACTGGACTGCGAGAAGCCGGTGATCGCCGCCGTGAACGGCACCGCGGCCGGCATAGGCGCCCATCTGGCGTTCGCCTGCGACCTCGTCATCGCCGCTGAATCCGCCCGCTTCATCGAGGTGTTCGTACGCCGGGGCCTGGTCCCCGACGGCGGCGGCGCGTATCTGCTCCCCCGCCTCATCGGGCCCCAGCGCGCCAAGGAGCTGATGTTCTTCGGCGACGCGCTCCCCGCCGCCGAGGCGGAGCGGCTCGGGCTGGTCAACCGGGTCGTGCCCGACGAGGACCTCGCCAAGACGGCCCGCGAGTGGGCCGACCGGCTCGCGCAGGGCCCGACCCGGGCCCTCACCCTGACCAAGCAGCTGGTCAACGCCTCGCTCGACTCCGACCGTGCCACCGCGTTCGCCGCCGAGGCGACGGCCCAGGAGATCAACATGACGACGGCCGACGCGAACGAGGGCGTCGCGAGCTTCGTCGAGCGGCGCACGCCGAAATACCGGGGCCTCTGAACTCCCCTCCACCCCTTCCAATCTGACGATGCGTCAGCTCTAATGAGGTTGTGATGGGACACGCAGGGATGGCGGAAACCACCATCCGATACCTCAGGTCAGCAGGCGCCCCGGCAACAGCACGCCCGGTGGATCCACTCCCACGCCCCGACCTCCGAGCCGTCGGCGAGGACGAGCGGCTGCCGGTCGACCCGGGTGAATTCCGGCGTGTACTGGGCCAGTTCGCCAGCGGCGTCACCGTGATCACCGCGTACGACGACGAAGGCCCCACCGGCTTCGCCTGCCAGTCCTTCGCGTCCCTCTCCCTGGACCCGCCCCTGGTCGCCTTCATGGTCGGCCGTACGTCCACGACCTGGCCCCGCATCGCCCGCGCCGGCATCTTCTGCGTCAACATCCTCGGCGCGGACCAGGGCGCGCTGTGCCGGGGCTTCGCGGTGAGCGGCGCGGACAAGTTCGCGGGCGTCGAGCACACCCCGGCCCCCGTGACCGGCGCGCCACGCCTGGCCGGCGTACCGGCGTGGATCGACTGCCGCATCCAGACCGTGCACACCGGTGGCGACCACCTCATCGTGGTCGGCCGGGTGGAGGCGCTGGGCGGCACGGAGGGCGAGGAAGCGGGGCCGCTGCTCTTCCACCGGGGCCGCTTCGGCCGCTTCTCGGACTGAGTTCAGGCCGCCATCGCGACCGCGCCCACGTCCGGCTTGCGCCGGATGACCAGCGCCATCAGCGCGGCTGCGGCGCAGAGTGCGCCCGAGGCGTACCAGATCATGTCGTACGAGCCGAAGACGTCGCGCACCAGCCCGCCGAGATAGGCCACGATCGCCGCGCCCACCTGGTGCGAGGCCAGCACCCAGCCGAAGACGATCGCGCTGTCGTCGCCGAACTGCTCGCGGCAGAGCGCGATCGTGGGCGGGACGGTGGCGACCCAGTCGAGTCCGTAGAAGACGATGAAGAAGACCATCGGCGGGTGGACGTTGGGCGCGAGCAGGATGGGGAGGAAGAGCAGCGAGATGCCGCGCAGGGCGTAGTAGACGGCGAGCAGGCGGCGCGCGTCGAAGCGGTCGGTGAACCAGCCCGAGGCGATCGTCCCGATGATGTCGAAGACGCCGATCACCGCGAGGAGCGAGGCGGCGGCCGGGATGGGCATGTGGTGGTCGTGGGCTGCCGGGATGAAGTGGGTCTTGACCAGGCCGTTGGTGGACGCACCACAGATCGCGAAGGTCCCGGCGAGCAGCCAGAACGTGCCGGTCTTCGAGGCGTCGCGCAGCACGGTGACGGCGCGGCGGGCGGCGCCCGTCGCCGGCGGCGGCTTGGGGACGAAGACGTCGGAGCCGTACGGCGTCGTGCCGATGTCCGCCGGGTGGTCACGCAGCAGGAGCCACACGAAGGGGACGACCGCGAGGGCGGCGAGGGCGACGGTGATCGCGGCCGGGCGCCAGGTGTGGTGCTCCACCATCCAGGACAGGAAGGGCAGGAAGATCAGCTGGCCCGAGGCGCCGGCGGCGGTCAGGATGCCGGTGACGAGCCCCTTCTTCGCGACGAACCAGCGGTTGGTGACGGTGGCGGCGAAGGCGAGCGCCATGGATCCGGAGCCGAGGCCGACCAACACGCCCCAGAGCAGGATCAGTTGCCAGGCGGCGGTCATCCAGTAGGTGAGCCCGGAGCCGACGGCGATGACGGTGAGCGCGACCGCCACGACCTTGCGGATGCCGAAGCGGTCCATCAGAGCGGCGGCGAAGGGTGCGGTCAGCCCGTAGAGGGCGAGGTTCACGGAGACGGCGGACCCGATCGTGCCGCGCGACCAGTCGAACTCCTTGTGCAGCGGCTCGATGAGCAGCCCCGGCAGGGAGGCGAAGGCGGCGGCCCCGATGATCGTCACGAAGGTGACGACCGCGACGAACCAGGCACGGTGGATACGGGGCCGGGGTGCGGGGGCGCCGGTGGTGGCGGCGGGGAGGTCGGTTGTCTGCGTCACGTCAATCAGCATCGGGGAGCCGCCCCGCACGGACGAGTGGCCCGAAGGACAGCTCTCGCTAGGATCGGGCCACGACCGGGCACCCTGGAGCCACGAGCCGAACCGTGGCTGCGTGAACGGTTCTGCCTCGCTCGAAGGAGTGAGCGCACCTCATCGGCCGGGCAACCGGGCCCGACCCCGCTTAGGTTCGCGCACATGGTCAAGTCCCTCCACGAGGCCTCGCACCGGATCTTCCAGGACCGGCCCGAGATCCTCACCCCCGTCTTCAAGGTGCTGGACATCGAGCTGCCCGAGAAGGCCACCGTCGATGTCGTCACGGGTGACGTCACCGAGACCCGCCCGCTGTCGCGGCACGTGGACAGTGTGCTGCTCATCCAGCCCGCGGACGGCGAGGCGTTCCTCCTCGCCATCGAGGCGCAGGGCAAGAGGGACCCGGACAAGGAGACCAGCTGGCCCTACTACGTGGCCTATCTGCGCGAACGCTACGGAATTCCCGTGTTGTTGCTTGTGCTGTGCCACCAGCGGAGCACTGCCAAATGGGCCGTGGGACCGTTCACCTGCGGCGCGCGAAAGTGGACCGCGCAGAGCACCCATCCGCTGGTCATCGGCCCCGACAACGTACCGATGATCACCGAGCCGCGGGCCATCGAGGAGAATCTGGCCATGGCCGCGTTCACGGCCATCACGCATAGCGGAGGCCGCGGCGTCACCGCGATACTGGAGCCATTGGCGCGCGCCGTCCACGACCTCGACAGGGACTCCGCGGCCTATTGGGGCGAGTTTCTGGAGATCGGCCTGAGGGATACCCCGGCCGGAGCGAAATGGAGTGAACTCATGACCGTTGCCAGCTTCTTCCCCGGTCGGGGCACCGTCCGCGAGACCGCCTTTCTCGAAGGCGAGGCCCAAGGCGAGGCCAATTCCATCCTCCGCATCCTGGACCTGCGCGGCGTCGATGTCCCGGACGAGATCCGTGACCGTATCCGCGTCTGCACCGATCTCGACCTCCTCGGCCGCTGGCTGGACCGGACGGTCACCGCGCAGACCATCGACGACCTCTTCGCCGACGGCGCGACTCCCGACAGCGCCTGAGCATCGGAGGAGAGCCATGGCCTGACCGGCGGATCGTAGCCAGGCCGGTCGCCCCCGGCACCCGCCTACCCCACCCGCCGCAGATTCCGCACCGCCGGTATCGCGAACAGCACCCCGCACACCCCCACACTGATCACCGCCCCCGCGATCAGCACCTGCTTCATGCCCAGCGCCTCCGCCGCCGGTCCTGCCATCGCGCGGCCCACCGCCAGCATGATCAGGGAGCCTGCGACGTCGTACGCGTGGATTCTGTTCAGCGCCTCCTGGGGGACGTGCGTCTGGACCGTCGTCGACCACATCACCAGCCAGAACGCGAACGCCGTTCCCCCGATGAAGAAGCCAGCCGCCATCACGCCCAACGGCACGTCGTACGCCAGCACCAGCACATTCGCGACGATCCCGAACAGCGCGAACGTCCCGGCGAAGAGCGGGCGGACCGGGCGCAGGCGCATCGCGAGCAGGCCGCCGAGCGCGTTGCCCGCGCCGTTCAGCGTCATCATCACGCCGAACATCGTCGAGCCGTGCCGCTCGGTGACCACCACCGCCTCCAGCGGTACGAGCGGGCCCAGCACGGTCACTCCGTACACCGTCCAGACCAGGATCACGCTCCAGAGCCAGCTGCGCGCCCTGAACTCCCGCCAGCCGCCCGCGAGATCAGCCAGGAAGGACTCGCCGCGGGTGGCGGCCATCGGGGCCAGACGGATCATGAAGAGGCAGATGCCGCTCACCGCGAAGGTGCCCGCGTTCACCCCGAAGACGACCCCCGGGCCACCGAATCCGACCAGCGCGCCCGCTGCCGCCGGGCCGGCCATGGTGGTCAGGGACTCGGCGACGTTCAGCATCGCGTTGCCGCGCTGTACGTCGGGGACCATGCGCGGCAGCATGCTGGCGACGCCGGGCTGGAAGAGCGCGGCGGCGAGGCCGTTGAGCGCGCTGAGCGCGTAGACGAGCCAGAGCGGGGGCGAGCCGGCCACGAAGACCACCACGAGCATCGCCGTCGCCCCGAAGCGCACCGCGTCGGCCAGGACCATCATCCGGCGCGGGGTGAAACGGTCCGCCAGCACCCCGCCCACGATCACGAAGCCGGAGAAGCAGATCATCCAGGCGCCCAGCGCGAAGGAGACGGACGAAGCGCCGTGACCCGCGTCGAGGAGGCCCGCCGCGAGCGCGACCGGGACCATGCCGTCACCGAAGCGGGCGACGGTGCGGGCCGTGAAGAAGTAACGGAAGTTACGGTTCCAGAGGGTTTGTCCGCCCTCCGGCACCGGTTCGGCGGTCGTTTCGGGAATGGTCTGGCTCGGCGCGCGCTTATCGGTCACGATGGCGATGAATATCAAGGACAGGTCTGGACCACCACCCCTTTCCACTCCGTGAACAACCCGGGAGGAGCCCCACCGTGCGCCGCCACCGCGTAGTAGTCCTCGCCCTCGACGGGCTCCTCCCCTTCGAACTCGGCATCCCCGCAAGGATCTTCGGGCTCGCCCGGGACGCGGCGGGGCGGAGGCTGTACGAGGTCGTGACCTGTTCCGTCCGCCCGCCGGGACCCGTCCACACCGACTCCGACTTCTCGGTCCTCGTCGAGAACGGCCCCGAAGCCCTGGCAGGCGCCGACACCGTCGTGATCCCGGCCTCGTACGAACTCGGCCCCGTCCACGAGGAGGGCCGCCTCACCCCCGAACTCGCCGCCGCCCTCGCCCGGATCCGCCCCGGCACACGCCTCGTCTCCATCTGCACCGGCGGCTACGTCCTGGCCGCCGCCGGCTACCTCGACGGCCGCCCCGCCACCACCCACTGGGCCTCCGCCGACCACTTCCAGCGGCTCTTCCCCACCGTCCGGGTCGACCCGGACGTCCTGTTCATCGACGACGGCGACGTCCTCACCTCGGCCGGGGTGGCCGCAGGCATCGACCTCTGCATCCACATCGTGCGCCGCGACTTCGGTACGGCGGTCGCCAACCACGTCGCCCGTCGTACGGTGGTGCCCCCGCACCGCGACGGCGGCCAGGCGCAGTACATCCAACGCCCGGTCCCCGAACCTCAGTTGGCCACCACGACGGCCGCCCGCGCCTGGGCCCTGGCCCGCCTCCACGAGCCGATCCAGCTCCGCGACATGGCCGAGCAGGAGTCCATGTCGGTCCGCACCTTCACCCGCCGCTTCCGCGAGGAGGCCGGCATCAGCCCCGGCCAGTGGCTGACCCAGCAGCGCGTGGAACACGCCCGCCACCTCCTGGAGTCCACGGATCTGGGCATCGACCAGATCGCACGGGACTCCGGCTTCGGCACGGCCCAGTCGATGCGCGCCCACCTGCAGGCGGTGCTCGGCGTGCCGCCCACGGTCTACCGGCGGACGTTCCGCACGGGCAGCGCGGTCGTCTAGCCCACCGGTCAGCCGAGCAGCCGCACCCCCGGCCGGTCCGACTCCACGCGCAGCCGCGCCAGCGTGCTCGCGGTCGCCGTCGGCTTCAGGACCGTGGAGACCGCCCTGACCTGCGCCTGGACCGACTGGCGGCCGATGTCGAAGAGGTGGTAGCCGCGGTGGGCGTCGATGAACTTCCAGTGGGGGTTGTCCGCGCGCAGCGGGTTCCAGTACGCGTCGAAGGCCGCCAGGTCCTGGTCGCCGTTGCTGGAGATCGACGTGCCCACGAACTCGGCGCCGACCACCGCCGATGCCGGGTTCCCGAAGTCCTTCTTCAGGTCGCTGATCATCGTCAGGTGGCGGTCGCCGGAGAGGACGAGCGGGTTGCGTACGGCACCCAACTCGGCCAGCAGCGCGTTGCGTTCGGTCTGGTAGCCGTCCCACGCGTCGTAGAACCAGAGCTTGCCCTCACCCTGCTGGATGTCCGTCTCGGCCATCATGATCTGTGAGGCGATCACGTTCCAGCGGGCGGGCGAGCGGTTCAGGCCGCGCAGCAGCCAGTCCTTCTGCTCGGCGCCCAGCATGGTCATCACCGGGTCCTGCGCGCCCGCCTGGGTGGTGGCCTGGTCGCTGCGGAACTGGCGGGTGTCCAGGACGTTGAGGCGGATCAGGCGGCCGTAGTCGAAGCGCCGGTACATCTGGATGTGCGGGCCGTCGGGGATCGCGGTCGCGCGGACCGGCATGTGCTCGTAGTAAGCCTGGAAGGCGGCGGTGAGGCGCGTGAGGAAAGCCTCGTGGGTCTGCTTGGCGGGGTCCTGCGGGACCTCGCCCGCCCAGTCGTTGTCGACCTCGTGGTCGTCGAAGGTGACGACCCAGGGCGCGTGCGCGTGCATCGCCTGGAGGTCAGGGTCGGTGCGGTACTGCGCGTAGCGGTTGCGGTACTGCTCCAGGGTGTACGGCTCGCCCGCGCCCTCGTGGACGCGGACCGAGCCCGCCGCGGGCGCCGACTCGTAGATGTAGTCGCCCACGAAGAGGACCAGGTCGGGGTTCTGGGCCTTCATGTCGGCGTAGGGGGTGAAGAAGCCGTTCTGCCAGTTCTGGCAGGAGGCGAGCGCGATGCGCAGGCTGCCGCCCGAGGAGTGCGGGTGCGGGGCGGTGTGGGTGCGGCCGGCCGGGGATATCTGGCCGCCGACGCGGAAGCGGTACCAGTACTCGCGCCCCGCCTCCAGGCCGCGCGCGTCGGCGTGCACGCTGTGTCCGTACGCGGGGAGCGCCTGCGCGATGCCGTGGCGGACGATGCGGCGGAAGTGCTGGTCGGTGGCGACCTGCCATTCGACGGCGACCGGGGCGTCGGGCATTCCGCCGCCGTGCAGGGGGTCGGGCGCGAGGCGGGTCCACAGGACCACGGCGTCCGGGAGCGGGTCGCCCGAGGCGACGCCGAGGGTGAACAGACCGTCGGGGAGCGTCGGTTGGGCCGAGGCGTACGAGGAGGTCGCGAGCGGCAGCTGCGTGACGGCCGCCGCCCCGAGGGCGGCGGCCGATCCGGCCAGAAAACGGCGGCGGTCAGACATCTGGGACAACTCCCCTGCTCAGTGGGCCTCTTGTCACGCAAGAGGCTCACAGAGCAAAGGAGCCCTCCGGTTGAACAGGGGGCGTCCTGCGTATGGCGGCTGACGCAATCAGTCGGTGCGGTTGGTGTGCGCGACCGGGCAGCCGCCCGTCATCTGGCCGAGGAAGGCGTTCGGGTCGTAGAAGTGCTCGACCTCCAGGAGCTTCAGCTCCTCGCTCACCTTCGCGACGCTGACACCGTACATCTCGATCTTGCTGCCGTCGGGCTGGAAGCCCTTGTACTCGCCCTCGAAGCTGCCCCAGTGGCGCCACTTGAAGGTGACGGTCGGCGGGGGCGAGAGGACCTCGAGGACCTCCCAGTAGAAGCCCTGGGGGAAGGCGGTGTGGAAGACGTCGTGCGAGGACTCGAAGGTCTCCGCGCCGTAGAAGACGCTGTCGCCGATGAGGATGTTGTAGCTGCCGCGGTCCACGATCTCGGCCGCGTCGGCCCACTCGCCGCCGTTGATCCGGGTACGGAACTTCTCCGAGACCATGGACACCCAGGTCGCCGGATCGGCCTTGTGCGAGACCTCCATCTCGAAGACCTGCACGATCGATTCGACGATCGCCTCCAGCGACCCGGGTGCATGCTCGGTGGAACGCTGCCCGGGCATCACCGTGTGCGAGAGGTGATAGTCCGGGACTTCTTCGCGCCAGTCTTCGGGGGACGCGGCGGCGATGACCGCATCGCGTCCCTGGAGCCACAGTGGAGTCGGAGCCTGAGTCATGGAGAGGATCCTCACTCAGTCAACCTTTGGCCACAAGTGCACGTTTGGTAATGGATGGCCTACGACTCCCTTATGGATCAAGGGAGTTGAACATTCCGGTCAGGGCCCGAACGTGAGCACCCCGCGCGCGACCCGGCCGTGCTCGGCATCGTCCGCGGCCTTCGCGAAGTCCTCGATCGGATACGTCTCGGTGACCAGCTCGTCCAGGAGCAGCGCCCCCGTCCGGTACAGCTCCGCGTACAGCGCGATGTCGTGCTGCGGGCGCGAACTCCCATACCGGCAGCCGAGGATGGACTTGTCCAGGAACATCGCGGCGGGCAGGAACGACGCCTCCGCCGTCGGCGCCGCCATGCCGAGCAGGATCGCCTGGCCGCCCCGGTCGAGCAGCTCGATCGCCTGCCGTACGAGCGCGACGTGGCCCACGCATTCGAAGACATGGTCGGCCCCGGTGGGCAGGATGTCCCGTACCGCCTCGGTCGAGGGGAGGAACTCCGTCGCCCCGAACTGCCGTGCCACCGCCTCCTTCGCGGGGTTGTTGTCGACAGCGACGATCTTCGTCGCGCCCGCGATCCGAGCGCCCTGGATGACGTTAAGCCCGATACCGCCCGTACCGATGACGACGACGCTCTCGCCGATCGCGACCTTCGCCCGGTTCAGTACGGCACCGACCCCGGTCAGCACCCCGCAGCCGATCAGCGCGGCCGAGGTGAGCGGGATGTCGGACGGGATCTTCACCGCCTGGACCGCCTTGACGATCGTCCGCTCGGCGAAGGAGGAGTTCGACGCGAACTGGTAGAGCGGCTTGCCCGCGCGGGAGAAGGGCTGTCCCGGCATCCCGATCGCCTTGCGGCACATCGTCGGCCTGCCCCGGTCGCAGTCGGCGCACGCGCCGCAGGCCGCGAGCGTGGAGAGCGAGACATGGTCGCCTGCCGCCACGTGCGTCACTCCGGCCCCTACGGCCTCGACGACTCCCGCGCCCTCGTGCCCCAGTACGCAGGGCGCGGGAAAGGGGATCGTCCCGTCGATGACCGACAGGTCGCTGTGGCAGAGCCCGGCGGCGGCCACGTCCACCAGGACCTCGCCGGGTCCCGGGTCCCGTATCTCCAGATCGTCGACGACCTGGGCCTGCTTGCCGTCGAAGACGACACCCCTCATCTCGGCTCCCTCGGTAGGCCGAGCACGCGCTCGGCGATGATGGTGCGCTGGATCTCGTCCGAGCCGCCGTAGATGGTGTCGGCCCGGGTGAAGAGGAACTGCCTTTGCTGCGCGTCGAGTTCGTAGGGGTGGGCGGCGTCCCAGTCGTACGGACCGACTGCGGCGGACGCCCCGCGCACCTGCATCGCCAGCTCACCGAGCCGCTGATGCCAGCCGCCCCAGAGGAGCTTGGCGACACTGGGGGCGCCGGGGTCGGTGGTGGTGCCGAGGGTGCGCAGGGCGTTCCAGCGCATGGTGCGGAGTTCGGCCCACTGCCGTACGAGGCGGTCGCGCAGGACGGGGTCTTCGGCGGCGGCGCCGCGCGCGACGGCCTCGCCGATGACCTCCTCCAACTCGCGGGCGAACCCGATCTGTTGGACCAGCGTCGACACGCCACGCTCCAGGGCGAGCAGCCCCATGGCGACCTGCCAGCCGTTGCCTTCACCGCCGACGACGCCCACCGCGTGGGCCCCGTCGAAGAAGACCTCGTTGAACTCGGCGGTGCCCGACATCTGGCGGATCGGCCGTACGTCGATGCGGCCCGGCTGGTCCATGGGAACGAGGAGGAAGGAGAGTCCGTGGTGGCGGGTGCTGCCGGGCTCGGTCCTGGCCAGTACGAAGCACCAGTCGGCGTCCTGGGCGAGCGAGGTCCAGATCTTCTGGCCGGTGACCCGGTAGCCGTCTCCTTCCTTCTCGGCAGTGGTACGCACGCCTGCCAGGTCGGAGCCTGCGCCGGGCTCGCTGTAGCCCTGGCACCAGAGCTCCTCGCCGCGGGCGATGGGGGGCAGGAAGCGGCGCTTCTGCTCCTCGCTGCCGTACGCGATGAGGGTCGGGGCGAGGAGGTTCTCGCCGATGTGGCCCATGCGGCCGGGGGCGCGGATGCGGGCGTACTCCTCGGCCCAGACGACCTGTTGGGTCAGGGAGGCCCGCCGGTTGCCGAACCCGTCCTGTTCCCAGCCGATCCCGACCCACCCGCCGGAGCCGAGCTCCTGCTCCCAGCGGCGGCGGAGGCAGCTGCCTTCGTGCTCGCTGCCGGGGCCGCCGGTGCCGGCGGCGGTGGCGAACTCGCCGGTGAAGTGGGCTTCGAGCCAGGCGCGGGCGTCGGCGCGGAAATCGGCGTCCTCATCCGCGAAGGAGAAGTCCATCCCGCGCCCCCTCCCGCTGCGCGGGGCTTTCCCCTACCCGCCCCTTCCCGAACTGGGGCAAGCCCCAGACCCCGAGCCCCATCGGGCGTTTCGGGGGCTCCGCCCCCGGACCCCCGCTCCTCAAACGCCGGAGGGGCTGAGTTTTCCCGGCGTGCGCCTCCACGTGCGGACCTAGGGGCGCGGGGCTGTGACATGTGCGGCTCCGCCGCGTGGGCGCGACCAGCCACAACGCACCCGCGCGTACAAACGAAACCGAAGGCCGCTTACGGGGGCGCAGGGGGCGAAGCCCCCGCACAACGGGGCCCACGCGGTCTGGGGCGCAGCCCCAGTTTCGGGAAGGGGCGGGTAGGGGAACAGCGCCGCAGGCACCCCCGCACCCACCCCTAGCCATTCGGCCGCTCCTTCGCCGCCGCGGCCCGCGCCATCTCCTCCAGCCGCGCCAGCATCGGCATGGGGTCCGTCCCCACCGTCCCCGGCAGGAAGTCCGCGATCCGCTCCGGGGTCCACGCGCCCCCCTCCGCGTACCCGGCACGAAGCTCCCGCGGCTGCGCCCACACCGCGATCTTGGGCCCGGCGATCGTGTAGACCTGCCCGGTGATCTTCTCCTCCCTGGCCCGCTCGCTCAGCAGGTACGTCACGAGCGCCGCCACATCCTCCGGCTCCCCGATCTCCTTGAGCTCCATCGGTACGTTCGCCGACATCCGCGTCCGCGCCACCGGCGCCACCGCGTTCGCCGTGACCCCGTACTTGTTCAGGCCCAGCGCAGCGCTCCGCACCAGCGAGATGATCCCGCCCTTCGCGGCGCTGTAGTTCGCCTGGGCCACCGACCCCTGGTGGTTGCCGCTGGTGAAGCCGATCAGCGTCCCGGTCCCCTGCTTGCGCATGACCGCCGACGCCGCCCGGAAGACCGTGAACGTCCCCTTCAGGTGCGTCGCGACGACCGGGTCCCACTCCTCCTCGGACATGTTGAAGAGCATCCGTTCGCGCAGGATCCCCGCGACGCACACCACCCCGTCGATCCGCCCGAACTCCGCCAGCGCCGTGTCGACGACCCGTTGTCCGCCCGCCATCGTCGAGATGTCGTCGGCGACCGCGACCGCTTCGCCGCCCGCTGCCACGATCTCCTTCACCACGCCCTGCGCGATCTCGCTCTCCGGCTCTCCGCCCTCGATCGAGACCCCGTAGTCGTTGACGACGACCTTGGCCCCCTCCGCCGCGGCGGCCAGCGCGACCGCTCGCCCGATGCCGCGCCCGGCACCCGTGACGGCGACGACCTTGCCTGCCAAGAAGTTCCCCATGCCCAGCCCTTTCCACGGTTTCTGACGGACCGTTAGATTTTACGGGCACGCCGACAGCCGAGCACAAGACCCCCGGAGGACCGATGTCTCAGCCAGCACTCCCCCCGGAGTTCTTCGACATCGCCAAACGCGTGAACAACTGGGGGCGTTGGGGGGCGGAAGACGAGATCGGAACCCTCAATCTCATCACCGACGACGTCGTACGCGAGGCCGCCGCAGCCATCCGCACCGGCCGCCGCATCCCCCTCGCCCTCCCGCTCCAGGCGGACGGCGTCCAGACCGGCATGATCCCCGGCCGCATCAACCCGCTGCACGCCATGGTCCAGATCAACCAGGAGCTCTTCGGTCCCGGCACGGTCGCCACCAGCGACGACGCCGTGACCATGGGGCTGCAGGCGGCGACCCACTGGGACGCCCTCACCCACGCCTCGCACTCCGGAAAGATCTACAACGGCCGCCCCGCGTCCACGATCACGCCCCACACCCGCGCCGAGTTCAGCGGGATCGACAAGGCCCGCCATGTCGTCTCACGCGGCGTGCTCCTCGACGTCGCCCGCGCCAAAGGCCTCGACCGGCTCGAAGGCGGATACGCCGTCACACCCCAAGACCTGGACGAGGCGGAGGAGTTGGCGGGGACGAAGGTACGCTCCGGCGACATCGTTCTCGTACGCACCGGGCAGATGCAGGTCTACTTCACCGGCGACAAGCACGGCTACGGATACCCCTCGCCGGGCCTCTCCGTCCGTACCCCCGAGTGGTTCCACGCCCGCGACGTCGCCGCGGTCGCCAACGACACCCTCACCTTCGAGATCTTCCCCCCGGAGATCGAGAACCTCTGGCTGCCCGTGCACGCCCTGGACCTGGTCGAGATGGGCATGCTCCAGGGCCAGAACTGGAATCTCGAAGAACTGTCCACAGCCTGTGCAGAAGACAAGCGCTACAGCTTCCTGCTCTCCGCGATGCCGGAGCCGTTCGTCGGCGGTACGGGAACCCCGGTGGCACCGGTCGCCATCCTCTAGACCTGCCCACAGGGATGGTCGGGTGGCGGCGTTCGGCTGCCGCCACCCGGTCCGGCACCATGTGCCTTGCTCCTCTGCTGCCCTGGAGGAGCCGGCGCCGAGACACGACCCGCACTCGCCGAGGCGGTCCGAGCCCTCGGCACCCTCGACGTCCCCTCGCAACGAATCGCACATCCAGGGTGCTGAGACCGCCACGGTCCGTCAACGCCTGGGGAGCGCTTTGGGAGTTATACCCAATTTGTGACGGCGCACGACGGCTCGTACGCCTCCGCGTCGAACGCCTCTTCCGCGCCCCCGGATCCGGCCTCCGATCCGGCCGGCGTACCGCGATCCACCTCGCACCAGATGGACTTGCCCGCACCCTCCGGCTGCCAGCCCCACCGGTCGGCGAGCCCGTCGACCAGCTCCAGGCCGCGGCCGTTGGTGTCGTCGCCCTCCGCATGACGCGGCCGGGGCGGCCGGGAACTGATGTCGGCGACCTCGACGCGTACGGTCCCCGCCTCTTCGGCGCAGGACTCCGAGGGGCCGAAGAGCATCCTCAGTACGGCCGGACAGCCCGTGTGGACCACCGCGTTGGTGACGAGCTCCGAGATCAGCAGGATCAGCGTCTCGGCCACCGAGTCGTCGACCTTTATGCCGGATCCGTCGAGCCGGGAACGCGCCCATCTACGGGCCCGCCCCACCTCCGCGGGATCGGCCCCGACCTCCAGCTGAACCTGAAGCACCTGCACCGCTCACACCATCCGAACCGGCGGACACATCGCCTCTTGCCTCCGGGAAGTCACGGAACGTGATTCCCCTGGGAGACAGCATGGTTGACGTTCAGTCACCGCTACAAGCGCTTCAGGCATATTCCAGCGCGAAGGAGTAAGCGTGGTGCATACTGTGCGACGCTCGTTGCGGGATGTCGCACAGGGGTACTTTTCGCACCCCCGTACGGTGCGAGCGGCGCGCATTCCACGCCCCGGAGTCGCCGCACTGGCAACACCGGGACAGCTGCGCATCAGAGCCACTCGCATCCAACGGAGCGTACCGGAGCGAGCACCCGACTCCGGCCCGTGACGACCCGGCCGCAGGACACAACCCGATATCGACGCATCGTGACTCCTTACACAACCCCCTGCAACGCCTCGGCGAAACGGTCCTCCACCTGCGCGGCCGTCGGTCCCTGCCCGGCGCGCACCCACGCCCGTTTGAGGTGGAGGTGAACATCTGCCTCCCAGGTGAATCCCATCCCGCCGAACACCTGCAGACAGTCCCGTGCGTTGCGTACGGCCGCCTCGTCCGCGAGCAGCTTGGCGCCCGCCGCCTCCAGACCGTCCCCGGTCACCGCGGCCGCATAGACCGCCGCGCGCGCCAGTTCCGTCCGTACGAGCATCTGCGCGCACAGGTGCTTGACGGCCTGGAAGGACCCGATGGGCCGGCCGAACTGCTCGCGTTCGCCCGCGTATCGGACCGCCATCTCCGTCGTGCGGCCCGCACTGCCGAGCTGGAGCGCGGCGGTGAGGAGCACAGCGACATCGGGCATTTCGCTGTGAGGAGGGGCAATTCGGTGCAAGGGAGTCAGCGGGTCCACGGACCGGATCGCGCGGGCGCCGCTCGCGTCGCCCCGTACCTGGTCCGCGTCGGCCAGCCACTCCACGAGCCCGCCGTGGACCGCGGTGACGACCGTGTCCCCGGTGTCCGCGCCCTTCACCGACCCCGCGGCCAGGTGGGTCGCCACCAGCGGGCCCGGCAGCAACGCCCGTCCCGCCTCCTCGAAGACGAGTACGGCCTCGGGCGGTCCCAGCCCGACCCCGCCGTCCGCCTCGGGCAGACAGAGCGCGAACAGGCCCGCGTCGCCGAGCTCTTTCCACAGACCCCGGTCCAGCGTGCCCCGCTCCACCGCGTCCCGCATCGCCTCGCGCCCGAAGCGCCCGGCGAGCAGGTCGCGGAAGCCGTCCCTCAAAGCCCGCTGTTCGTCGCTGAGTTGAAAGTCCACGGGCGCCTTCACCGTCCCTTCGGTAGGCCGAGGATGCGCTCGGCGACGATGTTCTGCTGGATCTGGGAGGTTCCGGCGGCGATCGTGTACGACAGCGAGGAGAGCCGGTCCGCGGTCCACTCCTGGTCCAGGTCCAGCGCATCGGGGCCGAGCACTTCGGCCGCCGCCTCGTAGAGCTCCTGGCGGGCGTGCGAGTAGCGGAGCTTGAAGACCGAGCCACCCGTGCCGGGGACGCCGCCCGAGCGCTGCGCCTCGCTCACGTTCCACTGGGTGAGGCGCCACAGCGCGCCGAATTCGGCGCTGAGACGGCCCAGGCGGCGGCGCAGGACGGGGTCGTCCCAGCGGCCGTTCTCCCGTGCCGCGGCGGCCAGTTGGCCGAGCGTGCGCCGGCAGGCGACGACCTCGCCGACGAAGGCGGTGCCGCGTTCGTAGGAGAGGGTCACCATCGTCACCCGCCAGCCGTCGTTCTCCTCGCCGACCCGGTTGGCGACCGGGATGCGTACCTCGTCGAGGAACATCTCGGCGAACTCGGCGGATCCGGCGAGGGTGCGCAGCGGCCGCACCGTGATCCCCGGAGCGTCCATGGGCATCGCCAGCCAGGAGATCCCGCGGTGCTTGGGGGCGGTCGGGTCGGTCCGTACGAGCAGCTCGCACCAGTCGGCGACCTCCGCGTGCGAGGTCCAGATCTTGGAGCCGGTGACCACATAGTGGTCGCCGTCGCGGACCGCTTTCGTACGGAGGGACGCCAGGTCGGAGCCCGCGTCCGGCTCGCTGAACCCCTGGCACCAGGCCTCCTCGCCGCGCAGCACGGGCGGCAGCCACCGCTCGCGCTGCTCGGCGGTGCCTTCGGCGGCGATGGTGGGTCCTGCGTGCAGGAGGCCGACGAAGTTGGCCCCTACGTACGGCGCCCCGGCCTTCTCGGTCTCCTCCAGGAAGATCAGGTGCTGGGTGGGGCTGGTGCCCGCGGTGCCCCAGTGGACCTCGCCGTACCCGGCGTCGTACAGCCTGCGCTGCCAGCCCAGGTCGTACGTCCGGCGGGCGGGCCAGTCGAGCGGGTCGGGTCGCGGCGGCAGGGTGGGGAGGGTCGCGGCCAGCCACGCGCGCAGCCTGAGCCGGAAGCCTTCCTCCTCGTCGGTGTAGGTGAGGTCCATCAGTTTCGGCGGTCCCGGTCGAAGTCGAGGTCGAGCATCCGGATCGCGTTGCCGCGCATCAGCTTGTAGATCGTCTCGTCGTCGAGGCCCTTGACGTGGTCGAGGGCGACTTCCCTGGTGTTCGGGAAGGTGGAGTCGACGTGCGGATAGTCGGTCTCGAAGGTCGCGTTGTCGCGGCCGACGACGTCGAGCGAGGCGACGCCGTGCTTGTCGCGGAAGAAGCAGCAGAAGATCTGCCGGTAGTAGTACGTGGACGGCGGCTCGGGGATCAGGTCGCGCACCCCGCCCCACGCCCGGTGCTCCTGCCAGACGTCGTCGGCGCGCTCCAGGGCGTACGGGATCCACCCCATCTGGCCCTCGCTGTAGGCGAGTTTGAGCGTGGGGAACTTGACCAGGACCCCGCTGAAGAGGAAGTCCATCATCGAGGCCATGGCGTTGTTGAAGCTGAGCGCGGCCTGCACGGCGGGGGGTGCGTCGGGCGATGCGGCCGGCATCTGGGAGCTGGAGCCGATGTGCATGTTGACGACCGTGCCGGTCTCCTGGCAGACCGCGAAGAAGGGGTCCCAGTAGCCGGAGTGGATGGACGGCAGGCCGAGGTGGGTGGGGATCTCGGAGAAGGTCACGGCCTTCACGCCGCGCGCCGCGTTCCGCTTGATCTCGGCGACCGCGAGGTCGATGTCCCAGAGCGGGATGATGCAGAGCGGGATGAGGCGGCCGCCGCTGGAGCCGCACCACTCCTCGACCATCCAGTCGTTGTACGCCCGTACGCAGGCCAGGGCCACTTCCTTGTCGTGGGCCTCGGCGAAGGTCTGCCCGCAGAAGCGCGGGAAGGTGGGGAAGCAGAGCGAGGCCTCGACGTGATTGAGGTCCATGTCCTTGAGCCGCTCGGCCGGGTCCCAGCAGCCGCGCCGCATCTCGGCGCGGGTGATGCCCTCCAGGGTCATCTCGTCGCGGTCGAAGCCGACGGCGGCGATGTTGCGCTTGTACGGGAACTTCAGGTCCTCGTAGATCCACCAGTCGGTCGGCGGCCCTTCGGGGTCCATGGTGATCTGGTATTTACCGGCCACGTAGGCCAGTTCGCCGATGCCGGCGGTGAGCGGCTTGGGCCCGCGGTCCCGGTATTTCGCCGGCAGCCACGTATCGAAGAGATGAGCCGGTTCGATCACATGGTCGTCGACGCTGATGATCCGAGGCAGTTCGGTCATGGTGGCTGTCCCCTCCGGCTTTTCTGATGGACCGTCAGAAAGAGGCTAGCCCCGCACCCTCTGGACCGACAAGGCGCAGACCTCTACGCTCTCGACACGATCTGACTACCCGTCAGTTGTAAGGGAGTTCAGGGCATGACCGATTCCGCAGCCGCGACCGCACACAGCCAGGCCCACGCACTGGGCGCATCCGCGACGATGTGGGAGCTGATCGCCCGGCGCGCCGATCTCACCCCGGACCGCCCCGTCCTCCTCCAGGAGGACCGCACGCTCACCTTCGGCGAACTGCGGGACCGCTGCGAGCGCGTGGCCGCCGGGCTGTACGAGCGGGGCGTCCGCGCCGGCACGGTGGTCGCCTGGCAGCTGCCGACCCGTATCGAGACCGCCCTGCTCTCCTTCGCGCTGGCCAGGCTCGGAGCCGTACAGACGCCGATCATCCCCTTCTACCGCGACCGCGAGGTGGGCTTCGCGCTGCGCGAGTCGAAGGCGGAGTTCTTCGCCGTGCCTGGCACCTGGCGCGGCTTCGACCACACCGCGATGGCACACCGGCTCGGCGCCCGGGGCGTCTTCGAGGCGTACGACGAACTCCCGGACGGCGACCCGGAGTTGCTGCCACCGCCGCCGGGCGAGGGCACCTCGGTCCGCTGGATCTACTGGACCTCGGGCACGACCTCGGACCCCAAGGGCGTGCTGCACACGGACCGTTCACTGATCGCGGGCGGCTCATGCCTGGCGCACGCGCTGCATCTGCGCACCGACGACGTCGGCTCGATGGCATTCCCCTTCGCGCACATCGCCGGGCCCGACTACACGGTGATGCTGCTCCTGTACGGCTTCCCCGCGGTGATGTTCGAGCAGTTCGCGATGCCGGGCGCCCTCCCGGAGTACCGCCGCCACGGGGTGACGGTGGCCGGTGGCTCCACCGCGTTCTACTCCATGTTCCTCACCGAACAGCGCAAGGCCCCCGCCGGGAAGCTGATCCCCACCCTGCGCCTGCTCGCCGGCGGCGGCGCCCCCAAGCCGCCCGAGATCTACCACGCGGTGGTCCGCGAAATGGGCATCCAGCTCACCCACGGCTACGGCATGACCGAAGTCCCCATGATCACGATGGGCGCCCCCGACGACACGGCGCAGAACCTGGCCACCACGGAGGGCCGCCCGCCCGCCGGGATGGAGATCCGCATCACCGACGAGTACGGCAAGGAGCTCCCCCCGGACACGGACGGCGAGGTCAGGCTGCGCGGCGAGGCGGTCTGCCAGGGCTACCTCGACCCGGCCCAGTCGGCCGGCGTCTTCGACGCGGAGGGCTTCCTGATCACGGGCGACGTGGGCCACCTCACCGTCTCGGGGCACCTCGTCCTCACCGGCCGCCTCAAGGACATCATCATCCGCAAAGGCGAGAACATCTCGGCCAAGGAGATAGAGGACCTGCTCCACCGGCACCCGGCGGTGGGCGACGCCGCCGTGATCGGGCTGCCGGACACGGAGCGCGGGGAGCTGGTCTGCGCGGTGGTGGAGCAGCGGGCGGGGGCTGAGGCTCCGACGCTGGCCGGGGTGGTCGCGTATCTGCGCGGGGAGGGCCTGGCCACGCACAAGCTGCCCGAGCGCCTGGAGGTGGTCGAGGCGCTGCCGCGCAACGAGACGCTGCGGAAGGTCCTGAAGTACAAGCTGCGTGAGCAGTACAGCTAGAAACCCGCCGGAACCCGCCGAGGAGCCCGCCCGACGAAAGGGATATAGCGTACATAGTGCCGATCTCCGGCCAAGGAGGCATCTATGTCCGAACTCATTGTCATCGGCTACGACGACCCTGCCGTGGCGAAACAGGCCTTCCGGGCTGTTCAGCAGCTGAAGAAGGACTCCGTGGTCGACTTCACCGGTCTGGCCGTCGTCTCGGTGGACGAGGAGGGCGAGACGCACGTCGACACCCCCCGCAAGGACGAGAAGGTGCCGATCGCGGCGACCGCAGGGGCCCTGTGGGGCCTGGTCATCGGCATGTTTGTCCTCGTCCCTGTGCTGGGCATCGTGGGAGCCGCTGTCGGCGGGCTGGCCGGAAAGCTGAGCCAGATGGGGCTCGACGCGAAGTTCCGCGCGAAGGTCGACTCCCTGCTGCAGCCCGGCTCGGCAGCCGTCGTGATCATGGCGCCGGCGACCGGGGAAGCGTTCTCGGAGGCGATGGCGGAGTTCGGCGGCGAGGTCCTGAAGACGACGCTCCCCGAGGACCAGGAGAAGGAGCTCTCCGAGCTGCTCTCGGGCGCCGCTGCCTAGCCGATCGCGTAGTACGAGGCGAAAGCGGCCAGCACCTCGTCCTCGGTGATCCGGCCGTCGCCGTCGCCGTCCAGCGCGCCCGCCACCTGCCCGGAGATCTCGGCGGGAACACCGAGGGTGCGCAGGACCCGGTCGGCGGCCGCGGGCGTCGGACCCGAGCCGTCCTCGTCCGCCAGCGCGATCACCGCGTGGAGGAAGGGGCGGGCGATCTCCGCGAACCGTGCCGGGTTGTCCTGGAGTCTTTTCACCGCACCCGAGACGAATTCCGGCCGGGTGATGCGCTGGTCGCCGTCGACGTCGGCGATCCCGGCCATGCCCTGCCAGAAGGCTTCCGCCCCCGCGTAGAGGGCCTGGCCCTTGTCGCACCGCGCCGTCGTGGAGAACTCCGCGAGCAGTGCCTTCGCCGCCGCACTGAAGTCCTCGCGGTCGATCCAGCCGTTGCCGTCCTGGTCGAAGGTGGCGAACCGCGACGCCGTCTTGCGCTCGTACTCTGCGCTGTCCATGTACCGGAGCGTACGACTCGCCGGAGCCCGGTGAAGGGGTTACGCCGACAGCGGCTGTGCGTCGTCCTCGACGGCCGATGCCACGTCCACGTACACCTCGAACAGACGGCGTACGCCGAGGGCCGCGAGGACCTTGTTCACATGCGATCCGTCGGGCGCTCCCTGGGCGGGGAGGATCAGACGCAGGCGGCCCTGGCAGGAGCGGAGCAGCCGGCGGGCGGCGATCAGGACGCCGACACCGCTGGAGTCGCAGAAGAGAACGTCCGAGAGGTCGAGCACCACGTCGTGGCGGCCCTCGGCCACCGCGTCGTGGACCCGCTGGCGTATGACGGGCGAGCTCACCAGATCCAGCTCGCCGGAGATGCGCAGTACGGCCCATTCGCCCTGGTCGGCTTCGACAACGTTCAGCATCACGCGACTGGACCTTCCCGCTCCGGTTCTTGCCCCCGCTGTGCGCAGCTGCCCCGCAGCCCTCTCATGAAACACCGTTCCCATGAGCTACACACCGAAGGTTTCGGACAGAAGTGATCATATTTGGTCGGCGAGACTGACAGGTTCTTTATCATCGCGAGCCGCCCGCCGGGCGCACTTACCGCAAAGGCACCTGCATTGTCGGCACCCCGCACTACATTCGAAGGGGTAGAGGGGCACAGCGTGCGGGCTTGGGGGCCAGATGCCGAAGGACACACCACCCCGGTGGGACCGCAGGATGCAGCAGCGACTCGCGCGCGGCGAGGCCGCCGCGCTCGGTGAGCTGTACGACCGGTTCGCGTCACTCGTGCACAGCCTTGCCCACCGAGTGCTCGACGACGACGAGGCCGCCGACCGCATCACGCGCGAGGTGTTCGGTTATGTGTGGGAAAACCCCGATGCGTACGACCCCAAGCACGGGTCGATGAGGTCATGGGTGGCCACCCTCGCCCACCGCCAGGCCGTGCACCGCCTGCGCCAGACCGAATCGGCCGCACTGGCGGCGGGCGGCGAAGGCACCACCGAGGATCTGGAGCAGAAGGTACGGGAGGCCTCGGCGGCCGCCCGCGCCGACTACATCGTGACGTCCATGCCCGCCCCTCTGCGGGCCGCACTCGAACTCGCCTATTTCCAGCGCCGTGACTACCGCCAGACAGCCGCCGACCTCGGCGTCACCGAGGACGAGGCGCGGCGCCGGCTGCGGCTCGGGCTGCAGCTGCTCTCCACGGCCAACACCCGCCCCGTCACCGGCGCTTCGGCCCCTCCCGGCTACGGACGTGCACTGTGAACGGCCCGGCGCAGGACGGCATCCCCGAGCCGGCGGAGGAACTCCCGCCCCGGATACCCTCCCAGCGCGGAGTCTCGGAGGCCGCGGACGCCGGGGGCGAACTGGCCACCCCACCCCTGTCCCTGACCCACAAGGTGCTCAAGTCCCTGCTCGGCGCCTGGGCGCTGGCCGCCTGCTCGCCCCAGGAGACCGAGGCCGTCGAGGCCCACCTCACCACCTGCTCCGCCTGCGCGGACGAGGCGCTGCGGCTGCGCGACGCGGTGGGGCTGCTGCACGCCGAGCGGAGCCTGGACCTCGACCCGCTGCTCAGGTCGCGGGTCCTGCAGGGGTGCCTGGCCGGGCGCCCGGCCCGTATCCCCGTACCGGACTGGGCCGCTCCGTACGACGCGGAGACCGCCAGGCTCGACGCCCTGCTCAATGACTTCGGCGATGCGGAGTGGCACGCGCCGGTGCGGCTGAAGTGGTTCGAGAGCGAGCAGCCGGTGTCCCGGCGGACGACGGTCGCGGGCGTCATCGCGCACCTCCTGTCCGTGGACGCGCTGGTGGCCCTGGCGCTGGGCCTGGACGACCCGTTGGGCGGCGAAGCCCCGACGGAACCCACCGAGCGCACCGACCACTTCTGGCGCTCGGCCCACTTCCCGCCGACCCGCACGATCCGCGAGCCGTGGCGGGAGCAGGGCCACGACCTGATCCGTACGGTCTCCTTCGCGGGCCGCGGCGTGGCCGAACTGGACGTCCCCTACGGCGGGTTCAGCCTGCCGCTGCGGGACTCGTTCCTTGACCGGGCCTTCGAGTGCTGGGTGCACGCGGGCGACATCGCGGACGCGGTGGACTATCCGTACGACCCACCGTCGGCGGCCCACCTCCACACGATGATCGACCTGGCCGCACGACTGCTCCCCACCACCCTCGCCGCCCGCCGCCGCGCCGGCCTGGCCGCTCCCGCCCGCAGACTGGTCTCGGCGGGCTCGCCCGGCCGCAGCCTGCGCCTGGAGATCGAGGGGGTCGGCGGCGGCGACTGGTACATCTCCCTGGACTCCCCCGGGGCGATCGCGTCGCCCGCTCACGCGGTGGCCCACATCGCCCTGGACGGCGTGGAGTTCTGTCAGCTGGCCGCAGGCCACGTCTCTCCGGAGGAGGCGGCGGCGGGTCAGGACGGCGACCGCGAGGCGATCAGGGACGTACTGTTCGCGGCGGCATCGATGAGCAGGCTGTGATTTTCGTGCACCCCGCACGCTGATGGGCCCGGGGGGCCTCACAGGCTTCGGGGCGCTGCGCCGTCAGGCGAAGACGACCGTGCGGCGTCCGTTCATCAGCACCCGATGCTCCGCATGCCACTTCACAGCCCGCGCCAGCGCCTGGCACTCCACGTCGCGGCCGACCGCCACCAGCTGGTCCGGAGTGACCTCGTGGCCGACCCGCTCGACCTCCTGCTCGATGATCGGGCCCTCGTCGAGGTCGGCCGTCACATAGTGCGCCGTCGCGCCGATCAGCTTCACACCGCGCGCATGCGCCTGGTGGTACGGCTTCGCGCCCTTGAAGCTCGGCAGGAAGGAGTGGTGGATGTTGATGATCCGGCCGTTCAACGCCTTGCAGAAATCGTCCGAGAGGACCTGCATGTAGCGGGCCAGGACGACCAGCTCGACGCGCTCCTCGCGTACGAGATCGATCACCTGCGCCTCGGCGGCCGCCTTGGTCTCCTTCGTCACCGGGATGTGGTGGAAGGGGATGCCGTACGAGCCGACCAGCTCCGCGAAGTCCGTGTGGTTGGAGACGACGGCCGCGATCTCCACCGGCAGCGCGCCGGTCCGCGAGCGGAAGAGGAGGTCGTTCAGGCAGTGGCCGAATTTCGACACCATCAGCACGATCCGCATCCGGTCGCCGTCGCCGGCCCGGTGCAGCTGCCAGTCCATCGCGAAGGAGTCGCCGACCGCCGCGAAGCTCGCCCGCAGCTTCTCCAGGTTCACCGGCGCCTCCGCCGAGAAGTGGACCCGCATGAAGAAGAGACCGGTGTCACGGTCGCCGAACTGCTGGCTGTCCTCGATGTTGCAGCCCGTGATGAACAGATACGAGGACACGGCATGGACGATGCCCTGCTTGTCCGGGCAGGAGAGCGTGAGGACGTACTGGTCAGCCATGCCGGACAGGGTGCCACAGACCGCTTGAGTCAGGCTGCACGGGTCAGAATGCGGAGCACCTCGAGCGTGCGCGGGGCCGCGTCCGGGTCGTCCCCGTCGCTCGCCGCCAGCCGTACGTGCGCCTCGCGGGCCGCGCGTACCGCCTCCGGCCACCCGTGATGTTCCATATATACGGATACGGGCGCATCAGGCCCCACTTGGTGCATGATCCTCAGCACCCGCAGCACGGCGGTGTCGACCAGGGTGGCCTCGCCCGAGTCGCGGAAGATCGTCCCGACGTACTTCTCGGCGGACCAGTTGTCGAGCCAGGTGTCCTCGACCAGCCGGTACACGGCGTCGGTGACATCCCCGTATCCCTCAAGGCCGGCCAGCCAGCATTCCTGGTGGAAGGCGGGGTCGGAGAGCATGTGGAGCGCCGAACGCACATTGGCGCGCCAGCGCCACCACGGCATGTCGTTGAGTGGCATGGAGCCCATGGTGGCGGTGCGACGGGGTCGGCGGGAAGGGGTTTCGGAAGAAGCTGACACGATTTCGATCGTACGTTCCCTTCAGGCACGCCTGTGCCCGCCCCCGTAATTCACTTTCACGTCACCCAACGTTGAGCGAAGGCCACCGCCCCGTTACCCGGGAGGCGGAAATCTTCATGCCCATGACCGGTGTGCGACGCTCCACCTCCTTCCTCCTCGCTCTCACCATGGCGGCTGGAGCCTCGCTCCTCACCGGCTGCGGGTCGCTCCCTGGGATCGGGGGATCCAGGGAGCCACTCACCGTGATGACGTGGGCGCCCGACGGCACCCAGGCCACCAACATGCCGGGCATGCCCGCCATGGCCGTCGCCTTCTCCCGCTGGGTCAACGACAACGGCGGCATCGACGGGCACAAGATCAAGGTGCTCACCTGCAACGAGCAGAACACCACCATCGGCGCGGGCAACTGCGCCCGGCGGGCGGTCAAGGAGGGTGCGGTCGCCGTCGTCGGTTCGTACAGCCAGTTCGGCTCCGCCTTCATGCCGCCGCTGGAGGCCGCGGCGATTCCGTTCATCGGCGGATACGGCATCTCCGGCGACGAGTTCACCTCCCTCGACTCCTATCCCGTCAACGGCGGCCAGGCCGCGCTCCTCGCGGGCAACGGCCGGCAGCTCGCACGCGACTGCAAGCGGGTCGCACTCATCCGTCCCGACACCATCGACGGCGACAATCTGCCCCCGCTCATCAACTCCGGCCTGGCGGAGGGCCACCGGCGTGCGGCGGTCGACATACGCGCGGCCGACGACGCGGGCGACTACAGCACGGTGGCCGCACAGGCCCTGGAGCGAGTGGGCGCAGGGCCCGGGGTCCCGGCGCGGATCGGCAGATCCGCGGCGCGGGAACAGGCGGGCAAGGGCTGCGTCACGGCCGTGCTCGGGGAGCGCACCGAGACGTTCCTGGACTCCTTCCGCCGGGTCGAGGCCAAGGACCAGCAGGTGCGGATCTCCTCGGTCGTCGGCAGCGTCGGCCAGGCACTCGTCGACTCCACCGGCGGCAAGGCGGGCCCCTTCGAGGGGGCGTACGTCACCGGCTGGTACCCGGAGTCGGGCGACCCGCGCTGGAACGCGATGCGCGGCGTCGTCGACAAGTACGCCTTCGGGGACGACCGGATCGACACGGACGACGCCGGGGTGCAGACGACCTGGGTCGCGTACACCGTGCTGAAGCGGGCCGTCGAGTCCCTCCACAAGGACTCGATCTCCCGCAGCGACCTGATCACCACGCTGAACCGCCGGACTCCGGTGACGACGGGCGGGCTCACTCCGCCGCTGCGGTGGGACTTCGACTCGATGCTGGCGTCGGCGGGCTTCCCGCGGCTGGTCAACCGCTCGGTGACGTACCAAGTGGTGCGTCAGGGGCGGCTCGTGGCGCAGCAGAAGGGCTTCGTGGACGTGGGTGCGACGCTGGAGAACGCGCGCACGTCGAGCTGAGTCCGGGGCCCGGTTCGCCGGGCCCCTTCGCCCCCCTACAGCTGGGTGGCGCCGCGCTTGGTCAGTCCGTACTGGCCCGCGATCGCGTTCCAGAGCTTGGACGCCTGCTGCTTGGCGCCGCTGGCCTGGCCGCTCGCCGCGTCGCCCTGGTTCGCCGCCTGGGTGCGGCGGGCGTGGCCGCCCTTGCAGCCGTGCTTCTTCGCCTTGGCGACCTGGTCGGCCCAGGCGGCGTAGTGCTCGTCGGCGGAAGCGGAGGCATTCCACGCGGTGGTGAGGGAGGCCGACAGCTGGGCGTTGTCCGCCAGTTTGTCGAGCTTGAGGGTCTTCAACTGGGTCACCAGGCTGTGCCGTTGGTTGGCGGCACCGCGCAGGTCGACGGCGGCCTGGCCGAGGTTCTGGCAGGACCTGATGTTGCCGACGGCGCCGATCACGGCGGAGCGGCTGCTGCTGCTGCCCGCGAGCAGCTTGTCGAGCTCCACGGCCTGGGCCTTGCCCGCGTCGGCGGCGGGCTGCTGCGAGTTCTTGCCCGGGGCGGACGAGGAAGAGGCGACGGGCTGCTTGTCGTCGCCCTTCTTGGCGTCGTCCCCGCCGCTGCTCATCAGGGCTCCGACACCGACGCCGATGACGGCGCAGCCGACCACGACGGCGGCGATGAGGGGCGTCTTGGAGGAGCGGCGCCGGCCGGAGTCAGGGGCTTCGTCGGGGTCGTAGGCGTACTGCTGGTGCTGGGGCTGGGGCTGGGGCTGCGGCGGCTGGTAGGACGGCTGCTGCTGGTAGGGCGGCTGCTGTCGCTGAGCCTGGGGCCGCGGGGTGTGGGGCTCGAAGCGCGGCAACTGCTGGGTCTCACCGGCCGGTTGGGGCGGCCCGTCCGTACGGAAGAGGCTGTCGAACTCGGCGGGCGGCTGCCGGTCCTCGGGGGCTCCGGGGCGGATGCCGTACGGCGCGCTGTCGGGGGCGGCAGGGACTGGCTGGATGAACTGGGTGGCGTCGGCGTCGTAGTTCTGCTGGGCGGGCTGCGGTGCGTAGCCCAGGAACTGGGTGGAGTCCGCTGCGGGGACCGGCGCGATGTACTGCGTGGCGTCGGCGGAGCCGTGGGGGGACTCGGGGGGCAAGGGCTGGGCGTAGGACGGGGTTTGGGGCGCGTAGGGCTGGGGCTGCTGCTGAGGCTGCTGGTAGGGCAGCTGCTGCTGGGGCTGCTGGTACGGGAGTTGCTGGTGCGGCTGCTGGTGCTGGGGCGCGGGTTGCTCGGGGCCCCAGGGCTGCCCCCATGGCTGGCCGCCGGCCGGGACGGTGTGTCCGCCGGCAACCTCCGGTATCAGCGGCGCACTTCCGTCCGCGGGCAGCACAACGCCTTCGTGCGCGGGCCGCACAGCGGGAAGCTGCGGCTCGTCGCCCTGTCCGTTCTGCGTCACCGGGACTCCTACTGCGCGTAGACCTACGGAATCGTCGGTTCACGCTACCGGGTGACACGGGGGTGCTGCCACGTGCCCGGGGGTGCGGGTGAGGTGTGTAACACGGCGGGGGTGCGCGGCGCTGATGATGGGGCCGGGCAAATTCAAGCCCCTCCGGCGATTGAGGAGCGGGGGTCCGGGGGCAGAGCCCCCGAAAAGCGGGGGCCGGGGCGGCAGCCCCGGTTTCGGGAAGGGGCGGGTCAGGGGACAGATCCCGGCCTGCGCCTACGCCGCCGCCACCTCCAGCCGCGCTCCGAACTCCCTCACCGGCGCCTCCTCCCCGAACGGCTCCAGCCGCGCCTGCAAGTCCTCCAGATAGTCCGCGCCCCGGTTCGACCGCACGGTCGCGAGCAGTTCCACCGCGCGAGTCCCCGTCGCACACGCCTGCTCCACCTCGCGCTGCTGCACCTGCGCCGTGGCCAGCAGCACCAGCCCGATCGCCCGGCGCCGCACCTTCCCCTCGGGCAGTGCGGCCAAGGCCTCCTCCGCGCGCCGCGCACCCGCCTCGCCCTGGCCCAGGTCCCGGTGGCAGTGCGCCAACTCGTCCGCGAGGTACGCCGTTCCGAAATGCCCGATCCAGGCCGGATCGTCCCCGCTCTCGCCCTCCCCCTCCGCCACGTCCATCGCCGTCAGCGCCTTCCCCGCCACCAGCTGCGTCGTCCGCGCGTCCCCCAGCAGCGCGTGGCCCCGCGCCTCGGCCGCGTAGAACATCGCCTCCACGCGCGCCGTGACCCGCCCCCGCGCACCTTCCTGCGCCGCCCGCGCGAGCTGCGCGATCTCCCTCGGGTTGCCCAGCTGCGCCGCGAGGTGCGACATCGAAGCCGCCAGTACGTAGCCCCCGTACCCCCGGTCCCCCGCCGCCTGCGCCAGCCTCAGCGCCTGGATGTAGTAGCGCTGCGCTAGCCCGGGCTGGCCCGTGTCGATCGCCATGTAGCCCGCGAGCTCCGTCAGCCGGGCCACCGCGGCGAACAGCTCACGGCCCACCGCGTCGCGGTACGAACCGGCCAGCAGCCCCGACACCACGCTGTTCAGGTAGTGGACGACCACCGGGCGCACATGCCCGCTCCCGAAGCGGTGGTCCAGTTCCACCAGCGCCTCGGTCATCGCCCGGACCGCCTCGACGTCCGAGACCCCCACCCGCGCCCCCGACGACCGCGCCACCGCCGCGTCCGCGCCCGTGATCAGCCAGTCCCTGCTCGGCTCGACCAGCGCGGAGGCCGCCACCGTCGATCCGGAGAGGAAGTCCCTGCGGCCCACGTCACTGCGCCACAGCTCACACACCTGCTCGATCGCGCCGAGGACGGTGGGCGAGAACTGCAGCCCCACCCCCGACGCCAGGTTCTTGCCGTTCGCCATCCCGATCTCGTCGATCGTGACCGTACGGCCGAGCTTGCGGCCCAGCGCCTCGGCGACGATCCCCGGCGCCCGCCCGCGCGGCTGCTGGCCGCGCAGCCACCTGGCCACCGAGGTCTTGTCGTAACGAAGGTCGATCCCGCGCTCCGCGCCGACCATGTTGACGCGGCGCGCGAGCCCCGCGTTGGAGCAGCCCGCCTCCTGGATGAGCGCCTGCAGGCGCTCGTTGGGCTGGCGTGCGACGAGAGGCCTGGCGGCCATGGGTACCCCCTGCATTGATCACAGTGCAGATCACTGTGTTGATCACTTCCCGGCAGATGTCCGGAGAATGCGGATGAAGGAGCAATTCCGCGCAGTTCTCCCCATGTGGCTACCCACCCCCGCACCGCATTCGCATGCGCGCCCCCGTACGTGCATCCATGCGCCCCACATGCCGGAACGATGCTCCACCGCCGCCCGCCCCGCGCCCGTAACCCAAGGTGGCGGCGGGAGTTGTGTTCTTCGTGGAAGAGACCATCGCAGGCACAGCAGGCACGACGGCAGCCGCACACATCCCCCAGCAGCGAGGCGAGCTCCTCCTCGACTGCGCCGTCCGGTACGCGGAGGAACGGCACTGGGACGTGTTCGCCGGCGCCTGGCTGGAGGCGGAGGACGGCGTCGAACGGTGCTCCTGCGGCGAGGCCGAATGCGCGGCGCCCGGTGCGCACCCCAACGGTTCCGACTGGGCGACGCAGGCGACGGGCAGCGCCGTGGCCGCGCGCCGGCTGTGGTCCAAGATGCCCAAGGCCTCGATCCTGCTGCCGACCGGCCGCACCTTCGACGCGATCGACGTCCCCGAGACCGCCGGCTTCCTCGCGCTCGCCCGCATGGAGCGGATGGAGCTGACGCTGGGCCCCGTGACCTGCACGCCCGACCGCCGGATGGTGTTCTTCGTGCTGCCGGGCGCGGGCGTCAAGGTGCCCGATCTCGTACGGAAGTTGGGCTGGGCGCCGTCCGCCCTCGATCTCGTCGTACGCGGCGAGGGCGACTACGTGGCCGCGCCCCCGACCAGGGTCGGCAGGAGCGGCGCAGTGCAGTGGGCGCGCCGTCCCACGCCCGCGAACCGCTGGTTGCCCGACGCGGAGGAACTGATCAGTCCGCTCGCGTACGCCTGCGGCCAGGAGGCCCGCGGCAGCCGCCCTTAGTGTGGTCCCCATCAACGGGGACTTCGAAAGGCGCGGCACCATGCCCGACCAGGCAGTGGCGGTAAAGGTAAGCGGACTCTGGAAGCGGTTCGGCGAGCAGGTGGCCGTCGCGGGGATCGACCTGGAGCTGCCCGCAGGCCAGTTCATCGGCCTGGTCGGCCCGAACGGTGCGGGCAAGACCACGACCCTGTCCATGGTCACCGGGCTGCTCAGGCCCGACATGGGCACGATCGAGGTCGCGGGCCACGACGTCTGGCAGGACCCGGTCGCGGTCAAGTCCCGTATCGGCGTGCTCCCCGAGGGCCTGCGCCTCTTCGAGCGGCTCTCGGGCCGCGAACTCCTCGCGTACAGCGGGCGGCTCCGCGGGCTGCCCGGCGCGGAGGTCGACAAGCGGGCGACGCAGCTCCTGGACGTACTGGACCTGGCAGGCTCCCAGCACAAGCTGGTCGTCGACTACTCGACGGGCATGCGCAAGAAGATCGGGCTGGCCGCCGCCCTGCTCCACAATCCCGAAGTGCTGTTCCTCGACGAGCCGTTCGAGGGTGTGGACCCCGTCTCCGCCCAGACGATCCGCGGCGTCCTGGAGCGCTACACCGCCTCGGGCGCCACCGTCGTCTTCTCCAGCCATGTGATGGAGCTGGTCGAGTCGCTCTGCGACTGGGTGGCCGTGATGGCCGCGGGCCGCATCAGGGCGCAGGGTCCGCTGGCGGACGTACGGGGTGAAGCACCCTCCCTCCAGGAGGCGTTCCTGGAGCTGGTCGGCGCGAACGGCCGCGACGCGGGGACCAGCCTGGACTGGCTCGGCGGCGGTGCCCGATGAACGGACCCACCGACGGTCTGGGCGCGCTCGGGGTGGACGCGGACGGACCCGCACCTGCCCAACAGAACGCCGCGCCGGCCGACTTCGCCCTCACGCCGATCTTCATCAGGCTCAAGCTCTCCCTCCTGCGCAACGGTCTTCGCCAGTCGTCCGGGCGCAAGGCCGCGTACATCGCCTCGATGGTCGTCGTCGCGCTCTTCGGCGCGCTGCAGCTCCTCGGGCTGATCGCCCTGCACGGCAACGCGCACGCGGGCTCGCTCACGGCGATCCTCGTCGCGGTCCTCGCGCTGGGCTGGACCGTGATGCCGCTCTTCTTCCCCAGCGGCGACGAGACGCTCGACCCGACCCGGCTGGTGATGCTCCCGCTGCGGCCCGAACCCCTGGTGCGGGCGCTGCTCGCCGCGTCGCTCGTCGGCATCGGACCGCTCTTCACGCTCTGCCTGGTGCTCGGGTCGGCCATCGCGGTGGCGACGTCCGCCGCCGCGGCGGCCGTCGCCGTCGTCGCCGTGCCCCTCGCCATCCTGCTCTGCGTGGCGCTGTCCCGTGCGGTGGCGGCGGGCAACGTACGGCTGCTCACCTCCCGCAAGGGCCGCGACCTCGCCGTACTGAGCGGGCTGATCATCGCGGTGGGCATCCAGGTGGTGAACTTCGGCGCCCAACGCCTCGGCCGCTCGGGCGGGTTGTCGGCGCTCGACCCGGCCGGGGACATCCTGCGCTGGGTGCCCGGTCCATCCGCGATCGGCGCGGTCGCCTCGGTGAGCGAGGGATCGTACGGGCGGGCCGCCGCCCAGCTCCTCATCTCCGCCGCCGGGCTCTTCCTGCTGCTCCGCTTCTGGCAGAACTCGCTCATCAAGCTCATGACGTCCCCCGACGGCTCGACGATCGCCGCCGCGGAACCCGTCCGCAAGGACTCCGCGTCCGGCATCGGCCGGCTGCTCCCCCAGGGCCGCACGGGCGCGGTCATGCACCGCACGCTGCTCTACATCTGGCGCGACCCCAAGACCAAGGCCGCCTGGATCACCTCGCTCGCGATCGGGCTGATCGTGCCGATCTTCAACGCCCTCCAGGGCAGCGGCTCGATCTACTTCGCCTGCTTCGCCTCGGGGATGCTCGGCGTCCAGATGTACAACCAGTTCGGCCAGGACACCTCGGCCTTCTGGATGGTCGCCCAGACCATCTCGACCACCAAGGACGCCTACGGCGAGCTGCGGGCCCGCGCCCTGGCCCTGCTCCTGGTCGCCCTTCCGTACACCGTCCTGGTCACCTTCGTGACCGCCGCGGTCATCGGGGACTGGTCGGCACTGCCCGAGGCGCTCGGTCTGGCGCTGGCGCTGCTCGGCGCGATGATGGCGACGGGGGCGCTGGCCTCGGCCCGCTTCCCGTACTCGATCCCGCAGGACAACGCCCACAAGAACGTCGCGCCCGGCCAGGGAGGCATCGCCGCGATCTCGATCTTCGGCGGGATGGTCTCGGGTGCCGTGCTGTGCGCGCCGGTGATCGCCCTGCTGATCTGGCTGCATGTGACCGGTGCGCACGGCTGGCTCTGGGTGCTGCTTCCGCTGGGTGCGGTGTACGGGGTCCTGATCGCCTGGGCCGCCCTGCGTCTGGCGGCACCGCAGACCTCGGCCCGGCTGCCGGAGATCCTCGCGGCGGTCAGCAAGGGGTAACGGAGCCCGTCACGAGGACGTCAGGACGCCGTCCAGGAAGGACTCGACCGCCATGCGCCAGCCCTCGGGCTGGTCGTAGTGGACGAGATGGCCGGCGTCCGCGACCTCCGCGTACTGGCCGCGCGGCAGGACTCTGACCATCTCCTGGGCCTCCGCACGGCCCAGCTCCCCGTCGAGGCCGCGGACGACCAGGGTGGGGCACTGGACCTGGGCGAGCTCCTCCCAGTGGGCGTCGTACACCCAGGTCTCGCGGGACTTGAGCATCTGGCGGCGGGAGAAGACGGGACGCCATCCGTCGGCGCGCTCGGCCATCACCTCGGCGAAGAACTCGCCGCGGGCCGGGCTGGGGCGCTCCACCCAGGGGTCGTCCTCGCCGAACCACTTGCGTACGTCGGCGAGGGTGGCGAAGGGGACGGGCCAGGACTTGAACCAGTCCTCCCACTCGCGCTGGGACGCGGCGCCGAGCGAGGAGGCCCGCATGTCGCAGATGACGACGGCCCGGACGAGGTCGGGGCGTTTGGCGGCGAGCTGCCAGGCGGTGAGGGCGCCCATGGAGTGGCCGATCAGGGTGACCGGGGCGAGGTTCAGCTGTTCGACTGCGGCTTCCGCGTCGGCCACGTAGGCCTCGCGGGTGAACGGTCCTTCGCTGGGCCTCTCGCTGCGTCCGTGGCCGCGCTGGTCGAGGGCGACCGCGCGGTGGCGCTCGGTGAGCCAGCGGGCGGTGGAGGCCCAGTGCGAGGCGCGGCCCATCAGCCCGTGCAGTAATAAGACCCCTGGGGCGTGGTCCGCCTCCGAGCGCCCCTTCGGGGCTTCGGCGAACTCCCAGGCGGCGAGGCGCACGCCGTCGGCTCCGGTCACGTCGATACGCCGCACCATGTGTTCCGGCACCCCCTTCTCGTTCCCCAGGATCGAACAGGTTGCTTCAGCCCCACCAGGCTATCGAACTCGTATTCGAAAAAGCGCCCCTCCCACACAACACCCCTCTTTCGAGTGACGGCACTCAAGGATTGGCCGCTGCTGCCGAGGGGAGATCTTCAGCGGGGGGCGGACCGCTCGGGGATGACGGTCCGACGGAACTGACCTTGAGAGCTCGGGGCTCCAGGTCAGAGCAGGGGAGGACAGGCCCCGGCGCCTTCGGGCGCCGGGGCCCTCTGCGCACAGGAGCGAGTGCGGATGCGACAGGCGCATTCAGCAGCTCCTTTCCCGGCCGCGACAAGCGGGCCGAGCCGGCACGTCCGGGTCCGGGACGTCCGGGTCTCGCACATCTGGGTCGTGCACATCCGGGTCGTGCGCTTGTCGTACTCGCATACCGAAGCCCGGCGCAACCCGCTGTGGCGCGGCACGCTCGGACCTCAGGTCATATGCCTCAGCCGACAGCCTTGCACGGCTCGCGCCCGAGCGCTGCCCATACGCCGGTTCTCAACGGACCTACGGCGTACGGGTGTTACGTCCCGATCAGCGCTTGGCGACGAAGACGTGCGACGCCACCTCGGAATCGAGCTCGGCGGCCTCGCCGCTGCTCCCCACGAGGACCCCGCCGGGCGAATCCGTCACGCTCACCACCGAGCCCGGCTGCACGCCCGCGCGGCGCAGCGTGTACATCAGCTGGGCGTCCGTCTGGATCGGCTCACCGATGCGCCGCACGACCACGGTCTTGCCCTCGGGACCCGGGTCCAGATCGGCCAGGCTGACCATGCTGTCGTCCAGGAACGGATCGGCCTCGGCCTTCTCGCCCAGCTCCTCCAGGCCCGGGATCGGGTTTCCGTACGGAGACTCGGTGGGGTGACGCAGCAGCTCCAGGACCCGCCGCTCCACCGCCTCGCTCATCACGTGCTCCCAGCGGCATGCCTCCGCGTGGACCTGCTCCCACTCCAGGCCGATCACATCGACCAGCAGACACTCGGCGAGGCGGTGCTTGCGCATCACCCGCGTCGCCAGCTTGCGGCCCTCTTCCGTCAGCTCCAGGTGCCGGTCGCTCGCGACGGCCACCAGGCCGTCGCGCTCCATCCGCGCCACGGTCTGGCTGACCGTGGGACCGCTCTGGTCCAGCCGCTCCGCGATCCGGGCACGCATGGGGACCACACCTTCCTCCTCGAGTTCGAGGATGGTGCGGAGGTACATCTCGGTTGTATCAATCAACCCCGACATTTGGTGCCCCTTGTTTGACTAGTGCGCTGGCCCGAGGAGGGTGCTGGAGGTCCTCCTGGCTCAATTCTGACGCATAGCTCCGACAACCGGGCCGCGCCGGGGTCGAGCGGTATTGACAGTCCACAGGTCCAGACCGCAACGTGATCGCCATGACCAACGCGAGCGACAGTCTGGCCGGGCAGTTCTTCGACTCCGCGATCGGGCTGTTGCAGCAGGTCCGGGACGGTGAGGCCCACAGTGTGGCAGCCGCCGGGACCATGATCGCCGACACCGTCGAAGCGGGCGGCCGGCTCTTCGCTTTCGGCGCAGGACACTCCTCGCTCCCCGCCCAGGACGTGGTCTACCGCGCCGGCGGCCTGGCCCTGATGAACCTCCTCGTCGTCCCCGGCACCCTCGGCGTCGACGTCATGCCCGCCACGCTGGGCTCCGCCCTGGAACGGGTCGACGGCCTCGCCGGCGCGGTCCTCGACTCCAGCCCGGCCCAGCCCGGCGACGTACTGGTGATCATCTCGATGTCCGGGCGCAACGCACTGCCCGTGGAGATGGCGATGAACGCGCGCGCCCTGGGCCTGAAGGTGATCGGCGTGACGTCCACGGTCTTCGCGACGGAGACCAAATCGCGGCACACCTCGGGCACGTACCTCAAGGACCACTGCGACGTCGTGATCGACAGCCGCATCCCGATCGGCGACGCGGAGCTCACCGCCGAGGGCATCGACGCACCGTTCGCACCGGCGTCGACCGTGGTCACCAGCGCGCTGATGCAGGCCACGATGGCGACCGCGGCGGGCGAGCTGGCCAAGCGGGGCGTGGAGGTACCGCTGCTGAGGTCGGGGAACGTCGACGGCGGCCACGAGTGGAACGGCCGCGTGCTCAAGGAGTACGGCGACCGCATCTTCTACCGCCACTGAGCGAATTCAAGCCCCCGGCCCCGAAAGGGCCCTGGCCAAGTCCACCGCGGCAGCGATCCGCACGGCCACACTCTCCGCGTACACCGCATCCGGCTTCTCGAACGCGGCCCGCGAAGCCCCCCGCAGGAACGTCACCACCCCCAGCGTCAGCCCCCTGCTGCGCAGGACCACACAGAGCGCGTGCACGGTCCCGGGCAGCCACAGCCGGTCCGCCGCCCACCCCGTGTCGGCAGCCGCCCCGCTCGCCCGGACCGCCCCGATCCGCTCGACGGCCTGCAGCGCCGGGTGCCCGGCCGCGTACCGCAGCGGGATCCCCGAGGCATACGGCAGCGTGGGCCCCGGCTCGGGCGAGGGCGTGGCGGCCGCCCGTACGAGCCTCGTCCCTCCCTCGGGGACCAGATCGATCAGCGCATGGTCGGCGAAGCCCGCGAGCGCGTAGTCCAGATACGAGGTCGCCGCCTCCATCGGGTCCTCGCACTCGGAGGCCGCATGCGAGGCCCGGTGCAGCTGATTGGCGCGGAAGCGCAGCCGGTCCGCCTCCTGCGCGGCCTCCTTGGACTCGGTGACGTCCTGGAAGAGCCACCCGACCCCCAGCGGAACAGGCTCCTCCGCCAACGGCGAAGCCAGCCGCAGGAACCCGCACCGCCAGCACCGCCGCCGCTCCCCCTCGGCCGTACGCAGCGTCACCCAGATCTCGGCGGGCGCGGGCAGCGCGCCTTCGGCCAGTACGTGATGGAGCGCACCCTCCAGCTCATCCACGCCCTGCAGGATCAGCTCGCCCAGCGGCCGCCCGAGGAGCGTGGAACGCCCGGCCGAAAGGGCCCGCGCCGCATGGGCGTTGACGACGGTGGGACGCAGATCGACGTCGACCAGGACGACCCCCCACGACGCGTCCTCGAAGAGCGCCTCGCTCAGCGCGATGGCCCGCTCCAGATCGATCTGGGCGTGCACCTCGCTGAACGCGCAGTAGATCCCGGCCGGTTGGCCGTCGGCGCCGCGCACCCCGGCGGACTGCATCCGTACGAGAACGCGCCCCCCGTCCTTCCGCAACAGCGCGAACTCGTGCACCTGCCGCCCCGGCACACCCATCACGGCCATCAGCCGCCCCTGCACCTCGCCCGCATCGGCACTCCGCACCGCCCACCCCGCGAACCCCCGCCGCCCCACGGCCTCTTCGGGCGTCCATCCGAGGATGCGCTCGGCCTCGCGGTTCCAGTGGGTGATGACACCGTCCGCGTCGAAGGCGCAGAGAGCGGCGTCCATTCCGTCGAGGAGTGCGGCCAGAAGATCGCTGGTCGGCTGCTCGGTGGGCTGTTCGTGTTCGGGCTCGATCCGGGAAGCACTCATCCTGAACCCCCTGGCAGGACGTGTCCGCCGCGTATGACGTCTACCCGATCATTGAACGCGAACGTGACCCAGCCCACACGCGACTTTCAGAAATCGTTGCTCTGGACGTGCCGCAGCGAACTGCCGGACAAGCCCTAACACAGCCCAAGTCCCCATGCCGGACAATCCCGTTGATTCGGCAAAAATCACATCCAGCCGTGATGAGCCCTGAATTATCGCCCGATCGTGATGCGGCAGCTACGGTCGCAGCACACGCTCGAAAGGAGGTCACTCGCTCCCCGGCCCGGCTGCCGGGCTCATCTCCATCTGCGGAGGCGGGCAGAGTGACCAGCTCCAGTCATCGCGATCAACAGGTCCAAGGCAGGTGCCCTTGATGGCTACGTTTCCTGTAGGTGAGAAGACCCACCAGGCTGTGCTTCCTCAGCAGCCTGCTCTGGAATCCGTGGGAGCAGACACCCCTGGGAGCAGGGACGAAACGGCTCACGGACAGCCCGCCACCAGGCGGCACACCGGCATGGAACATGAGCGAGGGGAGACCGGCGGCGAACGCACCACATCCCGTCGGCGTCACGCCGGACCCGATGCCACGGCACCGGGTCCGGCAGAGAACGGGAACGGTGACGTTCCCCCGCACAACTCGCCATACGGGGGCGGAACAGGAGCAGGCAGGGTCTTCGTCCTCGCAAAGGACGGAGCCCCCCTCATGCCCTGCCACCCCGCACGCGCCCGCCAACTCCTCGATCGCAGCCGCGCCGTGGTCACACGGCACGCTCCGTTCACCATCCGGCTGAAGGACCGAACCTTCGCCGATTCCGAAGTCCAAGGGGTACAGATCGGGATCGATCCCGGCTCAAAGTTCACCGGAATCTCCGTCATGGACGAGAAGAAGCAGAGCAATCACGACGGGTCAACATCCACTGTGCGGCGCGGACTTGCCGCAGTCGAACTCCAGCACCGCGGCGAACAGATCCACCGCAGCATGCGGCAGCGCGCAGGCTACCGCCGCCGCAGACGCTCGAAGAACCTCCGCCACCGAGCGCCGCGCTCCCACAACCGCACCCGCCCGAAGGGCTGGCTGGCCCCGGCAGTACGCCACCGGGTCGACACCACGATCTCCACCGTCCGCCGGCTGTCCCTGCTCGCCCCAGTGACCGGCATACACGTGGAGAGCGTGGCATTCGACACGCATGCCATGAGCGAGGGCAGGCCGCTCAGCGCTGTCGAGTACCGCAACGGCACACTCGCAGGCACCGAAATCCGCGCGTATCTCCTCGCCAAATGGGGCCGTGCCTGCGCGTATTGCGGGGCAACCGGTGTGTCCTTGAACATCGATCACGTCCGCTCCCGCAGCCGTGGCGGCTCCGGCCGCGTCTCGAACCTGACGCTGGCGTGCGTCGCGTGCAACCAGGCCAAGGGCTCCCTGCCCATCGAGGCCTTCCTCGCACACCAGCCCAAGAGGCTCGCGGAAATCCTGCGCGAGATGAAGAAGCCACTGCACGACGCAGCTGTCATGAACGCAACTCGGCGACAGCTCATTGGGGCCCTCAGCACCCTTGGTGCGCCCGTTCACACCTGGTCGGGCGCCCGCACACAGTGGAATCGCAACGCGATGGGACTGGGGAAGAGCCACACCATCGACGCCCTTGCCGTCGGTCACCTCGACCTTGAGTGCGGGGACGCCATCGTCCGCGTTCCCGAAACGATCCACATCGTCAATGCCACCGGCCGCGGTTCGTACGCCCGCACGACCCCCGACCGCTACGGCTTCCCCCGGCTCCACCGCACCCGCGCCAAGCAGCACTACGGCTATGCAACCGGCGATCTGGTGCGCGCCGTGATGCCCAGCGGGAAGTGGGCCGGGACATGGACCGGACGCATCTCGGTACGGGCCAGCGGGCAGCACAGCCTGGCTGTCCACGGAGGCCGTTTCAACGTCTCCTACCGGCACCTTCGACTTCTTCAGAGGGCCGACGGCTACGCCTATGCCACAAGGGTCGAGCCCACGCTCGGCACCAGTAGGGAAAAATAGGTTGAGCGCCCTAGCGGCGACTCCTAATGTGATGCCCACGCACTGAGAGGAGGTGATCCGTAAGTGAAGGCTTACCGGACCAGCGAGGTGGCTGCGGGCTGACGGCCCGTCGCGCACCACTGTGCCTTGGTGCACCGGGGCACAGCGCCGACAGACTGTCGGCCGTAATACCACGCAGTCACCGACCCGCGGGCTCGCCGGTTTCGTCCGGCCGGCTCCTCTCCGGAGGAACCAGAGCCCGCGGGTTTCTGCACGTCCAGAAGTCCTACGGACAGAGGCGCTCGACGCGCCACCGCCCGCCCTCGTTCACGTACCGCAGCCGGTCGTGCAGCCGGTTCTCGTGGCCCTGCCAGAACTCCACCGCCTCCGGTACGACCCGGAAGCCGCCCCAGCCCTCCGGCACCGGCACCTCCGTGCCCGCCGGATAGCGGGCCTCCAACTCCTCGTATCTGCTGGTCAGTTCTGTGCGCGAGCCGATCACCGTCGACTGCGCGCTCGCCCACGCGCCCAGCTGCGAGCCGTGCGGGCGGCTGTGGAAGTACGCGGCCGTCTCCTCGCGCGGGATGCGGGCCGCCGTGCCGGTGACGATGACCTGGCGGGCGATCTGGTGCCAGGGGAAGAGGAGCGAGAGGTGGGGGTTGGCGGTCAGTTCGCGGCCCTTGCGGGAGGCGTAGTTCGTGAAGAAGACGAAGCCCCCGTCGTCGTACTTCTTCAGCAGCACCGTGCGGGACGACGGGCGTCCGTCCGGGGTCGCCGTCGAGACGACCATCGCGTTCGGCTCGTGGAGTCCGCCGGAGACGGCGTCCTTGAACCAGCGGGCGAACTGGTCCATCGGTGTGGGGGCGAGGTCCGTCTCCGCGAGGACGGTGGTGCGGTACTGCTCACGCATGGCGGCGGGATCGAGATCGTTCGGCACGGGGCACATCCTGCCGCAGCCGCCAGGAATACCCCCGTGTGCCGGATACTGCATCTTCCCGGGGGACGACCCCCGAACCCCCAGCAGTACGGACAGGCCACCGGGCCCGATGACACCGCAGCCGCGAGGAATACCCCCCGTGTGCCGGATGTCACGCTTCCCCGCACCCGTCCGGACCCGCCAAACTCTGCGACGGGCCACTGTGGCCTTCTGACGAAAGCGGTGGGGTGACCAACCGCCGCACGGGGCATGAGCGGGGTGACCCCACACCCCTTCTTTTCCGTCTGCCGCACGCATCTTGAGGAGCCGCCTGATGTCCGACTTCATTCCCGGCCTTGAAGGAGTCGTAGCCTTCGAGACCGAGATCGCCGAACCCGACAAGGAGGGTGGCGCGCTCCGGTATCGGGGCGTCGACATCGAGGACCTCGTCGGTCACGTCTCCTTCGGGAACGTCTGGGGCCTGCTGGTCGACGGGGCGTTCAATCCCGGCCTGCCGCCCGCCGAGCCCTTCCCCATCCCCGTCCACTCCGGGGACATCCGCGTCGACGTCCAGTCCGCGCTCGCCATGCTCGCGCCCGTCTGGGGGCTGAAACCGCTCCTCGACATCGACGAGAAGACGGCGCGCGACAATCTGGCGCGGGCCGCCGTCATGGCACTCTCGTACGTCGCCCAGTCGGCCCGCGGCCAGGGCAACGCGATGGTCCCGCAGCGTGAGATCGACAAGGCGGAGTCCGTCGTCGAGCGCTTCATGATCCGCTGGCGCGGCGAGCCCGACCCCAAGCATGTGCAGGCCGTCGACGCCTACTGGACGTCGGCCGCCGAGCACGGCATGAACGCTTCCACCTTCACCGCGCGCGTCATCGCCTCGACCGGTGCCGACGTATCCGCCGCCCTCTCGGGCGCGGTCGGCGCGATGTCGGGCCCGCTGCACGGCGGTGCGCCCTCCCGCGTCCTCGGCATGATCGAGGAGATCGAGCGGACCGGGGACGCCACCGCGTACGTGAAGCAGGCGCTCGACAAGGGCGAGCGGCTGATGGGCTTCGGCCACCGCGTGTACCGCGCCGAGGACCCGCGGGCGCGCGTCCTGCGCCGTACGGCCAAGGAGCTCGGGGCGCCGCGTTTCGAGGTCGCCGAGGCCCTGGAGAAGGCGGCTCTGGAAGAGCTGCACGCGCGTCGGCCCGACCGGGTGCTGGCCACCAACGTGGAGTTCTGGGCGGCGATCGTCCTGGACTTCGCCGAGGTCCCGGCGCACATGTTCACCTCGATGTTCACGTGTGCGCGGACGGCGGGGTGGAGCGCCCACATCCTGGAGCAGAAGCGCACCGGCCGGCTGGTCCGTCCCTCCGCCCGCTACATCGGCCCCGGGACGCGCGACCCCCGCGACATCGTGGGGTACGGCGACATCGCACGCTGAGGCGGCCTCTCCGGCAGGCTGGCCTTGACGTCAGGGTCAAGGTCTACGGTCGTCATCACGAGAAAGAGCGAAGGGCAGGGCAGCACCCATGCGCATCGGAGAACTGGCGGAACGTGCGGGCATGACCACGCGCGCACTGCGCTACTACGAGACGCGCGGACTGCTGCCCGCCCGCCGCACCACCAACGGCTACCGCGACTACGACGAGGAGGACCTGGCGCTCCTGCGCCAGATCCGCACCCTCCAGGACTTCGGTTTCGACCTGGAGGAGACCCGTCCGTTCGTCGACTGCCTGCGCTCGGGCCACCCCGAGGGCGACTCCTGCCCTGCCTCCCTGGAGGTCTACCGCAGGAAGCTTGCCGAGCTGGACGGGGTCATCGCCCAGTTGCAGGCGGTACGCGAACAGGTCGGTGCCCAACTGGTGCGCGCGGAGGCGGCGCTGGTGCCCGAGCCGCGGTGCGAGCTCTCCTCGTACGACGCCTGACCGACCTGCCATCCGAGGGAGCAGACCCATGTCGCAGAGCACTGCCCTGAACCCCGTCCTGACCATCACCGACGCCGAGTTCGCCGATGAGGTCCTGGCCTCCGACGTCCCCGTGCTCGTCGACTTCACCGCCGCCTGGTGCGGCCCGTGCCGGATGCTGTCGCCGGTGCTCGACCGCATCGCCGAGGAGGCGGAGGGCCGGCTGAAGATCGTCAAGCTGGACGTGGACACCAGCCCGGCCACCCCGGCCGCGTACGGCGTCCTCTCGATGCCCACGCTGATGGTCTTCCAGGGCGGCGAGCCGGTGAAGTCGATGGTGGGCGCCCGCCCGCAGCGCAGGCTCGTCGAGGAGCTCTCGGACGTCGTCGAGCTCTAGTCGAGCTCCGGTCGAGCTCTAAAGCGCGTCCGGCTCCTTGAACACCACGGGCACATCGTTGTCGACGACGACCCGGCCGAGCAGCTCGGCGAGCCGGTCGCGGTCGTCGTCGCCGAGCGAGGCGGGGAGCAGCTCGATACGCCGGCAGGTGTCGGCGTAGAACCGCTTGGCGAGCTCCGCACCGTCGTCGGTGAGCGCGACCCGGACCGCGCGCCGGTCCTGCGGGGACGGCTCGCGTCGTACGAGTCCGTTCGCGGCGGTGCGGTCCACCAGCCCGGTGAGGCTGGACTTGGCGAGGCCGAGCATGGTGCCGAGCTCGGTCATCCCGTACGGCTGCGGCATCAGGACGCAGAGCAACTGGCCCTGCTGCGGGGTGAGTCCGAACTGCCGGCCCGACTCCGCGTACACGGCGTTCACCAGGAAGGAAGCGCGCACCAGTGCGGTGACGACTCCCATCCGCCCGCCCTCTTGGATTGCCATGCCGCCAGCGTACGGCAGCAGACTTCGCACTACGAACTACCGTGCAGCGACTCCTCGACGAGGTGCGCCCACTGGGCGACGACCCGCTCGCGGCGGCTCGTGTCGTCGGTGAGGAGGTTGGCGAGGCCCAGGCCGCGGGCCATGTCGAGGAGTCCCTGGACAGTTTCGCGCACGCCGGGGACCGACTCGTCCGCGTGCAGGAGTGCGACCGCGATGCGGTGCGACTCGCGGCCCACTCTGGCTTCCAATTCTGTGACGCGGGCGTGAAGTTGAGGTTCATTGGATGCCGCGACCCACAGGTGGAGCGCGGCACGGAAGAGCGGGCCCGTGTAGAGGCCGACTATCGCCGCGACCACCGTGCGGGGGTCCTGGGACGGCAGCGCGCGCAGGGCGTTGGAGCGTTCCTCGGCGACGTATTCGACCGCCGCCGTGAAGAGGTCCTCGCGGGTCGGGAAGTGGTGCTGCGCGGCGCCCCGGGAGACGCCCGCGCGTTCGGCGACGACAGTGACCGTGGAGCCCGTCCAGCCGTGTTCGGCCAGGCAGGAGACCGCCGCCTCCAGGAGGCGCTGGCGCGTGGCGCGGCTGCGGTCCTGCTTCGGGGAGGTCACAACACCCATGCGGGGTCCCGTCGTTCGAGGAAGGCCGTGATGCCCTCGTGGGCGTCGGGTGAGGCGAAGAGGGACGCGGAGAGGGCGGTGAGGTCTTCGGTGTGGCGGTCGAATTTCTCCAGGATCGTAGCCGTGACCAGGGACTTCGATGCGGTCAGGCCCTGGGGGGAGGCCCGGCGGAGGCCGGTGAGGATGGGGGCGAGAGCAGTGCCGGGGTCGGCTGCCGACTCGGTGATCAGGCCCGTACGGGCTGCTTCCGCCGCGTCGAAGCGCTCGCCTGTGAGGTAGTAGCGGGCCGCCGCGCGGGGGTCCATGCGCGGGAGGACGGGCAGGGAGATGACCGCGGGGGCCAGGCCGAGCAGGGACTCCGTGAAGGCGAAGGTGGCGGCGGGGCCCGCGACGGAGATGTCGCAGGCCGCCAGGAGCCCGAGGCCGCCGGCGCGGACGTGGCCGGTGACGCGGGCGACGACCGGCTTGGGGTGCGCGACGATCGTACGGAGGAGGGCGACGAAGGCCGCCGGGTCGGCCGGGGACTTCAGATCGGCGCCTGCGCAGAAGGTCGTGCCGGTGTGGGTGAGGAGGATGGCGCGGGTGTCGGTGTCGGTCGCGCAGGCCTGGAGCGCCTGGGCGAGTCCGGTGACCAGGGCCGCGGAGAGTGCGTTGCGGTTGGGCGGGGAGTCGAGGGTGAGGGTGGTGATCCCGCGCTCGGGTTTGGAGATGCGTACAACGGTCATGCCTTGTCCCTGAGTTGGCGCCTGAGGATCTTGCCGGACGCTGCGCGCGGCACGCTCCCGATGAACTCGACGCGGCGGATCTTCTTGTACGGGGAGACGCGTTCGGCGACGTACGCCATGACGTCGTCGGCGGTGAGTGCCGCTCCGGGCTGCTGGACCACGTACGCCTTGGGCAGTTCGGTGCCCTCGTCGTCGTACACGCCGATGACCGCCGCGTCCGCGACGGCCGGGTGGGTGAGGAGGAGCGCTTCGAGTTCGGCGGGGGCCACTTGGTAGCCCTTGTACTTGATGAGCTCCTTCACGCGGTCGACGATGTGCAGCCAGCCGTCCCCTTCGACGCGGCCGATGTCGCCCGTGTGGACCCAGCCGTCGGGGTCGATCATCGCGGCGGTCTCGGAGGGGCGGTTGAGGTAGCCCTTCATCACCTGCGGGCCGCGGATCGCGACCTCGCCCTCCTCGCCGGGGGCGACGTCCTTGGCCGGGTCGTCGAGGGACAGGATGCGCATCTCGGTGGAGGGGACGAGCTTGCCGACGGTCCCCGGGGGCGGGTTCTTCGCGTCGTACGGAACCATGTGCGTGCCCGGGGAGAGCTCGGTCATGCCGTACGCCTGACGGACCGGCGGGAGGCCGAGGCGCTCCGAACAGGCCGCCGCGAGGGCCGAGTCGAGGGGGGCCGCCGCGCTCACGATGTAGTCGAGCGAAGAGAGGTCGTAGCGGGCCACGGAGGGGTGCTTGGCGAGCGCGAGGACGATCGGGGGCGCCACGTACAGGCCGGTGATGCGGTGGCGTTCGATCGTGGCGAGGAACTGGTCGAGGTCGAAGCGCGGGAGGACGACGACGGTCGCGCCGGAACGCAGGGGGGCGTTCATGAGGGCGGTGAGGCCGTAGATGTGGAAGAAGGGGAGGACCGCGAGGATGCGGTCGCCCGGATTCATCGGGGCGAGCGGGCGCATCTGCTCCAGGTTGGTGGCGATGGAGGTGTGCGTGAGCATGACGCCCTTGGGGGTGCCCGTGGTGCCCGAGGAGTACGGGAGGGCCGCGATGTCCGTGGCGGGGTCGATGGGCGGGTCGGGTACGGGGCCTGGCGAAGCGAGGTCGCCGGGCCGGTCGCAGACGAGGATCTCCTCGATGCCGCCGACCAACTCGGCTGCCCTGCGGGCGGTTTCGAGGAGCGGGGAGATGGTGACGATCCAGCGGGCGGAGGAGTCGGAGAGCTGCTTGGCGAACTCCTCCGCCGTGGCGAGGGGGTGGACGGTGGTGACGGAGGCTCCGGCGCGGGTGGCGCCGTAGAAGACGACGGGGTAGGCGATGGTGTTGGGGCTGTGCAGGGCCAGGACGTCGCCCTTGCGGACACCGGCTTCGGCGAGGGCCGCGGCGGTGCGGCGGTGGCTGATGTCGAGCTCGGTGTAGGTGAGCGTGGTGCCGGTCGCCGCGTCGATGAGGGCGGGGGCGCTGCCGTACGCGCGAGCGTCGCCGAGGACCGCTTCGTGGATGGGCTTGCTGACGGCCGGGACATCTGCGTACGCGCTGCGGAACACCATGACAGCCCCTTGGGTGGTGGGTGAGTAAGCGTCAGGATCCCTGCTGTCAGTACGACTTGGGGAGCCCCAGGGACTGGTGGGAGATGAAGTTGAGGATCATCTCGCGGCTGACGGGGGCGATGCGGGCCACGCGGGCTGCCGTGATGAGGGAGGCGAGTCCGTACTCGCGGGTGAGGCCGTTGCCGCCGAGGGTGTGGACGGACTGGTCGACGGCTTTGACGCAGGCTTCGGCGGCCGCGTACTTGGCCATGTTGGCGGCTTCGCCGGCGCCGAGGTCGTCGCCCAAGTCGTAGAGCGCTGCGGCCTTTTGCATCATCAGGCGGGAGAGTTCGAGCTCGATGTGGGCCTGGGCGAGGGGGTGGGCGATGGCCTGGTGGGAGCCGATGGGCTCTTTCCAGACCTGGCGGGTCTGTGCGTACGCGATGGCTTTGGTGAGGGCGTAGCGGCCCATGCCGATCGCGAAGGCGGCGGTCATGATGCGCTCGGGGTTGAGGCCCGCGAAGAGCTGGAGGAGGCCGGCGTCCTCGTCGCCGACGAGGGCTTCGGCGGGGAGGCGTACGTCGTCGAGGGTGAGCTCGAACTGCTTCTCGTGCGCGGCGAGTTCCATGTCGATCTGGGAGCGCTGGAAGCCGGGGGCGTCGCGCGGGACGATGAAAAGGCAGGGCTTGAGGCGGCCGGTCCTCGCGTCTTCGGTGCGGCCGACGATGAGGGTCGCGTCGGCGAGGTCGACGCCGGAGATGAAGACCTTGCGGCCGGTGAGGAGCCAGTCGCCCGTCTCTTTGTCCCGGCGGGCGGTGGTGGTGATGCGGTGGGAGTTGGAGCCCGCGTCGGGTTCGGTGATGCCGAAGGCCATGGTGAGGGTGCCGTCGGCGAGACCGGGGAGCCACTGCTGCTTCTGGGCTTCGGTGCCGAAGCGGGCGATGACGGTTCCGCAGATGGCGGGGGACACGACCATCATGAGGAGGGGGCAGCCTGCGGCGCCCAACTCTTCGAGGACGAGGGAGAGTTCGGCTATGCCGCCGCCTCCGCCGCCGTATTCGGCGGGGAGGTTGACGCCGAGGTAGCCGAGCTTGGCGGCTTCGGACCAGAGGGCGGCGCGGTCGTAGTCGCGGGGGTTGCCGGTGGTCGAGGCGTGGCGTTTGCCGAGGGCGGACACGGCGGCGCGGAGTGCGGTGAGCTCTTCGGTTTCGAGGACGGTGCTCATGCTGATGCTGCCTCCTGAGGGTCCTGTGCTGCGTGGTCCTGCGCTGCTTGGTCCAGTGCTGCTTGGTCCTGTGCTTCTTCTTCTACGACGGCGAGCAGGGTGCCGACCTCGACCTGGAGGCCGGGGGTGGCGTGGAGCGCGGTGAGGGTGCCGGAGGCGGGCGCGGTGATCTTGTGCTCCATCTTCATGGCTTCCAGCCAGAGGATCGGCTGACCTGCGGTGACGCGGTCTCCGACGGCGATGTCAGTGGTGCGTACTACGGTTCCTGGCATGGGGGCGAGCAGGGATCCGGGGGCCTGCTGGGAGGCGGGGTCGGGGAAGCGGGAGAGGGGGGTGAGGGTGGTGGCGTTGACGTGGACGCGGCCGCTGCCTGCGGGGGCGGCGACGGTGAACGGGCGCTGGATGCCGTCGACTTCGAGGACGACACGGTCGGGGGCGGCCGATACGACGCGTACGCCTTCGGCGGTGAGCCCGTCGCGGGTGTGGCGGTAGCGGACCTCGTGCTCGGTGCCGTCGGGCTCGGAGCGGTAGCGCTTGATCTGGGGCTGGGAGTGCAGGTTGCGCCAGCCGCCAAGGGAGGAGCGGCCGCAGGCGTCGGCGAGGGCGGCGGCGAGGGGGGCGTGGGGATCGGGGACGGGGGCGGTGAGTTGATGAAGGTGGCGGTCGAAGAACCCGGTGTCCGCGAAGCCGGTGTCGGGGCTCCCGGCAGCGAACTCCGGGTGGCGCAGGGAGCGTACGAGCAGGTCGCGGTTGGTGACGGGCCCGTGGAGGGTGGCGCGCTCCAGGGCGGCGGCGAGCCGGCGGATGGCTTCCGCCCGGGTCGGGGCGTGGGCGACGACCTTGGCGAGCATCGGGTCGTAGTGGACGGGGATGGTGTCTCCGTCGGCGTACCCGGAGTCGAGGCGCACGCCGTCGGGGACGGCGATGCGATGGAGGGTGCCGGTCTGGGGGGTCCAGGAGCGGGCGGGGTCCTCGGCGTAGAGGCGGGCCTCGACGGCGTGACCGCGGGCGGGCGGCGAGGCGCCGTCCAGCCGGTGGCCTTCGGCGATGCGGATCTGGAGGGCGACGAGGTCGAGCCCGAACACGGCCTCGGTGACGGGGTGTTCGACCTGGAGGCGGGTGTTCATCTCCAGGAAGTGGGCGCGCCCGTCGGAGGTGACGAGGAACTCGACGGTGCCTGCGCCGCGATAGTCGGTGGCACGGGCGGCGCGTACGGCCTGGGTGTGGAGGGTGTCGATGAGCTCGGGGGTCAGCCCCGGGGCGGGGGCTTCTTCGATGACCTTCTGGTGCCGGCGCTGGAGGGAGCAGTCGCGGGTGCCGAGGGCCCAGACGGTGCCGTGGGCGTCGGCCATGATCTGGACTTCGACGTGCCGCCCGCCTTCGATATAGGGCTCGACAAAGACTTCCCCGTCACCGAAGGCGGAGGCGGCCTCGGCACGAGCGGCGACCAACTCCCCTTTCAGCTGGTCGAGTTCGCGGACGACCCGCATCCCGCGCCCGCCGCCGCCCGCGGCGGCCTTCACGAGGACGGGCAGGTCGTCGGCGGTGAGACCGTCGACGTCCAGGGGCGCGATCCCCATGAGCTCCTTGGCGCGGGTCTTGGAGGCCATGGCCTCGATGGCGGCGGGGGGTGGCCCGATCCATACGAGTCCGGCATCGATGACGGCGCGGGCGAAGGCGGCGTTCTCGGAGAGGAATCCATACCCCGGGTGGACGGCGTCGGCGCCTGCGGCGAGCGCGGCCTTCACGACGAGGTCGGCGCGGAGATAGGTGTCGGCGGGGGTGGCGCCCGGGAGCCGTACGGCGGTGTCGGCGGTACGGGTGTGGAGGGCGTCGGCGTCCGGGTCGGAGTGGACGGCGACGGTGTGGATGCCGAGGTCGCGGCAGGTGCGGGCGATGCGGCAGGCGATTTCGCCCCGGTTCGCGATGAGGATTGAGCTGATCATTTGATTCGTCATGGGGAGGACCTCACATCCGGAAGACGCCGAAGCCGCCGCGGGCGCCCTCGACCGGTGCGGTGTGGATGGCGGACAGGCACAGGCCGAGGACGGTGCGGGTGTCGCGGGGGTCGATGACCCCGTCGTCGTACAGCCGTCCGGAAAGGAACATCGGGAGGGATTCGGACTCGATCTGCTGCTCGACCATGGCGCGCAGGGCAGCGTCGGCCTCGTCGTCGTAGGGCTGGCCCTTCGCGGTCGCGGAGGCGCGGGCGACGATGGAGAGCACACCGGCGAGCTGCTGGGGCCCCATGACTGCGGACTTGGCGCTGGGCCAGGCGAAGAGGAAGCGGGGGTCGTAGGCGCGGCCGCACATGCCGTAGTGCCCGGCGCCGTAACTCGCGCCGAGGAGGACGGAGAGGTGTGGGACACGGGAGTTGGAGACGGCGTTGATCATCATGGCGCCGTGCTTGATGATGCCGCCCTGCTCGTACTCCTTGCCGACCATGTAGCCGGTGGTGTTGTGGAGGAAGAGGAGGGGGATGTCGCGCTGGTTGGCGAGCTGGATGAACTGGGCGGCCTTCTGCGACTCGGCGGAGAAGAGGACGCCCTGGGCGTTGGCGAGGATGCCGATGGGATAGCCGTGCAGCTCGGCCCACCCGGTGACGAGGCTCGTCCCGTAGAGCGGCTTGAACTCGTCGAAGTCGGAGGCGTCGACGATACGGGCGATGACCTCGCGGGGGTCGAAGGGAGTGCGGAGGTCGGACGGCACGATGCCGAGGAGCTCGTCGTGGTCGTACTTGGGCGGGACGGGAAGGGCCGCCGCCGGACCGGGGTGCGCCTTGCGGTGGTTGAGGCGGGCGACGACGCGGCGGGCCTGGCGGATGGCGTCGTACTCGTCGAGGGCGAAGTAGTCGGCGAGGCCTGAGGTACGGGCGTGCATCTCGGCGCCGCCGAGGGATTCGTCGTCGCTCTCCTCGCCGGTGGCCATCTTCACGAGGGGCGGCCCGCCGAGGAAGACCTTCGACTGCTCCTTGATCATCACGACGTGGTCGGACATGCCCGGGACGTAGGCGCCGCCGGCGGTGGAGTTGCCGAAGACGACGGAGACGGTGGGGATTCCGGCGGCGGAGAGCCGGGTGATGTCGCGGAAGAGGGCGCCGCCGGGGATGAAGATCTCCTTCTGGGAGGGGAGATCGGCGCCGCCGGACTCGACGAGGCTGATGCAGGGGAGCCGGTTGGCGAGGGCTATCTCGTGGGCCCGGAAGGCCTTCTTGAGGGTCCACGGGTTGGAGGCGCCGCCGCGGACGGTGGGGTCGTTGGCGGTGATGAGGCACTCCGTGCCCTCGACGGTGCCGATGCCGGTGACCATGGCGGCCCCGACGGCGTACTCGCTGCCCCAGGCGGCGAGCGGGGAGAGTTCGAGGAAGGGGGTGTCGGGGTCGAGGAGGAGCTCGATGCGCTCGCGGGCGAGGAGTTTGCCGCGGTCGTGATGGCGGGTCGTGTACTTCTCGCCCCCGCCGGCGAGAGCTTTGGCGTGCTCGGCGTCGAGCTCGGTGAGCTTGGCGAGCATGGCGGCGCGGGCGGAGGAGTAGTCGGGGGAGGCGGGGTCGAGGGTGGTGGGGAGGGTGGTCATGGGGTGGGTTACCTCGGGGGTTGGGGGGTGGATTCGGCGCGGGTGGCGCTGCGCGTCGGGCTCATCCGGCTGCTCGTACGCAACACGCCTGTGGATCAGTCGCACATCAGCAAAATCAAGCCCGTCCGGCGCTTGAGGACAGGCGGCCGAAGCTCGCCTACGGGGGTGCTGAGGGCGAAGCCCCCGCAGGCGGGGCCCGGGGCGCGCAGCCCCCGTTCACCCCACCCCCGCCAGGGGGTCTGGGGCGCAGCCCCAGTTTCGGGAAGGGGCGGGTAGGGGAACTGGCCCGCGCAGCGGCGCCCCCGGCTCACCCTGCGCCCCCGCTCACCCCGCCCCCGCGAACGCGACCGGCACATCGACCCACCGCGCCCGCAACCACTCCCCCACCCCCTTCCCCTGAGGATCGAACCGCGCCTGGGACGCAACCCCGTCCCCCAACAACCCCTCCACCACAAAGTTCAACGCCCGCAGATTCGGCAGCACATGCCGAACGACCCGCAGCCCACCAACCTCCGGCAGCAACTCACGGAACCGCTCCACGCTCAGCTCATGCACGAGCCAACGCCACTCCTCGTCCCCCCGCACCCACACCCCCACATTCACGTCCCCGCCCTTGTCACCACTGCGAGCCCCAGCGACAACACCCAATGGAGCACGCCGAGTTGGCCCGACCGCCAACGGCTCAGGAAGCGCAGGCTCACCCACCGACTCCAGCACCCGGGTCCGTAGAGGATCAGAAATCACCACTCGCACCCCATCCGGCAGCACCGCGGAATGCACCACACTCCCCCGCTCGACCCCCACCGCATCGAAGACCCCATAAGGCGCCCCCTTCCCCGGCGGAGCCGTGACGTGGAACCCGGGATAGCTCCCCAGCGCCAGCTCGATCGCGGCCCCGCTGACCACCCGCCCGACGGCCGCCGCATCGGGATCCCGCACCACAAGCCGTAGAAGCGCGCTCGCGCACTCCTCGCTGGCGGCATCGTCCCGATCGGTCCGTACGAGTTCCCACCGCACATCCGCAGGCCGGGCCTTCCCGAAGGCATCCTCGACCTGCCCCCGTACGAGGTCGGCCTTGGCCTCGATATCCAGCCCGGTCAGCACGAACACGACTTCATTGCGCCACCCCCCGATCCGGGTGACCCCGCCCTTCAGCAGGGGCGGCGGCGCCTCGCCCCGCACCCCTGATATCCGCACCCGGTCGACCCCGTCGGCCTCCAGCCGCACGGTGTCGAGCCGGGCGGTGACATCGGGCCCGGGGTATCGCGCGCCCCCGGTCTCGTACAGAAGCTGCGCGGTCACGGTGCCCACATCAACCACACCCCCGGTACCGGGATGCTTGGTAATAACGCAGGACCCATCCGCATGCACCTCGGCCACAGGAAACCCGGGCCGCCGCACGTCATGACCGCCGAAGAAGGAGTAGTTCCCCCCGGTGGCCTGAGTCCCGCACTCCAGGACATGCCCGGCGACCACGGCCCCCGCGAGCGGGTCCAGGTCTTCGGCGCCCCACCCGTAATGCCAGGCGGCAGCCCCACTCACCAGAGCCGCATCGGTCACGCGCCCGGTGACGACAACATCGGCGCCACCCCGCAGGCACGCGGCAATGCCACCCCCACCCAGATACGCGTTGGCGGTCAGGGCCCCGTCCGGCAACGGAAGCGAGCCCCCGTCGACCCAGCCCACCCGCACCGGAACACCGACCCGAGCACTCAACTCCCTTACAGCAGCGGCCAGCCCACCGGGATTGAGCCCACCGGCATTGGTGACGATCCGCACCCCCCGCTCCCGGGCAAGCCCCAGCCCTTCCTCCATCTGCCGCAGAAAGGTCTTGGCATACCCGAGCCGGGGATCCTTGAGCCGGTCGCGCCCCAGGATGAGCATGGTCAGCTCGGCGAGATAGTCCCCGGTGAGCACATCGAGCGGCCCGCCGGTGAGCATCTCCTTCATGGCATCGAAGCGATCCCCGTAAAAACCGGACGCATTCCCCACCCTCAACACCACTGCGCCTCAGGCCCCCTTGGCCGGACGCCCGGCCCCCGCAGGCCCGGCGAAGGCCTGCGCGATGTCGAGCCACCGATCGGCGTCGGCGCCCACGGCACGGAGCGCCAGATCATCACGGTGCGCGCGCTGCGTGACAAGCAGACAGAAGTCGATCGCGGCCCCGCTGACCCGCTGCGGAGCACTCTCGGGCCCGTAGACCCACAACTCGCCACCGGGCCCGGTGAGTTCGACGCGAAACTCCTCCCCCGGCGCATCAAGCCCCCGCACCCCAAAGGCAAAGTCCCGCGCCCGCACACCAATCCGCGCCACATGCCGCAGCCGAGCGGTGGGCTTCCGCGTTACGCCAACGGCATCGGCGATGTCCTGCCCATGGGCCCAGGTCTCCATGAGCCGCCCGGTGGCCATGGACGCAACGCTCATGGGCGGCCCGTACCAAGGAAACCGAACCCCGACCGGGGCGTCACGCAAAGCCTGTTGCAACTGCTCACGCCCATCACGCCACCACGACAACAACTCCCCCACGGGCAGCAGCGCCCCGGCCTCGGCGCCTTCGTCCACAAAGGACTCGGGCGAGGCGAGCGCCTTCTCGACCTCCCCCGCAAAGGCATCGGCATCGGTCACGGCAAGCAGCGACGCGGCGTCCGTCCACGCGAGATGGGCGATCTGATGGGCGACGGACCACCCGGCGGCGGGCGTGTCCAGCGCCCACTCCCGCTGCAACAACCCCCCGACCAATCCGTCGAGTTCGGCGCCTTCATCACGCAGATCATCAAGCACAACTGCTGCATCGGACACGGCGAGCTCCCTCCGGCGGGCACGGCGGCGTGGACCGGAGCATGGCACCGCCCACCAAAACAAGCAAGCGTGCTTGCATTATTTTCCGGCCACTCGAGTGCAGCACCAACCGCCCACCACGCAGGGCGATGTAAAGGATTCCTTGACACCACCAAATCCGTAAAGGCATCCTTTACGCATGGCCAACTCCCCCGCCCCACTGGCGGCCTTGAGCGCCCAGCTCACCGAACAGAGCTCGGCCCTGGCGACGTCGGCGATCAGCCCGTTGACCCCGCCGCCCTACCTCGACCTGGTCCGACGCGCTCAAGACGTCGACGCGCTGGCCGAGCAGGTGCTCAAACTGTGCGTCCAGCAGGCCCGGGACGCCGGCCACACCTGGCAGGAGGTCGGGGATCTGCTCGGCGTCACCCGCCAGGCCGCCTTCCAGCGATTCGGCAAGCCCATCGACCCCCGGACGGGAGAACCCATGGACAAGACCGTGCACATCACCGACGCCGCAGAACGCGCCATCAGGCTCGTCACGGACATCCTCGAAGACCGCATGGCCGACGCCAGGCCTTCCTTCAACGCCGAGGTCCTGGCGGCATTCACCGACGAGGTGCGGGGCAACACCCTGGCCTCCGTCACCGGCCTCGTCGGCGCGTACGAAGGCTTCGGTGAGGGCGAGCCCTTCGTGCGACGCATCGGCGATCACACGGTGGTCGACGTCCCGCTGCGCTACGAAGCAGGCGCGATGAAGGCCCGCGTCGCGTTCGACGCGGACGAGAAGGTCGCAGGATTCTTCATCCTCGCGCCCGAGGCCCCGTAAGGCCCCTGCATCCGGCTATCCGGCCCTGACCGGGCTTGCGTAGTACGGGGAGCGACGCCAGTTCTCGCGACCCACAGCGGACAGTGGCGGCTTCCACAGCAGGACGCCGCATCGGCGCTCCCACAAGATCGTCAGCCAAGTATCAACAAACCCCAGGGCCAGCATCACCGGAAGAAACAGGCCGATCAACGGCATGTGGATCACGTACGCGCCCGCGAGCGCCATCATCAGAACCAAGACTGCCACCCGCACGCGGCCCCGCCGCAGGTGGCGGGCCTGCTCCACGTTCCGATCCAGCACCGCGAGATCTTCGATCATCACAGCGGCGCCGAACTCCCGTAGCCGACGCGGCCGGGACAGCAGCAGACAGGCTGCCCAGACCAGCTCCATGACGACAAGGCCGGCAATCTGAAGACGCCCGGCAAAGCCGGAGAGCCTCAGGTCGTCCACGGTGAAGAAGATCAGCGCATACGCGGCCACCCCAGCAAGGATCCCCGCCAGCCCCTCCCCAAGCTGAGCAGCGACAACCCGCACAAGTCCGGCACCGGCCATGCCAGCCACACCCTCCCCCGTCGCGGGCCCGGCTTCATCGAACATCGACAGCCCAGGTGTGTCCAGACGTCGTCCACAGCCGCCGCCGGACATGGCCTCCGACTCTCCGCCCATGCAAGGCCGTTACCGCGCCTGGCCGTTCGTCATCCCGCCCTTCGACCGGCTCTACGACTTCCCGGACGAGGACGGGATCGAGCCCGACGCCCGCGCCGACTACACGCCTGTGCACAGGCTGTACGACATCCGGACCGCGGACAACGGCCACCTCGCAACGGATATCGAGATCTACGGGACACCCGAAACGTGAGCCAGCCCGTCGATCGCCGCAGGCGACAGCATCGACTCCACCAGCCCGGTCACGGGCATCCACTCCACGGCACAAGTGGAATCGTCCGCCTTCACCACGGCGAGGGGGCCGGGCTTGAGCTCGACCCGATAGAAGAGCCCCACCAAATGCCAGCTCACCCCGAGCCGGTGCGCGGCATATGAACGCGAGTCGACGAGTCGCGCATCAAGCACCTCGAGCCCGGTCTCCTCCACCAACTCCCGCGCCAGCGCCTCGGCCGGCTGCTCGCCCGGGTCGATGCCCCCGCCGGGCAGATGCCACAGCCCCGGCTCGAACACCGGTGATGCATCGGAGAGTTGCGTAAGCAGCAACTGCCCGCCCCTCGTGGCGATCGCATACGCCGATACGCGCACCCGCACGTTGTCCGCCATGACACCTCCAGATCGGATCCACAGTAGCGATCACCGCCCGGAACGATGTCAGTGCCCAATGGCATGCTCCTGGTCATGGAGAAGAAGCAGTTCTGGGCGCTGGTCGACGAGGCCCGAACGCAGGTGGCCGACACCGAGGATGGCGAGGCAGTAGCCAGTCACATCACCTCGTTGCTCGCGCTCCGGCCACCCCTGGAGATCGTCGCAGCGCAGCGGATCATCTGGGACCTCATGGCCGAGTCCTACCAAGCCCCCTTGTGGGCGGCCGCCTACGTCATGAACGGCGGGTGCTCGGACGATGGCTTCGACTACTTCCGCGGCTGGCTGATCAGCCAGGGACGCATGACCTTCGAGCTGGCCGTCACTGCACCCGACACCCTTGCCGACCTGGCCGTGAGGAGGACATTGTGAGCGCACAGCCGGACCACCCCGGCGGAGAGCTGATTCGCCGCCCGGATCGCACTCCCGACGCACTTCGGGAGGCGCTGGCAGTCCTTGCGCCCGCTCGGATTCCGGAGATGGAGCGGGAGAAGGACAAGGCGCTCACCGAAGCCGTACGGCAGAGCAGCATCGACCCGCTGCGGGGGGTCCTGCTGCGCTGGGCCGCCGTCATCGAGATCGAGCGCCATCCCGCTATGGCGCAACGATTCCACCGGGCCGAGTATCTGGCCCAGGTCTCCGCCGACCCCGAGACCTCCCGCCGGTACGTCCGGGAGTCCGGGGACATCCTCCGCGCCGCATACACGGAGCTGGACGCTTGATCTGGTCCTGGGGGTACGACCCCGACGAGGAGTACCTCGCCGGTGGCGCAGATCCGGCATCCGGCAGATCACCATCTACTAGGTGACGGTTCCGGAAAGTCGACTGCCCAAGGCAGCCCCTGGTCGCCGGCCGCTCCCCATGAGATCGTCCCCAGGTGACTGACGCCACCGCCGGGGATACGGCCGCCGCCCGGCCGGACGACCGCATACCGTCCGGCTTTCGCTTCGCCACCGAGCTCGTCGCCTGGGTCGCCACCCCCTGGGCCCTGTCCGGGTATTCGTGGGTGCTCGCCGTGCTGGCCGTGGTCGCTCTCATCGGGCTTCCCACCCTCTTCTCCACCCCGGGCGACAAGTCCTCCGTGATCATCGCCGTCCCGGGCCTGGTCACGATCCTGCTCGTACTGCTGCAGCTCGTCGCCGCCGTGGTGTCCGCCTGGGTGGTGTGGCCCGTGTGGGCCGCCGTCCCCGCGACCCTGCTCGCCGGCGCGACGCTCGTCACCGAGCGGCGGCGCTGGCGGTGGCTGGTGGCGGACCGCACCGCCTAGCCGCCGGGCCGCCTCCCAAAGGGCGCCGGACGCTCGCGGCATCAGACCGCGAAGAGGAGCGCTGCGTTGATGAGCATGATGACCGCAGTGAGCGTGTGGATGCCGTACGCCACCGCCTTCTTGCCGCCGTTGCGCAGCACGATGAGTGTGTCCGCGATCGGTGCCAGCGCCACCACCAGCATGAACCAGGCCTCCGCGTGGGCCCCTGCGAACGCCAGCAGGGCCAGGCCGAGGAGGCCGTAAGTGCCGTCGCGTACGCCCTTGATGGTGAGGTAGACGGCGTCGCCGTTCTCCTTCGCCGCCACTCCGTAGCCGGCGGCCGCCACCTTGGGCTGCGCCAGGAAACTTATGCCGATCCAGACGACCATGAGGTTGAGGACGATGGCCAGACCGTAGGCGATGGGGGTGAGCATGGTCTTCTCCCTGTGTTCTTCTCCGGCAGATTCGCTAGCAGCGCTAGGAACAATGTCGAAGGTAGCAGAGCATTGGCAGCTTGCCTAGCGCTGCTAGAATTTGATCCATGACCACACATCACGCGCGGCGTGAGCGCGAGCGGGCAGAGCGGGAGCAGTCGATCGTCACGGCCGCGCGGGACCTGGCCGAGGCGGACGGATGGGACGCGGTGACGACCCGGCGGCTCGCCGCCGAGATCGAGTACAGCCAGCCCGTCCTCTACAGCCACTTCAAGGGCAAGAGCGCGATCATGGCGGCCGTGGTGGTGCAGGCCTGCGGCGACCTCGCCGACGTGCTGCACGCCGCCCGCACCGGTGCGCGGGGGAAGCGGCAGGTGCTGTGCGCGGTCGCCACCGCGTACACGGAGTTCGCCGAGCGGCGGCCCGCCGTGTACGACGCGATCTTCACCCACCCCGTCGACCTGCCGTTCGCGACCCCCGAGGCACCGGCCCAGCTGCACGCCGCGTTCGGCGAAATCGTCGCGACGGTACGACCGCTCGCCGAGGGCGCTGACGACGCCGAACTGGTCGTGCTCACCGAGACCTTCTGGAGCTCGCTGCACGGCCTGGTCACACTGATGCGCAGCGGCAGGCTCCGCCGCGAGGACCATGAGCGGCGGCTGGCGCTCCTGATCGGGCGCTTCTGGAGCTGAGGAAATGGAACTCGAATGCCGGCATCGGCGAACAACCGGTGACCATGCCCGAATCGTCGAAGGAACCGCATGCATCCAGGAGGCAACCAGTGACCGCCTCGCCGGACGTCGGAGTGGACCGTGCCTCCGTCAGGGACGATCCGGCGGACTCCGACGCCTCGGTCGTCGAACGGTCCTGTGACGAGCCGGAGTTGTTCGCCGTGCTCTTCGACCGGCACTCCGATGACATTCATCGGTACGCGGCCAGGCGGCTCGGCACCGAGGCGGCCGACGATCTGATGGCCGAGACCTTCGTCATCGCCTTTCAGCAGCGGCGCCGTTACGACCTGACCAGGCCGCACGCCCTGCCCTGGCTGTATGGAATCGTCACCAACCTCATCAGCCGGCACAAGCGGGCCGAGGCCCGCCGCCTGCGGGCGCTCGCGCGCGTCATGTCTTCAACTCCGGCAGAAGGAGCGGGCGTTGGGGACGCCCACAGCGAGGCGATGGCCGATCGCGTGGTGGCCCGGGTGGGCGCCGAGAGCACCCGGGGCGCTCTGGCCGCGGCGCTCGCCGGGCTGTCCCCCCGTAACCGGGACGTCCTGCTGCTGATCGCCTGGGGCGATCTCGACTACGCCGAGGCCGCGGAAGCCCTCGGCATACCCGTGGGCACCGTGCGGTCCCGGCTGCACCGGGCCCGCAGCGCGGTGCGCGCGGCGCTGGGCGGAGCCGATCCCACCACCATTCGCGAGGACGAGGACCAGGAGGAGACGCATCGTGGATGACCTTATGCAGGTGCGGGAGTGGGAGGCCGACGTGCCGCCGCCCAGCGACGAGGCGCGGTCCGCCGCCCGCGTGCGGCTGCAGAGCGCCGTCCACCGGGAGAGCCGTCGGGGTGCTTCTGCCGCGCCGTCCCGGCGGCTGATGTTCCGGGTGGCGGCCGGCGCGACCGTGGCCGCAGCCGCGGCCGTCGCTGGAACCGCCGTGGTCGCCACCAAGGGCGGGGGCAACCGCGGCGCGGCGCCACGTATGGCCCCCCTCAGTGCGGTGCAGGTGCTGCACAAGGCCGCGGACCGGTCCCGGTCCCGCGGGAACGGGCTGCCGGCCCCGCGCAACGACCAGTACATGTACATCAAGACCTACATCGAGCGGAAGCCGATGAAGGGCGGCGGCACTCCCCGGACCCGGACCTGGACGGACGAGAGCTGGATGTCGGTGGACGGCCGCAAGCCCTCTCGGCGGCAGGACCACGGCACGTTCCACGACGACCCTCCGATGGGCCCGCACCAAGCGCCGTGGCCGCCGACCGTCTACACGAAACTGCAGGCCATGCCGACAGATCCGGACGCGCTGCTGCGTGCGCTGAGGCACAGCACCGAACCATCGCCCGTGCTCGACAGCTTGGCGTTCAGCCAGCTCTGCATGCTGATGATGGGGACGCGCGTCATGCCACCCGGCCTGCAGGCGGCGGCCTTCGAGGCGGTCGCGAAGCTCCCGGGCGTCCGGCTCGACCGCGACGAGGTGGACACCCTCGGACGGCGCGGGGTCAGCGTCTCGTACCCCCAGATCGCCAACTCGTTCCTCTTCGACCGCCGCACGTACGAGTACCTCGGGTTCCGCACCAAAATCCGTGGCGCACAGAAAGACGTCTGGTACACCGAGACCCGAAGCCTCGTGCGGCTGGGGGTGGTCGACTTCATCGGGCAGCGGCCGCCGGGCTGAGAGGCCGCCGGGCGGCCCTACTTGCCCGTGACCTGCGACCGCACCGCGCCCATGCTCGCCACGATCACCAGCGAGATCGCGAGCGCGTCCAGCGCGGACAGCGACTGGTGCAGTACGAGGAAGCCCGCCAGCGCCGCGATCGCCGGTTCCAGGCTCATCAGGACCGCGAAGACCGAGTTCGGGAGGCGGCGCAGGGCGAGCATTTCCAGGGTGTACGGGAGGACCGACGACATCAGCGCCACCGCCGCCCCCAGCGCGAGCGTGCTCGGCACGAGCAGCTTCGCGCCGGCGTCCGCGATCCCCAGCGGCAGCATCAGCACCGCCGCGACGCCCATCGCGAGCGCGAGGCCGTCCGCGCGGGGGAAACGGGCGCCGGTCCGCGCGCTGAAGACGATGTACGCCGCCCACATGGCGCCCGCGCCGAGCGCGAAGGCCGCCCCGACCAGGTCGATGCCGCCGAAGCCGCCGCCGCTCAGCAGCGCCACCCCGCACAGGGCGATCCCCGCCCACAGCGCGCTCGCCAGGCGGCGGGCGGCGAAGACGGAGAGGGCGAGGGGGCCGAGGACCTCCAAGGTGACGGCCGCACCCAGCGGGATGCGGTCGGCGGCCTGGTAGAAGAGGCCGTTCATGCCCGCCATCGCGACGCCGAAGACCAGCACCGTGCCCCAGTCGCCGCGCGAGAGGCCGCGCACCCTCGGGCGGCAGACCACGAGGAGCACCGCCGCGGCGACGAGGAGCCGCAGCGAGACCACGCCCAGCGCGCCCACCCGCGGCATCAGCCACACCGCGACCGCCGCCCCGAACTGCACCGAGATCCCGCCCGCGAGGACCAGACCCACCGGGCCGAAGCGCGCACGAGGACTGGGAGCCGTGGCGGCGGGGGCGGGCGCGGGGGCAGGGGCTAGCGCCTGGGCGGCGTCGGCGGGGGCGATCGGGTCCATCCCTACAGGGTAAGGGTCGACCACCCATGGTCCCGCTTACAGTCCAGCTGCCAAGATCTCCGCCAGGTGACGCCCCCGCACCCCGCCCAGCTGCTCCAGCTGCGTACGGCAGGAGAAGCCGTCGGCCAGCACCGCCGCCCCCGGGTCCGCCTGCCGTACGGACGGGAGCAGCTGCTCCTCCGCGCAGGCCACGGAGACCTCGTAATGACCGCGCTCGAAGCCGAAGTTCCCGGCGAGACCGCAGCAGCCGCCACTCAGTTCGCCCGTCAGTCCGGCGCGCTCGCGCAGGCGCCGTTCCGCCTCGTCGCCGAGGACGGCGTGCTGGTGGCAGTGCGTCTGGCCCACCACGGGGCGGTCGATGCGCGGGGGCTGCCAGTCCGGCGCGTACCGCTCCAGCGCCTGCGCGAAGGTGAGCACCCGGTCGGCCAGGCGCCGGGCGCGGGGGTCGTCGGCGAGGAGCTCGGGGAGGTCGGTGGTGAGGGCGGCCGCACAGCTCGGTTCGAGGACGACGACGGGCAGGTCGCCGTCCGCGAGCAGCGGGTCGAGGAGGTCCAGCGTGCGGCGCATCACGGCGCGGGCCCGGTCCAGCTGCCCGGTCGATACGTACGTCAGACCGCAGCAGACCGAGGCGCGACGGAGCCGACGCGGGATCCTCAGCGTGAAGTCCTCGCCGCGCTCGGCGGCCCGCTCCAGTTCTGCGTACGGCACGGGCAGCTCTGCCTCCGGCGGGAGCATCACGCCGATACCGGCCGCCTCCAGGACCTTGAGCGCGGCCCGCCCCACCCCCGGGTCGAGGTGATTGGTGAAGGTGTCAGGCCAGAGCAGCACCTCGGGTCCGTCTCCGCGACTCCGCAGCCGGCCCGCCGTCGCCTCCCGCATCAGCCGCTTCCACCACCACCGCGAGAAGGTCTCGCGCGCCACCGTGGGGAGCATCCGCTCCGGGGCGATCCCGCCTGCGCGCTTGGCGATCGCGGCGAGCGGGGTGACCTTCGCGCCCGCGTTCAGCAGCGGCGCGAGCCGCAGCCTTGCCGCCAGCCGCAGCCACTCCGGCAGGCGCCCCATCGCGTGGTGCGAGGCCGGGCGGCGCCGGCCTTCGTAGTGGTGGTGAAGGAATTCCGCCTTGTACGTGGCCATGTCCACGCCCACCGGGCAGTCGCTCCTGCACCCCTTGCAGGACAGGCAGAGGTCGAGCGCGTCCCGTACCTCCTCCGACTGCCAGCCGTCCGTCACCACCTCCCCCGCGAGCATCTCGTGCAGCAGGCGGGCCCGTCCCCTGGTGGAGTGCTGTTCCTCGCCGGTGGCCCGGAAGGACGGGCACATGACGCCTGAAGTGGGCTCTGTCGTACGGCATTTGGCGACCCCTACGCACCTGCGCACCGCCGCCGAGAAGTCCCCGCCGTCGTGCGGGTAGCCGAAGGCGACCGGGACCGGCTCGCGGGGAAGCACCTCGAAGCGGAGGTTCTCGTCGAGGCGGTCCGGGCGGGCGAGCATGCCGGGGTTCATACCGCCCGACGGGTCCCAGACGTCCTTGAACCGGCCGAAGACATCCACCAGTTCGTCCCCGTACATCTTCGGCAGCAGCTCGGCCCGCGCCTGCCCGTCCCCGTGCTCGCCCGACAGCGATCCGCCGTGCGCGACCACCAGGTCGGCCAGCTCCTCCGAGAAGCGGCGGAAGCCCTGCACCCCCTCCTTGCTCAGCAGGTCGAAGTCGATCCGTACGTGGATGCAGCCGTCCCCGAAGTGTCCGTACGGAGTCCCGCGCAGTCCGTGCTCCCCCAACAGCCCGCGGAAGTCCCGCAGATACGCCCCGAGCCGGGCGGGCGGCACCGCGCAGTCCTCCCACCCCGGCCAGGCCTCGCTCCCGTCGGCCATCCGGGTCGCCGTCCCGCTGGCGTCCTCCCGTACCCGCCACAGCGCCCGCTGCCGCGCCGGATCGTCGACCACCATCCCGTCCAGGGCGTCCGCGCCCCGCACCAACTCCTCAGCCCTGGCCCGCGCTTCCCCAGCCCCCTCGCCCCCCATCTCCACGAACAGCCATGCCCCGCCCCGAGGCAGCCCGGCCCGGTCCCCCGCGTCCCTGACCAGGTCCGCCGCCATGCCCTCCACCGTAAGCGGACCCACTGACAACAGCCCGGCCGCCGCCTCCGCCGCCGCGCTCTCGTCCGCGTACCCGAGCACCGCGAGCGCCCGCGCCCGGGGCGACTCCACCAGCTTGACGGTCGCCTCCGTCACCACCCCGAGCGTGCCCTCGCTGCCGCAGAAGGCCCGCGCGAGATCGACTCCGTTCTCGGGCAGCAGCGCATCGACCGCGTAGCCCGAGATCCGTCGCGGCAGCCCCTGCGGATACCCCGTCCGCAGCAGCGCCAAGTTCCCTTCCACCAGCGGGCGGAGACCGGAAGGCGCCCCCTCCCAGCCCTGCCCGAGCCGCCACCGCTCGCCCCCGTAGCCGAGCACCGTGAGACCGCTCACGCTGTCGGCGGTCGTCCCCCACGCCACCGAGTGCGAGCCGCAGGAGTTGTTGCCGATCATGCCGCCGAGCGTGCAGCGGCTGTGCGTGGACGGATCGGGCCCGAAGGTCAGCCCGTACGCCCCCGCCGCAGCCCGCAGCTCGTCGAGTACGACGCCGGGCTGGACGACCGCCGTACGCGCCTCGGGGTCCACCTCCGCCACCGTCCGCATATGGCGCGTGAAGTCCAGTACCACGCCGACTCCGGTCGCCTGACCGGCGATCGACGTCCCGCCTCCGCGCGGCACAACCGGAACGCCCGCCTCCCGGCAGGCGGCGAGGGTCGCGGCGACGTCCTCGGCGTCGCGCGGGGCGACCACGCCCAACGGCACCCTTCGGTAATTGGAGGCGTCCATCGTCATCAGCGCGCGGGCGGCCGATCCGAAGTCGATCTCGCCCCGCACGGTCCTCCGGAGTTTTTCCTCGAGTTCGAGTCCCATCACACCAGGATGCACCTGGGCGAAATGTGCACCGGTATCAACAATCTCCACACCAAGAACTCCCCAAAGTGATCACCAACTCTCCTATAGTTGCCAGGCATTGCTCAGGAACCGACGCTTCCATTTCGCCCGGTCCGTCCCGCCTGTCCCATCCGTCCATGAGGACTCCGATTGATGACCGCCACACTCGTCTGGTGCCTGGGCGCACTCGCCGTGCTGCTCTGCGCCGCCGTCGCCGTCGCGGCGCACGCCCGGCGCACCGCGCGCGGACTCCGCGCCCGTATCTCCGAAATGGGCGTGGCCCAGGACCGGTTCGGCGCACGGGAGGCCGAGCTGAAGGCCGAGACCGCCCGTGCCGAAGCCGCGACCTCCCGCGCCGAGTCGCAGCGCGCCGCCGCGCTCTCCGCCGCGGCCAACGCCGCGGGCCGCATGCAGGCCCTGGCCACCGGCATGCTCGCCGACCTGCGCGACATGGAACACCGCCACTCCGACGAGGACGTGCTCGGCGACCTCCTCCACCTCGACCACCGCACGGCCCAGGCCGGACGGCTCGCCGACTCCATCGCGGTCCTCACCGGAGCGCGCTCCGGGCGGCGTTGGGCCAAGCCGATCGTCATGGAGTCGATCCTGCGCGGCGCGATGGGCCGGATCTCCGGCTATCAGCGGGTGCGGCTGCACTCCACCAGCGAGATCGCCATCGCGGGGCACGCGGCGGAAGGCGTCATGCACGCCCTCGCGGAACTCCTTGACAACGCTGCCAACTTCTCGCCGCCCACCGCCGAGGTCCATGTGTACGTCGAGGAGGTCCCGGCCGGGGTCATCCTCACCGTCGAGGACAGCGGCCTGGTGATGAGCGAGGTCCAACTCCGCCGCGCCGAGAAGGCGGTGGACGCCGACGCCACCCGCCAGCTCGACCTCGCGGGTCTCTCCGGGACCCGCCTCGGACTCGCGGTCGTGGGCCGGCTGGCCCGCAAGCACGGACTGACCGTCTCCTTCCGCCCCTCGGCGCGAGGCGGCACGGGCGTCCTGATGCTGCTCCCCCAGGACCTGATCACCCGCCGCCCGGCCGTGAACCCGGCACCGGCCGCAGCACAGGAGCCGGCACCGGCAGAGGCAGCGGCAGCCACCCCGCCCGCAACACCCGCACCCCGTAAGGCCCCTGAGCCCGCCCCGGACACCACCCCCGCCCCGGAAGCCGACACCCTCGATTCCGCGCCCGACCCCGACCCCGACCTGGGCGGCCTCCCCCGCCGCCGCCGCGGCGCCACCATGGCCGCCGCGCACCCGGACTTCCCGGCGGCCCCCGCCGTCCCCCGGCCCCGTAGAGCCGAGGCCGAGACCGACTCCGAGTCCTCCACCACCGCAGCGGCCCGCTTCAGCACCTTCCGCCAGGCCGTACGCCCGGGCGCCGCCACGAGCGCCGCGCCCAGCACCACCCCGGGCACCCCCAACCCCCCGCGACCGGAAGGCACAGGCACATCCGAATGACCACCACCACCGACGAGAAGCTCAACTGGCTGCTGGAGAGCCTCCTGGAGCGCACTCCCGGCGCCCGCCACGCGCTCGTCCTCTCCCGTGACGGCCTCAAGCTCTGCCGCACCCCCGAGCTCTCCGTCGACCAGGCCGACCAGCTGGCCGCCATCTCCGCCGGCATCCAGTCCCTCTCCCACGGAGCCTCCGTCGAGTTCGGCGACGGCACCGGCGGCGTACGGACCGCGATGGCGGAGTTCTACGGCGGCATCCTCTTCATCGTCGAGGCGGGCGACGGCGCCCATCTCGCCGTCGTGGCGGACGAGTCCGCGGACGTCGGCCTCATCGGCCACAACATGAGCGAACTCGTCGAGCAGCTCGGCGACCACCTCGCCGCCGAGCCGCGCCAATGACTCCGCCGCCCCCGCCCCGCCCGGGCCGCAACGACAACCCGGACCGGCTCTACACCGTCACCGGCGGTCGCAGCCGCTCCAACGCGGTCGACACCTTCGACCTCGTGACGCTCATCGTCGGCGAGTGCGACCCGGCGCCCGGCATGCAGTCGGAGCACAAGGCGATCCTGCGTCTCTGCGAACGCCCCACCGCGGTCGTGGAGATCGCCGCCCACCTCCAACTCCCGGTCTCCATCACCCGGATCCTGCTCTGCGACCTGCTCGACACGGGCCGGATCAGCGCCCGCCACCCGCGCACCGCCCGCGCCGCCGACCGGCTCCCCGACCCCACCATCCTGGAACAGGTGCTCGTTGGACTCCGCAACCTCTGAACGAGGAAACACAGAGGCTCTCTCCGCGACGGCCGACAACGGTCTCAAGATCGTCATCGTCGGCGGCTTCGGCGTGGGCAAGACGACGATGGTCCGCTCGGTCAGCGAGATCCGCCCCCTCAACACCGAGGAGACGATGACCGAGGCGGGCCGCCCGGTCGACGACACCTCGGCCGTACGCAACAAGACCTCGACCACCGTCGCCTTCGACTTCGGCCGCATCACCATCGACGAACGCACGGTGCTCTATCTCTTCGGCGCGCCCGGCCAGGAGAGATTCTGGTTCCTCTGGGACCGGCTCTTCGCCGGCACGCTCGGCGCGGTCGTCCTCGTCGACACCCGCCGGCTCGCCGACTCCTGGTACGCCATCGACCGCCTGGAGCACCACGGCACCCCGTTCATCGTGGCGTGCAACGACTTCGGCGGCTCGATCCACACCCCCGAACAGCTCCGCGCGGCGCTCGACCTCCACCCCGACGTACCGCTGATCGACTGCGACGCCCGCGACCGTACGTCGTCCAAGTACGTCCTCATCGCCCTGCTCCAGCACCTGCACGCCCTCTCCGCCGCCGCCCGGGAGCCCAGCACTTCATGACCACGCACGCCGCGCCCACCGGATGCCCCGTGGCCCACGGATCCCCCGCATCCGCCGCACCCGCCCCGCTCAGCGGCCCGCGCTTCCACGTCGAACCCACCCCGCTCTACCGGGAGTTGCGTGATACGCACGGACCGGTGGCGCCCGTCGTCCTCGACGGCGGCATCCCGGCCTGGCTGGTGCTCGACTACCGCGAGCTCCACCTCGTCACCGGCGATCCGGTGCTCTTCAGCCGCGACTCCGACCTCTGGAACCAGTGGGAGCGCATCCCCGCCGACTGGCCGCTGCTCCCGATGATCGGCCGCAAGCAGCCGTCGATCCTCTACACGGTCGGCGAGCGCCACCGCGAGCGCGCGGCCATGATCAGCGATGCGCTCGAAGCGGTCGACCCCTTCGAACTGCGGCGCCTGGCCGAGCAGTTCGCGGACGAGCTGATCGACGCGTTCTGCGGCACCGGCACCACCGAGATCATCGGCCGGTACGCGATGCTGCTGCCCGTCCGCGTCCTCGCCCACCTCTACGGCTTCGCGGACGAGCAGGGCCCCGGCCTCGTCAAGGCCATGAACGACATGATCGACGGCCGCGAGGACGCCCTCGCAGGCCAGAGCCACCTCGGCAAGTCGATGTTCGAACTCCTCAGCGCGAAAAGGGCCGTCCCTGGCAACGATGTCGCCTCGCGCATGCTCGCCGACCCCTCGGGCTTCACGACCGAGGAGATCGCCCAGGACCTGATGGTGATGATGGCGGCCGGCCACCAGCCCACCGCCGACTGGATCGGCAACTCCCTGCGCCTGATGCTGACCGACGACCGCTTCGCCGCCTCCCTCTCGGGCGGCCGGCACAGCGTCGCCGAAGCCATGAACGAAGTCCTCTGGGAGGACACCCCCACCCAGAACGTCGCCGGCCGCTGGGCCTCGCGCGAAACCACCCTGGGCGGGCACCACATCAAGGCGGGCGACCTCCTGCTCCTGGGTATCGCGGCGGCCAACGCCGACCCCCAGATCCGCACGCACGCCTCGGAGTTGACCGGCGGCAACAACGCCCACTTCTCCTTCGGCCACGGCGAGCACCGCTGCCCCTTCCCCGCCCAGGAAGTCGCCGAGGTCATCGCCCGTACGGGAATCGAGGTCCTCCTGGACCGCCTCCCCGACCTCGACCTCGCCACCCCGGACGACGCGCTGACCCGCCGCCCTTCGCCGTGGCTGCGCGGCCTCTCCACGCTCCCCATCACCTTCACGTCGACCCCCGCCCTCGGAGGCACCCGATGACCTGCCCGATCGACCACACCACCGGCACGGGCGCCGCCGCCATCGTCCTCGACCCCTTCGTCGCGGACCTCGACGCCGAGAGCGCGACCCTGCGCGCCGCGGGCCCGCTCGCGCGCGTGGTGCTCCCGGGCGGAGTGCCGTGCTACGCGGTCACCCACCACGCCGCTGCCCGCCAACTCCTCACCGACGCACGCCTGGTGAAGGACATCAACGTCTGGGGCGCCTGGCAGCGCGGCGAGATCCCGGCGGACTGGCCGCTGATCGGCCTGGCCAACCCGGGCCGCTCCATGCTGACCGTGGACGGCGAGGACCACCGGCGGCTGCGGACGCTGGTCGCGCAGGCCTTGACCGTACGAAGGGTGGAGCGCCTGCGCGAGGGCATCGAGAAGCTCACGGAGGCGAACCTGGACCGCCTGTCGGCCCGTGAGGGCGTCGGCCCCGTCGACCTCAAGGCGGAGTTCGCCTATCCCCTCCCCATGGCGGTGGTCAGCGACCTGATGGGCGTGGACGAGGCGGACCACCCGGAGCTGAAGACCCTGTTCGAGAAGTTCTTCTCGACGCAGACGGCGCCGGAGGAGGTCCCGCAGATGATGGCGGACCTGGCCGCGCTCTTCTCCCGGGTCGTCGAGTCGAAGCGGGCGAACCCGGGCGACGACCTGACCAGCGCGCTGATCGCGGCCTCGGAGGACGGCGACCACCTCACGACGGAAGAGATCACCAACACCCTCCAGCTGATGATCGCGGCGGGCCACGAGACGACGATCTCGCTGATCGTCAACGCGGTGGTGGCGCTGCAGACGCACCCCGAGCAGCGCGCGCTGGTCCTGTCGGGCGAGGTCCCGTGGGAGAACGTGATCGAGGAGACCCTGCGCTGGTCGACGCCGACCTCGCACGTCCTGATCCGCTTCGCGGCGGAGGACATCGAGGTGGGCGACACGGTCCTGCCCAAGGGCGAGGGCCTGATCGTCTCCTTCGGCGCGATAGGCCGCGACGAGCAGGCGCACGGCGAGACGGCGGGCGCCTTCGACATCACGCGCACCTCCGTGAACCGGCACATCTCCTTCGGCCACGGCCCGCACGTGTGCCCCGGCGCGGCACTGTCCCGCCTGGAGGCGGGGGTGGCGCTCCCGGCGCTGTACGCCCGCTTCCCCGGCCTGGACCTGGCGGTCCCGGCGACGGAACTCCGCAACAAGCCGGTGGTCACCCAGAACGACCTGCACGACCTGCCCGTGACGCTGGCCTGATCACCCCTTGAGGAGCGGGCGCCCGGGGCGGGGTCCCGGGGGCCGAGCCCCCGAAGGCCCCGGGCGCACCCGCTCCCCGTTCCACTCCGTGGCGCCCCCGTCTCACCCCCCGGACCCCCTTCCACGCCCCCCACCCCAAGGAGCTACGCTCCACGCGTGGCTGATCTCCAGATTCCCGCTGACATCAAGCCCGCCGACGGCCGTTTCGGCGCGGGCCCCTCCAAGGTGCGTACGGAGGCGCTGGACGCCCTGGCCGCCACCGGCACCTCTCTCCTCGGCACGTCCCACCGCCAGGCCCCGGTCAAGAACCTGGTCGGCGCGGTGCGCGAAGGCGTGCGCGATCTCTTCTCCCTCCCCGAGGGATACGAGGTCATCCTGGGCAACGGCGGCTCCACCGCCTTCTGGGACGTGGCGACGCACGGACTGATCTCCTCGAAGTCCCAGCACCTCAACTTCGGTGAGTTCTCCTCCAAGTTCGCCAAGGCCTCCAAGCTGGCTCCCTGGCTGGAAGCCCCCTCCGTGATCGCCTCCGACCCGGGCACCCACCCGGACCCGCAGGCCGAGGCAGGCGTCGACGTCTACGCCCTCACCCACAACGAGACCTCCACCGGTGTCGCGGCCCCCATCAAGCGCGTCGCGGGCGCGGACGAAGGCGCACTCGTCCTCGTCGACGCCACGTCGGGCGCGGGCGGCCTCCCGGTCGACATCACCGAGACGGACGTCTACTACTTCGCCCCGCAGAAGTCCTTCGCCTCCGACGGCGGCCTGTGGATCGGCATCTTCTCCCCGGCAGCCCTGGACCGCGCGGCCGCGATCCACGCGTCGGGCCGCCACATCCCGGAGTTCTTCAGCCTCCCGACGGCGATCGACAACTCCCTCAAGAACCAGACGTACAACACCCCCGCCCTCGCCACGCTGTTCCTCCTCAACGAACAGCTCACCTGGATGAACTCCCAGGGCGGCCTGGACTTCACCACGGGACGCACCGCCGACTCCTCCTCGCGCCTCTACACCTGGGCCGAGAAGGCGTCGTACGCGACGCCGTTCGTCACCGACCCGGCCAAGCGCTCGCAGGTCATCGGCACGATCGACTTCGACGACTCCATCGACGCGGCCGCCATCGCCAAGGCGCTGCGCGCCAACGGCATCGTGGACACCGAGCCGTACCGCAAGCTGGGCCGCAACCAGCTGCGCGTGGCGATGTTCCCGGCGATCGACCCGGCGGACGTCGAGGCCCTGACGGCCTGCATCGACTACGTCATCGAGAAGCTGTAAGGGTTACGCACCCGACACGAGGCCCCCGGCGCACAGCACCACCCGCGCCGGGGGCCTTCGTCATGCACGTACCACCAGCGCCTGAAGTGCGGGCGCGTACACATCGGCGAGGTGCCCGGGGTCGGCGGCCTCGGCCGCGCTGTCGGGCCGGTTGAGGCCGATGGCAGCGCCCAGCCCGAGCAGCATCCCGACGATCAGTTCGGCCCTCAACTGGGCTTGGTCCCCGTCGAGTCGACCGGCGAGCCGCTCCGTCACCTGCTTGCGGAACCGCTCCTTCATCAGGGAGCGCTCGTCCTGGTTGCCGAGCCCGAAGACCACCCGCAGCAGCGGATCGACCTGCTGTTCGCGCCGGGTCTTCAGCAGGGAGAGCACCATGTGCCGTCCGAGCCCCTCCAGCGGCGCGTCGAACAGCTCGTCGGCGGCGGGCCCGAAGTCCGTCACCGTACTGAAAAGCTGCTCCTTCGTCCCGAAGCGCTTCACGATCAGCGAGGCGCTCACGCCCGCGTCGGCGGCGATGCCCCGCATGGTCACCTGGGCGTACGGCTGCAGGGTGAAGGCCCGGCGTGCGGCGCGCAGGATGGCGTCGCGCCCCGTACTGCCGGCCCCGGCGTCGGCGGTCATGCACCCTCCTGGGCAAGCGTTTTGGATCCCCTGACCTCGACCGTACCGGCGACGGATGCGGTACGCCCCGGCAGACCCAGCGTCACGAGCAGCGCGGCGAGTGCGGCGCCCCCGGCGATCAGGAAGACCAGCAGATACGCGTGCAGGGTGGGGGCGGTGTGCCCGCCGACCTGGAAGGTGACGTTGGCGAGTACGGCGGCGACGACCGCACTGCAGAAGGCCTGACCCACGGACCGCATCAGGGTGTTGAGCCCGTTGGCGGCTCCGGTCTCGCTGACGGGGACGGCGCGCATGACGAGCGAGGGCAGTGCCGAATAGGCGAGAGCGGTGCCGGAGGAGACGACGGTGGCCCCGATGATGATCATGAGCAGGCTGTGGCTGGTGAAGAACCGCAGCACATACCCGACGATCATGACGACGGCCGCGAGGCCGAGAGTCACCTTGGGCCCGCGCGAAGTCGATATGCGGGCCGAGATCGGCGACAGCGCGACCATGGTGATCCCGCCGGGCAGCAGACAGAGCCCGCTGACGACGATGGACGCACCGAGCCCGTATCCGGTCACCTTCGGCTCCTGGACCATCTGCCCGGTGACGAGCGAGTTGGCGTAGAAGGAGAACCCGATGAGCAGGGCCGCGATGTTGGCGAGCAGTACGGCGGGCCTGGCCGAGACCCGCAGGTCCACCATCGGCGAGGAGACCCGCATCTCGTAGAAGCCCCACGCCAGTCCGATCACGACGGCGGCGACGAAGAGCCCCACGATCCGCGTGGACCCCCATCCCCACTCCCCGCCCTGCGTCACGGCGAGCAGCAGCGCCACGAGCGCGCCCGAAAGGCCGATCGCGCCCACCACGTCGAAGCGCCCCCGGGCCCGCAGCGGCGACTCCGGTACGAAGACGAGCACCAGCACCACGTCCAGCAGCCCGAGACCGGCCGAGGCCCAGAACATGGTGTGCCAGTCGGAGTGCTCGATGACCAGCGCGGCGATCGGCAGCCCCACGGCCGCCCCGATCCCCAGCGTCGAACTCATCAGCGCGACGGACGACAGCACCCGGGCGGGCGGCAGTTCGTCGCGCATGATGCTGATGCCCAGCGGTACGACGGCGAGCGCGGCGCCCTGGAGGGCGCGCCCCGCGATGAGCACCCCGATGTCGGAGCTGACGGCGCAGAGCACGGACCCCACGACCAGCACCCCGAGCGCGGCGACGAGCACGCGCCGCTTGCCGTACATGTCGCCGACGCGGCCGAGGACGGGCGTGCACACGGCCCCCGTGAGCAGGGTCACGGTCACCAGCCAGCTCGCGGCGGACGGCGTGGCCCCGGTGAGGGCGGGCACGTGCGGCAGCAGCGGCACGACCAGGGTCTGCATGACGGCGACGACGACCCCGCAGAAGGCGAGGACGCCGACCATCATGCGGGGGTGCGGGGCCTCGGTGACCTCGGCGGATTCGGCGGATTCGGCGGATTCGGATATCGCGGGGGGCATGGCGCTCCGTGGGATCTCTGGCGGCACGACGGGGGTGCACAGGCGTTCACCCCCAGGGTAAACGCCTGTGCACCCCCACCGTCACCCCCTCACGCGACGACGAGCCGCCACCGCACTTCCCCGTCGTGCGTCTCGTCGGTGGGCGCGAGCCCGACTCCCCTGGCCACAGCGCCCGACGCCACGTTCGCGGGATCGATATGCGCGATGACCTCCCGCACTCCGGATTTCCGCACTCCGGCCTCCCCCGTCAGCACCCCCACGAGCTCCCCCGCGGCCTCGGACGCGATCCCCCGCCGCTGCCACGGCTCCCCGACCACCCAGGCGACTTCGACGGTCCTCGCCACGACGGTGGCCTGCACGTACCCCACGAGCCGCCCTTCCTCCCGCAGCCGGATCACCCAGTTCCACCACTCCACCCCGGGCTCGGGCGCCCCCGCGACCTGCCGTACGTACCGGGCCCGCAGCGCTTCGACCGGCAGCTCGGGGTCGGCCAGCACCCCGGCCATCTCCTCGGCGAACCCGACCTCCAGCGGCAGCAGATCGAGTCGCTCGGTGTGCATCGGCAGCAGTGGCATCCGGCGAGGATACGCACGGAACCAGGGGATGACAGGTCCCTTTTCCCGTGCATGGATGGAAGGCATGAAACCTCAAGCGAGCCCCGTGCTCGCCCCCCTCGTCAAGCAGTACGCCGTCCTCCTCACCACCCACAAGCGCGACGGCACCAGCGTGGGCACCCCCGTCTCCATCGCCGTGGACGGCGACCACGCCTACATCCGTACGTACGCCTCCGCAGGCAAGGCCAAGCGGATGCGCAACTTCCCCGAGGTGGAGATCGCCCCCTCCACCCTGCGCGGCACACCCACGGGCCCCGCCTTCAAGGCGCGGACGCGACTGCTCGAAGAGGGCACCGACGAGTGCAGGCGCGCGGCGCGGCTGCTGCGCCGCAAGCACCCCGTCATGCACGGCGTCGGAGTGCCGGTCGTCCACCGCCTGATGCGCGACAAGACGCTCCACTACGAGGTGCGGGCCCTCGGCGAGTAGCGGGACGGCTAGGGGTAGTCGGAGAAGAACAGCAGGGTCACCGCGAGCAGCAGCCCCAGCAGCGCCGGCCAGTACAGCAGCTTGGGCAGCCGGTTGTCCGCCCACTCCACCGGGCGGACCTCGCGGCGGGCCGTCAGCAGCACCGCGTTCAGGGAGACGCCCAGGATCACCGCGTACATGACGTACGCGAAGCACTCCAGATACGTGAGCATCCCGCCGCCCGTCGCACTGCGCACCTGCGCCTGGTCGACCACGATCACCAGCAGCGTGGACATCGTGAAGGTGATCGCGCCCCACGTCGAGAAGCCGAAGACGGCACGCCGGTCGTCGTCCGCCTTCGTGTAGAGGAACAGCGCCAGGAAGGCGATCACCGCGACGATCAGCGTCCTGATCAGGCTGTCGAACATCGAGCCGACCCAGGCGCGCTTCGTCCCGATGTTGAAGTAGAGGTCGGACCAGACGCCCGGGTTGACGTACTCACGGGCGTTGGAGCCCTGCGTGGAGCGGTGGTCGTGCTGCACATAGCTCCAGGTGGAGAAGTACGGCATCCAGTCCGCGTGCACGAGCCCCTCGTCGATCCCGAACTTCTTGCTGTCCATCCAGGGCGGGTACGAGCTGTAGTCCGGCACCAGCGCCGTCTGCTGGGTGTTGTCCTTGGTCCACAGCTTCAGCCAGACGTCCTGCCGGTCGAGCGGATAGTGCCGGTAGTCGAAGGTCTGGCGGAGCTTGACCTGGAAGTACCAGCCGATGGTCTTCGAGCCGTCGGCGTGCTGGTACGTGTACGCCTCGTCGAGCCCATAGGAGTTCTCCGCCTCCGGGAAGATCACCCCGCGCACGCGCTCCGGCACATCGGCGGCGAGGCGCTGCCAGACGTACCCGGACACATCGATCTCGTTGGCCCCGCCGAACTTCATCTGCTGGACCATCACCCCGGTGGGAATGTGCCGCATCCGCTTCGAGCCGTGCTGGTCCAGGTACTTCTCGGCCGCCGCCGGCGACCCGACCCGCGTCCCTTCGATCGGCTCGGCGCCGTTGTCCGTGCTGACCATGGACCAGGTGAGGCCGATACCGGCCGCGAAGACCACCGAGGCCATGACGGAGGCCGCCACGGTGCGGTGGTGGGTGAGGGTGAAGGGGCGGATGATCGCGATGCCCGTGGTGATGAGGAAGACGGTCGCGGTGATGACGACCGCCCACCAGCGGTCGAGCGTGCCCGGCTTCGTATCGGCCAGATACCAGAGCACCGCCAGCACCAGACAGACGGCGGACACCGCGAGTACGACCAGGTTGACGCGCTCGAGCCTGCGCCGGGTCTCCATCTCCATCGGTCCAGCCAAGCCCGGGCCCCGGAGCACTGCCACTCAAGCGCGACCGTCTCAGCTAGGCGCGTCGCTCACGCCCCGTCAGTTACGCCGTCGGTTACGCCCCGTCAGCCGCGCCGGAACATCCGCCGCAGCCCCAGGAACCCGAGCAGCGCAGCGACCAGCACCCCCACCCCGAGCACGGTGGCGGAGTTCCCTTTGCCCCCGTTCCCGCCCCCGTCCGCCGACGAACTCCCGTCCTTGGTGGGCGACTTCGTCCCGTCCGAGCTCCCCTTCGGCCGGTCAACCCCCACCCGTACGACGTCGCTCTCCGCCCCCTCCGAGCCGAACATCAGCGCCGATCCGTCCGCCGTGTACGTCATCGACTCGGCCTGCCCCTGGAAGGGCGCGCTCACCGAATGCCGCTCGCCGAGCCCTCCGTCGCCGCCGTGCGCGGACGGCTCCCACGCGTACTCGGCCGCGCTGAAATACCCGCGCAGCGCGAGCCGCGACCCGTCCGGCGAGAAGGCGCCGTCGGTCACCCAGGGCAGGTCGTCCTGGATGCGCCGGAAGACATTGACGCCTTTCGCGGAGAGCTGCTTGGGCCCGACGTACAGCCCACCGCCGTCCTCGTTCTTCGAGGCGATGTAGACCCGCCCGGTCTTGGGCTGCACCATCAGCGCTTCCGCGTTGCGCGGCCCGTCGGCGTACTTCACGACGTACTGCGTGGCGCGGACGGTCTCGTCCTTCAGCTGCTTGGGCTCGGGGAACCGGTAGATCCACACATGGCTCCACGTCCCGTCGAGGTTGTCCCCGATGTCCCCGACGTAGATGTCCCCGTCGGGGCCGATCGAGATCGCCTCGACGTCACGCGGCGCGCCCACGCCCTTCATGGTGACGGTGGCGACGGTCTCGCCGGTCCTGGAGTCGACGGCGTAGATGTACGGCCCGTCGTCGCTGTCGTTGTGGGTCCAGTACACGCCGGGATGCAGTCGCGAGGCCGCGAGCCCGCTGGACTCCTTGATCCGGGGATCCTTGATGGTGAACCCCCCGTCGTCGGCGAGCGCACCCCCCGCCCCGCCCACGACGATCGCCAGGGCGCCACCCGCCACGACCGCCCAACCCCGCCACCCCTGATACGCACGCATGCCCCCCAGCCTGCCAGGGTGTCCGGCCTCACATGCGGCGGGCCCTGAAGATCGACCATGATGAGCGGATGCTCAGGTTCATGTGTGTAGGCGACTCGATGACCATAGGGAGCGCCGGCGAACACACCTGGCGTCACCGCATGTGGCAGCACCTGCGCGCAACGCTCCCCACCCCCTTCGACCTGGTGGGCCCGCGCACCGCCCTCCACGAGGACGCGACGTCGTACGCCGCCCCGGACTTCCCCCAGTCCCACCTGGCGGGATGGGGCGAGGGCTGGATGCACATGGCTCCGGTGATCGCCGAGGAGACCCGCACCGCACAGGCGGACATCCTGCTGATCTCCCTGGGCCTGATCGACCTGGGCTTCTACACGGACGCGGACCAGACGGCAGCCAACGCGGCCCGCTTCATCGAGGCGGCCCGCACGGAAAATCCCCGCATCCGGATGGTGATCCTCCCGGTGATCCCCAACATCCGCGCGGAGACGGACGCCCCGTTCGCGGCGGAGGTCGCGCACTTCAACACCCTGCTGGCGAAGACGGTCGCGAACGCGGACGAACCCCGTTCGCCGCTGCTCCTGGCCTCGCGCCCGGCGACATACGACATCCACCACGACACCTACGACGGCACCCACCCCAACGCCTCGGGCGAGCACAAGCTGGCGGCCGCCTTCGCCGACACCATGCATCAGGCATGGGAGTTGGGCGGTCCGTACTCCCGAACATCCTGAGGGCCTTGATTAGAGCGCGCTTCAAGGCGTTGGCTTGGACCTCATGAAGTACACACAGCTCGGACGCACCGGACTCAAGGTCAGCCGTCTCGTCCTCGGCACGATGAATTTCGGTCCGCTGACCGACGAGGCCGACAGCCACGCCATCATGGACTCCGCGCTCTCCGCGGGCGTGAACTACTTCGACACCGCGAACGTCTACGGCTGGGGCGAGAACAAGGGCCGCACCGAGGAGATCGTCGGCAGCTGGTTCGCCAAGGGCGGCGAGCGCCGCGACAAGACCGTCCTGGCCACCAAGGTGTACGGCAACATGGCCGCCGACGGCGATGCCTGGCCCAACCACGACAAGCTCTCCGCGGTCAACATCCGCCGGGCCGTCGAGGCGTCGCTCAAGCGGCTGCAGACCGACTACATCGACATCTACCAGTTCCACCACATCGACCGCTCGACGCCGTTCGACGAGATCTGGCAGGCGATCGACGTCCTGATCCAGCAGGGCAAGATCCTCTACGCCGGCTCGTCGAACTTCCCCGGCTACAAGATCGCCCAGGCGAACGAGGCGGCCGCCCGCCGCGGCAGCGTCGGCCTGGTCAGCGAGCAGTGCCTCTACAACCTCAGCGAGCGCCGCGCCGAGATGGAGGTCATCCCGGCCGCGCAGGAGTACGGCCTCGGGGTCATCCCGTGGTCGCCGCTGGGCGGCGGGGTGCTCGGCGGTGTGATCAAGAAGGAGGTCGCGGGCGGGCGCAGGGCGTCGGGCCGTGCGGCCGATGCGCTGGCCGATCCTGCCAAGCGCGCGCAGATCCAGTCGTACGAGGACCTGCTGGAGAAGCACGGTCTGGAGCCGGGCGAGGCCGCCCTGGCCTGGCTGCTGACGCGCCCCGGGATCACGGGTCCGATCGTCGGCCCGCGCACGCAGGAGCAGCTCGACTCCGCGCTGCGGGCGGTCGAACTGGAGCTGTCGGATGAGGTCCTCACCGGACTGGAGGAGATCTTCCCCGGTACGGGCCCCTCCCCCGAGGCCTTCGCCTGGTAGCAGCGGCAGCGCGGTGAGCGGTCGCCGTCAGTTTCCGACGGCGGCCGCCACGGCGACGACGACGAACATCAGCACGAGCACACCGGCCATGATCCGGTTCCTGGTTTTCGGGTCCACACCATCGAGGTTACTGGGCCCGGGAAGCGGGGCGTGTCCCGGGAGCCATGCGTATCGTTGTACTGCGCGGCTGCATGCGCTTACGCGGCAGCGGGGAGGAGCGCCACTGTGACTGTTCTTGACGACAGGACCGAGATGGCCGAAGAGAGCGACGAGCTCAGCCTGGACATGATGTTCGATGGAATCGAACGGATGGCCGTCCCCGAGGGATACAAGGTCGAGGTCGTCGAGGGGGCCATCCACATGACGCCGCAACGGGACGTCCACTGGCAGATCATCCGCCGGATCGTGCGAGCCCTGGAGGACAAGTACGGCGTGGACGTCAAAGTGACATCGGATGTGCGTATCGATTTCCCCGGGCATCTCAACGGCTTTGCCCCCGATGTCGCCAAACTCCGTGACGGCGCCATGAAGAGCGCCAAGGGCCGCTGGGACCACCGGGACATCGAGTTCGTTGCCGAGGTGATCTCCAAAGACACGGCGGCCAATGACTACGGCCCCAAGCTGGCCGCATACGCCACCGCCGAAGTCCCCGTCTACCTGATCACCGACCCTTACACGGGCGAGTGGCATCTCCACACGCTCCCCGAGGGCGGCAAGTACCGCTCCACGCTCAGCCTCCATTTCGGCGACCCCGTGGACCTGACGGCCACAGTCGTCAGCCTGATGCTGCGGACCGACGACTTCCCCCGCGACTGATCGCGGCCTAGTCTCTCCGCCCATGAAGATCCGAAAGGGTGGGGCCGACGACATCCCCGCGATACTCGGCATGCTGGACGGCGCCATCGAGTGGCTGGTCGCGGAGGGTCGGACGGGCCAGTGGGGCACCAAGCCCTGGTCCTCGATGCCGAAGGCCGTGGAGAAGGTGCACCGGTACGTGGCCGAGGGCTCGCCCTGGATCGCCGAGGTCGACGGCGTCCCGGCCGGCACCCTCACCCTGACCGAAGGGCCTGGTCCGGAGCTCGCCCCGGCCGACGAACCGGAGCGCTACATCCATCTGCTCGTCATCGACCGGCGGTTCGCGGGCCTCGGCGTCGGCAGCGAGCTGCTGAGGCACGCGGCCGAGGAGACCCGGCGCGAGGGGATCTCGCTGCTGCGGGTGGACTGTTATGCCGGCCCGGACGGCGAACTCGTCGCGTACTACGTGCGCAACGGCTTCTCCCCGACCGAGAAGTTCTCGGCCGGGGAGTGGCGGGGACAGGTGCTGGCTCGGCGCCTCTAGACGCCTCTAGGCCGCCGTGGCCAGTTCGCGCGGGACGAAGGCGAGGTGCTGCTGTCCCTTGCGCAGGTCCACCTTGAGCCGCAGGTTCGCCGCACGGGCCAGCATCAGGCCGACGCCGACCGCCGCGATCGCGCAGATGATGCCGCCGAGAGCGAAGCTCAGGCGGACCCCATAGGCGTCCGTGAGCCAGCCGAAGAGCGGTCCGCCCAGCGGCGTACCGCCGGTGAAGACCATCATGAACAGCGCCATCACCCGGCCCCGCATCTCGGGGTCGGTGCCCATCTGGACCGTCGAGTTGGCGGTGACGTTGACCGTCAGGCCGAGGATCCCGATGGGGACGAGGAGCAGGACGAAGAGCCAGAGGGTCGGTGCCATCGACGCCGCGACCTGCAGGACGCCGAAGGCGATCGCGGCCCCGGCGAGGACGCGCAGCCGCGAGGTTCCGCGGCGTGCGGCGAGGAGCGCTCCGACCAGGGAGCCGATCGCCATCAGGGTGTTGAACATGCCGTACATTCCCGAGCCGCCGTGGAAGGTGCCGTTGGCGAAGGCGGAGAGCCAGATCGGGAAGTTGAAGCCGAAGGTGCCGATGAAGCCGACCAGGACGATCGGCCAGATCAGCTCCGGGTGCTTGGAGACGTAGTTGAGGCCCTCGCGCAGCTGGCCCTTGCCGCGTGCCCTGCGCGGTGCGGGGTGGAATTCGGAGGTGCGCATCAGCATCAGGCCGGTGAGCGGCGCGATGAAGGAGAGCCCGTTGGCGAGGAAGGCCCAGCCGGGGCCCACGGCCGCCGTCATGACGCCCGCGACGGCGGGGCCGATGAGGCGGGCGGACTGGAAGTTCGCCGAGTTCAGGGAGACGGCATTACGGATCTGGTCGGGGCCGACCATCTCGGAGACGAAGGACTGCCGGGAGGGGTTGTCGACGACGGTGACCAGGCCGGTGAAGAAGGCCGTGGCGTACACGTGCCAGACCTCGACGTTCCCGGAGAGGGTCATCACGGCGAGGAAGAGACCGCCGAGACCCATCGCGCCCTGGGTGGTGAGGAGCAGCTTCCGCTTGGGGAACCGGTCGGCGATCACGCCGCCGTAGAGGCCGAAGAGAAGCATCGGGAGGAACTGCATCGCTGTCGTGATGCCGACTGCTGCGGAGGAGCCGGTGAGGGACAGGACGAGCCAGTCCTGGGTGATGCGGGCCATCCAGGTGCCGGTGTTGGACACCACGGCACCGGTCGCGAAGAGACGGTAGTTGCGGATCTTCAGCGAGCTGAACATCGAGCTCTTGACGGGGATGTCTGTCGGTGCGGGTGCGGAGTCTGCTCCGGGTCCCGTACTCAATCGAGGTCGCCTCCTAGGCGGGTCGGCAGGAATGTCTGGTGGGTGTCAGAGATGGGCGAGCTTCTCCAGTACGGGGGCGGCGGCGAAGAGCTTCGCCCACTCGTCCTCGTCCAGGCCGTCGGCGAGTTCGGCCAGCCAGGCGTTCCGCTTGCGGCGGCTCTCGACGAGCATCGCCTCGGCCGCTTCGGTCTGGCTGACCACCTTCTGCCGGCGGTCGTCGGGATGCGGCTCCAGCCTGACCAGGCCCTTGGCCTCCAGGAGCGCCACGATGCGGGTCATCGACGGCGGCTGGACGTGTTCCTTGCGGGCCAGTTCGCCGGGGGTGGCGCTGCCGCAGCGCGCGAGGGTCGCGAGCACCGACATCTCGGTGGGGCTCAGCGACTCGTCGACGCGCTGGTGCTTCAGGCGCCGGCCCAGCCGCATGACGGCGGAGCGCAGGGAGTCCACGGCGGCGGCTTTGTCGCCGGGCGTAAGGTCAGGCATGGTCGTTAGCGTAACTCATTACCCTAACTAAAGACCACTCCGAAACCGTGTAGCTGGTCACGTCACTCAAATGAGTGAGTCGGAGGCGGAAAGTGACGTGCCGGGCGCCCCCGCCCCGGGACGCTGTTCCGCATGGGATCGGAAGTGCTGTCGGAAGTACTCAGCCTGCGCATAGACGGCGAGCTGCTCGACCGCCTGAAGCAGCATGCCTCCAAACGCGGAATGAGCGTCCAGGACTATGTGGTCCGGACGCTCATTCGCGACGACTTCGACGAGCGGTTCAAGACCGCGGTCGATGCAACAGAGAAGTTCTACGGGGCTGCCTGATTTATGTGAGGCCCAGGGCCGGCATCAGGTAGTAGAAGACGAACACCGCCCCGACGACGTACATCGGGATCGGCACGCTGCGTCCCCGTCCCGCGACGAGGCGCAGGACGCAGAAGGTGATGAAGCCGATGCCGATGCCGTTGGTGATCGAGTACGTGAACGGCATCAGGACCATCGTCAGGAACGCCGGAATGGCGATCGTGAAGTCGGTCCAGTCGATCGCCGTGATGGAGCCGGACAGGATCAGGAAGCCCACCGCGACCAGTGCGGGGGTGGCGGCCTGGGCCGGGACCATCGTGGCGAGCGGTGTGAGGAACAGTGCCACCACGAAGAGCCCGCCGGTGACGATGTTGGCGAAGCCCGTACGCGCGCCCTCGCCGACACCGGCGGTCGATTCGACGAAGCAGGTGGTCGCCGAGGAGGAGCTGGCGCCGCCCGCGGCGACGGCGATGCCGTCGACGAAGAGCACCTTGGAGACGCCCGGCAGGTTGCCGTCCTTGTCGAGCAGCTTGGCCTCGTCGCTGACGCCGAGGATGGTGCCCATCGCGTCGAAGAAGCAGGACAGCAGCACGGTGAAGACGAAGAGGATCCCGGTGAGGATGCCGACCTTCGAGAAGCCGCCGAAGAGGCTGACCTTGCCGAGCAGCCCGAAGTCGGGGCTGGCGACCGGATTCCCGGGCCACTCGGGGACGGTGAGGCCCCAGTTGAGGGCCGGGATGTCGGCGATCGCGTTGATGATCAGCGCGAGCACGGTCATCGCGACGATCGAGATGAGGATCGCGCCCGGCACCTTGCGGACGATCAGCGCAAGGGTGATCAGCGTGCCGAGGATGAAGATCAGCACCGGCCACCCGTTGAGGTGACCGTCGGAGCCGAGCTGCAGCGGCACGGTGGTGTGCGCGGCGTCGGGGATACGGGAGACGAAGCCCGAGTCGACGAGGCCGATCAGCATGATGAAGAGGCCGATACCGATCGCGATGCCCTTGCGCAGGCCGAGCGGTACGGCGTTCATGACCCGCTCGCGCAGCCCGGAGGCGACGAGCAGCATGACGACGAGACCGGCCAGGACGACCATGCCCATCGCGTCCGGCCAGCTCATGCGCGGGGCGAGCTGGAGGGCGACGACGGTGTTCACGCCGAGGCCAGCGGCGAGCGCGATCGGCACATTGCCGATGACGCCCATCAGGAGCGTGGTGAAGGCGGCGGTCAGCACGGTGGCGGTGACCAGCTGGCCGTGGTCGAGCTGGTGCCCGTACATGTCCTTCGCGCTGCCCAGGATGATCGGGTTCAGCACGATGATGTAGGCCATCGCGAAGAAGGTGGCGAACCCGCCACGGATCTCCCGGACGACGGTCGAACCGCGTTCGCTGATCTTGAAGAAGCCGTCGAGGGCGTTCTTCGGCGGCCCACCCGGGGACGGCGGCTGCTTGGCGTCGACCGAAGCCGTGGCAGAGGGGGACATGCGCTTGACCTCAGTTGTCATAGGGCGATAGGAAAGCGCCAGGTTTGGACGTTTATCCGAACGGAACCAGCCATTCCTGAGCGGTTTCAGTATGAATACATAAAGGAAAGATCGCTATCTCCGCGCGTAGACCCTTGGGCCACCTGGGCTGACAGCACTTATGCAGGCCGCGCCTACACTGAGCGCATGGCGAAGTGGACACCAACGCATGAGGCACCCGAGCCCCTGGAGGGCCCGGTCGTTGCCACCGTCACCGGCGGCACGATCCTCTGGTTCGTTCTCTTCCTCGTCCAGATCCCGTTCTACGGCTGGTTCGACGACCACGGAAAGCTCTGGTGGGTCTGGACCTGCCTGGCCGGCGGCGGTCTCGGCCTCATCGGCATCTGGTACGTACGGGGGCGTGACGCGGCCCTCAAGAGGCACGCGGCGGAGACGGCGGCAGCCGCCGTACTGCCACAGGACGATTCAGGTCCTGCTCAGGTCTGAGCTTGCCGCTTCTCGACAGGTGAAGGGCACCTTCCGCCCGTAACGTCGGATCCATGACCCATGGGCCAGAGATCGACGCCGGGGCCGAGCTCGATCCGGTCCACCCCATCGCACCGCCCGAACACGCGCACGCGCACACCCCGGGCCGGGCACAGGGACTGAGTACCGCCGAGGTCGCCGAGCACGTCGCGCGGGGCGAGGTCAACGACGTCCCCGTGCGCTCCAGCCGGTCCCTCTCCGAGATCGTCCGCGCCAACGTCTTCACCCGCTTCAACGCCATCATCGGCGTCCTCTGGGTGGTCATGCTCTTCGTCGCGCCGATCCAGGACGGGCTCTTCGGCTTCGTCATCATCGCCAACACGGGCATCGGCATCATCCAGGAGCTGCGCGCCAAGAAGACCCTCGACTCCCTCGCCGTGGTCGGCGAGGCCAAGCCGACGGTACGGCGCGACGGGCAGGCCGCGGAGATCTCCACCTCCGAGATCGTCCTCGGCGACCTCATCGAACTCGGCCCCGGCGACAAAGTGGTGGTCGACGGCGAGACCGTGGAGGCCGACGGCCTGGAGGTCGACGAGTCGCTGCTGACCGGCGAGGCCGACCCGGTGCTCAAGAAGCCCGGCGACCCCATGATGTCGGGCAGCTTCGTGGTCGCGGGCGGCGGCGCGTTCACCGCGACGAAGGTCGGACGCGAGGCGTACGCGGCCCAACTCGCGGAGGAGGCCAGCCGGTTCACCCTGGTCCACTCCGAGCTGCGGACCGGTATCTCCACGATCCTGAAGTACGTGACGTGGATGATGGTCCCGACCGCGATCGGGCTCATCATCAGCCAGCTCGTCCACGACAAGCACAACTTCAAGGACTCCATCGCCCGGACGGTCGGCGGCATCGTCCCGATGATCCCCGAGGGCCTGGTCCTGCTCACCTCCGTCGCCTTCGCGATCGGCGTCATCCGTCTGGGCCGCAGGCAGTGCCTCGTCCAGGAGCTTCCCGCGATCGAGGGCCTGGCCCGGGTCAACGTGGTCTGCCTCGACAAGACCGGCACCCTCACCGAGGGCGGCATGGACGTCACCGAGGCGCGGATGCTGGGAGGCGCGGACGAGGCCTACGTACGCAAGGTCCTCGGCGCCCTGGGCGAGTCCGACCCGCGCCCGAACGCCAGCCTGCAGGCCATCATCGACGCCTATCCGGAGGTGGAGGAGTGGCGCTGCACCGAGTCGCTGCCCTTCTCCTCGGCCCGCAAGTACAGCGGGGCCGCCTTCAGCGAGGGCAACGGCGAGAACTCGACCTGGCTGCTCGGCGCCCCCGATGTGCTGCTGCCCGCCGGGGACGCGGCACTCGATGAGATCGACCAGCTCAACCGGCAGGGACTGCGGGTGCTGCTGCTCGCCCGGGCCGCCGGCGAACTCGACGACGCCGAGCCGGCCGCGAGCGCCGTACCGACCGCCCTGGTGGTCCTGGAGCAGCGGCTGCGGCCCGATGCCGCCGAGACCCTCGCCTACTTCGCCGAGCAGAACGTCCAGGCGAAGGTGATCTCCGGCGACAACGCGGTCTCGGTCGGCGCGGTCGCGGCCAAGCTCGGCCTGCCGGGCGCGGAGAACACCATCGACGCCCGCCAACTCCCCACCGACCAGGAGGAGATGGCGAAGGTCCTGGAGGCCAACTCGGTCTTCGGGCGCGTCACCCCGCAGCAGAAGCGGGACATGGTCGCCGCCATGCAGTCCAAGGGCAACACGGTCGCGATGACCGGCGACGGCGTGAACGACGTCCTGGCCCTGAAGGACGCCGACATCGGCGTCTCCATGGGCTCGGGCTCGGAGGCGACGCGGGCGGTCGCCCAGATCGTGCTCCTCAACAACAGCTTCGCGACGCTGCCCTCGGTGGTCGCCGAGGGCCGCCGGGTCATCGGCAACATCACCCGGGTGGCGACGCTCTTCCTGGTCAAGACGGTCTACTCGGTACTGCTCGCGGTCCTGGTGGTCTGCTTCCAGGTCGACTACCCGTTCCTGCCGCGCCACCTGACGCTGCTCTCGACGCTGACCATCGGCATCCCCGCCTTCTTCCTCGCACTGGCTCCCAACACGGAGCGCGCCAAGCCGCACTTCGTGCACCGGGTCATGAAGTACGCCATCCCGGGCGGCGTGATCGCGGGGCTGGCCACGTTCATCACGTACATGTTCGCGCGGCACTTCTACACCGGGGCAGGCTCCCTGGCCGCCGAGACGAGCGCGGCGACGCTGACGCTCTTCCTGGTCTCGATGTGGGTGCTCGCGATCATCGCCCGCCCGTACACCTGGTGGCGCATCTGCCTGGTCCTGGCGATGGCCGCGGGCTTCCTGCTGGTGCTGGTCGTGCCGTGGCTGCAGGACTTCTTCGCGCTGAAGCTGGTGGGCGTCTCCCTGCCGTGGACGGCGGTGGGGATCGCGGCGGTCGCCTCGGTGGCGCTGGAGTTCGCCTGGCGGTGGGTCGGGCGGCGCTTCCCCGACTAGGGGTTACGGCAAAGGGCCCGGTCCCCGCTGGATGCGGGGGCCGGGCCCTTGAAGTGCGGAAGTGCTTACTTCACGTCGACGAAGTCGCCCAGGATGGTGACTTCCTGCGTCGTGGACGTACCGGCGAAGCTCCAGCGCCAGTAGCCGTCGACCGTGGCCTTGACCGAGGTCTTCAGGCGGCCCGTGGCGTCCGTCTTCAGAGTCTTGACCGTCGTGTAGGTCTTCGCGGTCTTCGCGCGGAACTGCAGCTTCACCGGCTGGCCGGTGTAGCCGTGGTACGCCAGGTCGTCCCAGTTGGCACGCGCGAGGCGGCCCTTGACGGTGACGAGCTGGCCCTTGACGACCGGCTCGGGACCGGCGTCGGCCTCGTCGATCTTCGCGCCGCGCTGGACCAGCTGGGTCTTGTACGCGGTCTTGATCTGGATGCTGTTGTCGTTGCCGGCGGCGCCGACGTAGACCTTCCAGCTGCCCGCGAGGATGTTGCTGTAGATGTTCTCCTTCGGGTCGGCGACCATGCTGATCTTGCAGTTCGAGGTCGTGCTGCTGACCTTCTTGCACGTGGCCTCGTCGGCGGTCGGCGTGATGGCGCCGTTGATGCCGTTCTTCGCCGTGAAGGAGCTGCCGTGCCACAGGAACGCCATGGCACTGTAGATGCCCTTGTTGTCCTTGGCGGTGAAGGAGATCGTGACGGTCTTCTTGACGGCGGTGCCGACGACGATGTTCTTGCCGCCGTTGACGACGACGTTCGAGATCTTGGTGTCACCGACCTGCTTGTCACCGGACGCGGCGGCGAACGCCGACATCTGGTGACCCGGGGTCTGAAGCGTCGGGACCTCGATGGCCGACGGGGTGCTGCCTGCGGCCTGAGCGGCCGGCGCGACGAGCGAGGCGATGGCCAGAGCGCCGGTGGCAGTGGCCAGTGCGGTGCGAATGCGCATGTATGTCCCCATGGTGGTGTGGTGCAGCCGGGATTCCCCCCGTGGCGGCAACCAGAAAAGGTCTGCGGAACACGGAAAATCCCGTGCTTCCGCAGACCAGACCTGTGACAGAAGTGAAAGGTTGTACGAACGGTGAAGAAAATGTGACCGCTCAGTCGAACCAGCGGTCGCGCGCCAGTTCCTCCGTACGCGACGGGTCCTCGAGCAGCGCCGCCACCTCGAACCGGCGCGGCCACTGCCCCGCCGACCAGGCGAGCCCCGCCGCCACACCCTCCAGCGTCGCCGCGTGCAGCACCCCGTCGCGGGTGCGGTGCCAGTCCAGCTCCGCGCCGCCCGCGAAGAGCTCTTCGTGCTCGGTGTACGTCGCCGGGGTGGCCGGGCCGAGCAGGGTGCGCACGGCCGCGGGGACCTCGCGCTCCTCGCCCTGCGTGGTGACGTCCGCCTCGACGCTCTCGCTCAGCCTGCGCACCTGGAAGAGCTCGGCCAGATCGGCGGCGCGGGACGGGGCGACGGGCAGGAGCGGGACACCCGCGGCGAGCGGCAGGAGGTCGGGGGCGTCCGCGACCGCCGCATCGGCGGCGTCCACGATCACCGTCCGGCCGTCGTCCGTGATGGCGCGCAACTCGTCGGGGAGGGTGACCTGTTCGGGGTCGAGGTCGGCCAGGGCGCCGTACAGGGCGTGCAGTTGGGGCGCGGTGACGTCGCGGTCGGGGTCCGCGAGGCGGGTGAGGAGCTCGGCCGCGCCGCCCGGCTCGTCGAGGAGCGCGGCGACGGAGGTCCGTACGCCCAGGGCCCTGAGCACCTGCTCGTCCTCGAAGCCGGTGGCGTCCGCCTCCTCGTAGAGGCCCTGCAGGAGCTGGTCACCGCCTCGCGCCCGCATCCCTGCCGGGCGGCGGCCGTCGATGACCGGGTGGTCGCGCAGCCACCAGGCGGTGTACGAGCGCACCGAGGTGGTCGTGCCGTCGGGGAGCAGGACGCGGACGGGCTGGGTGAGCGCGTCGCGCAGCGGCGGCTGGGCGAGGAGGGCCAGGGCCTGCGGCCAGGCGTCGTCGTCGACCAGGTCGAGGTCGCGTACGGCCACCAGCTCGGTGGCGACCGGCGGCACAGGGGTCTCGGGGAGCTGGTCGAGGAGGTCCTCGCACCACACGTCGACCGCGTCCAGGAGGCCCGCGTCGTCGGGCTCGGCGAAGTCCCCGTCGCGCGGGTCGAGTTCGTCCGGGTCCAGGACGACGTCGGTGGCGCGTACGAGAGCGAAGGTCGCCAGGACACCACAGGCGGTCAGCGGCTGCTCGCCCCAGCGGTCCGCCAACTCCTGGTCGCAGGCGGCCAGTTCGCCCTCGCGCATGATCTGCGCGAAAGGGCTGCCGGGGAGGACCAGCTCGCCGGCCGGGGCGAGTTCACCGTCCTCGTCGGGCAGGGCGAGCGCGGCCAGCCAGGGCTCGTCGCCGGGGGCCAGGTCGGCATCCCGTACGAGCGCGAGGACGGTCTGCGCCAACTCGTCCGCGTCCAGGGCGTTTTCGTCCTCGTCCCAGATCTCCCCCGCGTCGAGGGACGCGGCGACGGCTGCCCGCACCTGCGGGGTCGTGAGGACGGCGCGAGGAGTCGCGGGCAGCGCGCCCAGCTTTTCGAGGAGGGGGTGGGCGGCGTCGGGGTGGGCGACCTTGAGGCCGAGGCGGGCCAGGGTGGCGGGGCTGACGGGAGCGGGCCCGTCGGAGAGCTGCGGCAGCAGGACCTGGCGGGGGCCGGTGGCGGTACGGGGGCCCCGGCGGACGGCAGGCGCGAAGTCCGCAGGACCGCCCTCCGCATCTGCCCCGGCGCCGGTCTCGATGCCGGCGAGCGGCACCGGGAGCCCGCTGAGGCGGTCCGGGTCGACTCCGGCGAGGCTGTCGTACAGCCGCCACCACCATCCCGGTTCGCGCTCGATGCCCGCGACCCGGTCGATGACCTCGCCCAGCGAGAGCCGGGCCACACCGAGCGACCGCAGCTCGGCGCGGCGCTCGAGCCCGGCGGGCAGCAGCGTCGGCAACGCCTCGGCCAGCACCTTCACGGTCTCCGCGCCCGCCCCCTCGACCACCTCGGCCTCGACCGGCCGCAGGGCGTGCGGGGCGCCACCCGAAACCGTGCGCCCGAACTCGTCCTGCCCGGCATCGGGCTGTGCCTCCTCGGGCGGGGCGGCCGGTGCGAGAAAGGCGATGCGCGGGAGCCGGTCGAGCACGGCGGCGCGCAGGGCGCCGTCCAGCTCGCCCTTGCCGAGCGGGCCGGGGACGAGGTCGATGGTGCCGGTGGAGACGGGCGCCCAGTCGGCGAGGAGTTCGGCGTACGCGTCGGCCGCCCGCTCGACAAGGAAGTCGGTGAGCGGGCCTGGGGCCGGGTGGCGGCGGGACGGGTCGAGCGGCAGCGAGGCGATCAACAGGGCGGGTACGCCCAGGGGTTCGTCGGTGGGCGTCGGCGCGTGCACCACGGGGGCGGTGCGGGGGCGTACGGGCGCGCCCTCGCCGTCGACGGGGACGGCCCAGGTGACGGCCCAGTGGGGGCGCAGTCGCTCCTCCACGGGCCGGCCCTCCAGGAGCTTCGGCTCCAGCGCGCCATGGGCTGCGGCGGTGCGCCAACGGGTCGTGCCGGACGCCGAGTCCGTGATGTGGATGTACGGGCCTTCGGCGGACCGGGTCAGCGTCCGTACGCCTTCCGCTGTCTCGACGACGATCTCGCGCAGCCCCGGCAGGGTCAGCAGCAGGGCGTCGTCGATGCCGGCGAGCAGCCGCCCGGCCAGGTCCTCGGCGCCGCCGTCGCGCAGCGGCATCAGGACGACGGTGTCGTAGCCGTCCGGGGCGGTGCCCTCGGCGGGCAGCGGGAGGCGCAGGAGCGGTACGTGGCCGTCGCGGCGCCGGAGTTCGTCCGCGAGGCCGGGCACGTCCCGGGCTGCCGCCGCGGCCAGGTCCCGCGCCTCGGCGAGCGACCAGCGGACGGCGCCGTGCCGCCCGACGACGGCGGGCTCGTCGCTGACGGCGAGGACGGCCGCGAAGCCGACGCCGAAGCGGCCGACTGCGCCCTGGGTGTCCTGGGTGTCGTCGTCCGTGCGCTTGGCCGATGCGCGGAGGGTGGAGAGCGACTCCACGCCTGTGGCGTCGAGGGGGGCGCCGGTGTTCGCGGCGGCGAGGGTGCCCTCGCGCAGTGTCAGCCGGAGCCTGCCGTCGACGCCTGCGCGGGCGGCGGCGTCGGCGGCGTTCTGCGCGAGCTCCACGACGAGGCGGTCGCGGTAGCCGCCGAGGGCGAGGTCCTCCTCGGAGTTGGCGTCTTCTCGGAAGCGGGCCGGGCTGGCGGCCCAGGCGTCGAGAACGCCGCGTCGCAGCCGTGCCGTACCGAAGGGGTCGACCCCGTCGTCCGTCGCAGTCGGCTTCACGATCACGGCTGGTGCTCCTCGCTGTGCTGGGGATGTGCGGTCCCGAAAGGTACCGCGCGGGCGAGGGGGCACCTACCCGAGTGGGCGGGGCTTACGGGTGCGGGTGGGAGGTCCGGCGGAGCTTTTCCCCACCCCGCCCCTTCCCGAACCGGGGCTACGCCCCGGACCCCCGAGCCCCGGCAAGCGGGGGCTTCGCCCCCTGCGCCCCCGTATGCGGCCTTCGGCCGCATGTCCTCAATCGCCGGACGGGCTGAAATTTGCTGGCGGAGCCCCGGGGTGGGGGCGCGCCTCCCGGGGTCCGTCAGGAGTGGCCCAGGTCCTCCGCGCCACCCGCATCCACCAGCGACACCGAACCGCCCTCGGGGTCGGGCCGCAGCGTGAAGGGGTCCGCCGCCGTGGAGTCCAGGCGGAGCGGTGCCGGGCGCGTCGGGGTCGGCATGACCGCCGCCTCGGAGTGGCCTCCGCAGCCGTACGACAGCGAGACGACATGGCCGTCCGCCGGACCGAACTCGTTCGCGCAGACCCCGAAGGCCTGGCTCAGCGAGCCCGTCAGCGGGACCATGAACGCACAGGAGACGCACGTCGCGGGCGCCGCCTGCGCCATCGGGGTCTTCGCCCCGAACGACTCCTCCCAGCGGTCGGCCGCCACATGCAGCCCGTACCGGGAGAGCACCCGGGCCCGGCGCATGCCGAGCTCCTCGGCGACCGAGGCGATCGACCCTCGGGCAGGGGGCACCGCGGACCGGTCCACGACCTCCGCGTCCTCCTCGTCGACCCGCGACGCGACGCTTTCCATGTAGGCAGCCTCGGAGACCACGGAGTTCGGCGGCGGCTCGTCCTCGCCGGAGTACCCGGGCTCGAGCCGCAGATCCTCCGCCTCGGTGGGCAGCAGATCGCCTGGGCCCATGTCCCCGGGCCGCAGCCGCTCGCTCCACGGCACCCATTCGGGGGCCAGCAGCGCATCGGATCCCGGCAGCAGGACCGTCTCGTCGAGGGTGACGATTTTCGCCCGGGACGCCCGGGCGACCGTCACCGCCCAGCGCCAGCCCCGGTAGCCCATTTCCTTGCACTCGAAATAGTGCGTGACCACCCGGTCACCCTCGGCGACGGCGGCCACATGCTCGCCGACCACCCCCGGGAAGGCAGCCTCTTCGGCCGCCTCGCGGGCAAGGTCTACCGCCTCGGCGCACAGACGGTCAGGGGTACGGCTTCTCGTCGTCGCAGCACTCACAGGTCTCGCTTCTCTCCTACGCCGTCTCACGGGTGCGCCGGACGGACCATCGCGTACGAGCAGCGGGCGGAGCGGACCAGGGGGCCGCATCGACGTCCGCGCCCGACCTGCTGGGGCGCACCTTGTTCCTACCCATTCTGCGGGATGCCGGAGAGGCGCGCGGCCAGAGTCGACCGCCGGTGGCGCGCTACGCACGCTACCTTCTCTTCCGCTCCTCGCCCACCTGCACGGAGGAATCCCGGTTCGGGTCGGTAGGGCTTGGGGCACTATGACGGGGTGGCAACCGCGAGGTCGACCGATGGGATCGGCCCGGTGCGCAGGGCGGGCCGGGCGGTCGGACGTGCCCTGCACCTGCCCTTCACCGGTACGGCGAAAGGGATCAGACGGGCCACGCATGCCCATGGCGCGGGCGAGTCGGGTCTCGGGAAACTGATCGAACTCCATGCGGTGAACAGCGCGGGTGACGTCATGGTGACGGTCGCGCTCGCCTCCACGGTCTTCTTTTCCGTACCGACCGATCAGGCCCGCGGCCGTGTCGCGCTCTATCTCGCCATCACGATGGCGCCCTTCACCCTCCTCGCCCCGGTCATCGGCCCGCTCCTGGACCGCCTGCCGCACGGCCGCCGCGCCGCGATGGCCGGCGCGATGCTGGCCAGGGCGCTGCTCGCGCTGATGATGTCGGGCGCGGTGGCGACGGGCGGGCTCGAGCTGTATCCGGCGGCGCTCGGGGTGCTGGTGGCGTCCAAGGCGTACGGGGTGGTCAGAAGCGCCGTCGTGCCACGGCTGCTGCCACCCGGCTTCTCCCTGGTCAAAGCCAATTCCAGAGTGACCCTCGCGGGGCTGCTCGCGACGGCGATCGGCGCGCCGATCGGGGCTGGGCTCCAACACATCGGCCCGCCATGGCCGTTGTACGGGGCCTTCACCGTCTTCGTCGCCGGTACGTTCCTGGCCTTCACCCTCCCTCACAAGGTCGACTCCGCGAAAGGCGAGCGCCGGGCGCAGCTGGTCAAGTACGGCGACGACGGCCGGCAGAAGCCCGGCCTGCGCACCGTCGGCCCCTCCGTCCTGAACGGTCTCGCCGCCAACGCCTCGCTCAAGGCGCTCTCCGGATTCCTGATCTTTTTTCTTGCTTTTCTGCTCCGGGTCCATCCGCTCGCCGGTCAGAGCGCCGCTGTCTCGCTCGCCGTCGTCGGCATCTCGGCGGGCGTCGGCAATGCGCTGGGCACGGCGATGGGGGCGGCGCTCAAATCACGCGGCCCCGAGTTGATCATCGCGACGATGCTGGCCCTGGCGCTGGGCGTGGCCATCGTCGCCGCGGTCTTCTTCTCGCCGGTCATGGTGGCCGTGCTCGGTGCGACCGCGGGTTTCTGCCAGGCCCTCTCGAAGCTTTCGCTCGACGCGATGATCCAGCGCGACGTGCCCGAGGAGGTCAGGACCTCGGCCTTCGCCCGCTCCGAGACGATGCTGCAGGTCGCCTGGGTGATCGGCGGCGCGATCGGGATCGCCCTGCCGCTCAACGGCGTGCTGGGCATGTCGGTGGCCGCCGTCCTGGTCGCCACGGGATTCTTCGCGACCGTACGAGGGCTCCTCGCCGCCGCGAGGCGCGGCACGCCGCACCCCCGCGTGGCGTGAGCTGGGACGAGAGATAGCCTTCGCCCCATGACCGTTGCGTTCTCTTCCAAGCGCCGTCGCGCCGCCGCCACTCTCGGTGCGGTGTCCGCCGGACTCCTCGTCCTGTCCGCCTGCGACAAGCCGACGCCCGTGGCGACCGTGACGGTCGGCGACAACTCGGTGAACTCCCAGGCCGCCTGCTACAACGACGGCAAGAAGCTCGACGTCGCCAAGCTCCAGGGCTGCCTGCAGGACAAGGACATGAAGTCCATCAAGGTCGACCCGGACGCGAAGGTCCGCCTGGGTGTCGACCCGGACATCGCCGACAACGGCTGGACGCTGCTGATGAACGGTCAGCCGCTGACCGAGGCCAGCAAGAAGACCTACCTGTCCATCCCCGGCAGCGTCTTCTTCAACGCCCAGTACGGCGCCAAGGGCAAGACCACGACGATCAGCATCGTCGAGGGCACCAGCTCCAAGGCGACCGGCCTGTGGTCGTTCAAGCTCGAAAAGGACGCCTGACCCGACCCATGCGCATTCTCGTCGTGACGGCGGTACCCGCTGAGCGGGACGCGGTCACGCGCGCGTCCGGGGCCCTTTCCGGGGCTTTCGACGTGATCGCGGGCGGGGTCGGTCCCGCCGCCTCCGCGGCTGCCGCCGCCACGGCCCTCGCGCTCGGTACGTACGACCTCGTCGTCTCCGCCGGCATCGGCGGGGGCTTCGGTGTCCCGCTCGGCTCCCTCGTGATCGCCGATGCGATCGTCGCCGCCGATCTGGGCGCGGAGACCCCTGACGGGTTCGTCCCGGTGACCGAGCTGGGCTTCGGCTCGGTGGAGCACCGGCCGCCTTCCGCTCTCGTACGGCGGACTGCCGCGGCCTGCGCCGCCGCCACCGGCACCGTGCTCACCGTCTCCACCGTGACCGGCACCGCCGAGCGCGCCGCCGCCCTGCGCCTCGCGCACCCGGGCGCCGTCGCCGAGGCCATGGAGGGCTTCGGCGTCGCGGAGGCCGCGCATCAGCACGGCGTCCCCGCCCTGGAAGTGCGCGCGATCTCCAACGCGGTGGGCCCGCGCGACCGGGACGCCTGGCGCATCGGCGACGCGCTGGCCGCGCTCACCGAGGCCTTCGGGAAGATCCCACCCGTACTGGAGAGTTGGAACAGCCATGACTGACCCTGTGCAGATCGCGTTCTCGCCGTGCCCCAACGACACCTTCGTCTTCGACGCCTGGGCCCACGGGCGGGTGGCGGGCGCGCCCCCGCTCGACGTCACCTTCGCGGACATCGACATCACCAACGGGATGGCCGAGCGCGGCGAACTGGATGTGCTGAAGGTCTCGTACGCCGTGCTGCCGTGGGTCCTGGAGGAGTACGCGCTGCTGCCCTGCGGCGGCGCGCTCGGGCGTGGGTGCGGTCCGCTGGTGCTGACGCGGGAGGCGGGCGTCGATCTGACCGGCAAGACGGTCGCGGTGCCGAGCGAGCGCTCGACCGCCTATCTGCTCTTCCGGCTGTGGGCGGCCGATGTGGTGCCGGGCGGGGTCGGCGAGATCGTCGTGCTGCCCTTCAACGAGATCATGCCCGCCGTCCGCGACGGCAAGGTCGACGCCGGTCTGGTCATCCACGAGGCGCGCTTCACGTATCAGAACTACGGTCTGCACTCCCTCGCCGACATGGGCGAGCACTGGGAGTCCACCACCGGGCTGCCCATCCCGCTGGGCGCGATCATCGCCAAGCGCTCGCTGGGCGAGGAGAAGCTGCGCGAGCTGGCGCAGACCATCCGCACCTCGGTCCGGATGGCCTGGGACGACCCGGAGGCCTCGCGCCCGTACGTCACCGAGCACGCCCAGGAGATGGACCCGTCGGTCGCCGACCAGCACATCGGTCTGTACGTGAACGAGTTCACCGCGGACCTCGGTGAAGACGGTTATGCGGCGGTACGGGGTCTGCTGACGAGGGCGGCGGCCGAGGGGCTCGTGCCGCCCCTCGGGCCGGACGCGCTCAGTTTCGTCTGATCCGGACCACGCCCGTCTCGGTGCCCTGGTAGAGGGTGCCGTCCGGGCCCGTCGTGCCCGTCATCTGCAGCGGGTTGAAGAGCAGGCCGATGCCCAGCGCGGAGCGCGCGGTCTGCTTGCCCGTGGCCGGGTCGATCACTCCGTACGCGTACGTGGCGAAGGTCTGGCTGCCGACCGAGTCCGTCGGGCCGGTCACCGTGACCGTGTAGATCTTGCCGTCGCCGAGCGAAAGCCGGGGCAGGGCAGCCGACTTGACGGTGCTGTTCCACACCACGGAGCAGCCGGTGCCCTCCGCGTCGACGTCCACCCGGGTCAGACCGCCGTCGAAGTTCGCGGACGACGGCGTGCTGGCGGGGGCGCCTGCGGGGAGCGCCGGGTAGGGGTAGCCGTAGGTGTTGGTGACGAAGACGCTGCGGCCCGACGCGATCACCGCGTCCTCGGTGCCGCTGGCCGCGTACTGGGTGAGCACGGGGATCGAGCAGACCGGGCCGGCACCGCCCGCGCCGTCCGCGACCCGGTAGACCAGCAGGTTCTCGTGCGGGGCGGCGTTGTCGGTGATCGTCACGTACTCCGTGCCGTCGCCGGGGCCGAAGAAGCTGGGCGTCGCGCCCGTGCCCCAGCTCAGCTGGCCCGGCTTGCGGGCGGGGCCGCGGTCGTACGGTGCGCGCCAGCTGATCCGCGGGGTGCCGTCGGGGGCCTCGGTCAGCAGGTACAGCGCGTGGGTGGTGGCCACCGCGGTCCGGCCGGGGATCGTCGAGATGCTGTTCTGCACCTCTTCGCCGGTGCTGATCGTGCGTACGGCTCCCGTACCGGTGTCGACCGTACCGATGACTCCGCCGGTCGACGCGAACCAGATCCGGCCGTTCCAGCCGGGGCTGAGGCCCACCACGTTGTCGCCGTCGGGGAGGGCTGCGGCGAGCGGGGTCGACTGGTCGACGGTCAGCGCCCAGCCGTTCGCGGTGCGGTGGTGGCCTATGCGCAGGAGGTTGTCGTCGCCGTCGACCGCGACCAGGGCGTTGTCCTGGTCGAGGTAGGCGTACACGCCGCCGAAGAGGCTGCCCTTGGGGAGGGCGAGGGAGGCGAGGTCGGCGCCGTTGCCGGGGTCCAGGAGGTGCACGGTGGGGGTCTGGCCGAAGATCGTCGTGCAGAGCGTGACGGGATAGCCGTCGTCGCCGATCACGACGGTGGGGCAGGCGGAGGCGAGTGCCGTACGAGAGGCGGTGACGGCCCCTGTCCCGGGGCCCGCGTACGGGGTGGTGTCGCTGGAGGCGCTGTCGCCGTGCATGGTGGCGGTGCCGTTGGCGGCGGTGGCCGGGTTGCGGGGCGGGAGCGGGCCGTACCCGGGTGATGCGGCCGAGGCGGAACCCACCCCGGCGACGAGGCCCAGGAGGGCAGCGGTCAGGGCGGCCGGGCGCACGAAGGCGCGCGGGAGGAAGAGCATGGCGGGTCCTTGTCCTGATCAGGATGCAGGGAACGCGGTGCGGGAGCGGGAGTTGGCGCGACGGAGGACGCCTCGGAGGACGCCTCGGAGCGCGCGAAAAGTGCGGGCGGGCCGGTCAGAGGACGCGGCGACAGCTCGTGGTGGTGACTCGGCCGAGGTCTACGTGCCGTCGGCTCACCAGAAGGATCACGGCGCGACTGTAGCGGAGTGTTGTTGACATGGCTACGCAAAGTGGGCCGGGGCAGGGTACACACCCTGCCCCGGCCCACTCGGAAGTGACGGGCCGGCGAGATGAACTACACGTCGAGCTGGTCCGCTACCGCCCTCAGCAGGCCCGCGATCTTCGCGCCGGAGGCCTTCTCGGGGTAGCGCCCGCGCTCCAGCGTCGGCGTGATGTTCTCCAGGAGCGTCGTCAAGTCCTGGACGATGGAGGCAAGTTCGTCCGGCTTGCGGCGCTGCGCTGCTGCCACGGAGGGCGTCGGGTCGAGGATCGTCACCGAAAGCGCCTGGTCACCGCGCTGGCCTGCGACCACCCCGAACTCCACGCGCTGGCCGGGCTTGAGGGCTTCGACGCCGGAGGGGAGCACGGAGGAATGGACGAAGACGTCGCCGCCGTCGTCGCGGGAGAGGAAGCCGAAGCCCTTCTCGCTGTTGAACCATTTGACCTTGCCGGTAGGCACGTCTGTCCTCGTCCTCGTACTCGTAGAAAAACGGCTCTGGATAGCACTGCAGCGGGTCGCATCGGCCGACCCGCCTCGTCCACATTATTGGTCCTGCGGGCAGGGAACTACCCTGACCGGGTGAGTACCGAAACCAATCCCTCCGAGGTCCGTGCCGGTGACCGGCTGGTTCAGGCCGGGGCGATCATCTTCTTCATCGGGGCCGTCGCCACCCTGGTCACCGTGGCACCACTGTTCCTCGGGACCGATCCGTTCCCTCCGGTCGCGTACGCGGTGTGCATGCTGATGGGCGTCGGGTTCGTCGTCGCCGCTGCCGGGGTGCTGCGGTCGGTCGCGTATCAGCGGCGTCAGGCGCGCGAAGCCACGTAGCCGTCGAGCCAGGCCGGGAACTCGGTCAGGTCGGCGAGGACGACCTCCGCGCCGGCCGCGCGCAGCTCGTCCGCGCCGATCGGGCCCGTCGGGACGGCGACCGCCAGGGCGCCCGCCGTGTGTGCGCCGCGTACGTCGCCGGTGTGGTCGCCGACGTACACGCTCGCGCCGTGCTCGCGCAGCGCCTCCGCCTTCTGCTCGGCCCACAGGTTGCCGATCAGTGCGTCGGCGTTGATGTGGAGGTGGTCGAGGTGGAGCTTGGCGTTCGGCTCGTACTTGGCCGTGACGACGATCGCGCGGCCGCCGTGGCGCTGGACGGCCTCCACCGCCTCGCGGGCGCCGGGCATCGCGAGCGTGCCCTCGATCGCGAATGTGGGATACCTCTCGCGGTACAGGTCCGCCATGGCCTCGACCTGGTCGGCGGGGAACCACTCGGCGAGCTCCTGCGTGAGCGGCGGGCCGAGGCGGCTGACCGCCAGATCGGCGTCGATGTAGGTGCCGGTGTGCTCGGAGAACGCGCGGTAGGCGGCGTGGATGCCGGGGCGCGAGTCGATCAGGGTCATGTCGAGGTCGAAGCCGACGGTCAGCGTGGCGGGCGATGCGGAGAGAGGCATGGCTCCATCCTCTCCTGTGCGCCTGCTTAGACTTAGTGCAGCCTTACCAACCCCCTTGAGATGGACGTCATGCCGATACCTGTGGCCCGCCGCCGCATCGTCTGGACGGGCACAGCCGTCGTGGCGCTGCTGCTCGCGGTCCTCTTCAGCCTCGCGGTCGGGGCCAGGACCATCGCGCCCGCCACGGTGATCGACGCCCTGCTGCACGGCGGGCACAGCGATGCGGCCGAGGTCGTACGGCAGATGCGGGTGCCGCGGACGCTGATCGGGCTGATGGTGGGCGCCTCGCTCGCGCTGGCCGGGACCGTGCTCCAGGGCATCACCCGCAATCCGATCGCGGACCCGGGGATCCTGGGGATCAGCCAGGGCGCCTCGGTGGGGGTGGTGCTGGCCATCGCCTTCGCGGGGGTGCACACGCTGAGCGGGTACGTGTGGTTCGCCTTCTCCGGGGCCGCGCTCGCTTCGGTGGCGGTGTACGCGATCGCCTCGCGCGGGCGGGGCGGTGCGACCCCGGTGAAGCTTGCGCTGGGCGGGGCCGCGATCAACGCGCTGCTGGTGTCGGTGACCCAGGGCGTACTGACGACGAAGGCCTCCGCACTGGACGAGTTCCGGTTCTGGCAGATCGGGTCGCTGGGCGGGCGTGACTCCGAGATCGTCGGGCAGATCTGGCCGTTCCTGCTGGTGGGCGCGGTGCTGGTGCTGTCCGTGGCGCGGGGGTTGGATGCCTTGGCGCTGGGCGAGGACGTGGCCACGGGGCTCGGGCAGAACGTGGCGGTCGTACGGATCGTGGGCGGGATCGGGGCGACGGTGCTGGTGGGGGCGGGGGTCGCGGCCGCCGGGCCCATCGCCTTCATCGGGCTCGCCGTGCCGCATATCGCGCGGGCCGTGGTGGGCAGCGACCACCGGTGGGTGCTGCCGATGGCGGCGCTGATCGGGCCCGTGATGCTGCTGGTCGCGGACACCGTGGGGCGGATCGTGTTCCCGCCGAGCGAGGTTCCTGCCGGGGTGATGACGGCGCTGATCGGGGTGCCGTTCCTGGTGACGCTGGTGCGGCGGAAGGCGGTGCCGGCATGAGCGGGGCTTCTACCGCTGTGCGCCCTGCGGGGTATGCGGTGCTGCGGGTCGGGCGCGGGGCCTTTCTGGTGCACCGGCGGGCGGCTGTGGTCGCGGGTGCGCTCGCTGTGCTGCTGGCCGTGACGTGTGTGGCGTACCTCTGCGTCGGCGAGAGCTTTGTCGCGCCGGGCGAGGTGGTGCGGGTACTGCTCGGGCAGTCCTCGCCCGACGAGCTGGTCGTGGGGACGCTGCGGCTGCCGCGGATGGTGGTCGGGCTGCTGGTGGGCGCCGCCTTCGGGGTCGCCGGGGCGCTGATCCAGACCGTCGCCAGGAACCCGCTGGCCTCGCCCGACATCATCGGGATCAGCCAGGGCGCGAGTGCGGTGACCGTGGGGGCGATGACGTTCGGGGTCACGTCGTACAGCGTGCTGCCGTACCTGTCGGTCGTGGGCGGGATCGTCGCGGCCGGGCTGGTGTATGTCTTCGCCTGGCGCGGGGGGCTGCATGCGACGCGGTTCGTGCTGATCGGGATCGGGTTCGCGATCGCTCTGCGGTCCGTGACGCAGTTGTTCCTGACGAAGGGCGACTATCTCGTCGCCCAGCAGGCGCAGATCTGGATGACCGGGTCGCTCAACGGGCGCGGCTGGGACGAGGCGAGCGTGCTCGGGTGGGTGCTGCTCGCCCTGGTGCCCGCCGTGCTGTGGGCCGCCCGGGCCCAGCGGACCGTCGGCATGGGCGATGACACGGCTGTCGCGCTGGGGGTGCGGCTGGGGCGGGTGCGGCTGGGGCTCGTGGTGGTGGGGGTCGTGCTGGCGTCGGTCGCCACGGGGACGGCCGGTCCTGTGGACTTCGTCGCGCTGCTCGCGCCGCAGATCGCGCGGCGGATGACGCGGACCGCGCAGATTCCGCTGCTGTGCTCGGCGCTGATGGGCGCGTTCATCGTGGTCTTCGGGGATCTGCTGGCGCGGCGGCTGTTCTCGCCGACCGAGCTGCCGGTGGGTGTGTTGACGGCGGCGGTGGGGGCTCCGTATCTGATCTGGCTGATCGTGCGGGGGCGGGCTTCTGGTTCTGGTTCTGGATCTGGTTCTGATTCTGATGGAGGCAAGGCATGAGCACGAGTCGGCTGGCCGCGCGTGAGCTGACGCTCGCCTACGACGACCGGGTGGTCGTCGAGGATCTCGAACTGGCCGTCCCGGACGGGCGGGTGACCGTCATCGTCGGGCCCAATGCCTGTGGGAAGTCGACGACGCTGAGGGCGCTCGGGCGGTTGCTGAAGCCGCGGGGCGGGGCGGTGCTGCTCGACGGGGTCGAGCTGGCCCGTATACCGACGAAGAAGATCGCGCAGACCATCGGGCTGCTTCCGCAGTCGCCCGTCGCACCGGAGGCGATCACGGTCGCCGACCTGGTCGCGCGGGGGCGCCAGCCGCACCAGAGCTGGTGGCAGCAGTGGTCGGAGGCGGATGAGCGGGCCGTCACCGACGCCATGGAGCGGACCGATGTGGCGGAGCTGGCCTCGCGGTCGGTGGACGAACTGTCGGGCGGGCAGCGGCAGCGGGTGTGGATCGCGATGGCGCTGGCTCAGGAGACGGATCTGCTGCTGCTGGATGAGCCGACGACGTTTCTGGACATCTCGCACCAGGTGGAAGTGCTGGATCTGGTACGGCAGTTGAACCATGAGCGGGGGCGGACGGTCGTCGCCGTCCTGCACGATCTGAACCAGGCGGCGCGGTATGCGGATCATCTGGTGGCGATGAAGGCGGGGCGGGTGGTGGCGGAGGGGCATCCGAAGGAGGTCGTGACGGCGGAGCTCGTGCGGGATGTCTTCGGGCTGGAGGCGGTGGTGGTTCCTGACCCGGTGACGGGGTCGCCGCTGGTCGTGCCGGGGGCGCCGTGGGCGGCGGGGTCCTGACCCCCCACCCCGCCCCTTCCCGAAACTGGGGCTGCGCCCCAGACCCCGGGCCCCGGCCCCCGGTAAGCGGGGGCTTCGCCCCCTGCGCCCCCGTATGCGACCTGCGGCCGCATGTCCTCAATCGCCGGACGGGCTGGATTTTGCCGACACCGGCTTGATGGTGCAGGGGGATCACTCAGCAGGATTTTGCTGCGCCTGCACGCGCAATCCGAGATCAGCAAAATCAAGCCCCTGCGGCGATTGAGCAGCGGGGTCTGGGGCGGAGCCCCAGGGCGGGGGCTGCTCAGCGCAGGCCCCGGCGCGCTCGCCAGACCAGATACAGCGCCGACACCACCGCCGCCACGCGGATCAGCACCGGCCACAGCTCCGTGATCGCCGCCCCCATCCCGTGCGGCGGAATCGGCGTGCCCCAGCGGCCGTCCGTACGGCCCCACAGCCAGGTCAGCCCGCCCACGGCGACCAGTCCGGGCAGCCCGAGCGCCGCCCATTTCGCCTCCGACGGGGTGAGGCGGCGCGAGCTGTACGCGAGGAGCCAGCCCGCGCCCAGGGCCAGCAGCCAGCCGAAGACCGCGCCCGCCACCAGGAGCGCCGCGGCCAGCAGGAGCAAGGGGTTCGCCAGCGGGGTGGACCGGGAGCGGAGGGCGCGTGCGCGCCTTCTCAGGAGGCGGCGGCGCGGGGGCTCTTCGGCCTCCGTGTACTCGTCCCCGTCCTCGTCCTCCTCCGCCTCGGCGTCCTCTTCCTCGGCCTCCTCGGCCTCGTCCAGCGGCTGCTTCGCCTTGCGCGGCGGCCGCAGTATCTCGGGGATCTCCACCCCGCCGACGAAGCCGTGGACCTCGTCGCCTGCCCCTCCGAAGGGGGCCGTCTCGATGCGCCACCAGTCCGGTTCGCTGCCGGACGGGCCCAGTTCGTCCGTGCCCGCCAGGTGCGGCGGGGAGGCGGCGGGCGCCTGCTCCGCCTCTTGCGGCGGCGGCTGCTTCTCCGTGCGGCGGGGGCGCGGGATCCGGCGCGGGCGCGGTTCCTGCCGTACGGAGGCGGGCTCCGCTCCGCCGAAACCGCCCGTCGCCGCCGCGACCTGTTCATCGGGGGTGCCGAGCCGGCCCAGGATCCGCCGGACCGTCGCGGGCGACTCGCTCTCGAACTTCCCGCGCTGCCGGTCGATTTCGTTGCGCAGCGACGACACCAGCCGCATGCGCTCGCCCGACGGCAACTGCCGCTGCTGCGCCAGGTCTCCGACCTTGCTCAGATAGTCGTAGACGAGCTGATCGCTCTCGATCCCCACGCGTCCGCACCCCTTCGCCACCGTCTGCATCGACGGTAGCGCTTCCCGAGCCGCTAACGTGGGGCGGATGGGGACCGGCGAGCGCAATCAGGAGGCGCACGTGTCGAGTGGAAACGGCAGTACGACGCCACCGCGTACCCTCGCCGAGGCGCTGCGCGCCCGCGACGACACGTCGATGGCAGCGCTGCTGCGCGCCCGCCCCGATCTGCTGACGCCCGTCCCCAACGACGTGACACAGCTGGCGACCCGGGCCGCGACCCGCGCCTCGGTCGTACGGGCGCTGGAGCATCTGGACCGGTTCGCGCTGCAGACCGCGGAGGCCCTCGCCGTCGCGCCCGACCCCGCCCCGTACGAGACCCTCCTCGCGTTGATCGCCGGTGACGAGGGCGACCCCGTCATCGAGGCCGAGCTCCCCGGCGCCGTGGCCACGCTGCGCGAACAGGCCCTGATCTGGGGCGAGGGCGACCGGCTGCGCCTGGTGCGCACCGCCCGTGAACTCCTCGTCCCCTCCCCCACGCAGCACTCCCCGACCGGCCTCGGCCCGACCGTGGCGGAGGCGACGGCGGGGATGTCGCCGGGGCGCGTCCAGGAGATCCTGCTCGCCGCAGGACTGCCCGCGACCCATGACTCGGTGTCGGCGGTCACGGCGCTGACCTCGCTCTTCACGGACCGGACCCGGATGTCGGAGCTGCTCGACTCGGCTCCGCCGGAGGCGCTGTCGGTACTGGACCGCCTCGTGTGGGGGCCTCCTTACGGTGAGGTCGCCGCCACGGCGACCCCGCCCGTGCGCTGGCTGCGCGACCGGGGGCTGCTGCTGCCCGCCAGTGCGCGCACCGTCGTACTGCCGAGGGAGGCGGCCCTGCATCTGCGCGGTGGGCGCGCCCACCGCACGCCCCAGCCGCTGCCGCCGGAGGTCGCCGCGGCCCGCGAGTACGGTCCACAGGCTGTGGATTCCACGGCGGCCGGCCAGTCCTTCACCGCGCTGTCCACCGTCGAGGAACTCCTCAAGGACTGGAACGAGGGCGGCCCCAACGTCCTGCGCGCCGGCGGCCTCAGCGTCCGCGACCTCAAGCGCACCGCGGCCGCCCTGGACTGCACCGAGCAGCTCGCCTGCTTCTGGCTCGAACTCTCTTACACGGCAGGCCTGTTGGCCACCGACGGGGAGGCGGACGAGCGTTTCGGCGCGACGCCCGCGTACGACGACTGGGCCGAACTCCCGCCCGCGGACCGCTGGTCCCACCTCGCGCTGGCCTGGCTCACCGCCACCCGCACCTCGGGGCTGATCGGCGGCCAGGATGCCAAGGGCCGCGCACTGTCCCCGCTGGGCCCGGAGCTCGACCGCTCGTCGGCCCCCGAGGTACGCCGCCGGGTCCTCACCCTGATCGCCGGGCTCCCCGAAGGCACCGCCCCCGACGCGGAATCCCTCCTGACCCGCCTCCGCTGGGAGCGCCCGGTGCGGCGCGTGCAGGGCAGCCTGGGCGCCACGGCGATCTCCGACCTCCGCTCGCGCATCGCCCAATGGACGCTGAACGAGGCCGAGTTGCTGGGCGTGACGGGCCGGGGCGCGCTGTCGGCGCACGGCCGGGCGCTGCTGGGCGGCACCCCCTCCACGGAGGCCGGCCCCGCGCCCGCCCCCAGCGCCGCCGAGCTCGCCGCCGCCCGCGCTCTCGCAGCCCGGGCGCTCGCCCCGCTCATCCCCGAGCCCCTCGACCATGTGCTGCTCCAGGCCGACCTCACCGCCGTCGCGCCCGGCCCGCTGGAGCGGCCCCTCGCGGAGCTCCTCAATGTCGCCGCCGACATCGAGTCCAAGGGCGGCGCCACCGTCTACCGCTTCACCCCGGGTTCGATCCGCCGCGCCCTGGACGCCGGGCAGGCCGCCTCCGACCTGCACGCCTTCCTCGCCGCGCACTCCCGTACGCCCGTACCGCAGCCGCTCAGCTATCTCATCGACGACGTGGCCCGCAAGCACGGACATCTCCGGGTGGGCGCCGCCTCGTCCTACGTACGCTGCGACGACGAGTCCGTGCTGAACGAGATCCTCGCCGACAAGCGCTCCCAGCCCCTGCGGCTGCGCCGCCTGGCCCCCACGGTCCTCGCCGCCCAGGCCGACCCCGCGACGCTCCTCGACACGCTGCGCTCCATCGGCTTCGCGCCCGCCGCCGAGTCCGCCGACGGCGACGTCCTGATCACCCGCGCCGACGCGTACCGCACCCCGCCGCGCACCGCGCCCGCCCCCGTCCCCGAGGGCCCGCCGGTCCCCGACGCCGTCCTGCTCCAGGCCGCGCTGCGGGCGCTGCGCGCGGGCGACACCGCCGCCACCGTGGCCCACAAGCCGGTGCCGCAGCACGAGCAGGGCGACCTGCCCCGCAGCAGCTCAGCCGAGACGCTGGCCACGGTGCAGGCCGCCGCGATGACCGGCTCCGCGCTGTGGATCGGTTACGTCAACGCCGACGGGGCCGCCAGCCAGCGGGTCATCGCACCGGTCAGGGTCGAGGGCGGGTACGTCACCGCGTACGACCACACGGCCGACGAGGTCCGTACGTATCCGCTGCACCGCATCACGGGCGTTGCCGAGCTGGCCGACGACCCAGCCTGACCTTGAGGGCGGCCGCCCTGGCCCGGGCGGCAGAGGTGATCGATCCCGCGTTCTTGGACTTGGACTTGGACTTGGACGTGGCCGCAGGCTTGGACCTGGGCCTGAACTTGGACGTGGCGCTGGGCTTGGCCCCGGACTTGGGCTTGGGCTTGGTCCTCGTCGTCCTGGCGGCCGGCGCCTCGCTCCGCTGCCACCAGTGCCTGCGCCGCGGATGCAGCGCCCGGCCCAGCCTGCGCCCGAGGAGCAGGTAACCCACCAGTGCACCAACGGTGTTGAGGATGACGTCGTCGATGTCGAAGGCGCGCCCCTCGACCAGCAGCCCCTGCGCGGTCTCGACGCAGAGCATCACCAGCGCCGTCACGACCGCCACCCGCAGCAGCCCGCGCGCCTTGGGCACGAGCACCGGCAGCAGCACCCCGAAAGGCACCCCGAGCAGCAGATTCCCGCCGATCTGCTTGAGCGTGTCCCGGAAGGCGGGCTGGTCCAGGTACATCCGGATCGAGTCGCCGGGGTGCAGATTCGTGTGCGTGAGGTCCACGGACGCCTTCGAGGGCTCCAAGGTGATCTTCGCCAGCGCCACCGCGAACCCCACCATGAACACGAACCCCACCAGCAGCACGAGCACCCGTGCCGCCACCGATCCCCAGGTCCGCCGCTGCAGCCGGGGCCGTGCTTCCACTTCCTTGGTCGCCATGGGGACGCGTCTACCCCGTCACAGCCCGGCCAGACGGCCCCGGCGCAGGCGGCTACGTCCCGGCATGGCGGCACGGTACGGCACACTGGAGGTTTGACCGTACGGAAGGGGCACCGCGTGAATGGGCCACTCATTGTCCAGTCGGACAAGACCCTCCTCCTGGAGGTGGACCACGACCAGGCCGACGCCTGCCGTCGTGCGATCGCGCCGTTCGCCGAGCTGGAGCGCGCCCCCGAGCACATCCACACCTACCGGCTGACGCCGCTGGGCCTGTGGAACGCCCGTGCGGCCGGACACGACGCCGAGCAGGTGGTGGACGCGCTGGTCGAGTACTCGCGCTACCCCGTACCGCACGCGCTCCTCGTCGACGTGGCCGAGACGATGGACCGATACGGCCGCCTCACCCTCTCCAAGCACCCGGTGCACGGCCTGGTCCTCACCACGACCGACCGCCCGATCCTGGAGGAGATCCTCCGCTCGAAGAAGGTCGCCCCGCTGGTGGGCGAGCGCCTCGACCCGGACACGGTCGCGGTGCACCCCTCCGAGCGCGGGCAGATCAAGCAGACGCTGCTGAAGCTGGGCTGGCCGGCCGAGGACCTCGCCGGGTACGTCGACGGGGAGGCGCACCCCATCGAGCTCGACGAGACCAGCTGGTCGCTCCGCCCATACCAGAAGCAGGCCGTCGAGGGCTTCTGGCACGGCGGCTCGGGCGTCATCGTGCTGCCCTGCGGGGCCGGGAAGACGCTGGTCGGAGCGGGTGCGATGGCGGAGGCGAAGGCGACGACGCTGATCCTCGTCACCAACACCGTCTCGGCCCGCCAGTGGAAGCACGAGCTGGTGAAGCGCACCTCGCTGACGGAGGAGGAGATCGGCGAGTACAGCGGTACGCGCAAGGAGATCCGCCCGGTCACGATCGCGACCTACCAGGTCCTGACCACCCGCCGTAAGGGCGTCTATCCGCACCTGGAGCTCTTCGACTCCCGCGACTGGGGCCTGGTGATCTACGACGAGGTGCACCTGCTCCCCGCCCCGGTCTTCAAGTTCACGGCGGACCTGCAGGCGCGGCGCCGCCTCGGCCTGACGGCGACGCTCGTACGCGAGGACGGCCGCGAGTCGGACGTCTTCTCGCTGATCGGCCCCAAGCGCTTCGACGCCCCGTGGAAGGAGATCGAGGCGCAGGGCTACATCGCGCCCGCGGACTGCGTGGAGGTCCGGGTCAACCTCACGGACCACGAGCGGCTCGCGTACGCGACGGCGGAACCGGAGGAGAAGTACCGCTACTGCGCCACGACGGCCACCAAGCGCAAGGTGACGGAGGCGCTGGTTGCCAAGCACAAGGGCGAGCAGACGCTGGTCATCGGCCAGTACATCGACCAGCTCGACGAGCTGGGCGAGCACTTGGACGCCCCGGTCATCAAGGGCGAGACGACCAACGCGGTGCGCGAGAAGCTCTTCGAGGCGTTCCGGCAGGGCGAGATCAGCGTGCTGGTCGTCTCGAAGGTGGCGAACTTCTCGATCGACCTCCCCGAGGCGACGGTCGCGATCCAGGTGTCGGGAACGTTCGGCTCGCGCCAGGAGGAGGCGCAGCGTCTTGGCCGCGTGCTGCGTCCGAAGGCGGACGGGCACGAGGCGCGGTTCTACTCGGTGGTCGCGCGCGACACGATCGACCAGGACTTCGCGGCGCACCGCCAGCGGTTCCTGGCCGAGCAGGGGTACGCGTACCGGATCGTCGACGCGGACGAGCTGCTGGCGGGGGAGTAACCCGGGGGGCAGCGGTGCGGTGCGCCCAGTCGGTACGCTGGGAGATCCACCCCAGGGCAAGGAGCGCACCGTGCAGCCCCAACACATCTACCGCGTGCAGTGGACCGAAGAGGCCGCCCGTATCCGCGACTCAATCGAGGGCGACCGCAAGCGCTACCTCCTCGAAGGCGTGGAACTTCTTGCCGCCGACCCGTTCCACGAGCAGTCACGCGCGATGAACGCCTCGGGGACCCTGCGCAAGGCGATCGTCACCGATGGCATCCTCGCCGAGTACGACGTGGTCGCAGAGGTCGCCGTGATCATCTTCATCGAGCTCTTCGACAGCATGAGCGCCCTCCGACCTGCCGACCCGGCGTAGCCGGGACCCGCTCCGGCTCTTCGGTACGGGTACTCATCCCGCGCCCGCGCGCGTACTCAGCCGCGCACCCCACGAGCACCAGACCGAGCAGCGGGTAGGGCGACGCCAACGGCTGCTGCCACCACGGCAGTTGAAGGTCGAGATCCCCCTGGTGCGGTACGAGCCACAGCGTCCGCGCGGTGAAGACGCAGGCCACCGCCCACGCGACCCGCACCCGGCCCTCCGCGACGAGCACGGCGATCAGCGGCACGCACCACACCCAGTGGTGCGACCAGCTGATCGGCGAGACGAGCAGCGCGGTGACGGCGGTGACGAGGACACCCCACCGGTACGGGACCCGTCGCGCCGCCCAGAGCCCCGCGCCACCGGCCAGCACGGCGAGCGCGGCCCAGGCGGGGCCCGGTTCGGGGGTGTGGAGTGCGCGCGCCACCAGGCCCTGCAGCGACTGGTTGTCGACGATCCACGCCTTGCCGACCCGGCCCGTCTCGAAGATCCGCCGCGTCCAGAAGTCCAGGCTGGCGGAGGGCAGGACGAGCGCGCCGAGCAGCACGGTCCCGGCGCAGGCGGCCAGGGCGGTCGCCGCGGCGCGCACGCGGCCGGTGAGGAGCAGGAAGAGGAGGAAGACGGCGGGGGTGAGCTTGATCCCGGCGGCGACACCGAGGGCGATTCCCTTGCCCGGGGCGCCGTCGGGCCGGGTCAGGTCCCAGAGGACCAGGCAGGCGATCAGCAGGTTGATCTGCCCGAACACAAGCGTCTGGAAGACGGGTTCGAGCCAGAGCGCGGCGGCGGTGACGGCGAGGAGCGTCCCGGTCCGTACGGCGATGCCCGCGAACCGGCACGACAGTCGCACGAGCACGGCGAGCAGGACGGTGTTCCCTGCCAGGAAGGTGGCTTTCAGGCCCGCGACGGGAAGCCAGCTCAGCGGCACGAAGAGGATCGCGGCGAACGGCGGGTAGGTGGCGGGCAGTTGCCACCGGGTGACGGTGAATCCGTACAGATCCGCGCCCGAGGCGACGGCGGCACCTTCGGCACGGTAGACGAGAGCGTCGGCCATGGGGATGCGCAGGCCGGCGCAGAGCGCGGCGAATGCGGCGAACGACAGTCCGGACACGACAAGTGAGCGACGGTGCACGGACCGTGACTCTAGTGGATCAGTTGCTGTACTCCCCGAGGATGACGACGCTGACGACGGCGGAGGCGAAGACCTTGACGGCGCGCAGCGCGTTGCCGACGGGGCGGGAGGGGCGCGGCTCGGCGGAGACGGCGGTGGCTCCGGCGGCGGTGGCGCCGACGGACTGGCGGGGGACTGGGGTGAGGGTCGCTGTGGTCATGCGTCCATCATCCGTTTCGGGCATTCCCGGCACATCGCTCTACGGTCGTAACCTGCGGTCGCACCATGTCCGTCTCAGGGTGCAGACCATCCCCTAGGAGATGTACGGGAACAGGGCCCCCGCGCCGCGCCCATAAACCGTTGGCCCCGCCACCCACCGGTGGCTAGAATCTCCCCCTTCCCCCGCCGCCCCCTCGGGAGCGTGCGCCAACCGGCAAAAACCGGCTGGCAGCCATGCCGTGATCACCGTCGCACCCGCCCGGAGGCTCCGCAGTGCCCTCGCACGCCCCAGAAGAGACCGACCCGCTCGCCCGCGAGCGCACCCACCTCACCTCCTCCCGCTCCGCACTACGCGCCATGCGCGAGGACGTCCAGTCGCTCGACATCCGCGATGTCACCGCGAACTGGGTCAACGCCGCCGTCCTGGAGCGCCAGATCGAGGACCGGATCAAGGCGCTCGCCGATCTCTCCCACACCCCGCTCTTCTTCGGCCGGCTCGACTACCTCCACGCCCCGGGCGCCGACAAGGCCGAGGGCGCCGAGGGCGAGCGCTTCTACATCGGGCGGCGGCACGTCCACGACGCCGACGGCGACCCCATGGTCATCGACTGGCGCGCACCCGTCTCGCAGCCCTTCTACCGGGCCTCCGCCAAGGACCCCCTCGACATCGCGCTCCGCCGCCGCTTCGGCTACACGGGCGGCGAGCTCACGGCGTACGAGGACGAACACCTCACCGACCCCCAAGAGGCCGCGCAGACCAGCAAGTTGCTCCAGGCCGAGATCGAACGGCCGCGCGTCGGGCCGATGCGCGACATCGTCGCGACGATCCAGCCCGAGCAGGACGAGATCGTCCGTGCCGACCTCGGCGGCAGCGTCTGCGTGCAGGGCGGCCCCGGCACCGGGAAGACCGCCGTCGGCCTGCACCGGGTCGCGTATCTCCTCTACGCCCACCGCGACCGCCTCGCCCGCACCGGCACGCTCGTCATCGGGCCCAACAAGTCCTTCCTCCACTACATCGAGCAAGTCCTCCCGGCCCTGGGTGAGTTGGAGGTCAAGCAGGCGACCGTCGACGACCTGGTCGCCAAGGACGTCGAGATCCGCTCCACCGACCCCGCCGATGCCGCCGTCATCAAGGGCGACGCCCGGATGGCGGAGGTGCTGCGCCGCGCGCTGCGCTCGCACGTCACCGTCCCCACCGAGCCCGTGATGGTGGTGCGCGGATCGCGCCGCTGGCGCATTCCGGCGTACGAACTCGAGGAGATCGTGAGCGAGTTGCTCGCCCGCGACATCCGCTACGGCGCCGCCCACGACGCACTCCCCCAGCGCATCGCGCACGCGGTCCTGGTGCGGATGGAGCAGGCCGGCGAGGCCCCCGACGACCGGGTCCAGGACGCGGTCGCCCGCAACACCGCCGTGAAGGCGGCGGTCAAGGCCTCCTGGCCGGCCGTCGACCCGGCAAAGCTCGTCCTGCGGCTGCTCAACGACGCGGACTTCCTCGCCGAGCACGCCGCCGGCATCCTCTCCCCCGAGGAGCAGAAGACGATCCTGATGCCCAAGGCCGCCCGCTCGGTGAAGGCCGCCAAGTGGTCCCTGGCCGACGCCGTGCTCATCGACGAGGCGAGCGACCTGATCGCCCGTACGCACTCGCTCGGCCATGTCGTGCTCGACGAGGCGCAGGACCTCTCCCCCATGCAGTACCGCGCCGTCGGCCGCCGCTGCACCACCGGATCCGCCACCATCCTCGGGGACCTCGCGCAGGGCACCACCCCCTGGGCGACGGGGAGTTGGGCCGAAGCGCTGGGCCACCTGGGCAAGCCGGGGGCGCACATCGAGGAGCTGACGGCAGGTTTCCGCGTGCCGCGCGAGGTCATCGCGTACGCGTCCCGGCTGCTCCCCCACATGTCACCGGGCCTGGCGGCGGTCTCCTCCGTACGCGAGAACCCGGGCTCGCTCGACATCCGTACGACGCAGGACCTCGACGCGGCCGCGGTGACCGCCTGCCACGACTCGCTCCGCCACGAGGGCTCGACCGGCCTGATCGCGGCGGACGCCCGTATCCCCGCGCTCGCCGAGGCCCTGACGGCCGCCGGCCTGGCGTATCTGAACCCCGGCGAGGAGACGACGGCCGAATCCCGCCTGACGCTCGTCCCCGCGTCCCTGGCCAAGGGCCTGGAGTACGACTACGTGGTCCTCGACGAGCCCGCGTCGGTGGTGTCGGGCGAGCCCGACGAGCGCACGGGCCTGCGCCGCCTGTACGTCGCGCTCACGCGCGCGGTCTCCGGCCTGATCGTCACGCACGCGGCCCCGATGCCGGAGCAGCTGACCGCGGCTTGAGCACGGCTCGAAGGCCGCTCGCGGCGGACTCGACAACTCCCCTGCTCAACGCCCCTGTTGAGTAGCCTCGTCCGCATGTGGACCTTGGGCGCGGCTGTCGGGGCCTTTGTCGTGATCGTGCTGCCCGCGGTGCTGGGGCGGCGGCTGCTGGGGATGGACGCCGGGCTGCTGCGGGTCGTGGCGGCGGGCTTCACCGGGATCGCCGTGTCCGGCTCGCTCATCGGCCCGCAGCTGCAGAATCCGCAGCGCGGGCCGATGCTGCTCTCCGTCATGATCGGTGTGGGGCTGCTGGTCGCCATGGTGGCGCTGGTCGTCCTCGACCTGCTGCTCCCCTCGGGCGGTCCCCGTCCGCTCCAGTGGTTCGGGGCGGTGCGCCGCAGGCTCGCACGGGCCCGCAGATACACCCAGATCGTGCGGATCGCCGGCCGCCACGGGCTCGGCCCCTATCTGCGCGGCCGCGGCCGGGGCGGCGGCCCCACGGAGCTGCGCCAGGCGCTGCAGGCGGGCGGCACCACCTTCGTGAAGCTGGGGCAGTTGATGTCCACCCGGCGCGACATCTTCCCCGAGGCGTACGTCGAGGAGCTGAGCCGCCTCCAGGACCAGGTGCCGCCCGCCCCCTGGGACGAGGTGGAGGCCGTGCTGCGGGAGTGCGCGGGCGGCCCCCTCGACCTGGTCTTCAAGGAGGTCGACCGGACCGCGCTGGCCGCCGCGTCCGTCGCGCAGGTGCACGCGGCGGTGCTGTGCGACGGCACGGAGGTCATCGTCAAGGTGCAGCGGCCCGGCATCAGGGCCGCCGTCGAACGGGACCTGGACATCGTGGAGCGGCTCGCCGCCACCGTGCAGAGCCGCACTGACTGGGGGCAGTCGCTCGGGCTCACCGCACTGGCCAGGGGGTTCGCCGCCGCCCTGCGCGAGGAGCTGGACTTCCGGGTGGAGGTGCGCAACATGACGGCCGTACGCCATGCGGCCGCCGCCCGCGGGGACCGCGGCGTCGTCTTCCCCGAGCCGTACGCGGCCCTGAGCGGCGAGCGGGTGCTCGTGATGAGCCGCATCGACGGCGTACCCCTGGGCCGGGCCCGCCCGTCGGGACCGCAGGCGGCCGAACTGGCGGGCACCCTGCTCCACTCGCTGCTCGACCAGATCATGTACGACGGCGTCTTCCACGCCGATCCGCACCCGGGGAACATCCTGGTGCTGCCCGACGGCAGCCCCGCCCTGCTGGACTTCGGCTCCGTGGGCCGTCTCGACAGCGGGCTGCGGGACGCGATGGCCGGGCTGTTCCTGGCCGTGGAGCGCGGGGACGCGTCGGCGCTGCGCGATGCGCTCCTGGAGCTGACCGACCGGCCCGAGGAGGTCGACGAGCAGCGGCTGCAGCGCGCGCTGGGGCAGTTCAGCGCACGCCATCTGGGCCACGGGTCGGCGCCAGGGATCGAGATGTTCAACAGCCTCTTCCGGCTGGTCGCCGACTTCCGGCTGTCCATACCGCCGGAACTGGCCGCGGTCTTCCGGGCGTTGGGGACCCTGGAGGGGACGCTCACCCGCCTCTCGGCGGACTTCGACATGCTGGCCGCCTCGCGTACGTACGCCTCCTCGCGCCTCTCCCGGCAGCTGGAGCCCGGGACCGCCGGGGACACGGCGCGCGGCGAACTCCTCACCCTGCTGCCGGTGTTGCGCAGGCTGCCGCGCAGGATCGACCGGCTCGGCGGTGCGCTGGAGGACGGCAGGCTGGGGATGAACGTACGGCTGCTCGCCGACCCCCGCGACCGGCGGTTCGTCGGCGAGCTGCTCAACCGGGTCCTGCTGACCTTCCTGGGGATCTTCTTCGGGGCGGCCGGGGTGCAGCTGGTGGGGATCGAGGACGGGCCGAGCGTCACCCCGGACCTGGGGCTCTACCCGCTGATCGGCTACCACCTGCTGGTGCTCTCCGCCGCGGTGGTCCTGCGGACCGTCTACACCCTCACGCGCCCCCTGAAGTGAGCCTGGACGTCAGCGGGTTGCGGGCCAGGACGAGGGCGGCCGCCACGGCGAGCGCGGCAACTCCGAGCGCGAGGAAGTAGCCGGGGCCCGGCACCTGGTCGCCCGACACCTTCAGGGCGTTGCCGCCCACCCCGCCGCCGAGCGCACCCGCCAGCCAGAACAGCGCCACCATCTGATTGGTGTACGTCGCCGGGGCGAGCGCCGTGGTGGCGCTCATCCCGACCGGGGCGAAGGACACCTCGCCCGCGCCGAGCAGCAGGAACGCCAGGACCAGCCAGAGCGGCGAGACCCTGGTGCCGCCCGAGGCGGCGAGCGCGGCCAGCGACATCACCAGGTAGGCAGTGCCCGTACAGCCCATTCCTATCGCGTACTTGACGACGGTCGGGATGCGGTCGCCGCCGCGCCGCCACAGCCGGGCGAAGAACGGCGCGGTCAGCAGGACGAAGAGCGGGACCGCCGCCTGGAACCAGCTGGCCGGGACGGTGTGCCCCAGGACGTCCCGGTCGGTGGACTCCTTCGCGAAGAGCGCGAAGACGGAGCCGCCCTGGAGGAACAGCGCCCAGAACACCGCGGAGGCGAGGAAGATCCAGATGTAGGTCCGCACCCGGGTCCGCTCGGCGGCCGTCAGCAGCGGCTCGCGCAGCAGCCGGCGGAAGCAGATCACCGGGGTCAGTACGCACAACGCCCCGACGAGCGCCATGACATGGGCGATACGGAAGGTCCCGGCGACGGCGTCGGCGCCGTAGCCGAGCACGGCGATGCCGGCCGCCACACCCGTCAGGCGCAGCACCCGCAGCCGCTGGGCCGGGGTCGCGGTGCGCTCCGCCGCCCGCCCGATGTCGCCGAAGTGGCGCTGCCCGCGCACGTATTGGAGCAGCCCCGCCGCCATGCCGAGCGCGGCCAGCGCGAAGCCGAGGTGCCAATCGACGCCCTCGCCGACCGCCCCGACGATCAGGGGCGAGAGCAGTGCGCTGACCTGCACGCTCATATAGAAGATGGAGAACCCGGCGTCGCGGCCGGCGCGGTCGGTGCGTGCGTAGAAGCCGCTGAGCAGGCCCGCCATGTTGGGCTTGAGGAGTCCGGTGCCCAGCGCGATGAGCAGCAGGCCCGGGTAGCAGGCGGTGGCGAGGGGCAGCGCCATCGTCAGGTGCCCGCACATGATGAGGACTCCGCCGTACAGCACGGCCCTGCGGGGTCCCAGGATGCGGTCGCCGATCCAGCCTCCGGGGACGGACGACAGGAAGACCGACGCCATGTAGAGGCCGTAGAGCAGTGCGGCGTCGGCGTGGGAGAGACCGAGGCCGCCGTCGGCGGACGGTTCGGTGGCGTACAGGACGAGCAGGGCGGTCATCCCGTAGAAGCTGAACCGCTCCCAGACGTCGGTGCCGAAGAGCGTGTTGAACCACCGTGGCCTGCCGAGCAGTCCGGCCTCCGGGGAGGGCGGCGCCGGCTTGTGCAGGGCGGGGCGGACGGGGGCGGGGACTGCCATGGCTCCTCCGTGCGTACGGCTCGTACGGTGCGTACGGTCATCCGGTGACGAGGAGAGGCTGGCCCGGGTCTGTCGAGTACGGCTCAAGGACCGCTGCGGGAGCGCCGCGCCGCACGATGCGGCCCGCGTCCATCACCACCACCTCGTCCAGGGCGTGCAGGCCGGCCGTCCGGTGGGTGACGAGCAGCAGCGAACGCCCTTCGGTGGCGCGCAGCACATCGGCCAGGACGGCGTCGGCGGTGGCGGGGTCGAGCGCTTCGGTCGGCTCGTCGAGCAGCAGCAGGGGCGGCCGGGCGAGCAGCGCGCGGGCCAGCACCAGGCGCTGGCGCTGACCGCCCGAGAGGCTGCCGCCGTCGGGGCCTGCCGAGGTGTCCAGGCCGCGCGGCAGCGAGCGGACCCAGTCGAGGAGCCCGGCCTGGCGCAGCGCCTCTTCCAGTGCACCGTCGTCCGCGCCGGGGCGGGCGGGGAGGAGGTTGTTGCGCAGCGTGGTGTGGAAGACGTGCGCGTCCTGGAGGGCTCCGCCGACGGCACGGCGCAGTTGCGCCTCGGGGACGGTGGGCAGCGGGTCGCCGCCGAGCAGGATCTCGCCCCGCTCCGGTTCGACGAGGCGGGCGATCGCCGCGAGCAGGGTGGACTTGCCGGAGCCGCTGGCGCCGATCACCGCTGTCCTGCGGCCGGGCGGGAGTTCGAGGTCGACGCCGCACAGGGCGGCCGGGCCCGACTCCCGGTAGCGGACGTGGAGTTGGCGTACGGAGAGATGGGCCGCGACGGCCGGGGAGGAATACGCGGCGCCCGGCCGGGGGGATTGACCGGGCGCCGCGGGCAAGGGGGCCGGGTCTCGGCCGGCGATCCGTGCGGCCGGGTGGGGCGCCACGTCCCGCACGACATGGTCGGACCCGACGAGCCGGTCGGCGCTCCCGCGCGCCGTTTCCCTTGCACCTTCATGGAAACCCCGGCCGCTCGCGAGGGACTCGCGGCCGGCTCGGCCCGATCGGCCCGATCGGCCCGCCCGGCCCGGCGTGAGCGCCTGCAGTCTGCGGGCGCCCTGGACGATGCCGCCGAGCAGTTGGGCGGCGGCGGGCAGCGGTGCGAGGGCCTCGAAGGACGCCAGGGCGAGCAGCGGCAGCGCGACCGCCCATACGGCGGCGAGCCGCCCGTCCGCGACGGCGTGCGCGCAGACCAGTGCGACGGCGAGGGTGCAGACGCCCTGCACCACGGTCAGGGCGGCCGCGGCGACGGCCGCGAGCAGGGCGGCGCCCCGGTCGTGGGCGCGCAGTCTGCGGGCGGTGTCCTCGGCCGCCGCGGTCTCCGTACGCACCGCCCCGAAGGCCTGGAGGTCGGCGGCCCCGTCCAGCAGATCGCCGCCCCGTACGGCCAGTTCGGCGCGGAGCGCGGCACTGCGGTGGGCTCCACGGGTCGATGCGAGAGCCGTCAGGGCGGGTACGAGCAGGCCGCCCGCGGCCAGCCCGCCGGCCAGGACGAGGGCGGCGGAGGGCGCGAGGAGCGTGGCGCAGAGGAGGGCGGCGGCCGAAGCGAGCAGTGCGCTGAGCGCGGGGACGGCGACCCGCAGCAGGGCGTCCTGCACCAGGTCGACGTCGGCGACCAGGCGCGAGACGGCGTCGGCGTCGCGTACCGTACGGGCGTCCTGGCGGGGGGACTGCCGGGCCAGCGCCCCGAACACCCGGCGGCGCAGGGTCGCGACGGCGGCCAGCGCGGCGTGGTGGCCCGCGAGCCGTTCCCCGTAGCGGAAGAGACCCCGGGTGACGGCGAGCGCGCGGACCCCGACGATGGCGATCGACAGGGTGCCCATGGCGGGGTGTTCGGCGGCCCGCGCGATGAGCCAGGCGGCCGTGGTCATCAGCGCGACCCCGACGAGTTCGGCGGTGGCCGCGAGCAGGGCGGCGGGCGCGAGGCGGGTCAACGGGCCTGCGGTGCGCAGGACATGGAGCAGGGCCTTCATGCCGTCCCGCCCTTCTTCGTGGTGGCGAGTTCGCGCAGGATTCCGCCGTCGAGGTCGAACCTGCGGTCGGCGTCGGCCAGCAGGGCGGGACGGTGGGCGACGACCAGCACCGTGCGGCCCCGGGTCAGCAGGCTGCTCGCGGCGAGCACCGCGGCCTCGCTCTCGTGGTCGAGTCCGGCGGTGGGTTCGTCGAGGAGGACGAGTGGGGCGTCGCGCAGGAACGCCCGCGCCAGGGCGATGCGTTGGCGCTGCCCCACGGAGAGACCGGTGCCGCGGACACCGAGGCGGGTGTCGTAGCGCTGCGGCAGCGCGCAGATGAAGTCGTGGGCGGCGGCGGTGCGCGCGGCCGCCTCGACCTGACGGTCGGTGGCGGCGGGGTCGCCGAGCCTGATGTTGTCGGCGACGGACCGGTCGAAGAGGTGCGGCCGCTGGGGCACCCACCCGATGGACCGCCTCCACAGCTCCGGGTCGAGCCCGTCGAGCTCCTCGCCGTCGATGAGGATCCGCCCCGACTGGGGCCTGACCAGCCCGAGCAGCAGGGCGATGAGGGTGGACTTCCCGGCCCCGCTGGGCCCGGTGAGCGCGATGCGCTCACCGGCGCCGACGGTGAACGAGACGTCTTTCAGGAGGGGTTGGGGCCTTCCGGGCAGGGCGACGGTGACGTGGTCGAACCGGATGGCGGGGTGACCCGTACGGGAATCGGGCGCTGTACGGCCGCCAGGGCGCGTGCCCTGAGCGCCGGGCCCGGCGCCGGCACCGGCGTCCAGCAGCGCGAAGGCTTCGCGGGCCGTGGTCAGGCCCTCGGTGCCCGCGTGGAAGCGGTTGCCCAGGGCGCGCAGCGGCAGGTACGCCTCGGGGGCCAGCAGCAGGACCACGAGCGCCGTCTCCAGGCCCAGCGATCCGTTCAGCAGGCGCAGGCCCACCGGGACCGCGATCAGTGCCACCGAGAGCGTCGCCACCGTGTCCAGTACCAGCGTCGAGAGGAACGCGATCCGCAGCGTGCGCAGCGTCGCCCTGCGGTGCCGGTCGGCCACCTCGCCCACCAGGGCCTCCTGCGCCTCGGCCCGGCCGAACGTCCGCAGGGTCGTCAACCCCCGCAGGGCATCGTGGAAATGGCCGCCGAGCCGCGAGAGCGCCGCCCACTGCCGGGCGGTCGCGTCGCGGGTGTGGAGCCCCACCAGGGCGCCGAAGAGCGGGATCAGCGGCAGGGTGACCAGCAGGACCACGCCGCTCAGCGGATCGTGGGCGAGCATCGCGCCCGCCACCGCCGCCGGCGCCAGCGCGGCGAGGAGCAGCTGGGGAAGGTAGCCGATGAGGTACGGGTCCAGGGCGTCGAGTCCCCGGGTGAGGAGCGTGCTGAACTCGCCCGTACGGGGGGCATGTTGGGCATACGGGCCGCTCCGTGCGGCTGCCCGCAGGAGGTCCGTGCGCAGCCGCAGTTTCACGCCCGCCGCCGCGTGCTGCGCGGCGATCGCCTGGAGCCAGCCGGCGCCGCCGCGCACGGCGACGGCCACCGCCAGCCAGAGGGCTGGGGTGGCCGGGGATCCGGTGCCGGTGAAGGCGTCGGTGAGCAGCGCGGCCAGGGCCAGCGCCTGGCCCACCACCCCGCCCGCCGCGAGGACGGCGGCGAGCAGGACCAGGGCGCCCGCCGGGCGGGCGGACGGCTCGATGCGCAGCAGCCGCCGGCGTATCGCCCGGTCGGTGGGCGGGGCCGCGGGCGGGTCGGCGGGCGCCGCCATCAGAAGTACACCGGTGAGCGCTCGTCGGCCTTCGCGCGGAACGCCCACCACTGCATCGCCTGGAAGGCGAGCAGCACGGGGAAGACGAGCAGCACCACCGGGCCGACCACACTGAGCGTGGAGGGGTCGGCCGCCGCGTGCGCCACCGAGATGTTCTGGGCGCCGGAGACGCTGCTCACCACCGCCTGCGGGAAGTGCGCCACGCCGATCACCGCGACCGGCGCCAGCGCGGCGAGCCCGCTCACGGACCAGGCCGCCCAGCCGCCCCGCGCGGCAAGTCGCGGGGCCAGCAGCAGGGCGGCGAGCGCGAGCACGGTGATGAGCACGGCCGGGACCGGATTGAGCACCCCGTCACGGGAGTTGGTGTCGAGCGCGACGGCCGCCGCCGTCAGCAGCCCGAGTCCCGCCGCGACCGGAGCGAGCCGCGCGCTCAGCTCCTTCGCGCGCGACGCCACCGGGCCTTCGGTGCGTACGGCCAGGAACACCGCCCCGTGCAGGGCGAGCACCGCGACGGCCGTCAGCGCGGAGAGCAGCGGTACGGGGCGCAGCAACACCCCTGCGGTGAGCGGCAGATGGCCGTCCTTCACGGGCAGCGCACCCAGTACGGCACCGCCCAGCGCGCCCCAGGTCACGGCCAGCACCAGACAGGCCAGCTGCACCGCGCCCTCCCATCCCCTGCGCCAGCGGCCGGGGGCCACCCGGCGGCGGAACTGCATCGCGGCCTCGCGCAGCAGCAGCGCGGCGACGGCGAGCACGATCAGTGGGTACATGCCGCTGAAGACGGTGGACTCCAGGCCGGGGAAGCCGCCCAGGGTGATGCCGGCTGCGGCGACCAGCCACACCTCGTTGCCGAGGAAGAAGGGGCCCGTCGCGGCGGCGACGGTGTGCCGGTCCGCGTCGGTCCTGGCCAGGAAGCGGCCGATGACGCCGGTGCCGATCGTGATCCCGTCGAGGACCAGATAGCCGGCGAGGAGCACGCCCAGCAGGGCGTACCAGATGTTGTGCCACATGGTGAGGGCTCCCTGCGTACTCGGTTGCTCAGAAGGTCGGGGCGTCGGCGAGTTCGTCGGCCGTGTCGGGGGCGGCGGGTGCGGCGGCGGGGCGGGCGTCCGCTCCGGGCTCGCGCCCCAACTGCGCGGCGTCGGGCCCGCGCCGGGCGAACTTCGTCAGGAGCGTCCAGTCGGCGATCAGGAGCACGAGGACGAGGAATCCGAAGACGGCCAGCGAGGTGAGGACGGTGCCGGTGGTCAGCCCCGGCGTGACCGCGTCCTTGGTCTTCAGGACGCCGTACACCGTCCAGGGCTGGCGACCCACTTCGCGGAAGACCCAGCCGGAGACGACCGAGATGTACGGAAGGACGAGCGCGTAGCCCAGGAACCGGAGCAGGATCCTGCGCCGGATCAGATTGCGCTTGATCATGAAGGGGAGCGCGACGACCGCGACCAGCATCATGAACAGCGCGGGAATGATCATCACGAACTCGGCGGTCTGCGAGATGCCGGGCGGGAAGTAGTTGTCGGGGCCGAACTTCGCGGTGAACAGGTCGACCGCGGCCTGCGCCCGGTCGGAGCGCGTGCCGTACTTGGTGGGCGTCTGCTTGACCGAGTAGCCGATCTGCAGTCCGCCGAGCGAGGCCGTGAGCAGGACGAGCACCGGGGTGACGGGCAGGGCCAGCTTCATGGAGGTCCAGAAGAACTCCTCGTGCCCTGTGCGCCGGCGCAGGTGCCAGGCGCTGACGGCGATGACGAAGAAGGAGCCGAGGACCAGCGACGCGGAGAGGATGTGCAGCGAGGCCGAAACGGCGTTGCTGTTGGAGAGGAGCTCGCCGAAGCTGGTCAGCACCGCCTTGCCGTCGCGCATCTTGTAGCCGACGGGGTGCTGGAGGAAGCCGTTGGCGGTGAGGACGAAGAACACCGACGCGTACGCGGTGAGCGCCACCAGCCAGAGCAGTACGGTGTGGAGGGTCCTGCCCATCCTGTTCCAGCCGAAGATCCACAGGCCCAGGAAGGTCGATTCGGCGAAGAAGGCGACCAGGGTCTCGACCGCGAGCGGGGCACCGAACACATTGCCCACGAAGTGCGTGAGGCCGCTCCAGGTCAGCCCGAACTGGAACTCCATGACCAGGCCCGTGCCGATGCCGAGGGCGTAGTTGATCACGTAGAGCTGGCCCCAGAACCGGGTCTGTTTCCGGTACGCCTCCTTCCCGGTCACCGCCCAGCGGGTCTGCATCACCACGACGAACGTGACCAGTCCCAGGGTCAGGGCGACGAACAGGAAATGCGCGATGGCGGTGATCGCGAACTGGAGCCGTGCGAGATCTAGCACGTCATCCACGGTGATGGTCCCCTCGGTCGGCGGTGCTCGCCGTCTTGATGTGGGTGGTGGACGGCCTTTCCACTTCAGCGGAGGCCGGTGGAGCGCCCCTCGCCCGTGGGTGGAGGAGCGGTGGAGCGGGGGTGGAGTCCGCACACCGGACTCCGCCCCCGCCGCGCTGGTCGCGCAGGTCGCACTGCTCGTACTAGACGAGCGCGCCCCCGGTGGCGACGCTCTCGATGGCCGTCTCGTCGGTGTAGACGAGATCCAGGTAGCGCTCGCCGCGGTCGGCCAGCAGGGTCACCACCCGGCAGGGGCGCGGGAGTTGCGGTGCGATCTCGTCGATCGCCGCCACCACGGAACCTGACGAGCCGCCCGCGAAGATCGCCTCGTGGCGCAGCAGCCGGTGACAGCCCCGGATGGCGGCCGCGTCGTCGACATGGACGACCTGGTCGATCTCCGAGGGGGTGAAGAGCTCGGGCACCCGGCTGGAGCCGACGCCGGGAAGCATCCTGGGGCCCGGCGGCGTACCGAAGATGACCGAGCCGACGGCGTCCACCGCGACCACCCGCAGCCTGGGCCAGCGCTTGCGCAGACCGCGGGCCAGTCCGTGCAGGGTGCCGGTGGTGGAGACCGCGGCCACCAGCACGTCGATCGGGTCGGGCGAGGCGTCGAGGATCTCCCGGGCCGTGGTGGCGACATGGGTCTCCACGTTGAGCCGGTTCGCGTACTGGTTGATCCACACCGCGTCCGGGTCCTCGGACAGCAGGTCCTTGACCCGGGCGATCCGGCTGTGCAAGTAGCCGCCCGCGTGGTCGAGTTCGCTGACGAGCTCGATGTCCACGCCGTACTGGCGCAGGATCCGGATGTTGGTGCGCGAGGCGTTGGGGTCGACGACCGCGGTGAACCGCAGCCCGTGGCGGACCGCGAGCATGGCCAGCGCGACGCCGAAGTTCCCCGAGGTCGACTCCACGAGCCGGGAGCCGGGGTGGATCGTGCCGTCCCTGAGGCCCCGCTCCACGATGTAGCGGGCGGAGCGGTCCTTGACGCTGCCGCCGGGATTGAGCATCTCCAGCTTGGCGACGACGTCGAGCCCTTCCTGGGGGAAGAGCCTGCCGAGCCGGACCAGCGGGGTGTTGCCGATGCAGTCGGTCACCGATTCGTAGATCATGCGGACTCCCGTACGGCGCCGAGCAGTCGGCGGCAGGCTTCGAGGCCGTGGATGTGCACCTCGTCGGTGCGCGAGCCCAGATCCCACTCGGCGCGGGTCATGCGCCAGCGGGTGAGCTGTGCGGTGGTGCCCTTGCGCTCCTGGATCTCGATGCCGTCCGGCTGGTATCCGAGGCGCTTGTTGATGGCGATGGCCGCGGCTCCGTCCTCGTACACGGCGGAGGTCGCGTGGTCGGCGCCGAGACCGTCGAAGATCAGGTGCAGGGCCGCGGCCCGCATCTCGGTGCCGATGCCGCGGCCCTGGTGGCCGCGGGCGAGCCAGCTCTCGGTGGCGCACTCCTTCAGTTGGGCGAACCTGCGGGCCTGGAGGCCCTGGACGCCGACGATCTCGCCGTCCAGGAACACCGCGAAGCCCAGGTTCCAGTAGTCGGGGCGGGTCAGGGCGAGTCCCTTCCAGAGGTACTGCAGGACCCGGCCGGCGACGACCTCCTGCGGGGCGCTGCTCCAGCCGCCCTGGAAGGGAACGGTGCCGGGGTCGTGGATGCCCTGCGCGGCGACGAGCTCCGCGAGGGCGCGGAGGTCGGACTCGTCGGGTACGCGCAGTTCCAGTCGGGGCGTGGTCAGCCGGAGCTGGTACTGCGGTACCCAACCGGCGATCGTGTTGCGGTTGTTCTCAGCCATGGCGACATGCTCCGCAGGCGGTCTCAACGGGCGGTGGAAGACGTCTCGACGGCGACCGGGCGCACGGCCCGGGGCCGGTGGCGGCGGTCGCCCGACTGCAGTCGCAGGGCGCCGATGACCAGTCCGGGCAGGATCACCGCGGGCCACAGCACATCGGGCACCGCACCGGCGGCACCGCCGAGGCCCAGGAGCGCGAAGAGCGCGGCGAGCCGCAGTCTGCGCTGGGTCAGGGGTCCTCCTGCCGGGAGCGCGAACAGCACGCCGGCGAGGAGCAGGAACCCGCCCACGGCGGGGCCCAGCGTGTCGGGGTGGTCCATGACACGGCCGACAGGTCCGCGTACGGCTGCCAGCGCGGGCACCGTCCAGTACCAGGCCAGCGCGGCGGCGGCGAGCAGCCCCGCGGTGCGCCGGGCGGTCCCTTCCTCGCCGCGGAAGCCGCGTTCGGCGAGGTCGACGGCGTTGTACGGCCCGTACAGCAGCGGCCGGTAGCCGAGCACCAGCGAGGGGATCGCGGCGAATTCGAGGCCGCCGTACCCGATGAGCCCGGCGATCAGCGCGGAGGACTCCACGAAGAGGGCCACACCCAGCGCCGCCCCGTGCGGCAGGACGCCGATCGGGTACAGCAGCATCGGCAGGAGCAGCAGGGCCCCGCCCGGCCAGCCGGCGAGCCGGCTGGAACGGCGGCTGCGCAAACGGGACTTGAGGGCGGCGACGAGCAGCGTGTACGCGGCGGCGAGCACGACGACGGTGATCAGCGCCGTCGTCACCTCGCCGCCGGTGCGCTCGGGGATCTTGGTGGAGATGATCTGGGTGAGGGCGCTCGCACCGGCGAGGATGCGGACGGCCCGCCCGAGCGGGCCCGCCTCCTTGCCGAGGACGCGGGAGTGCGCGGCGGTGCTCATCACAGCACCACCCGTACGCCGTAGCGCTGCAGCCAGTCGTTGAGGCCGAGCAGCATTTCGACGTTGGCGCGGGCCACCCAGGCGCGCATCCCGCTGTCGAGGACCGACGGGTCGTCGATGAGCGCCCGTACGCCGGCCGTGTCGGCGAGCGCGGCGGCCGGTGCGCCGGGGTCGGCGAGGAGTGCGGCCATGCCGTCGCACAGGGCGCGGCCGTACGCCGGGTCCTGGGTGACGGGGTAGGGGGACTTGGCGCGGTTGACCACGTCGTCGGGGAGGAGATCGGCGACGGCGGCGCGCAGCAGGGACTTCTCGCGTCCGTCGAAGCTCTTCATCGACCACGGCACGTTGTAGGCGTAGTTGACGAGCCGGTGGTCGCAGAACGGCATCCGGGTCTCCAGGCCCACCGCGGAGCCGAGCGACTCGTCGTGGCTGAGGAGGGTCTCCAGCCAGCGGGTGAGGTGGAAGTAGGTGATCTCCCGCATCCGCAGGGTCTGCCCGGTCTCGCCGTCGAGCCGCGGCACCTGCGCCATGCTCGACGTGTAGGCGTCGCCCGCATAGCCGTTGAGGTCGAGCTTGCCCAGCAGGTCGGGGGCGAGCAGGTCGCCGCCGAGGCCGTGCTTGCCGCCGCCGAACTGGCCCATGGCCACCCAGGGGAGCATCGGGGCCTCGACGAGCTGCTTGTTGTGGACCCAGGCGAAGCCGCCGAACACGGCGTCCGCGATCTCGCCGAGCAGCACCGAGCCGACGTGTTCGCGCACCGCCTGGCAGAGCAGATAGAGCGAGGTGTTCATGTTGCCGAGCGGGCTGGGCACGTCCTTGGCCCGCAGCACGGCGGCGCGAACCGCCGGGTCGATGATGTCGCCGGTCTCCAGGACCAGGTCGGTGTGGTCGGTGCCCAGGTGGTCGACGACGGACCGGACGAACGGGGCGTCGGGGCTCCCCCAGATCTCGTCCTCCTTGAAGTCCTCGGCACCACCGAAGGACACCGTGAAGGTGCGCACGGTGCCGCCGCCGCGCTCGGCGAGCGCCTGGTGGGCGAGGGCCGTCACCGCGCTGGAGTCGATGCCGCCGGAGAGCATGATGCCGGGGACGTCACCTGTGCCCAGCGTGCGCCGTACGCTGTCGCCGAGGAGTTCACGGACGGTGGCGATGGTGGTCGCCTGGTCGTCGGTGTGCTCCTCGGCCGTCAACTCCCAGTACTTGTACGCCGTTTCGCCCTCGCGGCGGATGCGCAGCACATGGCCGGGCCTGACCTGCTTGAAGCCGCGCAGGATGCCGTGTCCGGCCGTCCCCGCGTACGAGAAGAGCTCGCGGAGCCCGTCGGCGTCGATCTCCGGGTCGACCGCGGGGTGCGCCAGGATCGCCTTGCGCTCCGAGCCGAAGAGGACGCCGGAGCCGAGCGGGTAGTAGTAGAGGGGCTGGTTGCCGAGGCGGTCGCGTGCCAGCACCAGTTCCTGGTCGCGCTCGGACCACAGGGCGGCGGCGAAGGGCCCGTCCAGCTGCTCGGCGAACTTCTCGCCCCAGCGCAGGAACGCGCGGCCCACCAGCTCGGCGTCGGAGGCGCGCCACCGTACGCCGAGGGTGGCGGCCAGCTCCTCCCTGTCGTACAGCGTGCCGGTGAAGAACGAGGCCAGCACGGTGGCGCCGGCTTCCTCGAACACCCAGGGCTGCTGTACGTAGCCCTGGCCGCCCGAGGGCCGGGAGTGGCGTACGCCGAGGCCCGCGGAGCGGGTGCTCCACAGCTGTTCGGCGTCGGGGCCCCGCTGGGCGAGCGCGGCGGTCATGGCCAGCAGGGTCGGGCGCTCGCGCCGCAGGTCCCTGGTGTGATCGATCCATCCAGCTATACCGGACACAGCTCCGGCTCCCTTCGGTATGGGAGCCACAGGCTGGCCGGGGCACCTCAAGTTTCCCTGGACACGCCCTCCAGCGTGCGGGCCCACGATCCACCGGTACGCGGGCCACCAGTCGGGCCGCGCGGGCCGAAAGGGGAGAACCGTGGGCAAGGAGCCCGAGGAGCTGACGGACGTACTGGTCGTGGGGGGCGGCATCACCGGGCTGAGCTGTGCGCTCTTCCTGCGCCACCACGGGGTGCGCTGTGTGCTGGTGGAGCGGCACGCATCGACCTCCGTCCACCCGCGGGCCTGGGGCTGGTACCCCAGGACCCTGGAACTGCTGCGTTCGGTGGGCGTCGAGGAGGCGGTCCTCGAGGCCGCCGAGGGGTACAAGGACCATCTGCGCCAGGCGACCGTCGAGTCGCTCGCCGGCCGGGAGGTGCGGGCCGCGATGCTGCCCGCGCCGGGCGATCTGTCGCATCTGACGCCGTCCCGGCAGATCTCGCTGGGCCAGGACCGGATGGAGCCGATCGTCAGGGAGGCCGCACTGAAGGCGGGCGCGGCGCTGCGGTTCTCCGCGGAACTGACCTCCTTCGAACGCCCGGAGGGTCCTGACGGTCCCGTGGTGGCGACGGTCGAGGACCGCGGGAGCGGCGCGCAACGGCAGGTGCGGGCGCGCTGGATGGTGGCGGCCGACGGCGCGCGCAGCCCGGTGCGCGAGACGCTGGGCATCGGGCGCAGCGGGCTGGGGACGCTCCAGCACCAGGTGAGCATTCTGTTCCGCGCCGACCTCAGCGGTCCGCTGGACGGCCGGCGCTTCTCCATCTGCCAGATCGAGAACGATCTGCTGCACGGTGCGGTCCTGGGGCACGACGACAGCCTGGGGCGCGGCACGCTGATCGTGCAGTACCGCCCGGAGGCGGGCGAGAGCCTCGACGACTTCACGACCGCGCGCGCGGTGGAGCTGGTGCGCAGTGCGATCGGCACGGCGGCGGACGGCACGGAGGCGGAGGTGGAGATCATCGGCGTACTGCCGTGGGAGCTGGCCGCGCTGACCACCGACCGGTTCAGGGACGGGTCGGTGTTCCTGATCGGGGACGCCGCGCATGTCATCCCGCCGATCGGCGGGTACGGCGCGAACACCGGGGTCCATGACGCGCACAATCTGGCCTGGAAGCTGGCGGCCGTGGTGCGCGGCGAGGCGGACGACAGGCTGCTCGACACCTACGAGGCCGAGCGCCGCCCCGTCGCCGAAGCCACTGTCGCCCAGGCGCAGTTGAGGCTTGCGGTGCGTTCGGGGCGGGCCGACGAGGAGCAGCGCAGGGCCACCCTGGATGTGCTGTCGGTGACCTTCGGGCACACCTATGCTTCGGCTGCGATCGACGGGCGGCGGCTGCCGCCGTTCCGGGCGCTGGAGGAGATGACGGGCGAGCCGGGGACGCGCGCTCCGCATGTGCCGGTGATCGTGCGGGACCGGCCGGGGTCGCTGCTCGACGAGTTCGGCAGCTCGTTCGTGCTGCTGACCAGCGAGGCGGGGCTGGCCTGGGAGAAGGCCCGGACGCGGGCGGCCGAGCGCGCCGGGGTGGCGTTGCGCGGTGTCGCCTTCGGCGACGGGCCGACGGACGCCACGGATCTCTCGGAGTTCGGGTGGCGCTCCCGCTACGGGGTGCGGGCGGACGGTGCCGTGCTGGTGCGCCCGGACGGGTTCGTGGCCTGGCGGGCGGAGGCTGCGGCGGTGGAGGGCTCGGACCCGGCGGAGGTGCTGGAGCGGGCGCTGCTGGGCGCGGTGGCCCGTACGCACTGAGACCGGGCGGGAACGCGTGAAGGAGGGGCCGGCGGATCGCCGGCCCCTCCTCCGCACCTTCAATATGCCTAGCTCACCTGGAAGTTGGCCATCATCGCCATGTCCTCGTGTTCGAGGTTGTGGCAGTGGAAGACGAACTTTCCCGTGTAGTCGCTGAACCGGACGAGCACGCTGAGCTTCTCGTTGGGCATCAGCCGCGCCGTGTCCTTCCAGCCCACGTCCTCGGGGTTGAGGCTGGTGGTGCCGCCCCGCTTGTAGACCTGGAAGGGCGAGAGGTGCACATGGATGGGGTGGTGCGTGGAGGAGGAGAACTCCCAGATCTCCACCTCGCCGCGCTTCACATCCGCCCAGCTGCGGTCGGTCGAGAACGGCTGGCCGTTGATCTTGTAGACGTGCACCCCGTTCTCGGTGTTGTTGGCCAGCGAGAAGGTGCGGGTGCGCACCGCCTTGGCCGGGTCGAGGCGCTCCACGGTGGAGAGGGTGGCGGGAACGCTCGTCGAGTCGGCGATCTTGGAACCGACCACGAACTGCATGAGCTCGTCGGTGGTGCTGTCACCGAGGCTGTTCTCCAGAGTGATCTTGGTGCCGGGTGCGTACGCCCCGAAGTCCACGATCACGTCGAAGCGTTCGCCCGGCACCATGTAGATGGAGTCCATCGCCTGCGGCTTCGCCAGCAGCCCGCCGTCGCTGCCGATCAGCGTGAACGGCGCGCCCGACGAGGGCTTGGCGCTCAGCTTCACCCGGTAGCGGCGGGAGTTGGAGGCATTGAGAAGCCGCAGCCGGTAGCGCGCGCCCTGTACGTCGAAGCGCGGCCACGGCACCCCGTTGATGAGGATCACGTCGCCGGTCATGCCGTTGTGCGCGTCCCCCGAGACCCCGGGCGGGCTCTTCAGATTCGGGTCGAGGGAGGGGTAGGCCAGCGAACCGTCGGCGTTGAAGGACCGGTCCATGATCATGACGGGTACGTCGCGGTCGCCCTTGGGGAGCGGCAGCGCGTCCTCCTCCTCGTCGTGGACGAGATAGAAGCCCGCGAGCCCCCGCCAGACCTGCGGCCCGGTGAAGTCCATCCGGTGGTCGTGGTACCAAAGGGTGCTCGCCCGCTGGGCGTTGGGATAGGTGTACTCGCGGCTGCCCTGCGCGGTGACACCCTCCATCTTCATCCCCGGCATCCGCATGCCCGAGTGCGCCGCGTGCCCCGATGCCGCCGTCCAGCCCGAAGTGGGCAGGATCAGGTCGGTGGGGTAGCCGTCGCTGGTCTCGGGGGTCTTGCCGCCGTGCAGATGCGTACTGATCGGCACGGGCAGGTCGTTGCGCGTACGGACGACGGCGGTGCGGCCCTTGCGGACGTTGAACGCCGGGCCGGGGAAGGTGCCGTTGTAGCTGAAGATCTCGGTCTGCACACCGGGCAGGATCTCGGCCTTCGCCACATAGGCCCGTACGTCGAAGTAGTCGGTCGTGCCCACCGAGGAGGCCGGCTGGATGGTCGCCGGGCGCTTGAAGGGCTGGGTGAAGTGCGCCGGGATGGGGACGCCCTGACTCTTTATGGTCTTGCCGCCCGTGCCGTTGTCACAGGCGGCGGCGAACGGGACGACCAGTCCGGAGGCGCCGACCGCGCCCAGGAACCGGCGGCGGGACAAGGGGGGCATGGTTCTCCTCAGGTTCTGTACGGGTGGGGGGGCACGGCCGGTCAGCCGAGCACGACGAGGCCCCGGTCGAGGGAGGTCAGCAGCCGGTTTCCGTCCGGGCCGACCACGAACGGGTCCTCCACGTGCACGCCGCCGAGGCCGAACTCGTAGTACGGGGTCTCGACGTTGACGACGACCCCTTCCTCCAGGAGGTCCGGATTGCCGGGCGTGATGAGCACAGGTTCGTAGATCTCGGCCCCGATCCCGTGGCCCACGTGCTGTCTGCGGTAGTGCGGGACCCCGGCCGCCCGGACGGACTCCACGGTCAGGTCGAAGAGTTCACCGCCCGACATGCCCGCCTTCGCCGCCTCGATGGCGGCTTCCTCGCCGGCCAGCATCGCCGCGTACACCGAAGCGAGCCGGGCCGAGGGCTCGCCGAGGCTGAAGGTACGGGCGATGTCCGACCAGTACCCCTGGTAGGTGCAGCCGACGTCGAACCAGATCGAGTCGCCCCGGCGCAGCGGCTCCTCGGACGGTCTGGTCTGCCCGAGCACCCCCTCCCGCCCGAACTTGATCAGCGTGAACCTGGGCCGCCCGCCCGCCCGCGCCACCGCCGTCTCGAACTCCCCGACCAGCTGGCGCTCGGTGACCCCGGGCACGGCGATGGCGGTCGCGGCACGGATGCCGGTCTCCGCGCAGGCCGCGGCCCGGGTGATCCGTACGATCTCCGCCTCGGTCTTCACCTTGCGGATCTGCTGGAGCAGCGCCCCCGCAGGGGTGATCCGTGCCTCGGGCAGGGCGGCACCGAGCCGCTCCAGGAAGCCCAGCGGCGCGGCGTTCTCGTCCACGCCGATCCGCGCCGACGCCAGGCCCGCACCGGTGAGGATGCGCACCAGCGCGCCGAGCGCGTCCGGTGCCGGCTCCGTGTCGAGGCCGATCTCCTTGAACCGCAGTTCCCGTGCGGTCAGTTCGACACCATCGGGGAGCTCGCGGAAGAACGTCCCGTACGGAACGACACCGCTCAGCGGCGTCGTCGCATCCAAGAACTGATCGACGTCGCTGCGCGAGGAGGCGAAGTACGGGGCATCGGTGCGATCCCTGGTCACCACCGCCAACGCCCGGCTGCTGTAAGGGTGGTTGAGCCCGCCGACACTCGAAATCCCGGTCAGACAGAGCACGTTCTCCGACGAGGTGGCCACCACGGCGTCGAGCCCCGCCGCATCGAGATGGCGTGCGACGCGCTCCGCCCGGGAGCCGGCCCTCACAGCGCCAGCCTCACCCGGTAGTGGTCGAGCCACAGGTTCAGCTGCAGCATCAGCTCCACATCGGCCCTGGCCATCCGGTCCTTGGTGAGCCGCTCCACATTGGCGGCGACCGCGGCGGCCCCCTCCAGGTCCATGATCTGGCGCACCGGGGCCTTCGGATCGGCGAGCACGGCCTTCATCGCCCGCTGCAACGCACCCGGATAGTCGGGGTGGTTGGAGACCGGGGACGCGCTGCGGTGCCGGTCGAGGACGGAGGTGGGCAGCAGGTCGGCGACGGCCGCGCGCAGGATGCCCTTCTCGATGCCGCGCCGGTTGTGCATCTCATTGGGGATGTTGTACGCGTACTGCACCAGTTCCGGGTGGTTGATGGGCGTGCGCAGCTGGAGCCCGGCGGAGGAGTACGAGCCCGCGTCGATGCCGAAGCGGGTGTTCATCAGGTACGCGACCCGGCGCATGTGCCGCTGCCACTCGTCCTCCTCGGGGAGGTACTCCACCTCGGCCACCGCGGTCGCGTACACATCGCGGTAGTACGTGGGGAAGTCCAGCGCCTTCAGGGCGTCCTGGCTGAAGAGCCCGGTGCCGAAGCCGTTGGCCGCACCGAACTTCTGCGCCAGCGCCAGCCACGGGAAGGTGCCCGAGACCACCAGGTCCTTGTGCGTGAACCAGGTGGCGCCCTGGAAGTACTTGTCGCCGCCGTACCCGGCGAAGACCACCTTGCGGCCCTCCTGCGCGGCACGCTGCACCGTCAGGTACTGGGCGGTGTCCATGTCGTACTGGCGCGTGGGGAAGTCCTTGGACTTCAGCATGCCCAGCCGCACGATCGGGTCGAGGATGTCCCCGGTGTCCAGCTCCACCAGCGTGTGATCGGCGCCGATGTGCGCGGCGACCTCCTCCGCGAAGGGGGTGTCGTGGGTGGAGCGCATCACGTCCGCGCGGAACTCGCTCTGCGCGAAGCCGATGGTGAAGGTGCGCAGCGAGCCGCTCTGGGCGCGGGCGAGCGCGTCGGCGGCGAGCGCCGCCACGGCGGAGGAGTCGACGCCGCCGGAGAGCATCACCAGGAGCTGCGCGGGGTCCTCGGTGAGGTTCTCCTCGACACTGCGCTGGAGTACGTCACGGACCTTGGCCACCGTCGCGTCGTAGTCGTCGGTGTGCGGCTGGGTGCTGATCGACCAGTACTTGCTGCGCTGCCAGCCGTCCCGCCCGTACCGGGCGATCTCCGCCGCACCGATCCGGTCGAAGCCGGCGAAGATGCCGCCGTGCGGCAGCGCCTGCGAGACCGCCTCGCGCAGCCCGGCCGCGTCGACCACCGGGTCGACCTCGGGGTGGGAGAGCAGCGCCTTGCGCTCGGAGCCGAAGACCAGCGCGGTCGCGGTCCGGGTCCAGTACAGCGGCTGTCCGCCCAAGTGGTCGCGGGCCAGCACCACTTCCTCGGTGCGGCCGTCCCACAGGACGACGGCCCACGCGCCGTTGAGCCGGGGCAGGAAGTCCGTCCCCCACTGCCGGTAGGCGTACGCCACCAGGGCGGCAGGGCCTTCCGCCGCCGAGACGCGGGCGCCGGCCGCGGCGAGTTCGGCGCGCAGCGCCTCGGTGCCGGTGGGCCAGCCCGCCACCACGGCGACGATGTCATGGTCCCCGGCGGGCAGGACGTAGGGCTGCTCGTCCCTGGCCCCGTCCACATCCAGCAGCCGTACGCCCAGTGCCGCGTGCTCGCCGACCCAGACGCTCTCGCCGTCCGGCCCGCGCTGCGCGAGCGTGGCGGTCATCGCCGTGGCCACCGGGCGGTGCCTGCGCAGGTCCCTCTCGAAGTCGATCCAGCCAACGACACCGGACACGCTGCCACCTCAGTCCTTGTTCGTGCCTACGAACGGTCCCTTCGAGCATCCGGTCCCCGCCTCGCGGGCCGCCCGCACGGCGGTGGAGGCGCACTCGAACAGGCGCGGCCCCGGCGATCCTTGAGCGGTCCTGGGTGCGGGGCGCGGACAGTGCCCGCAAAGGCACTGACCAGTGCTTCCCGTACTCCCCGTAGGAAGGCGTGATCCGTGAACCGACCACCGACCGTGGAGCGGCCGTCCGTTCCGCGCAGCTCCTGGCTCGCCCTGGGCGCGGTGCTGCTCGCCGGGTTCCTGCACACCTTCGACGTCACCGTGGTGTCGATCGCCGCCCCCTCCATCCAGGACGGCCTGGGCGCGTCCGACAGCATCGTCCAGTGGCTGCTCGCCGGTTACAGCCTGGCCTTCGCGCTGGTCCTGGTCACCGCGGGGCGCCTGGGCGACGCCTTCGGGCGCAAGCCGATGGTGCTGGCCGGGATCGTCTCCTTCACCGCCGCGTCCGCCCTGTGCGCGGCGGCCCCGGGATCGGGGTGGCTGGTGGCCGCACGGGTGCTGCAGGGTGCGTCGGCCGCGCTCCTCGCCCCGCAGATAGCCCCGGTGATCATGCTGCTCTTCCCCAAGGAGCGCCGGGGGGCCGCGTTCGGGGTGCAGGCGGCCGTGATCGCGGTCGCCACCTGCGGCGGTCCGATGCTCGGCGGGCTGCTCACCCACGCGAACCTCTTCGGGCTCGGCTGGCGTGCGGTGTTCCTGGTGAACCTCCCCGTCGGGGCGGTCGCGCTGCTGCTCGCCCTGCTGTGGCTGCCCTCCGAACACCGTGAACAACCGCTGCGCATCGACCTGTTGAGCGTCGCGGTCGCCACCGCGGGCCTGGTGCTGCTGCTCGTACCGCTGGTGCAGGGCCGAGAGGCGGGCTGGCCGCTGTGGCTGCTGCCGCTGATGGCCGCGGGCGCGGCCCTGCTCGTCTCGCTGGCCCCCCTGCAGCGGCGCGCCGGGCGGGCGGGGCGGGCGCCGCTCATCGCCCCCGAGCTCTTCAGGGGCCGGGCGTTCCCGGCCGGGGCGGCCGTCAACTTCCTTGTCCTGGGCGGGGTCGCCTCGTTCTTCCTGGTCTTCGTCGTCCATCTCCAGGACGGTCTGGGCTTCACCGCCAAGGAGGCCGGCCTGAGCCTGCTGCCGTTCGCGCTCTCCGCGGCCTTCGCCTCGGGCGCCTCGGTGCCGCTGACCGGGCGTCTCGGGCGGCCGATGCTGGAGGCCGGGGCGCTGCTGATGGCGACCGGCACCGGGGTGCTGCTCTGGACGACGGTGTCGCTGGGGTCAGGGCTGCGCCCGCTGCACATCCTGCCCGGGCTGGTCCTCACCGGCGCCGGCATGGGGCTGCTCTCCCCGCCGCTCTACAACCTCACCCTCTCCGCCATGTCCCGGGACGGCATCGGCTCGGCCAGCGGAGTCTTCGCCACCTTCGGCCAGGTCGGCAGCGCGACGGGGGTGGCCCTGGTGGGCACGGTGTTCTACGGCGCCTCGTCGATCGGCTGGGCGCTGGGCTGCCAACTCACCATGTATCTGGTCGCGTTGACCCTGCTGCGGGTGGGGATGCCCCGCCCTCGCCCTGCGACCACCACCGCACCGGCGCGGGTGCGCCAGGAGGCCTGACCGTCCTGACCGCCCTGATGCCCGTACGCAGGCGAGTGCGGCGGGGGCCCTGCACCGGGCCCCCGCCGCACTCGTCCGCGTAACTCCGGAACCCGTCAGCCCGCCGCCGGCAGGTCCCGCGCCGAGATCTGCGCCACCGTGTTCAGCAGACTGCGCCGGAACGTCGCGACGAAGCCCTCCGGGGTGTCGGTGTCGCGCGGCTTGCTGAGGTACGGCTTGAGCTTCGCCTCGACCTCGCGCACCCCCGGCTGCACGGCCATGTGCCGGGCGACCGCGTCCAGGTCGCCGGTGTACTCGATGACCCGCACCAGGGTGTCGTCGCGCAGGAAGACCGCCGTCGCCAGGATGGTTCCCGCGGCGGCGCCCGACGCGTCGGGGACCCGGCCGGACTTCACCCGCTTGAAGTCGCCGAAGATCTCGGTGAGTTCCTTCTCGTAACCGGGCTTGATGTCATACGTGATCGCAGCGAACGGCATGGCGGCCTCTCCTGGGTGTCGGGTGCGCCCCAGAACAGCCGCCGCCCCTCGCGAACGGCTCGAACCCGGCTGCCGAGCCGCGCTGGAGAGGAGTTCGAGCGGGTCTCCAGATCGCGATGGGACCTTCCGTGGCGACCGCCGCAGGACCCACGGGAGGTAGCACCGTGCATCGCACCCTGATCGTCGCCCGGTTGAAGCCGGACAAGACGGAGGACATCGCGAAGATCTTCGACGAGTCGGACTCGTCGGAGCTCCCGCACATGATCGGCGTCAGCCGGCGCACGCTCTTCAAGTTCCACGGGCTGTACTTCCACCTCGTCGAGGCGGACGACGACATCACCCCGAACCTCTACAAGGCGCGCAGCCACCCGCTCTACGACGACATCAACACCCGGCTCACCGAGTGTGTCGAGCCCTACGACCCGGACTGGAAAGAGCCCAAGGACGCCATGGCTCAGCCCTTCTACGTCTGGACCAAGGAAGGAGGGCGGATCCAGTGACGACCGCCATCACCCGTACCGTGAAGGTCGCCTCCGAAGAGGTCGACGCCAACACCAAGCGCGGCGGTGACCTGCGGGTCACCCTCAGCCCCAAGACCGTCGGCTGCACCTCCGGCTTCGGCGGGGTGCTGACGCTGGAGCCCGGTGACCACATCACCGAGCACTACCACCCGTACTCCGAGGAGTTCCTGCACATCGTCGAGGGCACCCTGACGATGTCGCTCGACGGGGAGCAGATCACGCTCGGCCCCGGCGACTCGCTGCTCGTGCCCATCGGCGTACGCCACCGTCTCGTCAACACCGGTGACTCCACGGCCCGCGGGGCCTTCCACCTGTCGCCGCTCGCCCCGCGCCCCGAGCTCGGGCACGTCGACACCGAGCCGGCCCAGCACCCCGCCGAGTCCAATCCGGATGTAGGCGGTACGCCGTGACCCGACGTGCCGTCATCACCGGCATCGGCACCGTCGCGCCCGGCGGAGTGGGGCGCGAGGCCTTCTGGCAGCTCCTCTCCGACGGGCGCACCGCCACCCGTTCCATCTCCCTGTTCGACGCAGGGCGCTTCCGCTCCCGGGTCGCCGCCGAGGTCGACTTCGACGCGGCGGCCTGCGGTCTCACCCCCCGCCAGATCCGCCGGATGGACCGGGCCGCGCAGTTCGCCGTCGTCTCCGCCCGCGAGGCGGTCCTCGACAGCGGCATCGACCTGGCCGCGCTCGCACCCGAGCGCCTCGCGGTCTCCATCGGCAGCGCCGTCGGCTGCACGATGGGCCTGGAGGAGGAGTACGTCCTGCTCAGCGACGGCGGCCGCAAGTGGCTCGTCGACCACGAGTACGGCGTTCCGCACCTGTACGGGTACATGGTGCCGTCCACCCTCGCCGCCGAGGTGGCCTGGGAGGTCGGCGCCGAGGGCCCCGTCGCATTGATCTCGACCGGCTGCACGTCGGGCCTGGACTCCATCGGGCACGCCGTGCAGCTGATCGAGGAGGGCTCGGCGGACGTCGCGCTCGCCGGTGCCACCGACGCACCGATCTCACCGATCACCTCGGCCTGCTTCGACGCCATCAAGGCGACCACCCCCAACAACGAGGACGCCGAGCACGCCTCGCGGCCCTTCGACAGCCGGCGCGACGGCTTCGTCCTCGCCGAGGGGTCCGCGGTGATGGTGGTCGAGGAGCGCGAGGCGGCCATCGCCCGCGGCGCCCGGATCTACGCCGAGGTCGTCGGCTTCGCCGGCCGCAGCAACGCCCACCACATGACCGGGCTCAAGCCGGACGGGCGCGAGATGGCGGAGGCGATCACGGTCGCCCTCAACCGGGCGAAGCTGGACCCGACCGCCGTCGGCTACATCAACGCCCACGGCTCGGGCACCAAGCAGAACGACCGCCACGAGACGGCGGCGTTCAAGCGGAGCCTCGGCTCGCACGCGTACGACGTGCCGGTCAGCTCCATCAAATCGATGGTCGGGCACTCGCTCGGCGCGATCGGCTCCATCGAGGTGGCGGCCTGCGCGCTCGCCCTGGACCGCCAGGTCGTGCCGCCCACCGCCAACCTCAAGAACCCCGACCCGCTGTGCGACCTGGACTATGTGCCGGTCACCGCACGCGACCACCGGATGGACGTGGTGCTGAGCGTGGGCAGCGGCTTCGGCGGCTTCCAGACCGCGATGCTGCTCGCCAGGCCGGGATCGGCGGCGGCCGCCGCAGGAAGGAGCGCGGCATGAGCGCCCTCACCCCCAGCAGCGGCAGGCCGCCGGTGATCACCGGTCTCGGCATCACCGCGCCGACGGGCATCGGCCCCGACGCGCACTGGTCGTCGGTGCTCGCGGGCAAGTCGGGCATCGTGGCCATCGACCGCTTCGACGCCTCCGGCTACCCGGTGCGCCACGCGGGCCAGGTGCCGGGCTTCCACGCCCCCGACGTCGTACCGAGCCGGCTGATCTCGCAGACCGACCACTGGACCCATCTGGGCCTGTACGCGGGCGAGTCGGCGCTGCGGGACGCCGCGGTGGACCCGGCGGAGCTGCCCGAGTACGAGATGGCCGTGGTCACCTCGTCGTCGTCCGGCGGCACCGAGTTCGGCCAGAAGGAGATGACGGCGCTCTACCAGCACGCCCCCTCGCACGTGGGTGCGTACCAGTCGATCGCCTGGTTCTACGCCGCGACCACCGGGCAGCTCTCCATCCGGCACAAGATGCGCGGCCCGTGCGGGGTGCTCGCCTGCGAGCAGGCCGGCGGTCTGGACGCCATCGGGCAGGCCCGCAGGCTGCTGACCGGCGGCGACTCACGGCTCGTCCTCACCGGCGGTACGGACGCTTCGCTCTGCCCGTACGGACTCACGGCCCAGCTGTCGAACGGCAGGCTCTCCAGGGTCCAGGACCCCGAGCGCGCCTACGTCCCGTTCGACAGCGAGGCCAGTGGCCATCTGCCGGGCGAGGGCGGGGCGTTGCTCGTCCTGGAGAGCGCCGAGTCGGCCGAGGAGCGCGGCCGGGGCGGCGGGTACGGCACGGTCCTCGGGTACGCCGCCGGTTTCGACCCGGCGCCCGACTCCGGAAGGCCCCGCGCCCTGCGCAGGGTCGCCGCCCGCGCGATCGCCGACGCGGGGCTCACCCCCGCGGACATCGACGTGGTCTTCGCCGACGCCTCGGGGATGCCGGCCGACGACCGGGACGAGGCCGAGGCGATCGCCGCGGTCTTCGGGCCCGGCGGGGTCCCGGTCACCGCGCCGAAAACCCTCACCGGCCGGCTGTACGGCGGCGGTGCCCCGCTCGACGTGGCGACGGCCCTGCTCTCGCTGCGCGACGGCGTCATCCCGCACACCAAGGGGGTACGCGACCTCGCCGCCGGCTGCCCGATCGACCTGGTCACCGACGCGCCCCGGGTGCTGCCGCTGCGGCACGCCCTGGTGCTGGCCCGCGGCCACGGCGGCTTCACCTCGGCCCTGGTCCTGGGCCGCTGACCACCCCTACCACCCAGGAGGAGTTCCGATCATGGCCGGACACACCGAGAACAGCATCGTCATCGACGCACCCATGGACGTCGTGTGGGACCTCACCAACGACGTTCCCAACTGGCCGCATCTCTTCAGCGAGTACGCCTCGGCCGAGATCCTCGAGCAGGACGGCGACACCGTCGTCTTCCGCCTCACCATGCACCCCGACGAGGACGGCAACGCCTGGAGCTGGGTCTCCCGGCGCACCGGCGACCCGGTCGCCCGCACCGTGCGCGCCGAGCGCGTGGAGACCGGCCCGTTCGAGTTCATGAACATCGCCTGGGACTACACCCAGGAGCCGGCCGGCGGGGTCCGGATGCGCTGGGTGCAGGACTTCCACATGAAGCCCGAGGCCCCCGCCACCGACGGGGCGATGACCGAGCACCTCAACCGCAACACCGTCGTCCAGATGGACCTGATCAAGCAGAAGGTCGAGTCCGCGGCCAGGGCCCTCACCCGCTGACCCCTTCGGGAGCACCTTTCGAGAGGACCCCGCCGTGCTCACCTATGTCGTACCGCTGCTCCTGCTGCTCAACGGACTGGCCGCCGGGGTGCTGTTCGGCACCCAGCTCGGCGGATTCCCCTACCTGGCGTCGCTGCCCGCGGACCGCTATGTGCACGCCCACGCGTTCTTCGGGACCCGTTACGACCCGGCGATGCCGTTCTGCCTGATCGCCACCGTCGTCTGTGACGTCGTCCTGGCCTCCCGGGTCGAACAGGCCCCGGCGCGCACCCTGTTCGCGGTCGCGGCGGTCCTCGCGGTGGCCACCGCGGTCATCTCGGTGACCAAGAACGTCCCGGTCAACCGCTGGATGCGCACCCTCGACCCGGAGAACCTGCCCGCGGACTTCGCCGAACGCGACCCGCGCGGCCCCTGGGGCGCCTGGAACCGCAGGCGCTCCCTGCTCACGATCCTCGCCCTGGCCGTCAACTGCGCGGCGCTCGGCTTCCTGCTCTGAAGACCACTTCTACGGCGATACGGAGACTTCCATGGATCTCGAACTGAAGGGCAAGAAAGCCCTCGTCACCGGCGGTACGCGCGGTGTGGGCCGGGGCATCGTCCTGGCCCTGGCCCGGGCCGGTGTCGACGTCGTCACCTGTTACCAGAACGACAGCGAGTATGTCGCCTCCCTGGAAAGGGAGTTGAAGGAGACCGGCGGCAACCACCACGTCCTGCGCGCCGACCTTTCCGACGCCGCCCAGATATCCGCACTCCTGGAGCGCACCGGGGAGATCTTCGGCGGCCGGATCGATCTGCTGGTCAACAACGCCGGCACGATCAGCCACATCCCGTACGCGGAGCTCTCCGTCGAGGAGTGGACCCGGGTCCTCACCACCAATGTCACCGCCGCCCACCTGGTGATCCAGCACGCCCTGCCGCTGCTGGGCGAGGGCTCCTCGGTCGTCTCCATCGGCTCCAAGGCCGTCGAGGCTGGCATCCCGCTGCGCTCGCACTACACGGCGACCAAGGCCGCGCTGGTGGGCCTCAGCCGCTCGCTGGCGAAGGAGTTCGGCCCGCAGCAGATCCGCTTCAATGTGGTCGCGCTCGGCGTCATCGAGACGGAGAACTTCCACAAAATGCCGCAGGAACAGCGGGAGTTGATGGCACAGCGGTACGGCGCCAAGACCGCGCTCGGCAGGCTGGGGACCCCCGACGAGGTGGCCGGCGCCGTCATGTGGCTCGCCAGCGACCTGGCCAGGTACGTCACCGGCAACACCATCGGCGTGGACGGCGGTATCTCCTGATGTCCTTCCGAGTGATGCTGCGCATGGAGATCGAGCCGGGCAGCGAGGAGGCCTTCGAGAAGGCCTGGCACGCGGGGACCGACGCGGTGACGGGCCACCCCGCCAACCTCGGCCAGTCCCTGTCGCGTTCGGCCGCGGGCGACAACGCGTACTACATCGTCAGCGACTGGCTGGACGAGCCGCGCTTCCGCGAGTTCGAGAACAGCACGGCCCATCTGGAACACCGCGCGACGCTCCACCCGTACCGCAGGGGCGGCTCCTTCCACGTCATGGAGGTCGTCACCCACATCGAGGGCAGGGCGGTCGCCGATGCCAGGTGAGGTGCGCGTACTGGTCTACCAGGCGGCCCACGACGAGCGGCAGCTCGCGGAGGTGCGGGCCGCCTACCACCTGGTCAGCGAGCGGCTGGCGAAGGTCGACGGGATGCTCGGCAACGAACTGCTGCGCAGCCCCGTCGACCCCACCGCGCTCGCCGTGATGAGCCGCTGGTCGTCCATGGACACCTTCCTGGCGTGGGAGCGGGGTGCGGACCACCGCCTGGACACCGCACCGCTGCGCCAGTACCGCGACGAGCGGACCACCGCGCCGTTCGCCGTGTTCCAGGTCGACGCCGCGTACTGAGCGAACCGCGCGTGCCGAACATCAACTGAGCGCAAAGGAGAGGGATTTCACCATGGACAACCGTCAGCTGGCCTTCATCGGCCTGGGCAACATGGGCGGAGGCATGGCCGGTCGGCTGCTCGACACCGGCTACCGGCTGACCGTCCACAACCGCACCCCGGCCAAGGCCGCCCGCCTCGTCGAGGCGGGCGCCCGCCTGGCCGCTTCCCCCGCCGCGGCCGTCGAGGGGCAGAGCACCGTCGTGCTCAGCCTCGCGGACGAGAGCGTGGTCGAGGAGATCCTCTTCGGCCAGGTCGCCCCGGCACTCGCACCGGGTTCGTACGTCATCGACACCTCGACCGTCTCCCCCGGCTACGCCCGCGAGTCCGCCCGCCGCCTGGCCGGCATGGGACTGCACCGCATCGAGGCCTGCGTCGTCGGAAACCCGCTGCAGGCCCGCAAGGGCGAGCTGCGGGTGTACGTCGCCGGGGCCGGCGAGCACCTCGACGCGGTACGCCCGGTCCTGGAGGCGATCGGCAGCGAGGTGGTGCACCTCGGCGCACCCGGCACCGCGGCGAGCATGAAACTGATCCTCAATCTGCTGCTCGGCGCGCAGGTCGCCTCGCTCGCCGAGGCGCTCGCCTACGGCGTGGCCTCGGGCCTGGACCGCGACCAGCTGCTCGGCTCCGTGTCCCAGAGCGGCTTCAGCTCGATGGTGATGCGCTTCCGGGCCGAGCTGATGCGCAAGCAGAGTTACGAACCCGCCTTCTTCCGCGCCCAGTTGATGGAGAAGGACATCCGGATCGCCATGGAGGCCGCGGCCGCCGAAGGGACCGCCATGCCGGTTCTGGGCGCCGTACGCGAACGGTTCGCCGCGGTGGTCGCCGCGGGCGACGGCGACAAGGACGCCTCCGTACTCGTGGAGCACCAACCGCCCAGGCAAGGAGTGTGAAGCTGTGCAGAGCACGACCCGGAGCACGCTCCGCAACACCGACGTACTGATCGCCGGAGGGGGGCTCGCGGGTCTGTCCACCGCGGTCTTCCTCGCCCAACTGGGCGTCGACTGCCTGCTGATCGAGCGGCAGCCCGAACTCTCCGGCCACCCCAGGGCCCGGGGCGTCCACCCCAGGGCGATGGAACTGATGCGCGCGGCCGGCCTGGAGGAGGAGATACGGTCCACCCCCTCCGCCCGGCTGCTGGCCGGCAACTCGGGGGTGACGGCGGCCTCTTCGCTGTCCTCCCCCGAGGTGACCACCCTGGACGAGAAGTACGTGATGGACGTGCGGGCCGACATCACCGGCCTCTCCCCCTCCTCCTGGTGCCTGGTGCATCAGGGGGAGCTGGAGGACGTTCTGCGCAACCGCGCCGAACGGCTGGGCGTCGCCCTGCGCTTCCACACCGAACTGCTCTCCTTCGCCCAGGACGAGGAGGGGGTCGTCGCCTCCGTACGGGACACCACGACCGGGGCCCCGACGACGCTCCGCGCCCGCTACCTCGTCGCCGCCGACGGGGTGCACTCCACCGCGCGCGAGCACCTCGGGATCCCTTTCGAGGGCGAGGTGCTCGGCCACTATCTGAACGTGCACTTCCGCGCCGACCTCACCCAACAGCTGGGCGACCGGCGCTTTTTGATGTGCTACACGCTGAACGAGACGGCGCGCGGCGCGCTGATGCCGCTCGACAACGCCTGCGACTGGCTGCTGCACGCCGTGCACGACGAGACCCCCGGGGCAGCCGAGCCCGACCTCCCCGCGCTGATCCGGGCCGCCACCGGTGTCCCCGGTCTGGAGCCGGAGATCCTCTCCGCCTCCCCCTGGGAGAGCGCCACCAAGCTCGCCTCGCGCTTCTCCGACGGCCGGGTCTTCCTGGTCGGCGACGCCGCCCATGTGATGCCCCCGAGCGGTGGGTTCGGTTCGAGCACCGGAATCCAGGACGCGCACAACCTGGCCTGGAAACTGGCTGCCGTACTGGACGGCTGGGCGGCCCCCGGCCTGCTCGACACCTACGACGAGGAGCGCAGGCCCATCGCGGCCGCCACCGTGGAACAGGCGGCCCTGCGCTCGAAGGACCGCCCCCGGCTGACCGGCCCCGAGCCGGCGGGCCCCGTCCACCCCGACCTGGTGGAGGACACCCTCGTCTGGCTGGCCTGGCGCTACCGTTCGTCCGCGGTCTCCTCCTGGGACGAGGGGGTGCTGCCCGCGTACGGCGTGTGGGCTGCCGAGAACGACGGGCGCCCCGGCAGCCGTGCCCCGCACCTGAGGCTGCGCCGCGGCGGAGCGGAGATCTCCTCGCTGGACCTGTTCGGCAACGGCCCCGTCCTGCTCACCGGCCCCGACGGCCGGGTCTGGCAGGAGGCGGCCCGCGCGGTCGCCGCCGAGCTGGGCCTCCCGCTGACCGCCCATGCGGTCGGCGCCGAACTGGAGGACCTGGACGACCGGTTCCCGCTGCTCTACGGGGTGACCGCGCAGGGTGCGGTCCTGGTGCGGCCCGACGGGGTCGTCGCCTGGCGCTGCGGGGACGCGCCCGTCTTTCCCCGTAACACACTGCGTTCCGTACTCCGGCGGCTGCTGACCGGCGACGCGACCGCGCACGGCACACAACACGGCACGACAGAAGGCGGAGCGAAGTGACGCACCGGGTGATTCTGCGGATGGAGATCCACCCCGAGATGTCGGGGGACTTCGAGACCACCTGGCAGGCGGTGGGCGAGGCGATCTCGGCCGAGCCCGCCAACCTCGGCCAGACGCTGGTCAGGGACACCGAGGAGGAGGGCGTGTACTACGTCCTGACCGACTGGGCGGGCGAGAAGGAGTTCCGCGCCTTCGAGCTCAGCGCCCGCCATGTCCTGCACCGCCAGCGCCTCAAGCCGTACCGCAGGGGCGGCACGATGAACGTCACCGAGGTCGTACGGCACATCGAGCCCGCCGGCTGAGCGGGCGGCTCAACACCACGAACCGGCCGCGGAGTTGGACTCCGCGGCCGGTTCCGTGTGTACGTGTGTGTGGGGATGGCAGATGCTTCAGACCAGCGCCACAGCGGACGCGGTGCACACCAGCGCCAGCACGGCGAGCGCGGTGCGCAGCAGGTGCCAGCGCCGCCAGAGCGGTCGCGGGTCCTGCCAGTCGGCGGGCAGCACGGCGGGATCGGTGATCCCCTTGACCGTGCGGTTGATGGGGACGTTGCAGAGGTGGGAGACGCCCGAGACGCCGAGCAACAGCACCGCGGCGGCCGCGAAGAGCGGCCGCCCGGCACCGTCGACCGTCACCGCAAGCACCCCGTTGGCGAGGGTGCTGGAGAGCACGATGACCGGCATGGTGGGGTCCCAGTTGCGGCCGAGCAGCTGGTGGGCGTGGACGTAGGGGCCCGTCTCCATCGCGAAGAGCGCGGGCAGCACGCTCAGCGCGACGGCGAACAGGACCCCTGCGGTCACGCCGCCGCCCAGCAGGGCCGCGACACCGAGGACCTCGGTCATGACGCGGCGGCCCCCGCGGGGTGGGTGTCCACGGTCAGCTCCGCGATCTTCCGCATGGTGGCGTCGCGGAAGTACGCGCCGAAGGCCTGCGGCGACGAGGTGTCGCGCTGCTCCTGCAGGAACGGGGCGAGCCTGCCCTCCAGGAGGTGTACGCCCTTCTGCGCGGCCATGTGCTTGCCGACGGCGGCGAAGTCGCCCTCGTAGTGGATGACGCGGACCAGGAACTCGTCCTTGATGAAGACCGTGGTGCCCAGGAGACGTCCCGCCACCTGCTCGCCGTCGCCGGTGAACTCGGGGGTGGAGACCCGCTGGAAGCCGTCGAAGATCTCGGCTATCTCGTCCTCGTGACCGGGCTTGACCCGGTAGGTGATCGCCGCGTACGGCATCAGATTCCTCCGTCTACTTCGATGGTGGTGCCGGTGACATAGCCGGCCGATTCGCCGGCCAGGAAGAGCACCGCCCCTGCGACGTCCTCGGGGCGGCCGAGCCGTCCGAGGGCGGTCTGGGCGGTGAGCCGCGCGACGATCTGCGGCGGCGGGCCGCCCGCGCCGTCGGGGTCCGTCTCGGTCACGCCGGGGGCCACCAGGTTGACCCTGATCCCCCGGCCGCCGAGCTCCTTGGCGAGCGCCCTGACGAAGCCCACCAGGGCGGCCTTCGACGCGCTGTAGTGCACCCCGAGGGGGCGGCCGCGCAGCGCCACCGAGGCGCCGACGCACACCACGGCCGCGCCCTCGGAGAGCAGTCCCGTCAGGGCGTGGGTGACGAGATAGGCGGAGGTGGTGTTGTGGTCCATCACCCGGTGCCACTCGTCCTCGGCCAGCTTCTCGAACGGGACGTGCCCGTCCACGCCCAGGTTGTTGACCAGTACGTCCAGGCCACCGATCCCCTCACGGACGTGGTCGGCGACCAGCCGGGCCCCCTCCGCGCGGGTCAGGTCGGCCTGCAGCAGCTCGAACTCGGCGCCCACCGCCTCCAGTTCGCCGGTCAGCCGCTTGGCCGCCTCGCCGTCGGACCGGTGCACGAGCACCAGGGTGGCGCCCGCCCGCGCGAAGGCCAGCGCCGTCGCCCGGCCGATGCCCCGGGTGGCGCCGGTCACCAGGACGCGCCGGCCGGCGAAGGCGGTGCCGAAAGCAGCTGTCATCGGACGGCACCCGCCCGCGGGGCGGCGGCGATCATCTGCAGCAGCAGCCGGGGCGTCTCCGCCTCCGCCACCGCGTCGTCGTCCAGCAGGATCGCGTGGTTGCGGTTGATCACGCTGGTCACCTGGAGCAGCGCGAGGGAGTCGTATCCGAACTCCAGGAACGGGGTGTCCAGGGCGTCTTCGCCCTCGAACGCCATGCCCTCCTCCGGTGCGCCGACGCATTCGAGCAGCAGCTCACCGAGTTCGGCCAGGGTTATCTCGCTCACGATGGTTCCTTTCAGTCAGACGGCGGCCCTCGCCAGCAGCTCCAGATCCAGATGCGGCGAGGAGTCGAGCACTGCGCGGTGCAGTCGCTCGATGACAGGTGAGGGGTCGAGCCCCAGGGACTGGTTGAGGGCGGACCTCAGCCGGCGGTAGGCGGTCAGGGCGTCGCTGCGCCGGCCGGCCCGGTAGAGCGCGAGCATCAGCTGCTCGTGCATCCCCTCGTGCAGGGGGTGCCTGGTGGCGAGCCCGTGGAGCTCGCCGAGGAGCTCATGGTGACGGCCGAGCCTCAGGTCCGCCTCGATCCGCCCATGAAGGACGCTCATGCGCGACTCGTCGAGGCGGGTGGCCTCGACCTCCAGGAGCATTCCGCACTGCACATCGGAGAGTGCGTTCCCGCGCCACATGGACAGGGCTCTGCCCAGGTAGTCGGAGGCCCCCGGCCAGTCGCCTGCCTCCAGGGCGCGGTGTCCCGCAGAGGCCAGTGCGTCGTACTCCAGTACGTCGTTGACGCCGCCGAAGGTGTCCAGGCGGTAGCCGCCGGGCTCGGTGACCAGCACGCTCTTGGCTCCCAGCGGCAGCCCCGAGTCCGCCGCGCGCAGCGCGTCCGCGATGAGATGGCGGATCTGGAGTATGTAGGTCTGCAGCGTCGTCTGGACGCTGCGTGGTGGGCGTTCACCCCAGACCTCCTCGACCAGGGACTCGACCGAGACCACCCGGTCGGCCTGGACGGCGAGCAGCGCGAAGACCTTGCGCGGCTTCACGGCGGTGAGGTGCACGGGCACCCCGGACTGCACGGCCCGGAACGGACCGAGAACACTGATGTCCATCACTGCTTCTCCTTCAGAGACTTGAGCGGAGTGCCTCTCCCACGAGGCGCGGCAGCTCCCGGCCGCGTACGAAGAAATGCGCGCCGGCCACGGTCCGGAACCGGAAGCGGGCATCGGTGCACCGCTCCCAGGGGCGGATCTCCGCCGCGGGCACCAGTGCGTCGTCCTGGCCGGCGAAGGCGTCGAGGGGGCAGGGGAGCGGGGTGACGGGCAGGGAACGCAGGCTGTGTGCGAGCCGCAGGTCCGCGCGGAGCGTGGTGAGGACCGTGGCGAGCATCTCGGGCCTGGACAGCAGCTGTCCTGGCAGGCTGTTCTCGTCCCCGAGGGCCGCGATGAGCTGCCCGTCGGGGAGTTCGGGGCGCAGGACGCCCAGGGCGGCGGACGGCAGGTGCGGCGCGGGGCAGCCGCCGACCAGCAGCCGCTCGGGGGGCCGCAGGCCACGCTCGGCCCGCCGCTGGGCGAAGCGGTAGGCGACGAGCGCCCCCAGGCTGTGCCCGTAGAACGCGTGGCGGCCCGACAGCAGCGGACCGAGATCGGCCTCCAACTCCTCGATGAGCAGGGCTCCTTCGGTGATGTGCGCCTCCCGGAGGCGGGACTCGCGCCCCGGCAGCCGTACGGGCAGGACCCGCACCCCGGGGCCGACCCGCTGCTGCCATCCCGCGTAGGCCATCGCACCGGCCCCCGCGTGGTGGAAGCAGAGCAGCGTGAGGTCGGCCGGGCGGTCGTTCGGCCGTACTGCGAGATAGCGGTGACGCATCCAATACCCCTTCCGTGCCGCACCGGCCCGGTCAGCCGCGGGGTTCGAGAGTCACCGCACCACCTGGAAGGCGGCTCAATGCCCGGTAGAGCGCGGGTCGTCGAGCACCGGGAGCAGCGGTAGTACGGCGCTCGACCCGCGCCGGGCGTCCAGACCCGGGTCGTTGAAGGCGACGCTCACCCGGTAGGGGCCCGGCACCAGCCAGCTGTGGAAGGACCATTCGCCGCCCGCTCCGGGGGCGCCGTCGGGGCGTTCCATGCGCGTACGGCGGTCCTCGGCGCCGAAGCCGAACTCGGTGAACCGCAGGCGCAGCCCTTGTCCGATCGCCTTGCTGTACGCCTCTTTGAGCGTCCAGAGGCGGACCAGTTCGCGGTTGCGCCGCTCCTCGGGGACCTCGGCGAGCGTCTGGAGTTCGTGGGGGGTGCAGATCTGCCGCTCGGTGCCCAGGCCGAGCATCCGCCGGTCGGCGCCCTCGGTGTCGACGCCGATCCGGCCCCAGCGGCTCAGCCCCACCACGAGGAGTTCACCGGTGTGGCTGAGGCTCACGTCGAGGTGGTCGATGCCCCGCAGATGGGGGCGGCCGCCGGGCTTGTAGGCGAGTTCCAGTTCCTCGGGGAGCGCGCCGAGCACGGCGCCGGCCGCGGTCCGCAGGAGCAGCCGGGACGCGACGAACCTGTCGCGGTTGCGCGAGGGGGGCATCTTCGCGAACCTCCGCCGGTCGGGGCCGAGTTGGTCCGCGAGGTCGGGGGAGGACAGATCCGCGGGCAGCCAGTCGTCGACGTACGCGTAGGTGATGCAGACCCCGGTGGCGGCGATGTCGTGGCACACCGGCTCCCAGGGGTCGTCCGGGCCGCGGTTGCGCAGGGGGCGCATCTTCACTCTCCTCAGCGGCCGGATCAGCGGCCGATGGCGGTCGCGTACAGGTCGTAGCTGCGGGCGTCGTCGAACCGCTCCAGGAGTTCGGCGAGCAGCCGGTCCTCGCCGGCCTCGCCGCCGCGCGGTTCCCGGTGCCCGAGCCGTCCCACGATGCGCGTGAGGGCCCGTGCGGCCCAGGCGGGGTCGGCCAGGAAGCCGCTGCGGGCATCGGCCCGGTGGCGCCAGACGCCCAGGCAGGCGGCGCCCGCGACGATCAGCGCGTACCGGTCGGCCAGCGCGTAGGCGCGCGGGCTCAGGGTGGGCCGGCCGTGCGGCGCGGCGAGCCGGGCGCATTCCTCGTACAGGGAGCGCAGTTCGGTGGCGAGCACGTGCGCCGCCGAGGCGAGGACGGCGCCCTGCTCGCCGCCCGCCGCCGCCGCGGCCCGGCGCACCGAGGCGTCCAGCGAGGCCAGCAGCGAGTCGGCGGCAGGCGTGAGACCCCGCTCCTGCGGTACGTATGGCGGGAGGTCGGCGTCGAAGGGCCGGAACAGCCCGGCCGGTGCGTCGTCCGCGCGCCCCTGGAGTTCCGGGAGCCGCAGCAGCTGGCGGATGACGACCAGCCGGCTCGGTCCTGTGCCCGCGCTACCGAGACCGATCATCGGCAGGTCGCGGGCCGCCTTCTGGAAGATGCCGTACGTTCCGCCCCTGCTGTACGACTCGGCGCCGAGGACGGTCGACAGGTCGTCGACCGACTCGGCGAGCACCGAGGGCAGCAGGTATTTCGCGACCGCGCCCAGCGTGACGCTCTCGCGTGGCAGCAGATGGACCGAGCGCGTCGCGACCAGCGAGAGGCAGTCGCAGATCAGCAGGTCGACGAAGGCGTTGACGAGTGCGGTCCTGGTACGGGTCGTACGCAGGGACGCGCTGCCCCGCGAGCGGTGCGAGCGTGCGAAGGCGACGGAGGTGCGCAGCGCGGTGTCGACGCAGCCCAGCGCCATGGAGAGGCCGGGTCCGCGGGTGAGCGGGAAGACCCGCTCGGCCTGTGCCCGCCCGCTGCCCGGCGTGCCGAGCAGCGAGGCGGCGCCCAGCCGGTGCTCCTGGAAGCCGATGCCCTGGATGGTGCAGCCCCGGACGCCGACGGTGCGCCGCCTCTCCGTGAGCCGCATGCCCGTGCTCTGCGGGCCGGGCCCCTGGACCAGGAACACGCTCTGGTCCTCGTCCCCTTGGCCGCCCGTGTCGGCGAAGAGCAGCAGCGCTCCGGCGCGTGCTGCGTTGTTGAGGGCGTCCTTGACGCCGCTGAGCAGATAGCCGCCGGGGGCGGGCGCCGCGGTGAGCCGGTTGTTCAGGAAGTCGTTGCCGCGGGCCGGTTCGGGGTAGGCGGGGGCCAGCCGGGAGCCGCCGAGCAACAGCTCGGCGGTGGACCGCTGTTGGGCGTCCGTGCCCGATGCCCAGACCAGTACGGCGCCCAGGTAGGAGGTCAGCCCGTATCCGAGTCCGAGCGAGGCGTCGCGCCTGAACACCGCCCGCATGACCCGCGACAGCGCGTCCATGCGCTCCAGACGGCCGCCGAGTCTGACGGGGACGAACTCGCCGTTGAGGCCGAAGTCGTCCAGCAGCCGCTCGGCGGCGGGCAGCATCCGGCGCTGTTCGTCGGCGAGCATGAACTGCTGTGCCCCCAGCGGGTTTCCCGGGTCGTCGATGTCACCGAGGGCGAGCTCCAGGCGGGCGATGCGTTCCTGTACGGCGGCCTCTCCGTACTCCGTCCTGTGCACCGCGACGACCATGGTTTTCTCCCTCCCTGGGGGTGAGCGCCGGAGGGTCGCAGGAGCCCCCCGGCGCACGGCGTGCTCACGAATCAAGAGACGCTCAAGCTCTCCGGTTCAGACTTCGGCACAACGGCGCGTTCCTGCGTCGGGGCGGTGTGCCGTGCGGGCTCGTATCCATAGGGGGAAACCAGATCGCTCGGGCGTGTGACATGGCCGAAGCCCACCCACATCCAGCCGTAGTCGGCGAGCGCGTGCCAGGACGGCACGAGAAGGCGGTCGACGGCGAAACGCACGAGTGGGTTCCGGTTCTTTCCGTTACTGGGCATGGGCAGTTCGTCCCTTCGGGGTCGGACGCCTCACGATCCCTGCCGGCGCTCGGCGGACTCTCAAGGACCGCTCGTACTCTGGGCCGTTCCTGTGCCCGGCCTGCGGACTCAAGCGGTATTCGAGCGGTGTGTGCTGGACTGGTCGGCCCTGACGGCCACGGCTGCGGACGAATCAGGAGGGGGACGGACCATGCTCCAGCGCGATACCGGCCCCCGGGTGACCGCTGTCGGCTGCTTCAACGCCACCGGTCCCGCCGCCGTGTTCGAGCGGGATCTGCTGGCCTACGCCCTTCACCGGGAGGCCTGCAAGGGCTTCGTGCTCCGGGTGACGGTGGAGCTCGTCGACCGGCCCGGCGCCTATGTCCACCTCGATCAGTGGGAGGGCCTGGACGCCCTCGTGCGGACGGGGCAGGACGAGGACCGCCGGCCCGCGGTGCGCCCGCCCGCCGACCCGCTGGGCGGCGGCTGCCTGACGGTGAGCGTGGGGCGCGTGGTGGTCGGCAGCCCGGTGCAGGAAGCGCTGCGGCTGCTGGTCGTGCAGGCCCGGGTCAGCGGCGAGACGTCCCGGTTCGAGCAGGACTTCGGCGCGCTGGCAGGTCAGTGCGTACACGACGAGGGCTTCGGCGGAAGCGATCTGCTGCGCTCGGTCACCGATCCGCAGCGGTACACCGGCCTGCTGTGGTGGCGGGATCCGGCGGCCTGCGACCGGACCCTGGCCGCCGACGGCTTTCTGCAGCGGCACGGGGACCTCGCGCGGTCGGCCGACGCCCTCAGCGCGGAACGCGGCCGTCCGCTGCGCGGGGCGCGCTGAGCGCCGTACGGCACCCGAGAGCGGCCCCAGCGGCACTGCTGTCGGATGCGAGCGTTGTTCGAGCGGCCGGGTCCACTCTCGGCCCATGGACGGGGAGACGCTTTTCACCATCATCCGCGGGCGGCCGGACGCATCCGAGATCGCTGCGCTGACCGCCGTGCTGCTCCTGCTGCTGCGGGCCGACGAAGGCATGGACGAGGGTGCGGACGGCGAGGCCGGCGAGCCGGGCAGCGCACCGTGGGGCCGCGACCGGCTCCGCCGGCGCCCCCGGGTCTCCTGGGCCCGTTCCTGACCTGCACCTGCCCGCCCACCACCAGCAAAGGTCCGACGACCTGTCAGGGGGAACCAGTGGCCAGCCACCGCACCTTCGCCGAACTGATGATCGAAAGAGCCGCGCACGATCCCGACCGCGTCGCCCTCCTGCTGCTGCCCGACAGCGACGAGCACGGGCGCCCGCACTCCGTCTCGTACCGGAGCCTGGACGCATCGGCGCGCGCGCTGGCCGGCTGGCTGCAGGAGCGCGGTGCCGTCGGCGGGCGGGTGCTGCTGCTGCACACCTCGCGCAGCCAGTTCGCCGTCTCCTTCCTCGCCTGCCTGTACGCAGGGGCCATCGCGGTCCCCGCACCGCCCACCGGCGGCCGCAGCCACCACGCGGCGCGGATCGCCGGCATCGTGAAGGACGCGGCGGCCTGCGCCGTCCTCACCGACGCCGCACTCGCCCCCGACGTCTCGCGGCTGCTGGCCGAGTGCGGCCAGGGCGGGCTGCCGTGCCTGGCCGCCGATGCCCATCCGGGCGGCGGGAACTGGGAGTTGCCGCGGCTCACCGAGGACTCGGTCGCCTACCTCCAGTACACATCGGGCTCCACGGGGCGCCCGCGCGGAGTGATGGTGACCCATGGCAATCTGCTCGCCAATCAGGAGGCGATCGGCGCGCTGCTGTCCACCGGCCCCGACGACCGGGTGGGCGGCTGGCTCCCCTACCACCACGACATGGGCCTGGTCGGCCAGTTGCTGCACCCGCTGTGGGCCGGGGGCACCAGCGTCGCGCTCTCCCCCGCGGCCTTCGTCCGCCGCCCGGCGCGGTGGCCGGAGGCGGTGAGCCGGTACGGCATCACGGTCAGCGGCGCACCCGACTTCGCGTACGACCTGTGCGCCCGGCGGACCACCCCGGAGCAGGCGGCCGCGATGGACCTGTCCGGCTGGCGGGCCGCGGTGATCGGCGGTGAGCCGGTACGCCTGGACACGGCGCGCGCGTTCACCGAACGGTTCGCGCCGGCCGGTCTGCGTCCCGGAACGCTCTTCTCCTGCTACGGACTCGCCGAGGCGACCCTGCTGGTCTCCGGGGCGCGGGTGCCGCTGACGCCGGAGGGCGAACCGCACGGACTCGCCGTGGAATCGGCCGCGTTGGAGCGCAACGTACTGAAGAGATACGCGCCGGATGCCGGGCGCCCCTCCCACGACCTGCTCCCCCTGGGCTCGCCCGCGGCGCCCGCGGCCCCCGCGATCCGCGTGGTGGACCCGGTGAGCCGCTCCGCCCTGCCCGACGGCACGATAGGCGAGATATGGGTGCGCGGGCCCGCCGTCTCCCCCGGCTACTGGCGCGACCGCGGCCACGACGGCTCCGTGTTCGGCGCGACCACGGCACAGGAGGAGACCGGCTATCTGCGCACCGGAGACCTGGGCACGCTGGAGGACGGTCAGCTCTACGTCACCGGACGCATCAAGGAAATGATCGTGGTGTCGGGCCGCAACCTCTACCCGCAGGACCTGGAACAGACCCTGCACGAGGTGAGCTCGCTGTTCGGTGCGGGCACCGCCTTCGCGATACCGGGCGAGCGCGAACGTGTCGTGGTCGTACAGGAGTTGAGAACCCACCAGCGCTACGCCCTGGATCTGGCCGAGCTCGCCCAGGATGTGAGGCGCCGCCTCACCGAGGAGTTCGACGTACCGGTCGCGGGAGTGCTTCTGGTACGCCCCGGCACGGTCCGGCACACCTCCAGCGGAAAGGTCGAACGCACCGAGATGCGGCGGCTGTTCCTGAGCGGCGCCATCCAGCCGCTCTACCAGCATCTGGAGGCCGAGCCCGCGAGGACAGGGCCCAGGGAAGGCAGCACCGTATGACCGCGAACGCGCCGGGCGGCGCGCCGGACGAGGACGACTTCCTCCACTGGCTCCGGGAGCAGGTCGCCGCGTACGCACAGCGGGAGGTGGACGACGACGCGCCGCTCGCCGAATGGGGCCTGGGCTCACTGACGCTGCTGGAGCTGTACGGCGACATCGAGGAGCGCTTCGGCCCGCTGATCGACCCTCCCGACCTCTGGGCGCACCCCACCATCCGCGATCTCGCCCGCCACCTGGCGATGCGCAACGGGCTGCGCGTGCACGGCGAGCGCGTCAGGGCGGCGTTCGTCTTCACCGGCCAGGGCAGCCAGCACCCCCGCATGGCGGCCGGCCTGTACGAGCACTCGACGGCGTACCGCCACCACCTCACCACCGCCGACGAGGCGATCTCGCCCCATCTCGGGCGCTCCGTCGTGGAGTTGATCCTCAGCGGCGACAGCCGGATCCATCAGACGGCGCTGACCCAGCCGGCCCTCTTCGCCGTCTGCTACGCGCTGGCCATGACGCTGATCGGTGAGGGCGTGGAGCCGGTCGCCGTGCTGGGCCACGGGGTCGGCGAGTTCGCGGCCGCGGTCGTATCGGGGGCGCTGCCGCTCGCCGTCGCGGCCCAACTGGTCTCCTTCCGGGGTGCGTTCATGCAGTACCTGCCGTCCGGCGGCGGCATGATCGCCACCTGCGCCGACCCGCACGAGGCCGCCGAGGCGACGGCCTCGGAGCCCGGGGTGTCCATCGGCGCGTTCAACGCCGCCCGCGCCACGGTCCTCTCCGGTGAACTGGCCGCTCTGGAGCGGGTGCAGGAACGTCTCGCCTCGTCAGGGATCGCCAGCACGTTCCTCCAGGTCACCCACGCCTTCCACTCCCCCCTGATGGAGCCGGTCGCCCCCCGCTTCGAGGAGGCGGCCCGCCGCCTGCCCGGTGGGGCTCCCCGTATTCCGTACTACTCCACGGTGTACGGGCGCAGGATCGACGAGCCGCTCGACGCCGTGTACTGGACGCACCAGATCACCTCGCCCGTACGGTTCGCCGACGCGGCCCGCGCCATGCTGTCCCAGCAGGCGCCGAGCCATGCCGTGGAGATCGGGCCCAAGCCGGTCCTCACCCCCTTCCTGCGGCGCATCGCGGGGTCGCGCGGACCGCGCTGCATCCCCGTGTGCCGGGGCCCGCAGAGCAACGCGGTCGAACTGGCCGGGGTGTTGTCGGCGCTGAGCGCGGGACCGCTGGCCGAGGCATGACCGCGTGCAGCCCCTGCGGGACCTACGGGATCCAGCCCGCTTCCTCGGCGATCCTGATGGCGTCGATCCGGTTGCGGGCGTTGAGCTTGTCGACGATGGCCGTCAGATAGTTGCGTACGGTGCCCTTCGTCAGGAACAGCGCTCCGGCGATCTCCTCCGCCTCGGCCCCCCGCGCCGCGAGCCGCAGCACCTGCGTCTCGCGCGGCGAGAGCGGTGTCTCGGGCGCCTCCCAGGCGCTGAGCGCGAGTTCGGGGTCGACGACCCGGCCGCCGGCCGCGACCGTCCGCACCGCGTGGGCGAGGCGGTCGGGCGGGGAGTCCTTGAACAGGAACCCCGACACCCGCGCGGCCATCGCCCGGCGCAGCGTCCCCGGCCGGCCGAGGCTGGTCAGGATCAGCGTCCGGCACTCCGGCAGCTGCACATGGAGTTCGGCGGCCGCGGTGAGCCCGTCGATCCCGGGCAGGTCGATGTCGATGACGGCGACATCGGGCCGCGTCTCCAGCGCGGCCTTCAGGATCAGATCGCCGCGGTGGACGGATGCCACCACATGGAGATCAGGCTCGAGTTCGAGCAGTGCCACCAACGCGCCCCGGATCATATGGACGTCCTCGGCGAGCAGGATTTTGACAGCCAGCATGATGAATCCCCCGTAACACCCATGCCGGTGGCCCTTCGGGGCCCCGGATTCCTACGCGCTCTCCTTCTTCAGCCCGCTTCGGGCCGCCACCGGCACGACGGGCGCCTCGGCCACCAGCCTGAAACTGGATCCGGCCACGGCTCCCGCGGTGAGCCCTCCGCCGATCTCCGAGAGCCGGGTCCGCAGGTTCCCGAGCCCGCTCCCGCTGTGCGGATCGGCGGTCCTGCTCTCGTCGCTCACCCCGTCGTTCGTGAGGACGAGCCGCACCCTGTCTCCCTCGACCGTTCCCGTGATCGTGCAGGTCTGGACCTTGCTGTGCCGAAGAATGTTGGTCACGCCCTCCCGCAGGGCGGTCGCAAGCACAGTGTCCACGACGGGGTGCAGTCTGCCGCACGAAATGTTCACATCGGCGCGTACGTCGGCGACCGCCATCACCTCCGCCACCGAACCGGCCTCCCGCTCCAGCGACATCGCGCGGTAGCCGCTGGCGACCAGCCGGACATCGGCGAGCGCCTGCCGGGACACGCTGAGCACCGAGGCCACTTCGGAACGGGCCCGCTCCGGATTGACGTCGATCAGCCGGTGGATCAGCTCGCTCTTGAGCGTGATCGTGGAGAGGCCGTATCCGAGCAGGTCGTGGAGGTCCCTGGCGAAGCGGAGCCGCTCCTGGGTCACGGCCATCCTGGCCATCTCGGCCCGGGTGTCGTGGACTTCGCGTACGAGGTCGGAGAGCCGGGTCAGTCCGTAGATGACCAGACCGGCGAGGGTTCCGGAGACTCCGATGTAGCCGATCTCCAGAGCGGCGAACCCCTGGGACACCGCATAGCCGATCATGCTGAACTGGATGGACCCGAAGGCGGACCAGGCGAGGGGGCCCGGCAGGGTCAGGAGAACCGATCCTGCGAACGGACCCACCATGCTGCCCCAGTTCATGCCCAGCCAGAACAGCGGGACGAAGGTCAGCAGTCCCTGAACACCGAGGACCAGCCGCCTGCGCCCCACCGTCCACTGGCGCGCCCGGGCCGAGGTGCAGCGGAACTGCAGCCCGTACAGCGCGAGGACACCCACTGCGCACAGGACCTTTTCGAGCTGCGTGGAGTGGGTGCGAAAGACATTGAGGATCGTGACGACGCCGTATCCGGCGAAGGCGGTCGAACCGATCGCCCGGGCGAGACGTGGAGCGATCACATCACGCCCGTCCGCCCCCATCCGCATCCGTGCGGCCAGGGACTGCAGCGTCCCGGACGCCATATCGCGACTCCTCGGTTGAGATGCGGGAGGATCCGTGACGGAACTATAGGCGGAACCTTAGTAGTTGGGGCCGCCATTCACATTTGAGCCGAACTTCCCCGACTTCCCAGGACTTCATCCATTATTGGACAGCGCGACAACAACTACACGAAGAGCGGAACCGGGTTCAGTTCGTCATATGCCGTTGTCCTTTCCAGCAGGCCGAGTTGGACGGGTACGTCGAACAGCCGGCCCGGCGCGAATCGCGCCCAGAAATGGCGCAGACCAGGAACGATCACCTTGACCACGGGAATGCCGATGTCCGGCCGGGTCTGATCGAGTACCAGCAGCTCCATCGACCGCTCGGCCATCAGCTGCCTGATCGCGTCCACGTCGGACAGGAGATCGGGCCTCGGTACGTAACCGAAGACACCCGGCGTCCTGGGTGTCTGCCCCGGGTCGGGCAGCAGATAGGGGTGGCCGTCGGTGGTGGCCGACGACCACCAGTCGTGCAGTTCGCGGTCCGCGGCCGGCGGCGGCCCCTCGCCGGGGGGCGGCGGCAGCAGCTGGGCCATCTCGGTCAGCGCACGGCGCAGCGCGAGCCGGGGGTCGAAGTGGGCCCCGAATCCGAAGCAGATCTGCTGCGCGGGCCCCGACGTCCGCCGTGACAGCGCGACGATCACCGGGATGCCCAGGTCGGAGGTGAGGTCGATGGCCCACACCCGGCGGCCCGCCGACGCGAACGCGTTCCGCAGCCCGGTGAGCCAGGGTGCGTCGAAGGCGTCGAGGTCGACGGCCGGCAGGTGGAGCCGGTTGTACCACCACAGGGCCACGGCGTCCCGCTCCACCAGCTCCAGGAAGCCCTGGACGACGGCGTCCTCCATGCTGCTGCCCGCGGCATTGCCGTTGGAGTCCGCCCACAGCCCGTCGTTGTTCACCGCACGTCCGCAGTCGAAGTACAGGGTCGACGTGGGCAGCAGCCGCTGGGTGTGGCCCGTGAGCGACCAGACCGGTGTCCAGTCGGTGGCCAGGTCCTGGCCGAGCTCCGGACTCACCTGCTGGAACAGGGAGTTGGCGGCGTTCCACTGCTCGCGCTCGCGGAACTGCCGCTCGGCGAAGAGCTGGTACGCGTTGGGGTGCAGCGCCCGCTCCCCGAGGCCCGCCAGAGTTCCGCGCACCGTCAGTTCATCGCCCTGCCGGGTACCGCTGTAGCGCTCCACCGCCTCGCACAGCGCCCCGGCCTCGGCCTCGTCCGCGGTCGTCCCCTTGCCGGCGCTGCGGGCCCGCAGTCCGTGCCCCGCCATGGCGAGGGAGCCGGCGCCCAGGGCGAGGTTGTGCCCGGACTCGTAGCAGTGCAGCCCTTCCGGTACGCCGGCCATCGGCTTGACCTCGGAGACCACCCCCGCGACCTTCCCGATCAGATGGCGGTGGCGCGCCAGCATCTCCTGGGCGGTCAGCGCCCGGTGGTTGTTGCCCCCGCCGGCGGCCTTCGGCCTGGACCGGAGCACGACCGGCCTGCGGGCCGCGTCGGCCACCAGCCGCGGGTCGCCGCAGTCGGGGCACTGCGGGCGCCTGCGCACCTCGTGCCGGGTGACGCCCAGAGCGAGGCTGTCCAGTACGGACACCGCGCGCTGCCCCTCGTGGCGCATCCCCGCCACCCATTTCGCCGCCTCCAGGACCGCCGCGTGGTACCCCATCGCACGGACGGCCCCGATGGCCGGGGACGGGCCGCGCACCGGTCCCGCACACCCCAGCGCACCCTGCAACAGCAGTTCGCAGCGCCGGTGTTCACGTATCCGGTACGCAAGGCAGCTCCAGCAGGGCCCGTCGGTACCGGGCTGGAAGACCGGTCCCGTCCAGGGCTCCGCACCACCCGGTTTGGCCAGCAGCCAGGGCCGGCCCGCCTTCCTCAACTGCTCCGCGATCGCCGTCAGTTCGGGAGAGAGATAGTCGTCGCACAGCACCAGGGTGAAGTCGGCGCCCGCATCCGGGTCGGCAGGCGTCAGACCGCTGGCGCGACAGGCCGCGCCGGCCGCCGCCAGATCCACTTCTCCGGCCCCGAGCAGCGCGACGGAAGTACGGAGCACGGCGCTCGCGGCACGCGAACCTTCGAGCCCGGCGAGATCCCAGTAGGCGGGCCCCTCACCGGTGATCGCCCCGTCGCCGGGGTGGCGGTAGCCGACGAGATTGGCCTCGGCGAGCTTGCGCACCATCCGGCCCGTCTCGTCCGGGGGCATGGCGACGGCGGCTTCGCGGAGCAGTTGGGTCAGGGTCCGGGTTCCGTCGAGCAGCGCGGCAAGCGTCTCGACTCCGGCCCCCCGCAGGGCGGTCACCCCTTTGTCGCCCAGCAGGTACACGGCTTCCCCCGGGACCACTTCGGCCCGGACGTGGCGCTTGAACGCCACGAACGGGCCGGGAGCGGGGGGATGGTCCAGGGTCACGCGCCTGCCGTCGCGGCGGAAGCAGCGGCGGGGGCGCCGGCCGGGTCGGGCTGGAACGGTATGCCGCCGAAGCACCATCTGATGGTGTCCCGTGCGTGGCCCTCGGGGGCGCTCAGGTCCTCGATGACCGTGGTGCCCTGTGTCGTACGGGGCATGTTCCCCGAGATGCCGAACTCGGCCAGCACGGCCGCCGGGTCGCTCTCGTAGCGCTGGGCGAGCTCCGGCTCCAGTCCGGTGCGTGCGGCGAGCTCGGCGAAACGCAGTACTTCTTCGGTGACGTTCACAATCTGCCTCCAGTATCGGTACCGCCGGCTGCGGCGTCGGGGCTTGAGTCTGCGGCCCGAACTCCTGGAATCGGCAGTGCCTGTTTCACCGGACGACCATGAAATGTTCATAGGTGTGCTCGTGCAGCGGTCACTGGGGCACGGCCGCCCCTGGTGAGAGGCTCTTCCTCAAACTCCGGGAGGCGAACACAGGTATGGAGATCAAGGTTCTCGGGTCCCTGACCGCTCATGAGCGGGGGGTCTCCGTGGTGCCCAGTGCCGCCAAGCCGCGGCAACTGCTGGCGCTCTTCGCGCTGCACGCCGACCGTCTGGTCACGGTGCCCGCACTGATGGAGGAGATCTGGGGCGAGCGCATACCGCGCAGCGCGTCGACGACGCTCCAGACGTACATCCTGCAACTGCGACGCAAGATCTCGACCGCCCTGGCGGACGATCCCGACCGCAACGCCAAGGAGCTGCTCGTCACCAAGTTCGGCGGCTATCTGCTCCAGGTGTCGCCCGGCATGGTCGACGCCCAGGAGTTCGAGCGGATCGCCTCCTCGGGGCGCGCCGCCTACGACGTGGGCGACTACCGCGTCGCGTCGGAGCTGATGAGCCAGGCGCTGCTGCTCTGGCAGGGGCCCGCGCTGGTCGACGTACGGGTGGGTCCGGTCCTCGAACTGGAGGTGCTGCGGCTCAAGGAGCAGCGCATGGCCACGCTGGAGCGGCGCATCGAGTCCGATCTGCACATCGGCCGTCATGTCGAACTTGTCCCGGAACTCACGGTCCTGACGGCACGTCACCCCATGCACGAGGGATTCTGCAGCCAGTTGATGACGGCCCTGCACCGGGCCGGCGGATCCTGGCGGGCACTGGAGGCGTACCAGCGCCTGCGGGGTGCGCTGGTCCGCGAGCTGGGGCTGGAACCTTCGGTCGCGCTGCAACAGCTCCACCAGGCGGTCCTCACCGGCGATCCGCAGGCGAGCCTGCACGGAGTGCCGGTCCCGGTCCCGGTCCCGGTCCCGGTCCAGCGTTAGTTCAGCGGCGGTTCAGCACATGTGGACTGCTCTTCGAGGCGTCGTCCCTACCGTGTGGCGATGACGACATTCGACGAGCTCCTCGCGGCCGTACCCGGTCCCGATCTGCACCGGTCGACGGCGGAACTCATCCGCATCAAGGAAGAAGTGGGCCGGGGCCCCGACCCGGCCGCCACCCGCCGCCAGCACGACAAGGGCAAACTCACCGTCTACGAACGTCTTGAACTCCTCTTCGACGAGGGCTCGTTCACCGAGATCGAGCCCCTGCGCAGGCACCGCGCCACCGGTTTCGGCCTCGCGGACCGCAAGCCGCACGGCGACGGAGTGGTCATCGGCTGGGGTCTGGTGCACGGCCGCACGGTCTTCGCGTACGCCCATGACTTCCGGGTCTTCGCGGGCGCCCTGGGAGAGGCGCACGCCGAGAAGGTCCACAAGGTGATGGACCTCGCCGAGGCGGCCGGCGCCCCGCTGGTCTCGCTCAACGACGGCGCGGGCGCCCGTATCCAGGAGGGCGTCACCGCGCTGGCGGGCTACGGCGGCATCTTCCGCCGCAACACCCGCTCCTCCGGGGTGATTCCGCAGATCAGCGTGATGCTCGGCCCCTGCGCCGGAGGCGCGGCCTACTCCCCCGCGCTCACCGACTACGTGTTCATGGTGCGCGAGACCGCGCAGATGTTCATCACGGGCCCCGATGTGGTCCACGCCGTGACGGGCGAGCGGATCACGCACAACGGCCTCGGCGGCGCCGATGTGCACTCCGCGGTCTCCGGGGTGGCGGGTTTCGCCTACGACGACGAGGCCTCCTGCCTGGAGGACGTGCGCTATCTGCTCTCGCTCCTGCCCGCCAACAACCGCGAACTGCCGCCCGCGGTACGGAGCGAGGACCCCGCGGACCGGCGCACCGACGGCCTGCTGTCGGTCGTCCCCGCCGATCCGGGCCAGTCGTACGACATGCGCACCGTGATCGAGGAGATCGTCGACGACGGCGAGTACTTCGAGGTGCACGAGGCCTGGGCCCGCAACGTCGTGTGTGCCTACGCGCGGCTCGACGGGCAGGTGGTGGGCCTGGTCGCCAACCAGCCGGCGGCGCTCGCAGGCGTGCTGGACATCCACGGCTCGGAGAAGGCCGCCAAGCACGTCACGACCTGCGACGCGTTCAACATCCCGCTGCTGACCCTGGTGGACGTGCCCGGCTTCCTTCCCGGTGTCGACCAGGAGCACGGCGGCATCATCCGGCACGGCGCGAAGCTGCTGTACGCGTACTGCAACGCGACCGTGCCGCGGATCTCCCTGGTGGTCCGCAAGGCGTACGGCGGCGCGTACATCGTGATGGACTCGCGCTCGATCGGCGCGGACCTGTCCTTCGCGTGGCCGACGAACGAGATCGCGGTCATGGGCGCGGAGGGCGCGGCCAATGTGGTCTTCCGCCGGGAGATAGCGGCCTCCGACGACCCGGAGGCCACCCGCGCCCGGCTGATCAAGGAGTACAAGACGGAGCTGATGAATCCGTACTACGCGGCGGAGCGCGGCCTGGTCGACGACGTCATCGACCCGGCCGACACCAGGAAGGTGCTGATCCGCTCCCTGGCGATGCTGCGCGCGAAGCACGTGACGCTGCCCGAACGAAAGCACGGCAACCCCCCGGTGTGACCGCCCGGCCCCACCGCCTCCCTGCCCCGCAGCCTCCTGCTATCCGTCCAGAGTGGTACGCCACTCCCGTACGGCGGCCGCGTCCACCGGCCCGTCCCACCCCTGGGGGCGGGCCGCGCCGCCGATGTGCACGGCGTCGATGCCGGCGGCCAGCAGCCGCGGCAGGTGTTCCAGGCGCAGCCCGCCGCCGACGAGGATCTGCGGCTCGTAGCCGGGCTCGCCCCTGCGGGCCGCCTCGGCGAGCAGCGTCTCCATGCCGTCGTCGACACCGGTGGCGGAGCCCGCCGTGAGATAGGTGTCCAGACCGGGCAGGTCGGCGAGCTGCTTGCGCAGCGCGTCGCGGTCGGCGGCGCGGTCGATGGCCCGGTGGAAGGTCCAGCCGCAGCCCTCGATCTCGGCGACGAGCCGCTCGACGGTGACGAGATCGGGATGGCCTTCGGCATCCAGGAACCCGAGCACGAACTGGTCCGCACCCTCGGCGCGCAGCCCGCGGGCGGCGGCGACGAGCGCCTCGACATCCCCCGCGTCGAACCCGTCGGCCAGCCGCAGCATCACGCGCAGCGGGATGGACACGGCGTCGCGGATCTCGCGAAACGTCTCCCTGGAGGGCGTGAGCCCGTCGGCCGCCATGTCGGTGACCAGCTCGAGGCGGTCGGCCCCTCCGGCCTGGGCCGCGATCGCGTCCTGTGCGGTGAGGGCGATCACCTCCAGCACTGCACGGTTGCTCATCAGATCCCAATCCTTCAGGGAGTCGGCTACGGGCTTGGTCTAGTCCAATAACCAGCCTACGGCCCAGTAGTACTCCTTCGCAGCTTGCACTCTGAACACCCACTCTTGCGCCTGATACACCTGGGGGGTATACATGAACCCGTACTGGATACCCCCTGGGGGTATCAAACGCAGAGGAGGAGACCATGCCGTCGCCCACCACCACGGCCGGGGCCGAGGTCGAGCTCGCCATCGGCGGCATGACCTGCGCTTCGTGCGCGGCCCGTATCGAGAAGAAGCTCAACCGAATGGAGGGGGTCACAGCCACGGTCAACTACGCCACCGAGAAGGCAAAGGTGTCGTACGCCCCCGGAACCGAGGTCTCCGACCTGATCGCCACGGTGGAGAAGACCGGCTACACGGCGCAGGAGCCGGCACCCCCGCTCCCTCCCCAGGAAGAAACCGGCGAACCGGCCGACCCGGCCCTCGCCGCACTGCGTCAGCGCCTCATCGTCTCCACGCTCCTCGCGATCCCCGTGATCGCGATGGCGATGATCCCGGCGCTCCAGTTCGACAACTGGCAGTGGCTGTCCCTCACGCTGGCCGCCCCGGTCGTGGTCTGGGGCGCACTCCCCTTCCACAAGGCGGCCTGGACGAACGCCAGGCACGGCGCCGCGACGATGGACACCCTGATCTCGGTGGGCACCTCGGCCGCCTTCCTCTGGTCCCTCTGGGCGCTCTTCTTCGGTACGGCCGGGATGACCGGCATGACGCACCCCTTCGAGCTGACCATCGGCCGCAGCGACGGCGCGGGCAACATCTACCTGGAGGCGGCGGCAGGGGTCACGGCCTTCATCCTGGCGGGCCGCTACTTCGAGGCCCGCTCGAAGAGAAAAGCGGGAGCGGCCCTCAAGGCCCTCCTCGAACTGGGCGCGAAGGAAGTCACCCTGATCCGCGCCGACCGGACCGAACACCGCATCCCCACCGCCGACCTGAAGACCGGCGACCGCTTCCTGGTCCGCCCCGGCGAGAAGATCGCCACGGACGGCACGGTGGTGGAGGGCTCGTCGGCGGTGGACGCCTCGATGCTCACGGGCGAATCGGTCCCGGTCGAAGTCGCCCCCGGCGACGCGGTCACCGGAGCCACGCTCAACGCGGGCGGACGCCTGGTGGTGGAAGCGACCCGGGTCGGCGCGGACACCCAACTCGCCCGCATGGCAAAGCTGGTGGAGGACGCCCAGAACGGAAAGGCGGCGGCCCAGCGCCTCGCCGACAAGATCTCCGCGGTCTTCGTCCCGGTGGTCATCGCCCTCGCCGTCGCCACGCTCGGCTTCTGGCTGGGCAACGGCGCCGGCCTGACGGCGGCCTTCACCGCCGCGGTCTCGGTCCTGATCATCGCCTGCCCCTGCGCCCTGGGCCTGGCCACACCCACGGCCCTCATGGTGGGCACGGGCCGCGGCGCCCAGCTGGGCATCCTGATCAAGGGCCCCGAGGTCCTGGAGACGACCCGCAAGGTCGACACGATCGTGCTCGACAAGACGGGCACGGTGACGACGGGCCGTATGACACTCCTGGCGGTCCACACCGCACCCTCGACGTCGGAGCCCGAAGTCCTGCGCCTGGCAGGGGCGTTGGAGCACGCGTCGGAACACCCGATCGCGCAGGCGGTGGCAGCGGGAGCGACGGCGCGCACAGGCAGGCCCCTCCCCGCCCCGGAGGACTTCACCAACGTGGCGGGCCTGGGCGTCCAAGGGATCGTGGAGGGCCACGCGGTCCTGGTGGGCCGCACCCAGCTCCTGACGGACTGGTCGATCGCACTCCCCGAGCCCCTGTCGCGCGCGAAGACCCAGGCGGAAGCCTCAGGCCGTACGGCGATCGTGGTCGCCTGGGACGGCGAGGCGCGAGCGGTCCTGGAGGTGGCGGACGCGGTGAAGGAGACCAGCCCCGAGGCGATCCGCCGCCTGCGCGCCCTCGGCCTCACCCCGATCCTCCTGACCGGCGACAACAAGGCGGTGGCGGACGCGGTCGCGGCGGAGGTCGGCATCGACGAGGTGATCGCCGAGGTCATGCCGGAGGACAAGGTGGCGGTGGTCAAGCGCCTCCAGTCCGAAGGCCGTTCGGTGGCGATGGTCGGCGACGGCGTGAACGACGCGGCGGCCCTGGCACAGGCGGACCTGGGCCTGGCGATGGGCACGGGCACGGATGCGGCGATCGAGGCGGGCGACCTGACGCTGGTACGGGGCGACCTGCGGTCGGCGGCGGACGCGATCCGCCTGTCGCGCCGCACCCTGGGCACGATCCGGGTGAACCTCTTCTGGGCGTTCGCGTACAACGTGGCGGCGCTGCCGCTGGCGGCGGCGGGCCTGCTGAACCCGATGATCGCGGGGGCGGCGATGGCGTTCTCGTCGGTGTTCGTGGTGGGCAACAGCCTGCGGCTGCGGGGCTTCCGCCCGATGGCCTGACCCCCGCCGACAGCTCGACCCCGCCGAGGGGCGGGCCCCCTCCTGGGGCTCCGCCCCAGACCCCGCTGCTCAATCGCCGCAGGGGCTTGCTGTGTTCGCCCGGGGGACAACCCCCGGACCCCCGGCCGGACAAACAGCCCCGCTCGCCTGAGCCCGTGTCGCGAATATCCCGCACGTGCGAGCCCAGCCCAGCCCAGCCCAGCCCAGCAAAATCAAGCCCGTCCGGCGTTTGAGGACGAGCGGCCGGAGGCCGCGATCGGGGGCGCAGGGGGCGAAGCCCCCGCACACCGGGGCCAAGGGGGCCTGGGGCTCTGCCCCAGTTTCGGGAAGGGGCGGGTAGGGGACCAGCCCCGCGCAGCGGCCCCACGCCCCGCAACGCGCACCCGCACCGCCGCCCCGCGACCCCACGCCCCGCCCCCGCAACCCGCAACCCGCAACCCGCAACAATGACCCCATGCCCGCAGACGCAGTCGCAGCCGCAGACACCCACTCCCCCACCCTCCTCGCCCACTGGACCCGCACCATCACAGAAGCCCGCGCAGGCGCCCCAGGCCCCGACCCCACCCCCTACGCGCAGAACCTCCTGGACCGCTGGTCGGAGCCCCAGCGCCGCTATCACACCCCCACCCACCTCACCACCGTCCTCACCCACGTCGACACCCTCGCCGACCACGCCGACGACCCCGCAGCCGTCCGCCTCGCCGCCTGGTTCCACGACGCGGTCTACCGCCCCGACCGCGACGAGAACGAAGAGCGCAGCGCCGCCCTCGCCGAGCGCGCGCTCCCCGAACTCCTCGTACCCCCCGCCCGTACCGCCGAAGTCACCCGCCTGGTCCGCCTGACCACCACCCACGACCCGGCCCCCGGCGACACCAACGGCGAGGTCCTGTGCGACGCGGACCTCGCGATCCTCGCCGCCGCCCCCGAGGAGTACGCCGCGTACGCAGCCTCCGTACGCGAGGAGTACGCCTTCGTCCCCGACGAGGCCTTCCGCGAAGGCCGCTCGGCCGTCCTGGCCCAACTCCTCGCGCTGCCCGCCCTGTTCCGCACCCCGCACGGCATCACGCACTGGCAGGAGAGGGCCCGCGCGAATCTCACTACCGAGCTGGACCTCCTCCGCGCATAATCCCCACGTGATCCCTACAGAGCGCCTCACCCTCCGCCCCGTCTCCCCCGAGGAAGCCGCCGACCTCGCCGACGGCGGCACCGGCGGTCTGGCCTGGATCGAGGGCGGCCCCTTCGACGGCACCCGCCGCGCGGCAGGCGGGGTGGTCAGGGCGGCGATCGCCGGTGTGTACGACGAGACCTGGGGGATGTACGCCCTCATCCGCACCGAGGACGGCAAGGCCATCGGCGGCATGGGCTTCCACGGCGCCCCCACCGACGGCCGCGTCGAGATCGGCTACGACCTCGCCGAGCCGGCCCGCGGCCACGGCTACGCGACCGAAGCCGTCCGCGCCCTGTCCGCCCAAGCACTCCAACACCCCACCGTCACCACGGTGCTGGCCAAAACCGACCCCGGCAACAAGCCCTCCCAGAGCGTCCTGACCCGCGCCGGCTTCCGGTACACGACCCACGAGGACGGCCTCGACGTGTACGAACTCACACGCTGACCAGGAATGCCACACCCATGGCAGACGTTGACACCTGTCATGCCCGCCACCACACCCGCGCCCGTCCCCACGCCCGCCGGCACCGCCCGCATGCCGCTCGCCGTCTACATCCTGGGCCTCTCGGTCTTCGCCCTGGGCACGAGCGAATTCATGCTCTCCGGCCTGCTCCCGGCGATAGCCGACGACATGGACGTCTCGATCCCCCGCGCAGGCCTGCTCATCTCGGCCTTCGCGATCGGCATGGTGGTGGGCGCCCCGCTGCTCGCGGTGGCGACCCTGCGCCTCCCCCGGCGTACGACGCTCATCGCCCTGATCAGCGTCTTCGGCCTGGGCCAGGTGGCCGGCGCGCTCGCCCCGAACTACGCCCTGCTCTTCGCGTCCCGCGTCGTCAGCGCCCTCGCCTGTGCGGGCTTCTGGGCGGTCGGCGCGGCGGTCGCCATCGCGATGGTCCCGGTCAACGCCCGCGCCCGCGCGATGGCGGTCATGATCGGCGGACTCTCCATCGCGAACGTCCTCGGTGTCCCGCTGGGCGCGTTCCTCGGTGACAGCCTCGGCTGGCGTTCGGCGTTCTGGGCGGTAGGGGCGGCGTCCGCGATCGCCCTGGTCGGCGTGACGACACTCATCCCCCGCATCCCGCTCCCCGCCGAGAAGCCGCAGCTCAAGAAGGAACTGAGCATCTACGCCGACCGCCAGGTCTGGCTCTCGATCGCGATCACCGCGCTCGCCGCGGGCGGCGTCTTCTGCGCGTTCAGCTACCTGGCCCCGCTGCTCACGGACACGGCGGGCCTCGCAGAGGGCTGGGTCCCCGGCGTCCTCGCGCTCTTCGGCTTCGGCGCTCTCGTCGGTACGACGGTCGGCGGCCGGGTCGCGGACGCGCACCTCTTCGGCGTACTGCTCACCGGGACCGCGGCCTCGACGACCTTCCTGATCGCGCTCGCGCTGCTCGCGCACAGCGCCCCGGCCGTGATCGTCCTCGCGTTCCTCCTCGGCACGTCGGCCTTCTACACGGCCCCCGCGCTCAACGCCCGGATGTTCAACGTGGCAGGCGCGGCCCCCACGCTCGCGGGCGCGACCACGACGTCGGCCTTCAACATGGGCAACGCGGGCGGCCCCTGGCTCGGCGGCCTGGTCATCAGCGCGGGCCTGGGTTACGCGGCGACCGCCTGGGCGGGCGCGGCGATGACGGCGGTCGCGATCGTGCTCGCAGCCGTGTCCCTGCGCCTGCACCGCACCACGGCGTCACGCGTGGTCGCCAAGTCCCCATCCGGTCCGTCCAACTCCGTCACGCAGGGCGCCCCTTCGGCCGCCGCAGCCCCGCCTCGGTAAGCCGCCGCACCAGCTCCTTCGAGCCGATCTCGACCGCACCGGCGCGCACGGCGTCGGCGTACCGGTGCGAGGGGACGTCGTAGTGATCGCGCTCGAAAGCACGCGGCGGGCACCCCACCCCCGCCGCGAAAGCGTGCAGCTCCTCGAAGCTCACATCGCTCACGAGATGCGACCACATGCGCCCGTGTCCGGGCCAGGTCGGCGGATCTATGTAGACCGTCACGACAGGGCCCCCACCGGCGCCACGATCACGGCCGCCTTCGCGCACACCCAGTGCGGATCGGCGCCGAGCTCCGGCTCGACCTCCAGCGCATGCGGGTCCTCTTCGCCGCAGACCGGGCAGAGCGGCCACCGCCCGTACTTCTCCAGCAGCGCGTCCTGTACGTCCTGAGCGACCAGCCCCAGCACGAACTCGGCGCCCTCGGGCCACTGCTCCACCCACCACCGCCGCTGCGTCACCGCGTCCTCCACCAGCGACACGACATCGGCATCGGCCACGTCGCGGGCCGCCAGATCGGCGAGTACGAGCGCGCGGGCCGCGTGCAGGGACTGTTCCAGGGGGCTCAGAGGATCCATACGTCCCATTGTCTCCTTGTCCCAGGTCACACGATCGGGACCTTGGGGGTCTTGACGGACGCCCACCTCTGAAAATATCTTTCAAATGTGACCAATCGAGTGAAGGAAATTTTCACCGGCGACAGCGCCCCGCCCGCCCCGGCCGCCCTCGCGGCCAAGGTGCGCACGCTCGCGCCGTCCATGACGCGCTCCATGCAGCGGGTCGCCGAAGCCGTGGCCGCCGATCCGGCAGGCTGCGCGGCCCTCACCGTCACCGGTCTCGCGGAGCTCACCGGCACCAGCGAGGCCACCGTGGTCCGCACCGCCCGCCTCCTCGGCTACCCCGGCTACCGCGACCTGCGCCTCGCACTGGCCGGCCTCGCCGCCCAGCAGCAGTCGGGCCGGGCGCCCGCGGTGACCGCCGACATCGCGGTGGACGATCCGATCGCGGACGTCGTCGCCAAGCTCGCGTACGACGAGCAGCAGACCCTCGCCGACACCGCGGCAGGCCTGGACACCGTCCAGCTGGGAGCGGCGGTCTCCGCCCTCGCCTCCGCCCGCCGCATCGACATCTACGGAATCGGCGCGTCCGGCCTGGTCGCCAACGACCTCGCCCAGAAGCTCCTGCGCATCGGCCTCATCGCCCACGCGCACACCGACCCGCACCTCGCCGTGACCAACGCCGTGCAGCTCCGCTCCGGCGACGTGGCCATCGCGATCACCCACTCCGGCTCCACCGGCGACGTCATCGAGCCGCTGCACGCCGCCTTCGAGCACGGTGCGACGACGATCGCGATCACCGGCCGCCCGGACGGCCCGGTCAGTCAGTACGCCGACCACATACTGACCACCGCCACCGCCCGCGAGAGCGAACTGCGCCCCGCCGCGATGTCGTCGCGGACCTCTCAACTCCTCGTCGTGGACTGTCTATTCATCGGCGTCACCCAGCGTACGTACGAGACGGCGGCCCCTGCCCTCGCCGCTTCGTACGAGGCACTCGCACACCGTCACTCGCCCCGCACCAGGAAGTAGAGCCGCACGACCATGACCTCCACCTCCACCACCCCCGCCGCCTCCGACGAGAACTACGGCGAGCTGCGCGCCCAGCTGGCGACCATGGCCACCGAGGCGTACCGCCCCGAGCTCGCCGAGATCGACACGCTCCCCACGCTCGACATCGCCCGGCTGATGAACGGCGAGGACGCATCCGTCCCCACCACCGTCGCCGCCCAGCTCCCGCGCATCGCGGCCGCGATCGACGACATCGCCGCCCGGATGTCGCGCGGCGGACGCCTCATCTACGCGGGTGCGGGCACGGCAGGCCGCATGGGCGTCCTGGATGCCAGCGAGTGCCCGCCCACCTTCAACACCGACCCCGCCGAGGTCGTCGGCCTGATCGCGGGCGGCCCGTCCGCCATGGTCAAAGCGGTCGAGGGCGCCGAGGACTCCAAGACCCTCGCGGCCGAGGACCTGGACTCCCTGGCCCTGACCGCCGACGACACCGTCATCGGCATCTCGGCCTCGGGCCGTACCCCGTACGCGATCGGAGCCGTCGAGCACGCCCGCGCCAAGGGAGCGCTCTCGGTGGGCCTGTCCTGCAACGCCGACAGTGCACTGGCGGCTGCCGCGGACCACGGCATCGAGGTCGTCACGGGCCCCGAACTGCTCACGGGCTCCACCCGCCTGAAGGCCGGCACGGCCCAGAAGCTGGTCCTCAACATGATCTCGACGATCACGATGATCCGGCTCGGCAAGACGTACGGAAACCTCATGGTGGACGTCCGCGCCTCCAACGAGAAGCTCCGCGCCCGCTCGCGCCGCATCGTGGCCCTGGCCACCGGCGCCGACGACGCCGAGATCGAAACGGCGCTCACCGCGGCCGATGGCGAGGTCAAGACGGCCATCCTCATGATCCTGGCCGAGCTCGACGCCCCCACGGCCATCACCCGCCTCACCACCACCAAGGGCCACCTCCGCGCGGCCCTGACCTCCCCCTGACCCACCACCCGCACCCGAACCCCCCGCACAGCAAGGCACCCGCACCATGGCTACTGACAAGAACCGCGCCACCGCCGCCGCGATCCTCCCCCTCGTCGGCGGTGCGTCCAACGTCTCCTCCATCGCCCACTGCATGACCCGGCTCCGCCTCGGTCTCGTCGACCGCACGCTCGTCGACGACGACGCGCTCAAGGCACTGCCGGACGTCATGGGAGTGGTCGAGGACGAGACGTACCAGATCGTCCTGGGCCCCGGAAAGGTCGCCAGGGTCACCCCCGAGTTCGAGGCGCTGGTCGCCGAGGGCAAGGCCGCGGCTCCCCAGCCGCCGGCACCCGAATCGGCCCACACGGCCGACGAGCTGGCAGCCCAGGGCGCAGCCATCAAGGCGGCGCAGAAGGCGAAGAACGCCACCCCGTTCAAGCTCTTCCTCCGCAAGATCGCCAACATCTTCGTCCCGCTGATCCCGGCCCTGATCGGCTGCGGCATCATCGCGGGCATCAACGGCCTGCTGGTCAACGCGGGCTGGCTCCCGGGCATCACCCCCGCCCTCGCCTCGATCGCGTCGGGCTTCATGGCACTGATCGCGGTCTTCGTCGGCTACAACACGGCGAAGGAGTTCGGCGGTACGGCGATCCTGGGCGGTGCGGCAGCGGCGGTCATCGTCTTCCCGGGCGTCGCGAACGTCACCGCGTTCGGCGAGAAGCTCTCCCCCGGACAGGGCGGCGTGCTCGGCGCCCTGGGCGCGGCGATCCTCGCCGTATACGTCGAGAAGTGGTGCCGCAGGTGGGTCCCGGAGTCCCTGGACGTCCTCCTCACCCCCACGATCACGGTCCTGGTGACCGGCCTGGTCACGCTCTTCGGCCTGATGTACGTCGCCGGTGAGATCTCCACCGCCATCGGAACCTCGGCCACCTGGCTCCTCGCCCACGGCGGCGCGGGTGCGGGCTTCATCCTCGGCGGCCTGTTCCTCCCGGTAGTGATGCTCGGCCTGCACCAAGCACTCATCCCCATCCACACCACGCTCATCGAGCAGCAGGGCTACACGGTCCTGCTCCCGATCCTGGCGATGGCGGGTGCGGGCCAGGTCGGCTCGGCGATCGCGGTCTACCTGCGACTCCCCCGCAACCTCTCGATCCGCAAGACGATCAAGTCGGCGCTCCCCGCAGGCTTCCTGGGCGTCGGCGAGCCGCTCATCTACGGTGTCTCGCTCCCGCTGGGCCGCCCGTTCATCACGGCCTGCATCGGCGGCGCGTTCGGCGGCGGCTTCGTAGGCCTCTTCAACCAGCTCGGCGACACGGTCGGCTCCACCGCGATCGGCCCCTCGGGTTGGGCCCTGTTCCCCCTCCTCCAGGGCAACCACGGCCTGGGCACGACGATCGCGATCTACGCGGGCGGCCTGCTGGTCGGCTACATCGCGGGCTTCGTAGCGACGTACTACTTCGGCTTCACGAAGCAGATGCTGACGGAGTTCAACGTCACGGCCGACGAGGCGGCGGCCGAGGGCCTGCCCTCGGCGGACCCGTCGGCGTCCCTGGCGCACGACAAGGAGAAGGAACCGGCAGCGGCCTGACCCACCCCTGCTCACCAGGAGGCGGCACCCCAACCGGAGTGCCGCCTCCGGCAGTTCACGGACCGACCGACAGCACCAGCTTCCCCGTCGTCCGCACCGACTCCCCCAACGCATGCGCCTTCGCGGCCTGTTCGAGCGGGAACGTGGTGTCCACGACCACCCGCAGCTGCCCGCCCTCCACCAGCGCCGTGAGCTCCAGCAGCCCCGCCCTGTCCGGTTCGACGAGGACGAAGCCGGCCCTCGGATCAGCAGGGAAGGTGTCGTCCGGCGGGATGACGGAGATCAGCCGACCGTCCGGGCGCAGAGCGCTGAGCGAGCGCGCCCAGTAGTCGCCGCCGACCGTGTCCAGGACCACGTCCACGCCCAGGCCCGCACCGCGCAACACCTCAGCGAAATCAACGGTGTTGTAGTCGATCAGCTCGTCCGCGCCCAGGTCTCGCAGGAACGCGTGCTTGGCGGCGCTCGCCGTGCCGATCACGTACGCACCCCGCGCCTTCGCGATCTGGACCGCCAGATGGCCGACGCCGCCCGCCGCCGCATGGATCAGGACGCGCTGCCCCGGCTGTACGTCGGCCGTGTCGACCAGCGCCTGCCACGCTGTCAGGCCCGCCAGCGGGAGGGCGGCCGCGTGGATCGCGTCGAGCGTGGCGGGGCGGCGGGCGAAGTGGCGGGCGGGCGCCGTGACGAACTCGGCGTACGCGCCTGCCGGATGGGGGAAGCGGGGCATGCCGTACACCTCGTCGCCGGGGACATGGATCGCCACTCCGTACCCCGCCTCCTCGACCACACCGGCCACATCGATGCCGAGCGTGAAGGGCGGTACGGCACCCGTCGAGAACCGGCCGCGGGCCCGGGTCTTCCAGTCCGCCGGATTGATACCGGCCGCCTGGACGCGGACCAGGATCTCGCCGGGTCCCGGGACCGGACGGTCCGTCTCGACGAGGTGCAGGACCTCGGGGCCGCCTGCGGAGTTCTGGCTGATGGCGCGCATGCGCATGGGACATCTCCTGGTGGTACGTGGGGTGTTCACCACCAGGGTGGGCGGAGCACGGATCCGGCTGAAGTGGCCGGACAGCCACAGTTCGCCAGGATCCGGCCACGGAGGAAGAGCGGCTGACGCCGCCGATCCACCCCGGCCATGATGAGCGTCGACTTCGTAACCAGCGTCGGGGGGGCAGCCGTGGGGTCCGGATCCAGACGTACGCGCATGGCCAGAGTGGCGGGCCCGGTGGCAGCGCTGCTCGCGCTGGCCTGCGGGTGTACGGAAGGCGGGGCCGGCAGCAAGGGGACCACCCGGCCCAGTACGAAGCCGCTCGCAGCCCCGTCGCAGCGCCAACCGGTGCCGGTGCCGGTGCCGACGCTCCATGGCACACCCCGGCTCACGACCCGGCAGCTGACGTCACTCACCTTCAAGGAAGGCGTCGACCCAGGTACGTACGGCATACCCGTCACGACTCTCCCCGACAGCGCAACAACCAAGCCGGGGCCCAGCAATTGATCAACTGGAAGACCGACATCTACCCAGGGACCACCACGCTCGCCGCCTATCCCCACGGCGGGGCCAAGCGGTTGTTCGACGACATCGGGCACGGACAGCAGCGGTTCATCGACACGGTCATCGTTCAAGTCGGCGACACCATCGCCACCTTCAACATGATGGACGTCGGACGCCAGACCCCCTTCCCGCTCTACCTCCTCGTCCGGCAGGCCGACCGCCTCGCTGCGGCCCAGCGCTAGGGGATGTCCGGCGGATGCCGCAGCCAGGGAGCGCCGGTCCCTGGATAACCGCGTCTCTCCCGCCGCTCGCGCTCCTCGCGCAGGGTTGAGGCATGGCGACAACCACGCCGGTGACGACAACGAGGAGGCAGCCATGCTGACATTGGTGACAGGCGCGACAGGCCAGGTCGGGAAGCGTTTCGTACCCCGCCTGCTGCAGAGCGCTCCCCCCGGCGACGAGGTACGCGTCCTGGTGCGCGACGCGGCCCGCGGCGAGCAGTACGCCGCGCTCGGCGCCCAGGTGCAGGTGCTGGTCGGCGACCTGCGCGACGCGGAGGTCCTCGGCAAGGCGACGGCCGGGGCGGACGCGGTGGTGAACGTCGCCGCCGCATTCCGCGGGGTGCCCGACGAGGAGGCGAGGGCGGTCAACCGGGACGCGGCAATCGAGCTGGGCCGGGCCGCGGTGGCCTCGGGCGTACGACGGTTCGTGCAGGTCAGCACGGGTCTCGTGTACGGGGCCGGCCGGGGCAGGCCCCTGGTCGAGACCGACGAGACCGTGCCGGGCGCGCACATGTGGGGCGCCTACCCCGAGTCGAAGTGGGAGGCGGAACAGGCGCTCACCGCGCTGGACGGCCTCGACGACCTGCGCATCGCCCGGCTCCCCTTCGTGTACGGCGACGGCGACCCCCACCTGGCCACCGCCCTGGAATGGGCCCCGAACTGGCCCGCCATGCAGCGCCTGCACATGGGCCACCACCAGGACGTCGCGCAGGGCCTGCGCCGCCTGCTCTACGCACCCGGGGCGCACGGCGTCTACAACATCGCCGACGACGCCCCGATCACCACGGCCGACCTCTTCCATTTCCACGGCCTGCCGGTCCCGCAGGAGGTCCAGGAGAAGGAGACCCCGGACCCCTGGCACGGCGTGATGTCCACGACCCGCATCCGCCACGAACTGGGCTACCGCCCCCTGATCCCGTCCCTCTGGACGGCACGGGACGCGGGCGTGCTCTAGGTCCCGTCCGGAGCGGGAACCGACCCCGTCGCCCCGCTCCACGTGCGGACCCGACGCCCCGCACGCATGGTGGAACCATGGCTGACACGAGCGTTTCCAAGATCTCCTGGACCGAGTTCCGCCCCCAGCAGCGCACCCTCGCCACCGGCGCCGCCCTCACCGCCCTGGGCGCGCTGACGGCGACGGTCGGCATCGGCGTACTGGTCTACGAACTCGCCCGCGCGGGCCGCAACTGGACCGGCACCTGGGACGTCCCGCCCACCGAGATGGCGTCCCGGACCCTCCACCAGGCCCAGACGGCGGCCCAGACCGCGGCAAAGGCAGGCCGAGACGCCTGGCAGAACAACCACCCGACCGCCTAAGCCCGAGCGCTACTTCACGCGGGAGAACCGGAGCGACCCGGTGACGGTCGTCAGCCCGCCCATCATGCGCAGCTGATTCCACGTGATCCCGAAATCCCCGCGGTCCACGGTGAATTCGACGTCGAGTGTGACCTCGTCCGCGCTGGTGCGGGTCACCTTCGCGGGCACGGCCCGCGGCTTGCTGACACCGCGCACGGTCAGCTGACCGTCGAGCTCGGCCGCATCCCCGTCGACCTTGGCGCCGAGCACGGCGAAGGTGATCTCGGGGTGCTTCTCGACGTCGAAGAAGTCCGCCGAGCGCAGATGGGTGTCGCGCTTGGCGTTCTTGGTGTCGATGGAGGCGGCATCGAGCTCGACGGTGCCGGTCACGCTCCCGTCGGCCTGCAGCTCCCCGCTGCCGGTCACGGTGCCGAAGGTGCCCTTCACATTGACGAGACCCCAGATCGTGCGGTGACCGACGGCCACGGTGGAGGCGCTCGCGTCGAGCTGCCAGGGGCCGGCTTCCGGGGCGACGGTCATGATCGTTCCTCCGATGATCCAAATTTGGATGACTGATGCGGGTCCCACCGTAACCAGTGATCCAAATTTGTACAACATCGCGGGCCAGGTAGGGCAAATTTGGACAACCGATACACTCAACCCCATGGCAGAGCCATCAAAATCCGACGACCGCCCCTCCGGCTGCCCCGGCCGGGGCGAGGGCCTGCTCCCCGCCGAACTGCGCGCCTGGATGCTCCTGCGCGCGGCCACAGGCGCCGTGGAGCAACGGCTGCACTCGGTGGTCAAGGACCAACTGGGCGTCTCCCACGACGAGTTCCTCATCCTCTGCCTGCTCGCCGAGGAGCGCGGAGAGTCGGGCGAAGGCGTACGCATGACACGCATCGCCGAACTCCTGGGCCGCCCCAAAACCCGCCTCACCTACCAGGTGGCCCTGCTCCAGCGCGCCGGCCTGGTCACCCGCGCCTCGGCCTGCGGCGACCGCAGAGGCGTAGAGGTCACGCTCACGGACAAGGCCCGCACCCTCCTCCGCGAGGCCTCGACGAGCCTGGCGTCGACGGTCACCGACTCCCTGGCCGAATACGTGGGCCCGGCCCAGCAAGAGGCGCTCTTCCACCTGATCCCGGACTTCGAGGGCGTCGCACCTTCCGCGGACTGATCCCCGTTCGGGGCACGCCCCTCCCGCACATCACTCAATGGAGCGAAGACCGAGCACTTCCACTATTATGACCTCGACGACATATTACGGTCCGCCGTATGCCCACTCTGTTCACGATCGAGACGGAGCCGGAGGTCCGGTCCTGGCTGGAGCTTCTGCCCGACCATCAGTTCCGCAAAGTCGAGGAATACGCCGAACTCCTCGCAGACATGGGCACACACCTGCCCATGCCGTTCGCCCGGCCCCTGCGCGACGGCGTGACCGCCGCATCGTTCTGCTAACTGTCTTCCGCAAATCCCGGATGCGCGAGACAGCTCAGGTCGACCGGGCCGTGCGGGTCCGCAAGACGTGCGAGACCGAGCACGCACCGGCCCACGTGACATACGACCGCGCCAAGGACGGAGATCCGGCATGAGCCACAGCCGCTGGAAGCTGGCCCGCGAGAAGAAGATCATCGAGGGTTACGCGGAGACCGCCGAGGTCGAGGCGGAACGGGCCGAGATCCGCCTCGCCATGGCCTTCGCGAAGGCCGTGTACGACCGCCGCCAGGAACTGGGGCTCTCACAGACCGAGGTCGCCGAGCGGGTCGGCCTGACCCAGGCCAAGATCTCCCGCATCGAGGGCGCTGACACAGTCCCGACGCTGCCGCTCCTACGCCGCCTGGCGCAAGCCCTCGATGCCTCCCTCAGCATCGCGCTCGACGCCGATCACGAGGAGGTCGCCTTCACGGCGCACTCGGCGGCGTAAGCCGGCGGGTGGTCCGCGAAGCAAACCCGGTCGCGGGGGCACCGCTCCCCTCTCTACGGTGTGACACCACCGCCCGCGATCACCACGGAGCCGCAATGCCCCCGACGATGAGACTGACCGCGATCAACCTCGACTGCCCCGACCCCATAGCCCTGGCCGCCTTCTACCAAAAGGCCACCGGCTATGAACCGCACCCCAAGTCGGACGCCGAGTTCGCGGGCCTCACCCGCGAGGACGGTCTCTTCATCGGCTTCCAGCGGGTGGACGACTACCGCCCCCCGACCTGGCCCGACCAGATCGTGCCGCAGCAACTCCACATCTGCTTCAAGACCGACGACCTGCCCGCGACGGCGGCCCACCTCCTCACCCTGGGCGCCACGAAACCGCCCCACCAGCAGGGCGAAGCCGACGGCCGCTGGCTGGTGCTCCTGGACCCGGCCGGCCACCCCTTCTGCCTGGTACGCGGCTGACCCCGCCCCTCCCGCTACGGCAGGCGCCCCTCCCGGTTGAGCTCCCTGACCAGCCCCCGCAACGCCTCCCCCGACTCCACCGGCGTCAGCACCTCCGGCGGGCAGTCCCACTCCAACCCACCACCCGGCGGCCGGAGTTGCACGAACCCGCCCTCACGCGCCATGACGCGCCCCACCCTCCCGCTGCGCGCATCGACCGCGTACGTACCGACCTTCACCGCGCCGCCCCCGCTCCCACGCCGTGCAGTACGGCGACGAGCCGCAGCGCGGTATCGATGGTGCAGCGCCCCAGATCGACCAGCGGCAACCCGCCCCGGTCCGCGAAGGACACGGGGTCCACCCGCAGCGAGGGCAGCGCGACCCCCACCGCCATGAGCCCCGCGCCCAGCTGCTCCACGGCCTCCTCCGCGGCCCGCACCCGCTCCTGCCCGGTCATCGCCATCGCCCGCTCCTCCACGCTGAGTGTTCGCTTTCACCACACAGCGTGGTCGCGACCGCTCTACGCTTTCCAGTAGCAACACCCCAACAAAGCCTGTTGCTGGATCGGGAGTTGATGCGCATGACCGGACCGAAGGACCTCGACCCCTCATCGCGCCGCATCATGATCGGCGAGGAGTTGCATCATGCACGGGAGCGGGCCGGGCTGACCCAACAGGCCCTGGGTGAGCGCCTGTTCGTGAGCGGGTCGTACGTGGGTCAGATGGAGGCGGGGACGAGGCGGATCCTGCCGGACATGGCGGCGAAGCTGGACGAGATCCTGGCGACGGGGGGCTTCTTCGTTCGCCATTGCGTGAAGGCGAACAGGTCTAAGCACCCTGAGCACTTTGCGGAGGCGGCGGAAGCCGAACTTCTGGCCACCGCAATCATGGAGTACGGGGCGATGCTGATCCCTGGCCTGCTCCAAACTCCCGACTACGCCCGCGCAGTCTTCCTCGACTACCAGCCCACAGCGCCGGACGCGACGATCGACAAGCTCCTGAATGCCCGGGTCGAGCGCGCTCGGCTTCTCGATGGCCCAACATGCCCTTTGTTGTGGGTCGTTCTTGACGAGGCGGCTCTCCGCCGCCCGGTCGGTGGACCTGCTGTTATGGCCTCCAACCTGCATCACATTGCCGACTTGATGCGGAAACGCCGGGCCGTCGTCCAGGTGCTCCCGTTCGCAGCCGGAGGACACGCCTCCCTGCACGGCTCACTCAAGATCATGCACTTCGACGACGCGCCTCCACTCACTCTCATCGAAGCGCCCGCCACGGGCCGACTGTTGGACGATCCAGCCACAGTCGCCCGCCATCAGCTGTCCTACGATCTGCTCAGGGCCAACTCGCTTACCCCAAAACAATCCCTGGCCTTGATCTCATCGGTGGCGGAGGATTACGCGCATGAAGATCACAGCTTCCAACCGTGACATGGCCGCGCCCATCTGGCGCAAGTCCACCTACAGCGGCGGCGAGGGCAACAACTGTGTAGAGATCGGCAACGGCCACTCCCACGTCGTCCCCGTCCGCGACTCCAAGAACCCCACCGGCCCGAAGCTCGTGCTTCCCGCCGCCGCCTGGTCCGCGTTCATCGCAGACCTCAAGCAGCCCTAACCAGTCCGACACCCGCCCCACACGTCCGTAAATCACTGGGACACCCGACCAGAACCGCTCTACCCTCTCCCCCCGTGACTACAACGGCGTCAGTAGCAGATCTCGCGCGCGCGAGCAGGGCCGTCGGCGACCTGATCGCCGAGATCAGCACCGAACAGTGGGCGGCCCCAACCCCCTGCACGGAGTGGAACGCGCGCGATGTGGTGCACCACCTGGTCGGCATGGACCTGGTGTTCGCGGCCATGCTCGAAGGCAGGCCACTCCCCGAACGCGGCGCAGACGTCCTCGGTGAAGACCCCGCCGAAGCTTTCCGCGCCTCCAGTACGGCACTGCAAGCCGCCTTCTCCCGCCCAGGCGTACTGGAGCAGATCTTCCAGGGCCCCATGGGACACGCAACAGGCGCCGACCGCCTGCAGATCCGCCTCAGCGACCTGCTCGCCCACGGCTGGGACCTCGCCCGGGCCACCGGAATCCCCACGGCCCTGCCCGATGACCTCGCCGAGCAGTCCTTGAACTTCGCGCAGTCACAACTCCCCACCCAGTCCCGCAAGGGCCGCTTCGCCGAGCCCCAGCCCGTCGCGGACACCGCCCCGGCCATCGACCGCCTGGCCGCGTTCCTGGGTCGCCCGGTCTGACCGGCAATACGAATCGGAGATACACGGGATATGACAAGCCATCTGTCCGCGATCTGCTTCAACGCAACCCACCCATCCGACCTGGCGCGGTTCTGGTCCGGGCTCCTGCGCTGGGAGTTGGCCGACGCTAAGGACGGCGGCAGCGCCGCGATCCAGCCCCCTGACAGCTCCGGCTTCCGTATCCGCTTCCTGGAGAGCCAGGACCCGAAGACCCGCCAGAACCAGGCGCACTTCGACCTCACGAGCGCCGCACCCGAGGACCAGGGGAAGACGGTGTCCCGAGCCCTGGAGCTCGGCGGAAAGCACATCGATGTGGGCCAACTCCCCGAAGAGGGGCACGTGGTGCTCGCCGACCCGGACGGCAATGAGTTCTGCGTCATCCCGGCTGGCAACAACTTCCTTGCCGACACCGGCGTCATCGGGGCACTGGCCTGCGACGGCACACAGGCGGTCGGCTATTTCTGGAGCGAGACGCTGGGCTGGCCCCTCGTCTGGGACCAGGACGAGGAGACCGCGATCCAGTCGCCGCAGGGCGGCACGAAGCTCACGTGGGGCGGCCCGCCGGTGGCCCCGAAGTCGGGCCCGAACAGGCTGTACTTCGAGCTGGCGGTACCCGCCGGGTCCGACACCGACTGGACCACGGAGATCGCCCGCCTGACCTCACTGGGCGCGACGCGCACCGCCGCCGGCGCGGACGACAGCAGCCCGCTCCTGATGCTCGACCCCGACGGAAACGAATTCACCGTGACGCGACCCCGGTAGGCCGGTGGTCAGTGCCGTCCGGAGGGCCGCCCGAGTTTGCCCCTCTGCCTGACGAAATACCAGAGGCAGCAGCAACTCGCCACGACAGCAAGGAGACCCCACCCTGCGCCGATTCCCGAGACGATGAGAAATACGGACACGGCGGCCGCCAAAGCGACGAGCACAACAGTCAGTTTGACGTACCACCGCACACCCGCCCGCTGTTCCATGGTCCATCCCACGCGACCCATACGCCCGTCCTTTCCCGTGCAATCAGGAAGCATTCACCGAGGGAACCTGACGGCCGCGATCCCCGCTCCCACAGCGACCATGGCGACAAGAGGCGCGACCCAGGCGTGCGTAACAGGCGCTCCGCTCAGCGTTATGACCGCACCGATGAGTACGTAGACGGCCAGGAACCCGAAAGCCAGGCTCGCCACGGGGTGGTCGCGGGTCCGGCCTTCCAACGCCTCGATCCGCCCCATGGGCCAACTCTCATTACCCTTAGTGGTCATGGGATTCCGGGTGCCCCCGCCACCCCAGTTGAACCCCACAACAGCACGAAGCCCGCCCGATCCACCCCGACTCCTACCCGGTGCTTCTAGTCGGGGTCGGGAGGGTGGGCCCCCCTGCCGACCGATACCTGGAGTGTGGCGTTTCCGGGCCGGAGTAAAGGGCGCTCCCTGCGGTCGCGTCGCTGCGCGATGGCCCTCCGGGCCACCCTTGACACCGCCCCTCCACCGCAAAAACTTGGCGGGTTATCGGTCGGCAGAGGGTCCTGGCCGCATAGAGGAGAGCATCCACCGGGGTGCGGTCAGCCCGTGGCCGAACCACACCCGCCGGGGGCCGGGCCGGTGACCCGGTCCGCGACCCGCACCGGGGCGGGGCGGGCGAACCACCGCACCCGCTGAGCACGTGGCGCGGGCCTGCCCGGCGGATGCGGGACGGCGGACCGGACTCCCGGGGAGCGATTCGCGCCCCTAACTGAACACACACCCACCCCACGCCCGACGAACACACGACACACAGGCATCGTTGCAGGTCACAGCCCTGCACCCCGGGGACCGGATGGTTGAGGGCTCAACTGGGTCACCTAAGGGGCACCCCCGGCGCGGGGAGCGGAGCTCCACCCCGGACGCTGTGACGCCAACCGCCCCGCCGAAGTGCCCCGCAGCCGAACCCACCAGTCCCACCGGTCCGCAGGAGCAGCGCGGTCTCCACGAAACCCCAGCCCCGTCGCGGCAGCAGCCAGCGGGACGAGCCCCCAGGACTCGGCCTACGACGCGCAGCGTCGTACATCCCGAAACACCAACAACGAGCCGAGCCGCGCGACCGACAACCGGCGCACGCCCCCCACCTGTTCGCCGTAGCCAGCTTCCTTGCGCCGAAGGCGCGAAACGAAACCCGCAGGGCGCCCCCGGCCCGAAGCCCATCACCCCCGGGGCAGAACCCTCAGATGACCCCGAATACGGTCAGCACTCCCGCCACAGCGAGAATCGATCCGCAGACGATATACAGGACGCGACTGTATATCCGGGACGCATTGCCCCCGCTCCTGCCGAATACGATGCGCGATTTCGCCTGATCGCCCCGCGCAGACCGCTTGTTCAGGGCCACTACAGCTACACCCACAGCTGTCATCAAGAGCCCAATGACTACGGACATCTTCACTCCCCCTTGTGATGCGGTTGGTCAGCGTTTCCGCCCGTTCCACATGGACACGAGGACATAGACAATGACGGCGGCCACCACCACGACGAAAACGGCAGGAAGCCACGGCGGCCCGTCAGGGCGGTCCGTCTGGGCCAGTACTGTCGAAGTCGAAGTCATGGACTCCCGAGTACCCCGAATCCCCCGCGGCTACCTACCGACGTAGCCCATGTGCGTCTCGTTGTAGCGATCTCCGTGCACGCCGATCCGTGCCGCCACCGCGTCGAGGTCCGCCAACTCCTCCGCAGACAGCGCAACTTCCGCCGCCCCCGCGTTCTCCACAACCCGCTCAATCCGCCGCGTACCCGGAATCGGCACGATCCACGGCTGCTGCGCCAGCAGCCAGGCCAGCGCGACCTGCCCGGCCTTGGCGTCCTTCGCGCGGGCCAGCGTGGTGACGTGGTCGACCAGCGCCTGGTTGGCCGTGCGGTTGTCCTCGCTGAAGCGCGGGATCGACGTCCGTACGTCTCCCTCGCTGAAGGAGGTGGCCGCATCGACCGTCCCCGTCAAGAAGCCCTTGCCCAGCGGGCTGAACGGCACGAAGCCGATGCCGAGTTCGGCCAGCGTCGGCAGGACCTCCGGCTCGGGGTCGCGGGTCCACAGCGAGTACTCGCTCTGCACGGCGGTCACCGGGTGCACCGCATGCGCCCGCCGGATCGTGGGCGCCGCCGCCTCCGACAGGCCGAAGTGGCGTACCTTTCCCGCCTGTACGAGCTCACCCACCGCGCCCGCGACCTCCTCGACGGGCACATCGGGGTCCACCCGGTGCTGGTAGAAGAGGTCGATGGTGTCCGTACGCAGCCGGCGCAGCGAGGCGTCGGCCACCCGCCTGATCTGCTCGGGGCGGCTGTCGAGGCCGACCGACTTCCCGTCCCCCTCCCTGATGTCCCAGCCGAACTTCGTCGCGATCACGACCTGGTCCCGGACCGGGGCAAGCGCCTCGCCGACGAGCTCCTCGTTGACGTACGGGCCGTAGACCTCGGCCGTGTCGAAGAACGTGACCCCTCGGTCAACTGCCGCGCGCAGTACGCCGATCATGTCCGCGCGGCTGCCGGGGTTCGGGCCGTAGCTCTGGGACATGCCCATGCAGCCCAGGCCGACCGCCGAGACCGTAAGGCCTTGGCCCAACGTCCGTGTGTGCATCGCCGATCTCCTCGAATGGGAATGGGAAGGGGAATGGGGTGAGTGTCGTAGGTCAGCGCCCGGCGGACTTCAGCGCCGTGGCGTACTGCTCGTCGGTGACAGGCTCCAGCCAGGTGGTGCCGTCGCTGGTCTCGTCGCCCACCAGCATGGCGATGTGGGCCATGAGCGTGGTGTCGGTGGCGCCGTGCCAGTGCTCCTCACCGGCCCCGCACTTGACCGTCTGCCCAGCGGTCGCCAGCGCTACCGTCCCGTCGCGGGTGCCGACCAGGCCGACGCCGTCGGTGATGTAGAGGGTCTGGCCCTTTGCGTGGGAGTGCCAGTTGGTACGGGCGCCGGGGGTGAAGCGGACCAGAGCGGCGGCCAGGCGGGCCGGGTCGGACGGCGCCTCGATCGGGTTGAGGTAGACGTCGCCGGTGAAGCGCTCGGCCGGGGCCTTGGCGGTGGGGGTGGAGGTGATGTGTTCCACGGCGGGATTCCTGCTTCCTTGATATGGGTCAGGCGTGTCGGCGGGCCGGTCAGGCGGAAGGCCGTTCGTCGGCGATCTTCTTCAGCAGCGTGATCGCGGTCATCGCGTTCGGCCAGCCCGCGTAGAAGGCGAGGTGCGTGATCGCCTCGGACAGTTCCTCGACGCTCAGGCCGTTCTCCAGCGCCTTGCCCAGGTGATACGGCAGCTGCTCCCCGCGATACAGCGCGGCCAGCACGCTCACGGTGACCAGGCTGCGGTCCCGGGGCGACAGGCCGGGGCGCTCCCAGATGTCGCCGAACAGGACCTCGTCGGTGACCTCGACCAGCTTCGGCGCGATCTCGGCCAGCTCGCGGGGTGCGGATTGCTTCGCCATGTGGTGGCTCACTCCCTGTGATGGTTTTCGTGCGTCCCCGACAGGTCCACTCTCTGCGAGACGGGCCCGCCCGGCAGCGCGAGGGGATCGATCGACCGCCCTCCCCATCGAGGAAACCGCAGGTCACCCACTCACGGAAGGCACTGCTGTTACACGTACTGACAGGACACCCCAGGACACCCCACGCCCGCCGCACCACGCCTAGCCTGGCTGTATGGACACTGCCCGCGACATCCGTGAGTTCCTCGCCAGCCGCCGCGCGAAGATCACGCCTCAGCAGGCCGGCCTGCCCGCGTACGGCGGGAATCGCCGCGTCCCGGGACTGCGCCGCGAGGAAGTCGCCCTCCTGGCCGGTGTCAGCATCGACTACTACGCCCGCCTGGAGCGCGGCCACCTCGCAGGCGCCTCCGAGGAGGTCCTGGACGCCGTCGCGAACGCCCTCCAGCTCGACGACGCCGAGCGCGCCCACCTCTACGACCTGGCCGCAGCCCAGCGCACCCGCCCCGCCCGCCGCGCGAAGAGGCCCCGGGGGCCGATCCCCGCGAGCATCCAGCGCGTCCTCGACTCCATGACGGACAGCCCGGCCTTCGTACGCAACGGACGCCTCGACATCCTCGCGATCAACCGCCTCGGCCGCGCCCTCTACGCGCCCCTGTTCACGTCCGGCACACCCCGACCCCGCCCCGTGAACATCGCCCGCTTCCAGTTCCTGGACCCCGCCGGGCGGGACTTCTTCCCGGACTGGGACGCGTCTCTCAACACCACCGTCTCACTCCTCCGTACGGAGGCCGGTCGCACGCCACACGACACCGAACTCACTGCCCTCATCGGGGAGTTGGTCACCCGCAGCGACGAGTTCCGAACCGCCTGGGCGAAGCACAACGTGCGCCTGCACCACACCGGCAGCAAGCCCTTCCGCCACCCCGAAGTCGGCGAACTCCTCCTCGACTTCGACGCGATGGCCCTCCCCGCCCAGCCCGACCTCACGCTCACCGCGTACAGCGCGGAGCCCGGCACGCCCGCCCACGACGCGCTGCGCCTGCTCTCCGCCTGGGCGGCGACCGAGAACGCATCGGCAGCGGCCCCCGAGGCTCAAGCCCCGCGCCCCGAGCGCTCTTAACAAGGAACGGGTGGAGGGTCTCAACCCGCCCACCCTCCCCGGTTGTTGACTTTCCGCGATCGGCTTGCCACGCAGCGTTGCGACGGTCTAACGTGCCCGAATAGCGAACAAAATCAACCCCCGCCGGTGCTACCAACACCGAACGGGGGTCTGACCACCGAGACCTTGACTGCCGAGGATCCCAATGGCTGCTGCCAACTTTAGTGCTGCCCCCTCCCCCGCGCACGCTTCACCCCACCCCCTCGCCAACCCGGGGTACGGCAAGCGCTCCGCGCCGGACCAACTCGCCCGCGAAGCAACCGACTTCGCGCACCTCCCCGCCCGCGAAGCCGCGATCGCCGCCTACGTCGACCGGCTCCCCGACGGTGCGGACATCTCCGTGAAGACCCTGGCCAAGCACCTCCCCTACGGCCAGTGCGCCCTGCGGACCGCCCTCAACACCATCCAGCGCGCCGGACATCTGCGCCGGGGCCGCGAGCACATCGCCGGAAGCGGCAGCGCACGTTGGGTGACCCGCACCTGGTTCTCGCGGACCCCGCGCGACGACGCCTGGTGGGCCGTCTTCGCCACCGGCGACCAGCCCAAATCCCCGCAACACCCCACCCGCAGCCGCGCCTTCATCCTCCTCGCCGCCCTCGGCCGGTCCGCGCCCAGCCTCTCCCTCTCGGCCCGCGACTGCCACGATCTCGAACCCCTGGCCGACCGCTGGTTCGCGCACGGCGCGACGGAAGCGGAGATCCTGCGCGCCCTGGTGGCGGGCCTCCCCGCCGTAGTGCACCGCGCGGCCGGTCTCGTACGCCGCCGCCTCACCGACCAGCTCCCACCCGAGCGCCCAGCCGCTCCCAGCGCTCCCAGCACGCCCCGCGTCCTCCGCGTCCTGGAGTGCGCCAAGTGCGGCACCCCCGCCCGCCCAGAGGCCCTCCCGGGCGGCGAGTGCGCCCCGTGCCGGGGCGAGCAGCCGCCCCCGCCCGCCACCGCGCCCCTCCCCGCCGCAGCAGTCCACGCCTACGCGACCCAGGCCCGCGCGGCAGCAGCCGTCCGCACGACCGAAGGGACACGAACATGACCGTGCAGCTCACTCGCGCCAAAAGCGGGGCACGATGTAGGGGAGGAGGCGACGCCATGACCCCCAGCACCGCTGAGCACGCCCAGATGTCCGTCGAGGACTTCGAGCAGATCGCACACCACGCTCCGGAAACGGTGCGGCTCGAATTCATCAACGGAAGGCTCGAGGTCAAGGCAATGCCCGACGGTGCCCACGGTGAGATGCTCATGTGGCTGATCCGGCAGTGTATGCAACAGCGACCGGAGCTGAACCTCATGCCCGAGCGGGGCGTCAAGGCGGAGGCCTATCGCAAGGGCCGTGCTCGTACAGACGCGGTGCTCGCTCCCCTGGGCCACTTCACCGCGCACCACGAGTGGTCCGACACCGACGGCATCCTCATGGCTGTCGAGATCACCTCCAGCGACGCCGACACCAACCAGCGCGATCGCATCGACAAGCCCATCGGCTACGCCGCCGCCGGCATCCCCGTCTACCTCCTGATTGACCGCGACGACGACACCGTCACGGTTTTCAGCGACCCGAAGGGCGGGGCGTACCAACAGCGCCCGTCGTATCCCTTCGGCGAGGCCGTCGAGCTGCCCGCGCCCGTGGGCATCACTCTCGATACCGAGGAGCTGAAGCAGTTCGCAGGCTGACGCCCGAGGGCGGCACCCCCACCGTGCGGGGATGCCGCCCTCGTCTGCTTACCCGGCCGCCAACCAACCGCTCAGCTCAGCGACTTGATCGCCGCCGCGTCGTACGCCTTCAGCTCCGACGTACGCCCCTCAAGCACCTTCTGCGCCCACTCCGGGTCCTGGAGCAGCGCACGCCCCACCGCGACCATGTCGAACTCGTCGCTCTCCAGGCGGTCCAGGAGATCGTCGATGCCCTTCGCCTCCGAGCCCTTGCCCGCGAACGCGGCGAGGAACTCGCCGTCGAGGCCCACCGAGCCGACCGTGATCGTGGGCTTGCCGGTGAGCTTCTTCGTCCAGCCCGCCAGGTTGAGGTCCGAGCCCTCGAACTCCGGGAGCCAGTAGCGGCGCGTGGAGGCGTGGAAGACGTCGACGCCCGCGTCGGAGAGCGGGGTCAGGAAGTCCGCGAGCTCCTCGGGGGTCTCGGCCATGCGGGCCGTGTAGTCCTGCTGCTTCCACTGCGAGTAGCGGAAGAGGATCGGGAAGTCGGGCGAGACCGCCGCGCGGACCGCGGCCACGATCTCCACCGCGAACTTCGTACGGGCCGGCAGGTCGCCGCCATACTCGTCCGTACGGACGTTGGTGCCCTCCCAGAAGAACTGGTCGAGCAAGTAGCCGTGCGCGCCGTGCAGTTCGACCCCGTCGAAGCCGATGCGCTCCGCGTCGGCCGCCGCCTGCGCGAAGGCCGCGACGACGTCGTCCAGGTCCTGCTGCGTCATCGCCTTGCCGGTGACCTCGGCGCCCGCTCCGGTGATGCCCGAGGGGCCGACCGGCGGGGCGTCCGCGAAGGGGGGCTGTCCGGCTTCGCGGACCATGCCGATGTGCCACAGCTGGGGCATGATCGTGCCGCCCGCCGCGTGCACCGCGTCCGCGACCTTCTTCCAGCCCGCGAGCTGCTCCTCGCCGTGGAAGCGGGGGACGCTGTCGCTCTGGCCCGCCGAGTCGTGTCCGACGTAGGTGCCCTCGGTGACGATCAGGCCGACGCCCGCGGCCGCACGGCGCGCGTAGTACGAGATCACGTCGTCCGTCGGGATGCCGCCCGGGGAGAACATCCGGGTCATGGGGGCCATCACGATGCGGTTCGGGACGGTGAGGCCGTTGAGCTGGACCGGGCGGCCCAGTATCTGTGCGGCGCGGTCTGCGGCTACGACTGTCACGTGGGGGCTCCTTGCGGCGGGGGCGCTGAGATATGTGCGTATGCATCAACCTCAACCGTCTCGCGGAGTGCGGCATTCCCGGATACGACGAAGGGCGGCACCCCCGTTTCCAGGGGTGCCGCCCTCGTTCGCGTACAGCTATGTACTACCGATCCGCCTCAGGAGGGGATCAGAAGTCCATGTCACCGCCCGGCATACCGCCACCGGCCGGCGCGGACGCCTTCTCCGGCTTGTCGGCGATGACTGCCTCGGTGGTGAGGAACAGCGCGGCGATGGACGCGGCGTTCTGCAGGGCAGAGCGCGTGACCTTCGCCGGGTCGATGATGCCTTCGGCGATCATGTCCACGTACTCGCCGGTCGCGGCGTTGAGGCCGTGACCGATCGGCAGGTTGCGGACCTTCTCGACGATGACGCCACCCTCAAGACCACCGTTGACGGCGATCTGCTTGAGCGGGGCCTCCAGCGCGAGCTTGACCGCGTTGGCGCCGGTCGCCTCGTCGCCTTCGAGCTCGAGCTTCTCGAAGACCGCGGAGGCCTGGAGGAGCGCGACGCCGCCACCGGCGACGATGCCCTCTTCGACGGCCGCCTTGGCGTTGCGGACGGCGTCCTCGATACGGTGCTTGCGCTCCTTGAGCTCAACCTCCGTCGCGGCGCCGGCCTTGATGACGGCCACGCCGCCCGCGAGCTTCGCCAGGCGCTCCTGGAGCTTCTCGCGGTCGTAGTCCGAGTCGCTGTTCTCGATCTCGGCGCGGATCTGGTTGACGCGGCCGGCGACCTGGTCGGACTCGCCCGAACCGTCGACGATCGTCGTCTCGTCCTTGGTGATGACGACCTTGCGGGCGCGGCCGAGCAGGTCCAGGCCCGCGTTCTCGAGCTTGAGGCCGACCTCCTCGGAGATGACCGTGCCGCCCGTGAGGATGGCGATGTCGTTCAGCATGGCCTTGCGGCGGTCGCCGAAGCCCGGGGCCTTGACGGCGACGGACTTGAACGTGCCGCGGATCTTGTTGACGACCAGCGTCGACAGAGCCTCGCCCTCGACGTCCTCCGCGATGATCAGCAGGGGCTTGCCCGACTGCATGACCTTCTCGAGCAGCGGAAGGAGGTCCTTCACGTTGCCGATCTTGGAGTTGACGATCAGGATGTACGGGTCGTCGAGCGACGACTCCATGCGCTCCATGTCGGTGGCGAAGTACGCCGAGATGTAGCCCTTGTCGAAGCGCATGCCCTCGGTGAGCTCAAGCTCAAGGCCGAAGGTCTGCGACTCCTCGACCGTGATGACGCCTTCCTTGCCGACCTTGTCCATCGCCTCGGCGATGAGCTCGCCGATCTGGGTGTCGGCGGCGGAGATGGAGGCGGTCGAAGCGATCTGCTCCTTGGTCTCCACGTCCTTGGCCTGCTCAAGGAGAGCGGCGGAGACGGCCTCGACGGCCTTCTCGATGCCACGCTTGAGGGCCATCGGGTTGGCACCGGCGGCTACGTTGCGCAGGCCCTCACGCACGAGCGCCTGGGCGAGAACGGTGGCGGTGGTCGTACCGTCGCCGGCGACGTCGTCCGTCTTCTTGGCGACTTCCTTGACCAGCTCGGCGCCGATCTTCTCGTACGGGTCCTCGAGCTCGATCTCCTTGGCGATGGAGACACCATCGTTGGTGATCGTGGGGGCGCCCCACTTCTTCTCAAGGACGACGTTGCGGCCCTTGGGACCGAGGGTCACCTTGACGGCGTCGGCGAGCTGGTTCATGCCGCGCTCGAGACCGCGCCGGGCCTCCTCGTCGAACGCGATGATCTTGGCCATGTGAAGTGGTCCTCCCGGACAGGGGTGGCGTTCTTCAGGATCGCGCCGGTGCCCGCGACGGACGGCTGCTGCCCAGGTGGTTCCTTGCCCCACCAGAACTGCGAGCCTCACTGACCCGATCCACGTTTTTAAGTGGTGCAGTCTGTCACTCTCACCTGGAGAGTGCTAACGCCAATGATTAGCACTCGACCCATGCGAGTGCAAGCGGGTCTTACGTATTCCCTGCTCACAGGGGATGCACGAGGGGCCCGCATCCCAGTGGGATGCGGGCCCCTCGGCGTGAGTGCGTCGCTGGTCGGTCGCGCCGGGATCAGACGGCGAGCTTGACCATGTCCGCCTGCGGACCCTTCTGGCCCTGCGAGATCTCGAACTCCACTCGCTGACCTTCTTCAAGGGTGCGGTAACCGTCCATCTGGATGGCGCTGTAGTGGACGAAAACATCCGCACCACCGTCGACCGCGATGAAGCCGTACCCCTTCTCCGCGTTGAACCATTTGACGGTGCCCTGAGCCATGCCTAACTCCCCTATTACTGGCCCTTACACAGGACCCGCACTTCGCGGACCCGGGTCAGACCTTGCGCCGTAACGCGTCGACCGCGGCTGAATGTATCTGCCCAACTGCCGTCTGCAACAGGTCAATCGGACGAGAATTCTGTGCACAGCCGAACGGAAGAATCGGGGGATTTCAACAGATCTCGGGTCAACTCGGGCCAGGCAAAGGGCACTTACGGCGCGAAAGACTCGAACACATTGCCCTCACCTTGTCGCGATCTCATATGCACCTGGCACGGGCGACGAAGGGGGCTGCCCCAACTGTACCTCCCTTAACCCTGCAGAATTGCCCCCTCCGCTTCTATCGCGGAGAGGGCAACGGCTGTCACGCAGAGGTGTGTTGGGGATCCAGCGGCGGGGATCCAACGGCAGGGGCGATCAGCCGCCCGCGACCGCCGGGATGATCGAGACGCCGGCGCCGTCCGGAGTGACGGCCTCCAGGCCGCCCTCGAAGCGGACGTCGTCGTCGTTCACGTACACGTTCACGAAGCGGCGCAGCTTGCCCTGGTCGTCCAGGACGCGGGCCGCGATGCCCGTGTGGTTCTTCTCCAGGTCGGCGATGACCTCGGCGAGGGTCGCGCCCTCCGCCGGGACCTCGGCCTGGCCGCCGGTGTACGTACGGAGAATGGTCGGAATACGGACCTTGACGCTCATACGAGGCCAGCCTCTCGGAAGGAATCCAGGGTGGGGCGGATGGTGGCGGAGAGACCCGTGGAGTCGGAGAGTCCGTCCAGGGTCTTGAGGCCGTCGCCCGTGTTGATGGCGACCGTCTCCTCGGACGGGTCGATCACACCCGCTTCGAGCAGCTTGCGCAGGACGGCGAAGGTGGTGCCGCCCGCCGTCTCCGCGAAGACACCCTCGGTGCGCGCGAGGAGCTTGATCGCTTCGACGATCTCGGGGTCGGTGACGTCCTCGACCGCACCGCCCGTGCGGCGGGCGATGTCGATGACGTACGGGCCGTCGGCCGGGTTCCCGATCGCGATCGACTTGGCGATGGTGTCCGGCTTCACGGGGCGGATCACGTCGTGGCCCGCCTTGTACGCGGAGGAGACCGGGTCGCAGCCCTTGGCCTGGGCGCCGTAGATCTTGTACGGCTTGTCCTCGACGAGGCCGAGCTTGATCAGCTCCTGCAGCCCCTTGTCGATCTTCGTCAGCTGGGAGCCGGAGCCGATCGGGATGATCAGGTTGTCCGGGAGCCGCCAGCCGAGCTGCTCGCAGATCTCGTACGCGAGCGTCTTCGAGCCCTCGCCGTAGTACGGGCGCAGGTTGATGTTGGTGAAGCCCCAGCCCTCGCCGGCCGGGTCGCCGATGAGTTCCGAGCAGAAGCGGTTGACGTCGTCGTAGTTGCCCTCGATGCCGACCAGCTCGCCGCCGTACACGGCCGCGGTGATGATCTTCGCGGGCTCCAGGTCGTGCGGGATGAAGACGCAGGACTTCAGGCCGGCCCGGACCGCGGCGGCGCCGACAGCGCCCGCCAGGTTGCCGGTGGAGGAGCAGGAGAGCGTGGTGAAGCCGAAGGCGCGGGCGGCCTCGACGGCGATCGCCACGACGCGGTCCTTGAAGGAGTGCGTCGGGTTGCCGGAGTCGTCCTTGACGTACAGGCCGCCGGTGATGCCCAGCTCGGCGGCGAGCCGGTCGGCCTTGATCAGCTTGGTGAAGCCGGGCTCGAGGTTCGGCTTGGTGGCCACGTCGGCGGGGACGGGCAGCAGGGGCGCGTAACGCCAGATGTTGTTCGGGCCCGCCTCGATCTGCTTGCGCAGACCTTCGGGGTCGCCGCTCGGGAGGTTGTACGCCACTTCGAGCGGCCCGAAACACTCTTCGCACACGAAGCTGGGGCCGAGCGGGAAGCGGGCGGAGCATTCGCGGCAGGAAAGCGCGGCTGCGGGTCCGAGATCGACCTCGGCGGGGGTTTCCGTGGCGCTTGCAACTGTTTCTACAGCCATGATGGCGAGGCCCTTTCTCCTCATCTTCCTCACGACGCACTTCGCCGCAAGACGGAATTGGCACCGTCCCCACCTGACCTCGCGGTCGGCGGGATGGTTGCCGGGACTTCAACGGGCCGTTCCCTCAGTCCCTCTGGATGAGCGCTATGACCACGGGCCCAAGGGCCCGGGTGTTTGTCAGCGCGGCGACCCCGACATGCGACAGTCATCCGCGTTGTTCAAGACTGTAACCGAACCCCCGGATCGTGGAGAGGGCCCGTCCGAACCGCGAGATACACAGCCAAGGAGACAGACTCGTGCTGGATGAGGTGGAGCGCTGGCTGAGCAGGCGTTCCTGGGCGGCCGCAGACCGCCCGCTGGACCAGCTGATGGCCGCCAAACGTGAGAAGCGCGGCACTTCGGTGAGCGTCGTGCTGCCCGCGCTGAACGAGGAGGAGACGGTCGGCGAGATCGTCTCCGTCATCCGCCGCGAGCTGATGGCGCCGCTCGGCGTCCCTCTCGTCGACGAGCTCGTGGTGATCGACTCGGGCTCCACGGACCGTACGGCCGAGGTCGCGGCGGCGGCCGGGGCACGGGTGGTGCACCGGGACGCGATCCTGCCCCGGATACCCGCCCTGCCCGGCAAGGGCGAGGTGCTCTGGCGCTCGCTGCTCGTGACGTCCGGGGACATCGTGTGCTTCGTCGACGCCGACCTCAAGGAGTTCTCGGCGGACTTCGTCTCCGGGATCGTGGGACCGCTCCTCACCGACCCCGGCGTGGCATTCGTGAAGGCGATGTACGACCGCCCGCTCGGAGACGCTGCCGGGCAGGGCGGCCGTGTGACGGAGCTGGTGGCCCGCCCGCTGCTCAATCTGCACTGGCCCCAACTGGCCGGATTCGTACAGCCGTTGGGCGGTGAGTACGCGGCCCGCCGCTCGCTCCTGGAGCAGCTCCCCTTCCCCGTCGGGTACGGCGTCGAGCTCGGCCTGCTCGTGGACGCGCTGCACACCGTGGGCCTGGACGCGCTGGCCCAGGTCGATGTGGGCGTACGCAAACACCGCCACCAGGACGGGCAGGCGCTCGGGCGGATGGCCGCCTCGATCTACCGCACGGCGCAGCTGCGGCTCTCGCGCGGGCATCTGGTGCGGCCCGTGCTCACCCAGTTCGAACGCGGGGAGCAGGGATTCGAGCCGCGCACCCATGCGGTGGACACGGAGGAGCGGCCGCCCATGGGCCAGATCAGTGAGTATGCGGAGCGTCGCGTGGCGTAGCCGTCGACGATCATGTTGTCTGCCTAAATTCCCCTTTATGTGGCATAGACAACCAAAAGGCACGCCGCTGCTCCGCGCTGCGGCCACTCGCTTCGCCGGGGCGCTCGTCGCCTCGGCCACCGCGGCCACCGCGCTCACGGGCCTGGCCGCCTCCCCCGCTTCCGCCGACGTGATCTCGCCGTTCGCCAAGCGCTACGACGAATCCCTCTACGGCGATTTCAAGACCATCGGCAACACGGTCATGGGCTGCCCCACGACCCCCGCCGACATGGCCGCGCGCTGCGCCGTCGCCGCGGACGGCCAGGGCCGGGACAACAACAACACCTTCGTCATGGAGCGGATCAACGCCGCCGGTACCGAGGCCGACTTCGGCTCCAGCACCGGCCGGGTCGTCATCCCCGACGGCGCCAAGGTCGCGTACGCCCGGCTCTTCTTCGGCGGCAACGACGGTACGTACCGCGGCCCCAGCGGCGCCCAGCTCCTGCGCTGTGACATCTCCGGCGCCAATGTGCTGCCCTCGCCCGGCGAGCCCCTCGACGCGGTGCCCGTGGCCGGCGTGAACGGCGCGGCCCCCACCAAGGTCACCCCCGCGAACCTGGTGCGGGACCCGGCCACCACCAACGGTCCGCACTACTACACGGGCGAAGCCGACGTCACGAACCTGTTCAGCGGCATCACCGGCACCGGAGCGGCGATTCCCGTCGCGGTCGGCGACATCTGGGCGCCCACCGGCAAGGGCTGTGTGGCCGGCTGGTCGATGACCGTCGTCTACAAGTACGACGCCCCGAACGCCCAGCACGCCCCCGACCGCCGCAACATCTATGTCTACGGCGGCCACGTCCTGCAGCGCTCCACCTCCCCGGCGACCACGGTCACCGTCGACGGCTTCTACCGCACCGCCGGAAAGCCGCGGGCGAGCGTGACCGCGTACGAGGGCGACTGGAACACGGCGGGCGACCGGTTCGCCGTCGGCGGCCAGAACATCACCGAGTCCCACACCGGCAACACCAACAACTTCTTCATCTCCGAGGACGACGGCGCGCTCGTCCCGAAGATGGTCAACAACCTGAGCATCGACGCGAAGGAGTTCGACGTCACGTCGGGCTCCGGGCGGGCTGCGGGCACCGAGCCCATCCCGGTCGGCGCCACCTCCACCACGCTGAGCTTCAGCACCCGCGGCGACACCTACGTCCCCTCGGCGTTCGCGCTGTCCGTCCCGGTCCCGGACCTGGAGGTCACCAAGACGTCCAGCCCGAAGTCGGTGCGGCCCGGGGACACCGTGACGTACACGGTCAAGGCGAAGAACATCTCCCGGCTGCCGTACCCGAACGCCAAGTTCGCCGACGATCTGTCGCAGAGCCTGGACGACGCGACGTACAACAACGACGCGAAGGCGACCATCGGCAAGGCCACCTACGACGCGCCGAGGCTCAGCTACACCGGGAACATCCCGGCCGGGCGGACGGCGACCATCACGTACTCGGTGAAGGTCAACGACCCCATCAGCGGTGACGGCAAGCTGCTCAACGATGTCGACGTGACCTCGCCCCGCTCCAACTGCGAGGAGGGCTCGACCGACCCGCACTGCGCGACGACCACACCGATCATCGAGCCGCCGCAGCTGATCGTCGACCCGGGCGAGTTCCCCGTGAACCCGCCGCCCGGCAACATCGTCATCCCGATCATCATCCGCAACCCGGACGAGGTCCCGCGCGAGGCCGAGGTCCCCGACGGGGAGGGCGGCGTCAAGGAAGTCACCGTCCCGCCGCACAGTGAGGTCAAGGTGCCCCTGACCATCAAGGTGCCGAACACCCCGGGCAAGAAGACCACGTACAAGCTGGTGATCCCCAACAGCATCTGCGCCGAGGGCAGCACCGACCCGAAGTGCACGTTCACCTTCACCGTGGGCAAGGTCCAGGGCCGTCCCACGCCCCCGAGCGCGAGCCCGAAGCCGGAGCCGACCGGCCCCGAGCTGGCAGAGACCGGCTCCGACTCGCACACCCTGCTGTACGGCGGGCTCGCGGCGACCCTGTGCGGGCTCGGCGCGCTGATCCTGGCGGCGGTACGCAGCCGCAAGGACTGACCTGCATCTGACCCGCCCCTGAGGGCATTGCATACGGCCGGATCCCTGACGGGGTCCGGCCGTACGTTTGAACGGGTCCGGGGCGGGCTAGCTTGGCCGTATGGCTTCCACGCACGGTGCTCCTGAGGTTCTCGTCGCGTCCAATCGCGGCCCGGTTTCGTACGCAGTCGGTGACGACGGCACGATCGAGGCCAAGCGGGGCGGCGGCGGTCTGGTCTCCGCGCTCAGCGCCGTCGACGACAAACTGTGGGTGTGCGCGGCCCTCGGCGATGGCGACCGGGAGGCGGTACGGCGCGGGGTGGGCGAGCCCGGGGTGCGGATGCTGGACATCGACCCGGATGTGCACACGGCCGCGTACAACGACATCGCCAACTCGGTGCTCTGGTTCGTCCACCACATGCTCTACCAGACGCCGCTGGAGCCGGTCTTCGACGCGGAGTTCCGGGAGCGGTGGGAGGCGTACCGCACGTACAACCGCGCCTTCGCGGAGGCGCTGGCGCAGGAAGCGGGCGAGGGGGCGGCCGTCCTGGTGCAGGACTATCACCTGGCGCTGGTGCCGGGGATGCTGCGCTCGCTCCGGCCCGACCTGCGCATCGGGCACTTCTCGCACACGCCGTGGGCGCCGGTCGAGTACTTCCGGATGCTGCCGGACGCGATCGCCGACGAGCTGCTCGACGGGATGCTCGGGGCCGACCGGCTCGGCTTCCTGACGCGGCGGTGGGCCGATGCCTTCGAGCGGTGCGCGCAGGGGCGGCTGGGGGACACGCGGGTCTCCGTGTACGGGCTCGGGGCCGACGCCGACTTCCTGCGTGCGCGCGCGCAGGAGGCGGACGTGGAGGAGCGGATGGCGGCTCTGCGGGAGCAGATCGGGGACGGCCGGCAGGCGATCGTGCGGGTCGACCGCACCGAGCTGTCGAAGAACATCGTGCGCGGGATGCACGCGTACCGGGAGCTGCTCGATACCCGGCCCGAGTGGCGGGAGCGGGTGGTGCATGTGGCCTTCGCGTATCCGTCGCGGCAGGACCTGGCGGTGTACCGGGAGTACACGGCGGAGGTGCAGCGGGTCGCCGATCAGATCAACTCGGCTTACGGGACGGCGGGTTGGACTCCGGTGGTGCTGCACGTCAAGGACGACTTCGCGCGGTCGCTGGCCGCGTACCGGCTGGCGGACGTGGCGCTGGTCAACCCGATCAGGGACGGCATGAACCTGGTGGCCAAGGAGGTTCCTGTCGTCTCGGACGACGGGTGCGTGCTGGTGCTCTCGCGGGAAGCGGGGGCGTGGGAGGAGCTGGCCGAGGACGCGATCAGCGTGAACCCGTACGACGTCTCGGGGACGGCCGACGCGCTGCACGAGGCGCTGTCCATGCCGGAGGGCGAGCGCGCGGAGCGGACGAAGCGGCTGGCGGTCGCGGCGACCGCGCTGCCGCCGCAGCAGTGGTTCCTGGAGCAGTTGGAGGCGCTGCGGGGTTAGCCGGGATCAGTTGGGGTCAGTTGGGGTCAGTTGGGGTCAGTTCTTGCGGCAGCCGGTGGCGAGGGGGGTGAAGGTGAACTTCTTGCCCTCGTCGATGCCGGAGGCCTGGGAGTAGGTCGGGGAGTCGACCTCGTACCAGACGTCGTCCTTCTTGCTGTTGCCGTTGACGTTGTCGAGCTCCACGCACCAACGGGCCTGGCGCAGCACGCGGTTGTACGTCTCGGTGCCGTGCTGGACCTGCTTGCAGTCCTGGACGGTCTCGGTGGTGTACCAGGTGCGGGTCGTGCGCTTCTTGCCGCTGCCGCTCTTCGAGGTGTGCTTGACCCGCCGGGTGTGGCTGCCGCTGCACTCCTTCACCATGTGCGGGCGGGTCGCGCGGGTGGAGCGCTGCGGGGTGGAGCGGATGTCGTCGCGCAGGCCGGTGACGGTGTAGTCGTCCGAGCTGCCGGATCCCGACCCGGACCCGGACCCGGACCCCGATGCGCCCGAACCGCCGCTGCCTCCGCAGGCGGTGAGCAGGGCGGTGAGGGTCAGGGCGGTGGCGGCGAGGACGGCGTGTGTGGGGCGCATAGGGGTGTGATCGTACGGCCCTGTCAGCTGCCCCCTGCGACCGCCTCCGCCAGGGACGCGAGGAAGCCGACGACTGCGGCGGGTCCGGGGACCAACAGGTCGGCGCGGTCGGCCAGTTCGGGGACTTCCGCGCTGCCGCTGCAGACGAGGAGCCCCGGGAGGCCGTCGGAGCGGAGCTTCTCGACGGCGGCGAAGGCGGGGAGGTCGCCGAGGTCGTCGCCCGCGTAGAGGACGGCTTCGGCGCCGACTTCGGTCAGGTACTCCTCCAGCGCCACGCCCTTGTCCATGCCGGGGGGCCGCAGCTCCAGGACCATGCGGCCGGGCTCCACGATCAGGCCGTTCCGCGCGGCGAGCTCGCCGAGCGGGCCGCGCAGCGCCTCGAAGGCGGCCTGCGGATCGGAGGCGCGGCGGGTGTGGACGGCGAGCGCCTGCCCCTTCTCCTCGATCCAGGTGCCCCGCCAGGCCCCGAACTCTTCGAGTACGCCGGGGAGTTCGGCGCGTGCGGTGGCGACGCCGGGGTGGGGGGCGGGGGTGCTCACGGTGCCGGTGACGGCGTCCCAGCGCTCGGAGCCGTAGTGGCCGAGGACGGTGAGGTGTTCGAGGCCGGGGACGCCCGCGAAGCCCCCGTACCGTACGGCGACTCCGGCCGGCCGGCCGGTGACGACGGCGACGGACGCCACGCGGGGCGCGAGGGCTGCGAGCGCGGGGACCGCGCCGGGGTGGGCGCGGGCCTGCTCCGGGTCGGGGACGATCTCGGCGAGCGTTCCGTCGAAGTCGAGGGCGACGACGGCCCGGTGGGGCGCGGAGAGGATCGCGGCCAGGCCTTCGCGGCCTGCGGTGGTGCCGGGGGTCGGAAGGGTGTGCGAGTGGCTGCCCATGGGGTGACCCTATCGGGGTGCGGGGGCTGGGTGCGGCTGGGTGCGGCTGGGTGCGGCTGGGTGCCTGCGGCGCAGATCCCCTACCCGCCCCTTCCCGAAACTGGGGCAGAGCCCCAGACCCCCTCGGCCCCGGTATGCGGGGGCTACGCCCCCTGCGCCCCCGTACGCGGCCTTCAGCCACGTGTCCTCAATCGCCGGACGGGCTGATTTTGCTGAACTTCGCTCGCACTCGCGCCGTCAAAGCGATGGTGGGCAAAATCAAGCCCCCGAAGCGGCGGGGCCTACCGCCGACCCCGTTTCGCGTCGCGGAGCCGGCGCAAGCGGTTCACCGTCACCGGGTCCCGCTCCAGCGCCCTCGCATCGTCGAGCAGCGCGTTCAGGAGCTGGTAGTACCGCGTGGGCGAAATCCCCAGCCGCTCCCGTATCGCCCGCTCCTTCGCCCCGGGGCCGGGCCACGACTCCCGTTCCACCGCGAGGACCGCGAGGACGGAGTCCAGCTCCGCCTCGTCCCCGCCCCCTGTTCCGGCCACGCCCGACAACGTACTACTCGGCGCTCTGGGCCGTCTGTGCCGTCGTCTGGAGCTGGCTGAGAACCGTCGCCGGCTGGCTTCCCGGCGCCACCGCCTTGCCGATGTTCTTCTTGATCGCGTCGCTCACCGTCGGCCACGAGGTCTTGTCCACCGGGGGCAGCTGCGAGGAGGGCAGCGCGTCCAGGAAGGCCTTGAGGTCCTTGTGCTCGGGGTCCCTGGACATCGCGTCCGAGGCGGAGACCGTGGCCGGCAGCAGGTCGTACTGGCCCGCGAAGTCCAGGACGTTCTTGTCGCTGAAGACGTCGTCGAGGAACTTGCCGATCTCCGCGCCGTGACCGTTCTGCTTGAAGCCCATGATCCAGTCGGCGACGCCCATGGTCGCCTTCGTCCTGCCGCCGAGGCCCGGCATCGGCACCATGCCGACCTTGATGCCCTTGGCCACCGCCTGCTTCACCAGCGTCGGGTGGCCGTTGAGCATGCCGACCTGGCCGTTGATGAAGGCCTTGTACGCCACTGCGCGGTCGAGCTTGCCGGGGGCGACCGGGCCGGTCAGACCCGCGCCCACCAGGTTGTCCTTCAGCCAGGAGAAGGTCTTGATGTTGGCGGCCGAGTCGATCGTGTAGGAACCGACGCTGTCCGTGTAGCCGTCGCCGCCGCTGAGCAGCCACTGCATCGTCTCGGCCTGCGCCTCTTCGGTGCCGAGCGGCAGTGCGTAGGGGTACTTCACGTTGTCCTGCTTGAGCTTCTTGGCGTCCGCCTCGAGCTCGTCCCAGGTGGTCGGTGCCTTCGCTATCCCGGCGTCGGCGAACATCTTCTTGTTGTAGAAGAGCAGCCGGGTGGAGGCGACGAAGGGCATTCCGTACTGGGTACGGTTCTGCTCGCCCGCGTCGGTGAGCGTGGAGAGGAAGTTGGCCTGCACAGGGACGGAGAGCAGGTCGTCCGCGCTGTAGAGCTTGCCCTGGTCCGCGTAGTCGGAGTACGCGCCGATCTGCGCGATGTCGGGGGCCTTGCCCGCCTTGACCATCTCCGCGACCTTGGCGTCGACGACCTTCCAGGAGTAGGCGGTGACGTCGATCTTGATGCCGGAGTTCTTCGCCTCGTAGGCCGATGCCAGCTTGTCCCAGTACTGCTGGGTGCTGGGACCGTCGTTGGGGTCGTAGTTGGCCACGACCACCTTCAGGGTGACGTCGTCGGAGCCGGTGCCGGTGCCGCAGCCCGCCAGCGTTACTGTCATGCCGAGCGCGGCAACAGCCGCCGTCAGACCCACATAGCGCCGCTGCACCACAGCTCTTTCCCACCCTTAGAGTTTCAGTCGGTCCCCCGTGACGTCCTGTCGCAATGAGCTGCGATTTTCCCTCACGGCAAGCTATGAGGTCTACACCACCCACATATCGCTTGTGCAACGCCCCCCTCTGTAGGCCGAGGTTTTGTATGGCTGCGCAACAATCCAGCACAGTGGACTAGACCTCTCCGGGGTTTACGGGCGACACTTGCCCCGTGAGACATGTCATCGCCCTTGATGTGGGCGGCACCGGTATGAAGGCCGCCCTGGTCGGGGCCGACGGCACCCTCCTCCACGAGGCCCGGCGGGCCACAGGACGCGAGCGCGGGCCCGAGGCTGTGGTCGAGTCGATCCTCGTCTTCGCGGAGGATCTGCGCGCGTACGGCGAGGAGCACTTCGGCGAGAGCGCCGCCGCGGCAGGCGTCGCCGTCCCCGGCATCGTCGACGCCGCGAACGGCATCGCGGTCTACTCCGCCAACCTCGGCTGGAGCGACCTCCCCATGCGGGAGCTGCTCTCGGCCCGGCTCGGCGACGTGCCGGTCGCGCTCGGCCACGACGTACGCACCGGAGGCCTGGCAGAGGGACGTATCGGAGCCGGCAAGGGCGCCGACCGCTTCCTCTTCCTGCCCCTCGGCACGGGCATCGCGGGCGCGATAGGAATCGACGGCCGGATCGAGGAAGGCGCGCACGGGTACGCGGGCGAGATCGGCCATGTGGTCGTACGCCACCAAGGCGTTCCCTGCAGCTGCGGACAGCGCGGCTGCCTGGAGCGGTACGCCTCCGCGTCCGCCGTCTCCCTCGCCTGGGCCGAGGCCTCCGGCGACCCCTCCGCGGACGCCGCGGACTGCGCCAAGGCCGTCGCCTCGGGCGATCCGAAGGCCGCCGAGGTCTGGCAGAACGCGGTCGACGCGCTCGCCGACGGCCTCGTCACCGCGCTCACCCTGCTCGACCCCAGGACCCTGATCATCGGTGGCGGTCTCGCCGAGGCCGGGGAAACCTTGTTCGTACCCCTGAGGGCCGCTGTCGAGGAACGCGTGACGTTCCAGAAGCTTCCCCACATCGTCCCGGCGGCCCTTGGGGACACCGCCGGATGCCTGGGCGCAGGGCTGCTCGCCTGGGATCTACTCTCCACGGAGGTATCCGCCTGATGGCCGCAGAAAAGGTTCTCACCGGGGCTCGTGTCGTGCTGCCGACCGGGACCGTCGACGGCGGGCGGGTCATCGTCGAGGGCTCGCAGATCGTGGGCGCGGCCCCCGAGAGCGCCGAGATCGTCGACCTGACCGGGCACTGGATCGTCCCCGGCTTCGTCGACATGCATGTGCACGGCGGCGGCGGCGCGTCCTTCACCTCGGGTACGCCGGAGGAGATCCTCAAGGGCGTACGGACCCACCGCGAGCACGGCACCACGACCATCGTGGCGTCGACCGTGACGGGCACGATGGAGTTCCTGGCCGAGCGGGCCGGGCTGCTCTCCGAGCTCGTCGAGCAGGGCGATCTGGCGGGCGTGCACTTCGAGGGCCCGTTCATCTCCCCCTGCCGCAAGGGCGCGCACATGGAGGAGCTGCTGCGCGACCCCGACCCGGCCGACGTACGCAAGCTGATGGACGCGGCGCGCGGCACGGCGAAGATGTTCACCCTGGCCACCGAGATGCGCGGCGGCCTGGACTCGGTGCGGATGCTCGCCGAGAACGGCGTCATCGCGGCCATCGGCCACACCGATGCGACGTACGAGCAGACGGTGGAGGCCATCGACGCGGGCGCCACCGTCGCCACCCACCTCTTCAACGCGATGCCGGGCCTCGGCCACCGCGCGCCGGGCCCGATCGCCGCCCTCCTGGAGGACGAGCGGGTCACGGTCGAGCTCATCAACGACGGCACGCATCTGCACCCGGCCTCGCTGGAGCTGGCGTACCGCTCGGCCGGCTCCTCGCGCGTCGCCTTCATCACGGACGCGATGGACGCGGCGGGCTTCGGCGACGGGGTCTACCACCTCGGGCCGATGGAGGTCGAGGTCAAGGACAGCGTCGCGCGGCTGGTGGAGGGCGGCTCGATCGCGGGCTCGACGCTCACGCTCGACACCGCGTTCAAGCGCGCGGTGACCGTCGACAAGCTCTCCGTCGACGACGTCGTACGGTCCATCTCGGCCAACCCCGCGCGGCTGCTCGGCATCGACGACAAGGTCGGCTCGCTGGAGCCGGGCAAGGACGCGGACCTGGTGGTGCTCGACGCCGAGTTCACACTCGTGGGCGTCATGCGCAAGGGTGAATGGGTGATTGACCCCAAGTAGTCCGATTCGAGCGTCCGTTGGAGCGGAAGCGGTTGGTCCGGAGGCCTGGGCCAACCGCTTCCGCTTTGACATGATCAGTCCGTGCTTCTGACCGTCACCCTGAACACCGCCCTCGACATCACCTACCGCGTCCCGGCGCTGGTCCCGCACGCGAGCCACCGCGTGGACGCCGTCACCGAACGCGCGGGCGGCAAGGGCCTGAACGTGGCCCGGGTGCTGGCCGCCCTCGGCCACGAGACGGTCGTCACCGGCTTCGCGGGCGGCGCCACGGGCGAGACGCTGCGGTCCCTTCTGGCAGCGGCACCGGTGACCGACGCGCTGGTCCACTCCAGCGGCACCACCCGCCGCACCATCGCGGTCGTCGACGCGGCGACCGGCGACACGACGCAGCTGAACGAGGCCGGGCCGCTGATCTCCGCCACGGAGTGGGAGATCTTCCTGGCCCGGTACGGCAAACTCCTGGCCGGCGCCTCGGCGGTGGCCCTGTGCGGCTCCCTGCCGCCGGGGGTGCCGGTCGGTGCGTACGCCCAACTCGTCCGCGAGGCCCGCACGGCGGGCGTCCCCGTCCTCCTGGACACCAGCGGCGAACCCCTGCGCCGTGGCATCGCGGCCCGCCCCGACCTGGTCAAGCCCAACGCGGACGAGCTGGCCCAACTGACCGGATCCCGCGACCCGTTGCGCGCCACGAACGACGCGCGACGCCGCGGCGCCCGTACGGTGGTCGCCTCGCTCGGCGCCGAGGGCATGCTCGCCGCGACCCCCGAGGGGACCTGGCAGGCGCTGCCGCCGGCCCGGCTGGCGGGCAATCCGACGGGCGCGGGCGACTCGGCGGTGGCGGGGCTGCTGTCGGGCCTCGTGGAGCAACTCCCGTGGCCCGAGCGGCTGTCGAGGGCCGTGGCGCTTTCGGCGGCGACGGTCGCGGCGCCGGTCGCGGGCGAATTCGACCGGAAAACCTACGAGGACCTGCTCCCTCGGGTGCAGGTCCTCGATGCGGCGTCCGGCACGGCGGCCGGCGGTACGGTCACTTCTTCGTGATCGCCAGCCAGTCGAGGATGGCGTTGCACTGATTGCCCGTCTCGCAGGAGATCTTGATCGTGTTCTCGCCCTGCTTGAGCTGCACCGGCGCCCAGGTGGTCTGCCAGTTCTTCGTCCAGTCCGCGTCCGTGGACTTTATGAAGTTCTTCAGACCGAGCGGCGAGCTGTTGGCCTTGTCGTTCACCGTCAGGGTGGCGTTGGCGTCGGCGGCCGGGATCGAGTAGCGCACGGACAGCTTGTACTCGCCCGCCTGCTCGACGTTCGCCTGCCACGTGACCGACGAGCCCACCGCGTTGAAGCCGTTGATGTACGCGCCGCCGGTGCCCTGCGCGCCCGTCACCGTCTTGTCGGTGATGGCGCCGCCGCCCAGCTTGAGCGTCGCCGCGTCCTGCTTGGGCAGCGGGGCTTCCGGCGACTGGGACGCGGGATCGGTGGGCTTCACCGACTGGCCGGTGTCGGAGGAGGCCGTGCTGCCGCTGCCTCCGGCCTTGTCCTTCGTGTCGTCGCCGCCGTTCATCAGCGCGACGGTGATGCCGATCACCACGACCACGACGACCGCGACCGCGCCCATCAGGATGCCCTTGTGGTTCGGGCCCCGGCCGCCGCCGTTGTCGTCGTCCTGGTAGCGCGGCTGCTGCGGCGGGACGCCGCCCCCGTAGGTCTCCGGGGCCGCGTACTGGGCGGTCGGCTGGGTGTACTGCTGCTGGCCGTACTGCTGCTGGTTCTGCTGCGGCTGCTGCTGGCCGTACTGGCGCTCGCCGACCGTGCGGACCTGGTTGTAAGAGGTCCTGGGCACCCCCGGCTGCTGCTGGCCGCCCGCAGACGGGCCCGGGTAGCCGTAGCCGCCGCCACCGGGCGGCGGGACGGCGCCTGCCGCACGGCCGTCCTCGTACAGGTAGCCGAACGGATCGTCGTCCTCGGGCGTGCTCATCCCTAGTACTCCTCACACATCGCTGACCCGGGGGAGCCTACCCCGTACGGATTAACCCGCCCGACGATGCACCTTCGCCCGGGAGCGCTTCTCCACATACATCCGCTGGTCAGCGGAGCGCAATACCTCTTCTACGGACATTCCGCACTCGGCCCATCCGATGCCGAAGCTCGCCCCGACGCGGACCGCGCGGCCGTCCACCCGTATCGGCGGAATGATCGCGTTCCGCAGGCGCACCGCCAGGTCGGCCGCGTCGGCCGCGCCCAGACCGTCCGCGAGGACCACGAACTCGTCGCCGCCGAGGCGGGCCACCGTGTCGCCGTCGCGCACGCCCGTCGTCAGGCGGCGGGCGACCTCGATGAGAACCGCGTCACCCGTGTGGTGGCCGAAGCGGTCGTTGATCGACTTGAAGCCGTCCAGGTCGCAGAAGAGGACCGCGAGGCCCTTCGTGCCGTCGTCGGGTGCGGTCGCCGAGGTCGAGGGGGCGATCGTGTGGACGTGGTGGTCGTACGGACTCGCGCCGGCCAGGCCCGTACCGAAGTCGAAGTCGTGCGTACGGGAGGCGGACTCCGCCGCTCCCCCTTCGTACGCAGCGTCCAACGCCTCTATGGCCGTCTCGCGCACCGCGTAGGGGCGCGCGCAGAGCCGGGAGCTCAGGCGCGAGCGGAGCTCGGCGCTGTTCGGCAGCCCGGTCAGCGCGTCGTGCGAGGCGCGGTGCGCCAGGTGCAGTTCGTGGCGCTTGCGCTCCTCGATGTCCTCGACGTGGGTGAGGAGGAAGCGGGGGCCGTCGGCGGTGTCGGCGACCACGGAGTTGCGCAGCGAGACCCAGACGTACGTCCCGTCGCGCCGCCCGAGCCGCAGCTCGGCCCTGCCGCCCTCGGCGGAGGTGCGCAGCAGCGTGCCCACGTCCTCGGGGTGGACCAGGTCGGCGAAGGAGTACCGGCGCATCGCGGCGGCGGGGCGGCCCAGGAGGCGGCAGAGCGCGTCGTTCGTACGGAGCAGACGGCCGTGCTGGTCGCCGCCCATCTCCGCGATGGCCATGCCGCTCGGTGCGTACTCGAAGGCCTGCCGGAAGGACTCCTCGCTGGCGCGCAGCGCCTGCTGCTCGCGCTCCAGGCGGACCAGGGCGCGCTGCATGTTGGCGCGCAGCCGGGCGTTCGAGATGGCGATGGCCGCCTGGGAGGCGTACATCTGCAGCGCTTCCTGGCCCCAGGGGCCGGGACGGCGGCCGCCGCGCGGGCGGTCGACGGAGATGACGCCGAGGAGCTCGCGGCCGCTGCCCGATGCGTACATCGGGGCGTAGAGGCGGTCGCGCGGGTGCCACTCGTCCTCGAAGCGGGGCTCGGGGCCGTCGGTGTGCCACTGCGGCACGTCGTCCTCTATGAGGACCCAGCCCTCGGTGTGCGGGATGAAGACGAGATCGCCCCAGGCGTCGCCCATGGAGAGGCGGCGCTCCCAGGAGGTGCGGGAGCCGACGCGGCCGGTGATCAGGGCCTCGGCCGCGGTGGATCCGGCGAAGGCGGCGACGACGAGGTCACCGTCGGGGCGGACGAGGTTGACACAGGCCAGTTCGTAGCCGAGTCCTGCGGTGATGCCGTCGGCGACGACCTGGAGGGTGTCCGCCAGGCTCCGGGCCGTATTGAGGTCGGTGACCACCTGGTGCAGCTGACGCAGGGTGGCAAGGCGGACGTAAGGCTCCGACTCGGTCTCCATCACTCGCACCCCCCGAGACCTCGACAGCAACTCCTGGGTTCTGAACGGCACTCTTGTTGCAGCTTCACGGCCACTGAATCACAGGGAGCTGTCCACCCGGTACACAGGGTCAACAAATATTGGCGTACGTGACTCAAGTCACATCAGGGGATGAAGGGTTCGAGGTGGGAAATGGGAGCGCTCCATCGGTTTCTTGAACGCAAGTCAGCCATATATTGACCAGAAATCAACGGGTCCTAGGACTTGGGACCGGGCCCAGCGCCCGATGTGTCGCTATACCACCCGGCACTAGCGTTTCCTCTGTGCTTCAGACAACCCCTGCCCCGCGAACCGAAACCGTCCCCCATCCTGAGGGGGTGAGCAACGAGGAGTTCCGCGCCGCCATGTCGCGGCTCGCCGCCGGAGTGGTGCTGGTCACCGCGCACGACCCCGACGACGGACCGCGCGGCGAAGACGTGGGCATGACGGCGACCGCGTTCCTTTCGGTGTCGCTGGAGCCGCCACTGGTGATGGTGTCGGTGCGCAACGGCTCGCGCATGGACGACCTGCTGGCCGAGCAGCCCCTCTGGGCGGCCTCGCTCCTCGCCGAGAGCCAGCGCCACATCGCGGGACGCTTCGCGATGAAGGGCCGCATCAGCGACCGGCTGCTCTTCGAGGACATCCCCTACGCCCGGGGCAAGGAGTCGGGGGCACCGCTGGTGGGCGGCGCGCTGGCGACGCTGGAGTGCCGTACGGAGAAGCGTGTGGAGGCCGGGGATCACACCCTGGTCATAGGACGGGTCCTCACCGCGGACCTGCCGAGCGCGGAGGGCGGCCCGCTGACGTACTTCCGGGGGCGTTACCGTCAGCTGGGCTAGTCCCAGCCGCTTCCCGTGCGGCCGCGCTTGGTGTCGCTGCGCTGCTTCTTGTTCCGCAGACGGCGTTCGTTGATGCCCCGGGGGATCTTCGTGGCGCGGCGCGGCTTGGGCGGGGGCGCGGTCGCCTCGGCGAGGAGGGACGCCAGGCGCACCAGGGCCATCTCGCGGTTGCGCCACTGCGAGCGGTGCTCCGAGGCCCGTACGGAGATGACGCCGCCGACCAGCCGCGAGGCGAGCCGCTCCAGCGCCCGGTCCTTCCAGACCTCGGGCAGCGCCTCGGTCTTGGCTAGGTCGAAGCGGAGCTCCACCTGGGAGTCACTGGTGTTCACATGCTGGCCGCCAGGGCCCGAGGAGCGCGAGAAACGCCACATGAGCTCGGCCTCGGGAAGTGAGACGGAGCCTCGGATACTGTGTTTTCCCGGGGGTGGGCCCCCGGACCCCCTGAGTTCGCGACCGGACATGTGCACCATGGTCGCCTGTCCGGGCCCGTCCCGTCACCCTGTTTCTTCCGTCCGGGTCACAGGGGTAAAGAAAGTAAAGGGCGTCAGGAACCTCTCGGTCCCCTCCCTGCGTTATGTCAGGTGACGGTAGCTTCGTGACCGCACGGAGCCCGTACACCAAGACGGAAAGGGACCATCCCATGGCTGTAAGCCTGTCCAAGGGCGGCAACGTCTCCCTCACCAAGGAGGCCCCGGGCCTGACCGCCGTCACGGTCGGCCTCGGCTGGGACGTCCGCTCGACCACCGGTACCGACTTCGACCTCGACGCCTCGGCGATCGCGGTGAACACGGCCGGCAAGGTCTTCTCCGACGCCCACTTCGTCTTCTTCAACAACAAGGCGACGCCGGACCAGACCATCGTCCACACCGGTGACAACGTCACGGGCCAGGGCGACGGCGACGACGAGCAGATCAAGGTCAACCTGGCCGGTCTGCCCGCCGACATCGAGAAGATCGTCTTCCCGGTCTCGATCTACGACGCCGAGAACCGCTCGCAGAACTTCGGCCAGGTGCGGAACGCCTTCATCCGCATCATCAACCAGGCCGGCGAGGCGGAGATCGCCCGCTACGACCTGAGCGAGGACGCCGCCACGGAGACCGCCATGGTCTTCGGCGAGCTCTACCGCAACGGCGCGGAGTGGAAGTTCCGCGCGGTCGGCCAGGGCTACGCCTCGGGCCTGACCGGCATCGCCCAGGACTTCGGCGTCAACGTCTGATGTTCTGACGGTCGCCGCGCATCGGCGGACCGCCCCTGAGCCCCTGGCAGCTTGCCGGGGGCTCAGGTGTTCCTGAGGGGGGAACTGTGATCGTTCGGAAGACGACGGGTGAGGCGCAGTCGCTGATGTGGGACGGCGACGATCTGGTCGATGTGGTCGGCGGCCGCCGGTGGGGTCCCGATGGTGTGGAGCATCGCGCCCCGCTTGTCCATGGGCTGCCCTTCGACCGGGGGCTCGTCTCCTCGTCGGGCCGCTTCACGGTGGTGTACGCCGAGCGCGGCACCGAGGCGCTGCTGCTCGACGGCGGCCGCCCTGTCCGTGAGTTGGGCCGCAGTCGCGACCACGCAGAAGATTCCGATTACCCGGTGGCGCTCGGGACGCTGCGGGACGGCCGCGAGGTCCTGGTGCACTGCCCGGATGAGTACAACGTCCTGGAGATCGAGGATGCGGAGTCAGGTGAGCGGCTGACCCTGGGTGAGCGCACTCCTCGGGACGTCTTCCACTCGCGCCTGGCGGTGAGTCCGGACGGGACACACCTGCTGTCGGCGGGCTGGTTTTGGCATCCGTTCGGGGTCGTCGAGGTGTTCGATCTCGACCAGGCGCTGACGGACCCTGCCGTACTCGATGGCCGCGGCGTACTCCCCATGTCCCCGGCCACCGACGCCGAGGTGGTTTCGGCCTGCTGGCTCGACGGTGATCGTCTGGCCGTGGCGACAGGGGAGGAGCCCCTCGACGATGACGAGTCTCCCGCCCTGGGCCCACAGCGGTTGGCGGTGTGGTCGCTCTCCGAGAGCCGATGGCTCCGTCGAAGCCGTACCGCCCTCGCCATCGGCACACTCCTCGCACGCGGCGACACGGTCATCTCGCTGTACGGCCATCCGACGCTGATCGACGTCGACACGGGTGCTGTGATGGCGGAATGGCCCGATGTCGAGGTGCCGCACAAGGACAGGAGCTACGGGGTCGACGATCTCCCGTCGCCTGTCGCTGCCCTGCACCCCGACGGAACCCGCCTGGCGGTCGCTCAGCCGGAAGGCATCGCGCTCATCGACCTTCCCGGAAGAGGCGGATCGCAGGTGCCGCCCCGGGACTGAACACCGCTCAGAGCGCTTCCACCGCGGCCATCAGCGGGAGAGGCGCGACGGCCAGCGCCATCGCCCCAGCCGCCAGGCCGCCGCGGATCTCGCGCTGGGCGCGGATGCCCAGGACGGCCGCGACCGGCGACAGCAGGAACAGCGCCAGATAGCTCCAGTGCCAGCCCTCGTCGACGGTCAGGAAGATGCCCAGCGCCGGGTAGGCGACTGCGGCGACGACCGTGAGATTACGGACTCGGGAGAGCCAGAGGTCGAGATCGCCGACGTCCATGAACTGCACTCAGACCGCCCTGTGGTCGTAGCCGGCCGAGTCCACCTCGGGGAAACCGTCCGCCGCCGAGAAGCCGTTGACCGCCGCCGACATGGCCAGGGCGAGTGCGCTCAGGGCGCTCGCCATCGTGTCGAACGCCTTGGCCGCCTCGGCCCACAGCTGCATGATCCGGATGGCTTCCGCGGCGCACAGCGCGAACATCGCGATCGATGCCGCCTGGCCGCCGATCGGGATCAGGTTGACGGCCTCCGCGGCGGCCAGGTTCACCAGCCAGATCACCAGCATGTCCGAGAACATCACGATGAACGATTTGAGGAACTCGGCGAACTGGAAGGCCAGTTGGGCACCTTCGGCATAGCACTGGCGGAGTGATTCGAAGGTTTCCTTGAACTCGCCGAGCTTCTGCATGAACTCGTCGAAGTAGACGGTCGCGGCGTCCGCCGCGTTTCCGTCCCAGGTGATGCCGACGTTGTTGGTGCCCTTCTTCACGTTCGCGGACACCGACTCGCAGAACGATCCGAGATTGCTCCAGATCTCCGCGCAGTCGTTGTAGTTGTTCCAGTCCCCCACGATCCAGTTCGTCACTTCGCCGAAGGGGTCGAAGTCGAAGAGGAGTTTGGAGGCCTCCACCGCCATCGCCGAGGGGCTGCCCAGGTCGAGGATGGAGCCCAGGGTCTTCTGGACCGGGCTCATCTTGTACTCGTCGACGTGCCCCATGGCGTACTTGACGATCGGGTTGCTGGGGTCGCCCGGCTTCTTCAGTACGTCCGCCGCGTCGCTCGTATCGGCGAAGTCGTCCGCACCGCCGCCGTCCCCCTGCCCGCCGCCCACCTTGGACCCCGGGTAGGTGGCGTCGAGCTTCGCCGCCGCGCCGCGGTCCGTCGTGCGGTAGTACGCGGCCGCCTTGGCCAGTTCGCGGCCCGAGGCGTCGAGGACCTTCTGGGCCTTGCCGAGGGCCTTTTTCGCCTCGCTCACATAGTGGTCGTGGTCGCCCGCCACCATGTCGAAGAGGTGACCGCCGCCCGCCCTGTCGATCTGGGCGGAGTCCACGTACGAAACCGCCTGCGTGCTGTTCTCCGCGGCGCGCGACACGAGCTTCGAGAAGCCGTCAATCGCTCCCGGCTCGACCTGAAAATCTGGCATTTCAGCTCATTCCCCCGTAGTGGCACGTCATCGTCAGTACGCCGACCAGCCGCGGCCGTCGTGCCGGGACTTGGTGCCGCCGTCCCTGAGCGCGGTGCGGCGCTCCTCGTCGATCTCTGCCTGTGCCGCGGCGATCTGGCGTTCGCCCTCGGCCGCCAGCTCCGCCCGCTCCGCTTCGGAGAGCGCGGCCCACCGTGCGGTCATGGGCGCCGCCTGCGTGAGGATCTCCTCGGAGTACGCCGACACCCGTGCCGCGTCCCGCAGGCTGGAGCGCCCGGCGAGCACGTCCTGGGCCATCTCCTTGAGCGCGTCACCGCCGCGCCCCGAGGAGAGCTCCTCCAGGGACTTGCGCAGCAGGCGCGCCTGCGCGGGGTCCTGCCTGGTCATCTCCAGCAATTCGGAGTCGTCGAATCGCTCCGGAGACCCGGGGCCCTCGCTCATACGCCCTCCCGGTGCGGCGGTTCGGTCGTGCTGCTGACACCGGAAACCTACCCAGCTCCCGGGCACAGCTCCAGTACACCCCCGTCACAGATACGTCACTGAAGTGAGCGTCAAATGTCCGCCAAAAGGTCCCCATGAGTCCGCCAGGGAACGGCGATGCCCAACAGGCGTACGCCTGCGGGCAGTCGGGGGGTGTCGCCCGGGGCGAGGTCCACGGCCTCGATGCCGTCCCGGAAACCGTCGCGTCCAAAGCCCGCCCGTGACATACGCCACGCGGCGGCCGGAGGAGACCGCGGCGTTCTAGCCGGCGGCCTGGACCGCGGCGGCCCTACGGGTCATTCCGCGGCCCTGAGCAGGGCCGCGATCTCCTCGAAGCCGCGCCGTTCGGCGTGGACCAGGGCGGTGACGCCGTCTCCGTCCGGGAGGCCGGGGGTGGCGCCTGCGGCGAGCAGGATCTCCACGACCTGCCGGTGCGCGCTGCCCCCGTCGCCGAGGATCACCGCCTCCAACAGGGCAGTCCAGCCAAGGCGGTTGACGTGGTTCACGTCGATGTCCGTCTCGGCCAGGACGGCCTTCACGTAACGGACGTGTCCGCGCTCGGACGCCGGGATGACCGAGACGCCGCCGAATCGGTTGCGCAGGGTCAGGTCGGGGCCGGCCGGCAGCAGCGTCCGCATCATGGCGACGCTGCCCGTCACTCCGGTGACCAGCCAGGCGCTGTCCTCACGGGTGTCCTGGGCGTTGACGTCCGCACCGGCGGCGACCAGGATCCCGGCCGCCGCCACGTGGTCGCCGAGCGAGGCGATCAGCAGCGGGGTGCGCAGGTCGGTGTCGCGGGCCTCGGTGCGGGCCCCTGCGTCGAGCGCGGCACGCACCGCGTCGGCGTCGCCGCGGTCGGCGGCGGTCAGCAGGGCGCGGTCGGCTTCGCTGAGGGAGGGCATGTCAGTACTCCTGGGACAGTCCTGGACAGGTCGTCGGGTGGGCGCCCGGCGGGCACGACACGGCCCGGCCCGGGAAATGCGGACCGGCGGCACAGGGTACGGGGGAGAACCATGCGCCGCCGGAGTCTGTGGGGGCGCTCCTGGGAGCGCCCCGTCAGGGCAGGACCTGCGGGACCTACTTGTTGAGCTCGGCCACGCCGGCCTGGGCGAACTTCTCGTCCTGGTCGCCGGAGGGCGCACCGGCGACACCGATGCCCGCGATCGGGGCGCCCTTCGAGGTGACGGGCGCGCCGCCGCCGAGGAAGAGGGTGCCGGGGATGTCCTTCAGCGTCGGGGCCTTCTCGAGGCGCTTGGCCAGCTCGGAGGTCGGGGCGTTCCAGGAGACGGCGGTGAACGCCTTCTTCTCGGCGGCCTCGAAGGCCTGCGGGCCGGCGCCGTCGCCGCGCATCGTCAGGATGGTGCGGCCGTCACGGTCGACGACCGCGACGGAGACCTTCTGGTTGTCCTTCTTCGCGGCGTCGAGCGCGGCCTCGGCAGCCTTGGTGGCGGCCTCCAGCGTCAGGTGCGTCGTGGTCGCGGTGTTCTTGTTCTTGGCGTCGGCGGCGACGGCGGCGGGAGCGGCGGCCGGGCCGGCGGCGCTCGCGGTGACCGCACCGAAGGTGCCGGCCGCGACGGCGGCGAGAACGGCGCCGGAGGTGATGACGGTCGAGCGGCGCGAAAGCTTCTGCATGGTGACTCCTGGGGAGAGCGAGATGTGGACGGTGGTTCCTTCTGCTCTCCATCCTGGGTCCGGAACCGGCCCCCACCCGTCGACGTTCCGGCTGCTCACGGGCTGCCGAGCGGCCGACCCCGGGGTCATCCGATCGGTTGACCCCGGGGGCGGCCGACCGCATGACAATGGGAGTGTTTGCCCAGATCGGAGCCGCAGCGAGAGCCGCAGAGGGAGGTGCAGTGGCCATGCCCGAGATCCAGCGCACGAACACCGACGGAAGCTACGACGTGGACGCCCGGCGCCTCACCACCGTCATGCACGCCGCGTTCTTCCTGCTGCTGGCCGTGGCCCTGGCCCGCTTCCTGCTGCGCCACCCCGGAGGCGCCGCCCGCACCCCGTGGATCATCGCGCTGACCGTCGTCGTGGCACTGGTCTACGTCGTCGGGCTCGTACGCGGCACCACGCAGCGCCCCCTGGCGGAGCAACGACTGTGGCTGACGCTGGTGGTCGCCGTGTGGGTGGTGCTCGTCGTGCTGGCGCCCAGTTTCGCCTGGTGCGCGGTGCCCCTCTTCTACACGGGCCTGCGCATGCTGCCGACCCGTGCGGCCCTGATCCTGGTCGCCCTGCTGACCGGTTTGGTGATCGCCGCCCAGCTGCGGCTCGCGGGCCGCTGGGACCCGGATCTGGTGCTCGGCCCGCCCGCGGTCGGACTGATCGCCACGGCCGTGTTCCTCACGATGGAACGGCAGGCGGCACGCCAGCGCATCCTGATCGACGACCTGATCCGTACGCGCAGGGAGCTCGCCGCCTCCGAGCGGCGCGAGGGGACGCTCGCGGAGCGCCAGCGCCTCTCCATGGAGATCCACGACACCCTCGCGCAGGGCCTGTCCAGCCAGCAGATGCTGCTGCAGGCCGCCGAGCGGGTGTGGGTGTCGGATCCCGGCAAGGCGCGGGGGCATGTCCGTACCGCGGAGTCCGTCGCCGAGCACAACCTCACCGAGGCCCGCCGCTTCGTGCACGACCTGGCCCCCGCCGACCTCGCCCACGGCCTGGAGGAGGCGCTGCGCGCCGTCGCGGCCCGCGGGTCCGGCGACTCCCTCACCGTCCGCGTCCATGTCGACGACGGCGGGCGCACCCCGCGGCTGCCCGACCGGGTCCAGTCGGCGCTGCTGCGCATCGCGCAGGGCGCGCTGGCGAACGTACGGGAGCACTCCGGCGCCACCACCGCCGCCATCACCCTCACCCTGCTCGACGACCAGGCGCTCCTGGACGTCGCCGACGACGGCCACGGCTTCGACCCGGCGTCGCTGCCGGATTCGCCCTCCGGCGTACGCGGCCACGGGGTCCCCGCGATCCGGGCCCGGGTCCGCCAGCTGGGCGGCACCCTGGCCATCGAGTCGGCGCCCGGCGAGGGCACGGTCCTGTCGGCAGCAATCCCTTTGGAGCCCCGAGCATGAGCAGCGCCCCGAGCACCCCGAGCACTCCGAGCACCCCGATTCGCATCCTGCTGTGCGACGACCACGTGGTCGTACGCGCGGGACTGCTCGCCCTCCTGGACAGCGCCGACGGCATCGAGGTCGTCGGCGAGGCGGGCACGGGCGAGGAGGCCATCGCGCTCGTCGCCAAGGTCGCCCCGGACGTGGTCCTGATGGACCTCCAGCTCGGCGAGGGCATCGACGGGGTGGAGACCACGCGCCGGCTCACCTCGGGCCCGGCGCCCACGCCGCACGTGCTGGTCCTCACCACGTACGACACCGATGCCGACATCACCCGTGCCATCGAGGCGGGCGCGACGGGCTATCTGCTGAAGGCGGAGCGGCCCGAGGAGCTGTTCTCGGCGATCCAGGCGGCGGCGCAGGGTCGTACGACGCTCTCCGCGCCGGTCGCCAGCCGCGTCATGGCCAATATGCGCAAGCCGCGGCCCACCCTGACCGACCGCGAGCGCGACATCCTCGCGCAGCTCGCGCACGGTCTGGGCAACCGGGAGATCGCCAAGGCCCTGTTCATCAGCGAGGCCACGGTCAAGACCCACCTGGGGCGGATCTACGACAAGCTCGGGGTCGATACGCGGGCGGGCGCGGTGTCGGTGGCGAAGGAGCAGCGGCTGCTGCCCTAGGGAGGGCTGCTGCCCTAGGGAGGGCTGCTGCCCTAGGGAGGGCTGCTGCCCTAGGGAGGGCTGCTGCCCTAGGGAGGGCTGCTGCCGCGATCAGGGGGCGGGCGGCGTGGGACCATCGGTGACGTGCTCGACATCGGCTACTCCCTCTCGCGTCGCTTCCCCGACCCCCCGCAGACCGACTACCGCCGTGCGGACGTCCGCGCGCTGCGCCACGACCTCTTCTGCGGGGACGTGTATCTCGCCGACACCAAGGCGGACCGGGAAGTGTCCACAGCCTGGGGATGGGTTCCGGTGCTCGACTTCGCGTGGGCGCTGTGCGACATCGTCGAGGAGATCGACCGGGATCCGCGCGGCAGCCGGTCGGCCAACCGTCAGTACTCCGAGATCGACTTCACCGAGTCCACGGACCGGATGATCTTCGAGCGGCGCTTCGGGTGGGTGGATGTGGAGGCCGACTGGATGGATGCGGAGGAGGCTCCGCTCACGTTCGGGTTCCGGTTGCTGCGGCGTGAGGCGCGGGACTTTCTGCACGATCTGATCGCGGACCTGGCCGACATGCACGAAGGTCTGGGCGACAACCCGGCGATCTGGGCCCTGCAGGCCAAGTTCCCCCGCCTCTGAGCGGGGGGATCAGTTCTCCACTCGTACTCCGATCTGGGCCGCGAACGAGGGGGCCAGGTCCATCAGTTGGGTGGGGCTGATCACCGCGCCCGACAGCCGGTCCACACCCCTCGCGATGTCCAGCACCGCCGTCGTGCGCAGGTCCACGTCCTTCAGCCTCGCCCCGCTGAAGTCCGCCCGGCGCAGCTCGCAGCCCGCGAACTCCACGCGCTCCAGCTGCGCCGAACCGAAGTCCGGCTCGGAGAGCACGCAGCCCTCGAAGGTGACGTCCTTCAGGCGGGCCTCGCGGAGGTTCAGATAGTCGATCTTGCCGCCGCGCACCACCACCCGCTCCAGGACCGCCCCGTGCATCTGCACCCCGCCCAGGCGCGCGTCCACCACCTCCACGTCCCGCAGCGAGGCCCCCGCCAGGTCCGTGCCGACGCCCTTGATCCCTGTCAGTACGGAGTCGATGAAGCGGGCCCGGACCAGATGCGCCTCGTCCAGCGCGCACTCGGTCACCGCGCAGTCCATGAAGCGGGCCCCCGCCCCGTCCTGGCCCGTGAAGTCCTCGCCCCGGAACTCCAGGCCGTCGTAGTCCCCGTCCGGTTCGAGTCCACGGCCGCTGTACGGGCTCAGCGGGGGAAGCCGCACCTCGGGGCGTCTGATCACGGGAGTCTTCTTGCGCGCTGCCATGTGTCCATGCTGGACCACACCACTGACAACGGCGCCCACCGGTAACGGTGCGCTCCTTGACCTCAAGCAGACTTGAGGTAGCACGCTGCCCCCATGAGAGCGATACGACTGCACGCATTCGGCCCGGCGGAGAACCTCACCTACGAGACGGTGGCGGACCCCGTACCGGGCGCCGGCCAGGTCCGGATCAAGGTTGCCGCCTCCGGCGTCCACCTCATCGACACCGCCCTGCGCGAGGGAATCCCCGGCCCGTTCCCCACGCTGCCCGAACTGCCGACCATCCCCGGCCGCGAGGTCGCGGGCGTGGTGGACGCGGTCGGCGAGGGCGCGGACCCTGCCCTGCTCGGCAAACGGGTCGTGGCGCACCTCGGCACGAACCCGGGCGGTTACGCCGAGCTCGCGGTCACCGCCGCCGCCCAACTCCACGAACTCCCCGACCAGTTGGGCGACGCCGAAGCGGTCGCGATGATCGGCACAGGACGCACCACCCTGGGCATCCTCCAGTTCGCCGGCCTGGACGCCGACAGCATCGCGATCGTCCCGGCGGCGGCGGGCGGCATCGGCACGCTCCTGGTGCAGTACGCGAAGAACCAGGGGGCCACCGTCATCGCCCTGGCCGGCGGCCCGGCGAAGACCGCCCGCACCCAGGAGAACGGCGCCGACCTCTCCGTCGACTACACCGACCCCAACTGGCCCTCGCTCGTCCGCACTTACCTCGCCGGCCGCACCGCCACCGTCGTCTTCGACTCCGTCGGCGGCATCACCGCCCGCGCCGCCGTGGACCTCCTCGGCAAGGGCGGCAGGCATCTGGTCTTCGGCTGGTCGGGCCAGGGCCTCCATGACGGCTCCCCGCTCTCCTTCACGGAGGACGAACTCGCGGAGCGCGGGATCACCTCCCAGTTCGTACTGGGCCCCGCGATGCTCAAGGCGGCAGGCCCCGGCGGCATCCGCACCCTGGAGACCCGCGCCCTCACCGAGGCCGCAACAGGCCGCCTGCGCCCGGCAGTTCAGCGCTACCCGCTGTCGAACGCCGCCGAAGCACACCGCGCACTGGAGTCACGGGGCACGATGGGCAAGGTGATCCTGACCCCCTGAAACGCACTCGCCCCACCTTCCCCACGGTTGTCACGCCCGCTTACGCTGCGCGAGTCGTAACGACCATGTAGGGGGAAGCATGTTCATGGCACGAATACGTCCACGGCTGCGCGGGATCCTTCCGGCGGCGTTCATCGCCCTGGGACTCACCGCCGGAGGGCTGGCGCCCGCCGCTCCCGCCGCAGCCGCGGTGATCCCGGTCGGGCCGATCTTCAACAAGCCCACCGGCACGACCGCCGAGCAGCAGACCATCCGCAACCAGGCCCGGACCCTGATCCAGAACGCGGACTCCGGCGCCATCATCCGGCTGGCGATCTACCACTTCTGGGACGACACCATCGCCACCGAGCTGGCGAACGCGAAGGGCCGCGGGGTCAGCGTGCGGGTGGTGATGGACGAGAGCACCATCAGCTCCACCTCCGCCCAGCCCGACGACTCCACGTACAACATCCTGAAGTCCGCTCTCGGCACGGACACCGCACAGGGCTCCTTCGTGAAGCTCTGCACCAAGTCGAGCTCCTGCCTCGGCCCGGCCGGCACGGGGATCAACCACAACAAGTTCCTGACCGTCACCAGTGCGGGCGGCGGCACCGCCAAGGACGTGGTGATGCAGCTGACCAGCAACCTGTCGCCGTCCAACTACAGCAAATACTGGAACAGTTCGCTGACCGTGGCGGGCAACAGCACCCTGTACGACTCCTACATCGCGTACTTCGCCAAACTGCCGGCCCAGAATCGATCCGCCTGGACCTACACCACCGAGCCCGCGGGCGACTACAAGACCTACTTCTTCCCGCGTGCCGGGACCGACTCGTCCACCGACACGGTCGTCAACATGCTCGACAACGTGCAGTGCACCTGGTCGGACACCGCCGGAGCGCACCGTACGACGGTCCACGCCGCCATGCTGAAGATCAGCAGGCAGGCCGTCGCCGACAAACTGCGTTCCCTGGCCCAGGCCGGCTGTCTCGTCGACGTCGTGTACAGCGACTCCGACCCTGCCGCCTGGAGCGCCTTCCACGGTGTGACCAATCTGCAGGCGCGCTGCTATCAGGACGGCCGCGTCACGCCGACCTCGCGCCTGATCGTGCACTCGAAGAACCTGATGATCAACGGGATGTACGACGGCTCCGTGCAGCAACTGGCCTGGACCGGCAGTCACAACTGGAGCGGCCCGGCCCTGCGCAACAACGACGAGAGCATGCTGAAGATCAGCAACACCTCCGTCGTCTCGGCCTTCGAGGCGAACTTCAGCGCCGTACGCGCAGCCGCCTACCCCGGCACCAACGACAACACCGACCTGTGCAAGGCGGACGACACCGACTGACCAGCCGGCTGCCCCGCGCTCGGACCTGCACCCGGCCCCGGTCGCCCGCCCCTGCGGCGGACGGCCGGGGCTCCGCCGTTTCGCGCTGCCAACTGCCAACTGCCAACTGTCAGCTGTCAGCTGTCAGCTGTCAGGCCGGTCGCGCCGCCCCCAGCTCCGCCAGCGCCCCGTCCGTGAGGCGGTAGACGGTCCACTCGTCCTGCGGGCGGGCGCCCAGCGCTTCGTAGAGGCGGATCGAGGGTTCGTTCCAGTTGAGGACCGACCACTCCAGGCGCTGGTAGCCGCGGTCGACGCAGGTGCGGGCCAGCTCCGTCAGGAGCGCCTTGCCGTAGCCGCCGCCCCGCTTGTCGGGGCGGACGTACAGGTCCTCCAGGTAGATGCCGTGCACCCCACGCCACGTCGAGAAGTTGAGGAACCACAGGGCGAATCCCGCGGGCTCGCCCGTCTCCGTCTCGGCGATGAACGCGTACGCGGCCGGGCGCTCGCCGAAGAGCGCTTCGTGCAGCTGCGCCTCGGTGGCCTGCGCCTCGTGGAGGGCCTTCTCGTACTCCGCGAGCTCGCGAACCATGGCGTGGATGACGGGGACGTCGGCGGGTGTGGCATTTCGGATCATGCGGGCAGATTAGGGGAGCAGGGCACGGGCGACTTCCACCTGTCCGGGATCCAGACGCCGTTCGCCCTCCTCCAGGCGCCATAGCGAGCCCTGCAGTACGCGCGCGAGCGTCCAGGCCCGCGCCCGCTCCCGGTCCAGCTCCATGACGTCGGTCATCAGCTCGAAGCGGCGCAGCAGCCTGCCCTCCTCCCAGCGGTTCCACAGTGCGGGCAGCAGCTCGAAGCAGGGGTCACCGGTGAGCGGCTTGGGGTCGATGACCAGCCAGGGTTCGCGCCGTGCGGCCAGGACGTTGTCGAAGTGCAGGTCCCAGTGGAGCAGTTGCCCGTCCGCCGCCGCCTCTGCCGCCACCTCCCGCAGCGCCGCCTCGCAGTCCTTCAGCAGCCGGCGTTCCGCTTCCTCCGCGAGGGAGTCGAGCACGGCGGGCACGCGGTCCAGAAGCCCTGCGGCGATGTCCGTGAGGCCGCGCATCCCCTGCGGCGCCTTCACCGCGTTGATCCGCACCAGCAGCTCCGCGATGACCCGGGTCGCCGCCAGCACGTCGGGTACGGAGGCGAGCGGGCGGTCCTCGTCGAGCCGTTCGAGGAGCATCGTCCCGGATTCCGGGTCGTGGTCGAGCAGCCGTACGGCCCCGTCCCCGCCCCATGCCCGCAGCGCGTACGGCTCCCCCGCCGTCTCCTCGTCGACGTCCTGCACCTTGAGCGCGGCCCGCACCCCGTCGGCCTCCCGCAGCACGGGCAGCACCACCGAGACGTGGCCGCGCATCGGCGGCCCCTCCTGTCTCAGGCCCCACCGCCGCAGGAAGTCCGTGCTCCGCTCCAGCAGTCCCAGGTCCTCCGGAATGTCGTTCACGGCACGGAGCGTACCGACATGCGTCAATCGCCCCATGAGCAGCTCCAGCCCCGTCAGCAACCCAGGCCCCGGCCCCAGTCCCCTGAGCGGCCCCGTGCACCACTCCCCCGCGCACCGCGCCCTGCACGCCGTGTGGGCGTACATCCGCAGCGCCCCGGGCACCTACATCTGGCTGGCGATCCTCTTCCTGACGACCGTCGCCATGCGCCACATGTCCCCGGAGTTCCTGGACGACTTCCTCGGCAAGCGCTCCACCAACATCAACAACCTCACGAGCACCCCGATCCGGGTCCTCTTCCAGAGCGCGATGTGGATCGACGGATCGAGCTGGCTGCCGTACGCCGTCCTCTACTCGATCTTCCACGCACAGGCCGAGCGCTGGCTGGGCACCGCGCGCTGGATCGCCGTCCTGGCGGCGGCGCACATCCTCGCCTCGTACATCAGCGAGGGCGCGCTGCTCTGGGCGGTCCACCACGGCCATGCCGCCTCCAGCATGGTCAACACCCTTGATGTAGGCGTCAGTTACGCGCTCGCCGGGGTCGTCGCCGTCCTCACGTACCGGATCGCACCGCCCTGGCGCTACGTCTACCTGATCGGCGTCCTCGTCATCTACGGCGCCCCGCTGCTCACCGGCCGCACCTTCACCGACCTCGGCCACTTCACCTCGGTGCTCATCGGGCTCGCCTGCTACCCGATCACGCGCGGCCACGGCGAGCCGTGGAACCCGATGTCGCTGTTCAGGCGAGGCCGGCAGCCTTCAGGTACGCGGTGAAGCCCGCCGCGTCGTAGAGCGCGTCGTCCGTGACCGCCCTGCCGTCGACGAGGACGGTCGGCGTGCCCTCCGCGTTCGCGGCGAACGCCTTCTGCGACGCCTCGACGAAGTCCTTGTACGTGGTCTGCTGTACGGCCTTCTTGAAGGCGGCCGTGTTCAGGCCGGGAACCGTGTCGGCGATCTTCAGCAGATTGGCGTCGGTGAAGCCGTCCGTCTCCTCGCTCGGCTGGCTGGCGAAGAGCGCCGCCTGGAACTGGGCGAACTTCCCCGTCCCCGCCTCCACCGAGGCGCGCAGGGCGTTCGCGGCCTTGACCGAACCGCTGCCGCCGAGCCGGGCGTCGAGGAAGGAGGCCATCTGGTACTCGACCTTGGCCTTGCCCGCGGCGACGAGCCCGGGCAGCGCCTGCGCGCCGCCCTCCTCGAACTTCTGGCAGTACGGGCAGCGGGGGTCCACGTACACGGTGACGGTGTGCGGCGCGTCCGCGTCCCCGACGACGATCTTCGAGCCCACCACCTGGGCCGAGAGCCCGGCCAGCGTGGCGGCATCGGACGCGGGCTGCACGGCGAAGGCGGCCGGGGCGGCGTCGGAGGCCGGGCCGGAGGCGGACGCGCAGCCCACGGCCGCGGCGCCGACCAGCGAGACGGCGGCGAGCGACGCGACCAGGCGTCCGGTGTGACGACGTACAGCCAGACGTGCAGCCATGGGGGAACCTTCCGCAGAACGACGGGACCTCCTCTCAACGCTAGGACCCGCAGGCACGGCGATCGCACCGCAAAGGACCCGTACCCCCAGGCCAAAGGTCCCGCGAACTCGATACCCTGCGCGACAACAGCGCGGCGACAGCAGGGGACACATCGACATGAGCACCGTCAACGGCGGCATATCGTTCTGGTACGCGACCGAGGGCATCCCGGATCCGCGGGAGCCCCTGCCCGGCGACACGTCGGCGGACGTCGTGATCGTCGGGGGTGGGTACACCGGCCTGTGGACGGCGTACTACCTCAAGAAGGCGGTCCCCTTCCTCAACATCACCGTCCTCGAAGCCAAGTTCTGCGGCTACGGGGCCTCGGGCCGCAACGGCGGCTGGCTCTACAACGGCATCGCGGGCCGCGACCGCTACGCCAAGCTCCACGGCCACGAGCAGGCCGTCCGCCTCCAGCAGGCGATGAACGACACGGTCACCGAGGTGGTGAACACCGCGGCGGCCGAGTCCATCGACGCGGACATCCACCAGGGCGGCGTACTCGAAGTCGCCTACACCCCGGCCCAGTTGGCGCGCCTCAAGGCCTTCCACGCCGTCGAGATCGCCTTCGGCGAGAAGGAACGCACCATCCACGGCGCCCGCGAGACCGCCGAGCGCGTCCGCGTCCAGGGCGCGGTCGGCTCGACCTGGACGCCGCACGGCGCGCGCCTGCACCCGGCGAAGCTGGTGAAGGGCCTGGCGAAGGCGGTCGAGGCGCTGGGCGTGACGATCCACGAGTCGACGCCGGTCACGGAGATCAAGCCGAAGCACGCGGTCACGCCGTACGGCACGGTGCGCGCCCCGTACATCCTGCGCTGCACGGAGGGCTTCACCGCGTCCCTCAAGGGCAGCCACCGCGCCTGGCTCCCGATGAACTCCTCGATGATCGCCACCGAGCCGCTGCCCGCCTCCGTGTGGGAGACGATCGGCTGGCAGGGCCGCGAGACGCTGGGCGACATGGCGCACGCGTACATGTACGCGCAGCGCACCGCCGACGACCGGATCGCGCTGGGCGGGCGCGGGGTGCCGTACCGCTACGGCTCGAAGACCGACAACGACGGCCGTACGCAGCCGGAGACCATCGAGGCGCTGCGCGAGATCCTCACCCGCTTCTTCCCCTCCCTCGCCTCGGCCCGCATCGACCACGCCTGGTCGGGCGTGCTGGGCGTCCCGCGCGACTGGTGCGCGACCGTCACCCTGGACCGGACGACGGGCCTCGGCTGGGCGGGCGGATACGTCGGCTCGGGCGTCGCCACGGCCAACCTGGCGGCCCGCACCCTGCGCGACCTGATCCAGCAGGACTCGGGCCAGGGCGGCCCGACGGAGCTCACGACACTCCCCTGGGTGAACCACAAGGTCCGCAACTGGGAGCCCGAGCCGCTGCGTTGGCTCGCCGTCCACACGATGTACGCGGCGTACCGGGGTGCGGACCGCCGCGAACTGACGGGCAGCACGACGGAGACGGACAAGATCGCGCAGTACGCGGACCGCCTGTCGGGACGGCACTGACACCGCGACGGACGACGAAGGCCCGGACCGGCGTGACATCCGCCGGTCCGGGCCTTCGTGGCGCAACTCCCCTGTCAGAGCAGGCTGTTGTACGCACCCCAGCCGGAGCCGATCTTGACGCGCGCCGCGTACGGAGCGGCCGCGTTGCCGGTGCCCTTGTACAGCCACAGCACGCCCGAGGCGTCCTTGGCGACGAGGTCGGCCTTGCCGTCGTCGGTCAGGTCACCGGGGTACGAGACCTGGCCGTAGGCGTTCCAGCCACTGCCGACCTTGACCCGGGGCGCGTACGGCACGGCTCCCACTGTGCCGGTGCCCTGGTAGACCCACAGCACCCCTGCCTTGTCGCGTGCGATCAGGTCGGCCTTGCCGTCACCGGAGATGTCGCCCACGCCCGTGATCTGGGTGTACGCGCTCCAGCCGCTGCCGACCCTGACCCGCGGGGCGAAGGGCGCGGCGTCCTGGCCGGTGCCCTGGTAGAACCAGAACACCCCGGTCTTGTCGCGCGCGAACATGTCGGGCTTCCCGTCGCCCGAGACGTCGCCCAGACCGGTCAGCGTGTCGTACGCGTTCCAGCCGGTGCCGACCTTGACGCGCGGCTTGACCACGTTCCAGTCGCCGGACATGCGGTAGTTCCAGAGCGTGCCGGTGGCGTCGCGTCCGACGATGCCGCCGCCGGTGTCCTGCACCGTGATGGGGGCGAGCTTGGTGAGCGCGGTGTAGGTGTTCCAGCCGCTGCCGATCGTCTCGTTGAAGTCACGGAAGGGCGCGGTGGCCTTGCCGGTGCCGTAGTGGTAGTCCAGGTATCCCTTGGAGTTCCGGGCGAGCAGCTTGTAGTGCGTGGGGACGGGGCGGGTGCTGTCGATCGCGAAAGCGCTCGACGCCTCCGGGTTGCCGTCGCCCCAGTTGTACACCTGGTAGACGGCATCCATGTCGAGCTTCCAGGCCGCCGCCGTCGCACCGGCCTTCAGGGTGTACGTCACGGTGGCATCGCCCGGCGTGACCTGGCAGGTGACTCCGCCGTAGGCCAAGTCGCCGGTGGTGTGGTCGCACTCGGCGGTGGGGCCACCCGCGGCGTCGGTGATCGTGACCTTGAGTTCGTCCTCCTCCGGGTCGCGCATCCCGTCCGCAGGCCGGAAGGTCAGCTGCAGCTCCCCGTTGTCCACCGCGTGCAGGGAAACGGTGTGCGTCACCGTGCCGCCCGCGGCGAGGGCGGGCGTGGAGAGCGTCATCGTATTGCCGGCGACGTGGGCCGCAGTCAGCACGCGCACCGTACGCGCGGCGCGCGTCTCGTCCTCCGTGACGCTGCCGACCGTCTGCGCCTGCTTCACCGCGGCGGCGATGTTCGCGCCGCTCTTGGCGTACACCACCCCGTAGTGGAGCGTGGTCTCGTCCGCGGTGGACGCCGCGGCCTCGACCATGGGCCCGGGGAAGATGTGATCGTCGTTGGTCGGGCAGGTATAGACGCCCTTGACCCCGGAGAAGGCCTTGCAGTCGCTGTCGACCGTGGCCTTCATCCCGGCAGGGAGCCCGCCCCCTGCCCAGGTGGCGTCGGTGAGCGGCTTGGTGCTCAGGGCGTAGATCAAGGTCCCGTTGGGCGTGCCTCCCACCGAATCGGGGGCGAGTTCCGCGAATCCCTCGCCCGGCTTGAGGGTGGAACCGTGCACTTCGAAGGAGTACGGATCGTCGTCCGCCGCGGCCTGTACCGCCGTGGCGAACCCCCCGGTGACCGCCAGGGCCACCACTCCCCCGAGCATGCCGAGGCGCTTTCCGCCCCGGCCGAAGAGTCTGCGCGTCATGCGCACCTCACATCTGGATGGCGGCATTCTGCTGCCGCTGCAACGCCAGGTATCCCCCCATGGCGTGGACGGAACGTACCCCACAGGGGCCCCATGCTTCACAGCTGGGGCCCCGTGGGCAGTCCTCAGACGGTCAGCGCGACCGGGATGCGCTGCGCGCCGTTCGCGATGAACGATTCGACCGGTGTCAGGCCCTCGGACGTCCGCTTCAGGTCCGGGAAGCGGGCGAACAGCGCCTTCAGGGCCACGTCCGCCTCCAGGCGGGCCAGGGGGGCGCCGAGGCAGAAGTGGACGCCGAAGCCGAACGCCAGGTGCTCCTTCTTGACCCGGTCGATGTCGAACGCGTCGGCGTCGGGGCCGTGTTGGGCGGGCTGGCGGCCCGCCGCCGCGTAGGCGGCGAGGATCGCGTCGCCCTGGGGGATGACCTGGCCGCCGGGCAGCTCGATGTCCTCGACCGCGTACCGCATGGGGAGGTGGGCCACGCTCGGCTCCCAGCGCAGGGTCTCCTCGATGACCTCGCCCCACAGACCCGAATCCTCGGCGGTGACGCGCTCGCGCTGTTCCGGGTGGTCCAGGAGCGCGCAGGTCGCGTTGCCTATGAGGTTGACCGTGGTCTCGAATCCGGCGCTGATGATGAGCAGCAGCGTGTCGGCGAGCTCCGCCTCGCTCAGGCGGGTGCCGTCCTCGTCGCGGGCGGCGATCAGGACGCTGGTCATGTCGTCGGCGGGCTCGGCGCGCTTGAGCGCGATGAGGTCCGCGAGCATCTGCTGGAGCTCGGCGAAGTTGGCCGCCGCGTCCTCGATGGTGGTGTCGAAGACCCGCTCCACCAGCAGCGCCATACGCGGCTGGAGCTTCTCGGGAAGCCCGAACAGGTGGCAGATGACCTGCATCGGCAGCGGGTGCGCGTACGCGCTGCGCAGATCCGCCTCGCCGTCGGGCGAAGCCGCGAGCCCGTCGAGGAGCTCGTCGGCGATCTTCTGGATCGTCGGCTTCAGCGCCTCGATGCGGCGGCCGGTGAACGCCGGGGCGATCAGCTTGCGCAGCCGGCGGTGGTCGGTGCCCGCCGCCGTGAACATGTTGTTGACCGCGACCCAGGTGTAGATCCACATGTCCGGGGTGATCTCGCCGCGCTGCCACGCGCCCCAGTTCTTCGGGTCCTTGTTGACCCGGTCGTCGGTGAGCAGCGACTTGAGCAGCGCATGGTCCGTGATCGCCCAGGCGGCTACATCCCCGGGGAGTACGACACGGGCCGCGGGCCCGCGCTCCCTGAGGGCCACGGACTCTCCGTGGATGTCCCGGCCTGCCGGGTCGATGACGAAGGGCTGCTCCATGGGGTGACTCCAGTCTTCTGGGGAGTGATCGGGGTGAAGTGCGCCGGGAGATGGGACAGCGCCCGGTGGAAGGGGCCGGGCCGCCACTGCAGCTGTTCGCGGGGCACGGCCAGTTCGAGGTCGCCAAGGTGGCTGGTGAGACGTTCGATGGCGGTGACCGCGACGAGCAGGGCGGGCTGTTTGGCGGGGCAGGCGTGCGGGCCCGCGGACCAGGCCAGGTGCGCGCCGCCGTCGCTGCGCGGCTCCGAACTGCCGCTCAGGGGGCTGCTGTTGCCGCCTCCGGTGAGCAGGTCGTCGGGGGTGGTGTTCGCCGCGTGGTACGAGACGAGGACCAGCGCGTTGGCCGGGATCCAGGTGCCGTGGAAGTGCACGTTGGCGCGCGGGAAGTGGGCGCTGTAGTTCGCCATCGGGGGCTCGTTGCGCAGCACGTCGTCGACGGCGTCGTACGCGGTGAGGGCGCCGTTGGAGAGGGTGCTGTAGTAGTCCGGGTTCGACAGCATGCGCGAGAGGCTGTTGGAGATCAGGTTGGTCGTCGGCTCCTGGCCGGCCGCCATGGTCAGGACGACCTCGGCGGCGAGCTCGTCCGTGCTCAGTCCGGCCGGGTGGTCCATGAACCAGCTGGTCAGATCCTCGCCGCGCTTCTGCGACTTGAGCGTGATGAGCTCGGTCATGTACTGGCTGAAGTCCTCGTTGGCCTTGATGGCGTTCTCGGGCTTCGCGTCGAACATCCCGCCCAGCGCGGCCACCAGCCGGGGGCCGTCCTCTTCGGGCATTCCGAACATGGCGTTGAAGAGGATGAGGGGCAGCGGGCGGGCGTACTGGACGACCAGATCCGCCTCTCCGGTGGCCCCGAATTCACGGATCAGGCCGTCGGCGATGTCCGCCACTTGTTGGCGCAATCTGTGCGGTTCGACCCGGCTCAAGCTGTCCGTGATGACCGACCTGTAACGCCGGTGCGCCTGGCCGTCGTTGAAGAGTGCGTTGGGGCGCCAGCCGAGCATGGGGCGCACCGGGGATTCCGGGGGCAGCCCGCTCTCCCAGGCCCTCGGGTCCTTCGCCCAGGTCTCCGTGTCGTTCAGGAGCTCCATCGCGGCCTGCCGGTCGGTGACGAGGTACGCGCTCACCCCCGGCGAGATCTCGACCGGCGCGACCGGGCCGAAGGCCCTCAGCCGGGTGTAGATGCTGCCGGGGTCGGCGGCGAACTCCTCCCCGTACAGCGGGACGGCCAGCGGCATATAGGAGTTCTTGGAATGCGGCACGGTCATGAGGCGTCCAGGGCGGGTACGGATTCGGGAGCCGGTACGGATTCGGGTGCCGGCGCGGGCTGCGCGAGGAGGTGGGTGACCAGCTCGATCAGCACGTCCACGGAGGACGTGGTCCGCCGGGCGTCACAGATCACCAGCGGGGTGTGCGGCTCCAGGTCGAGGTGGTCGCGGAGCACCTCCGGCGGGTACTGGGGGGCGTCGGGGAAGTTGTTGACGGCGATCGCGTACGTCAGCCCCTGCTCCTCGATCATGTCGATGACGTCGAAGGACGCGTCCAGGCGGCGCGTGTCGACCAGCACGACCGCGCCCAGCGCCCCGCGCGCGATGTCCTCCCAGAGCGGCTTGAAGCGCTTCTGGCCGGGGGTGCCGAACAGGTAGAGCACGAGATCGCCGGGGAGCGTGCGCCGCCCGAAGTCGATGGCGACGGTGGTGGTCGCCTTGTCCCGTACGCCGACGAGGTGATCGACACTGGCGCCGGCCTCCGTCATCACCTCCTCGGTGTGCAACGGGGCCGTCTCCGAAAGGGAGTTGATCATCGTGGTCTTCCCGACGCCGAAGGCTCCGGTCACCACGATCTTCAGCAGCGTCATCTCGGCGCTGTCGAGATAGGTGGCGCTATCGGATACTGCGGAGTCCATCGAGGACCGCCTCCAGGAGCTCGGGGTCGTGCACTCGGGCATGGGGAATCGGGGCGCGGGCGCTCAGGTGCGAGCTGTCGACCAGGTCGGCCACCAGCGCGCGCACCAGGCTCACGGGCAGGACGAGCCGGGCGGCGACCTCCGCCAGTGCCAGCGGTCCGCCCGCGAGCAGGTCGAGCAGGCGGCGCTTCACATGGGTGAGGTCATCGGTCGATGTCATACCGGTGGCGGAGAGCAGGGTGACCCGGTCCAGGGTGTTGCGCGTCGGCTGGACGCTCTCGGCGGCCAGGAAGGACGGCACGAGCCGTCGACGAGGCGCCGGGGTCATCCCCGTACACCGTCCCTGACCCGCGGGGGCGAACTCATGGCCTTGGCGCCCAGTTTGGCGACCTGGACCTGCATGGCGTGGGCGATGACGCCCATGTCCACGGTGGAGTGCGCGAACACCGCCATCACGGTGTTGTCGCCGGCCGGGATGAGGAAGGCGAAGCCGTACGTCGTGGAGACCACCACCTGGTGGACCACCGGGCTCTCCACCTCGCCGGCCAGGTTCCTGACCAGCTCCTTGCCCGCGCCCTGGAGCGCGGACGCCATGGCGGAGGCGCCTTCGCCCGCCTCGCGGGTGAGGTTCTCGGAGGCTCCCTGGATCATCCCGTCGCCGGAGAGCACCAGCGCGTGGACGACCCCCGGCACCTCCATCAGCGGAGCGAGCACCCAGGACATGTCCCTGAGGAGTGGGCGCTTGGGAACAGTCATGACTCGGAGCCTTCTTCCTGGTCGGCGGTCTGCGCTTCTGCGACGCCCCGCTGGGTTCCGGTGTGCCAGGCACCCCAGGTCTGCGCGGCCTGCTCCGGGTCGATCACCGGTACGGCGGGGGCGGCGTCCTGCGTCCTGTCGTGCTCGTGCGCGTGCTCGTACCCGGAGGCCTCGGGGGACCGCTTCTGGCGTCTGCGGCGCGGGAGTTCGACGGCGGCACCGGGCTCGGGGGCGGGAGCCGTGGCCGTTTCCGCAGCGGCGGAGGCGGAGACGGGGGCGGCGTGGGCCGGGGCGGGTGCGACGGCGGCCGGAGCGCTGTGCGCGGTCCGGGCCGGCAGCTGGTCCCGTACCTCCGGCTCGGGCTGCCTGCGCAGGGCCGGGGACATCGCCGACATGGGCTGGGCCTCCTCGTCCATCAGCAGCAGGAGGTGGTCGGGGATCCACACGACCGCGCGCACGCCACCGTACGAACCGGGCTTGTCGACCGTGACCGTGAAGCCGAACTGCTTGACCAGCCGGCCGATGGTCGCGAACCCCGCACGCGGCGGGTCGCCGAGGTGGGTCAGCAGCAGCGACTGCTGGCTGGAGAGCATCCGGGCGGCGAACTGCCGCTCCTCGTCGGTCATTCCGACACCCGGGTCGTCGATGACGACGCATGCGCCGGTCTGCACCTGGTGGAGGCTGACGTCGACGGCGCGCGTGCCCTGGGGCGTGTGGTGCACGGCGTTGGCGAGCAGTTCGGCGACGATCACGGCGAGCGGCTCGACCGCCCGGGCGACCACCCCGACCGGCACGTTCAGCTGGCTGGTGACCTGGACGCGCTGGTAGCCGGGGATACGGGACTGCGCCCCCGCGACGATGTCGCCCAGGTGCGAGTCGGCCCTGGCCAGCCCCGGCCAGGCCCCGCAGAGCACGCCGGTCGCCTGGATCTGGCGGAGGTTCTCCTCGTTCGTACGGTCCAGTCTCAGCAGCTGCTCCGCGAGCTTGGGGTCGTCGTAGAGGAACTGCATCTCCTCGATCATCGACTGGATGCGGTAGCTCTTGGCCTGGATGCTCGCGGTGGTGTCCCGCAGCACGGCCTGTGCGCCCTCGTCGACCCGGATCTCGGTGTCGACGACGACCTGGGCGACCTGGTTGAGGACGCCTTCCAGGAGCGTGCCGATCTCGGTGTGGGCGAGCGAGGGGTCCTGGGTGCCGGGGATGGCCACATGGCGGTGCCGCAGGTGTGTGACGAGGGCGGGCAGCCGTACGGCGCCGAGGTACGCGACCTCGTCCGACACCTGGATGTACCGTTCCTCGGCCGCGAGCCTGGCGAGCCCCGCGCCGTGCGCCTCGGCCCTGAGCCCGGCCTCCATGGAGCGGAAGCGCTCCTCGGCGCTCTGTGCCTCCGCCCGCAGGCCTATCTCCATCGCCTGGTGGCGCCCTTCCGCGGCCAGGCCTGCGGCCATGGCCTCGGTCCGCAGGGCGGCGGCCGAGCGGCGGGCACGGAACAGGAGCTGTACCGCGACTGCTGCTGCGGCCGCCATGACCACGGCGGCGGCCCAGGGCAGCGCCTCCGATATCTGCGTCATCAGTAGATCCTCGGTGGAAGGGATTCAGCCCAATCCGCAAGCGGACGAAGCCAGTTGAGACGACCACAGAAGAACATCCGTTCGCGGCGGCAGATGCAACAGATCTCGCGATCATGGCCGGAAACCGCCGTTGATGGCGCGTCGACCGCACTCCCGGGTGGCCGCGGTGACCACGCTGTCGAGCAGCCCGGGGTAGAGGGCATCCAGGTCCTCGCAGCGCAGGATGCTCATCTTGGCGGCACCTCTGTAGTACTGACGGATCACCCCGCCGTCACGGAGTACGCGGAAGTGGTGTGTCGCGGTCGATTTGGCCACAGGAAGGGCGAACCGGGCGTAGGGGAACTCCCCTTTCCCCGTTGCCAGTTGATGCACTATCCGCAGGCGTATCGGGTCAGCGAGCGCATCGAGTACGGACTCCAGGCGGATCTCGTTGCGCCGGGGGTGGGCGAGCGGGGGCCTGCTCGTCGCCCGGGCCGGACGCACCCACGGACCGAGTTCGGCGAGGACCGCGGGGAGGTGCTCGTAGAGGAAGAAGTGACCGCCGGGGAGGATCCGGTGGCGGAAGGCGACCGAGGTCAGGGCGCTCCACTCCCCCGTCGCCCCCGGGTCGACGAGCGGGTCGTCCGCACCGCCGAACGCGACGACGGGGCAGGGCAGCGGGGTGAGGCGCGCGTGCTGCGCATGGTCGCCGTAGCCGGCCATCAGCCGGAAGTCGGCGCGGATCGCGGGGAGCAACGCCCGTACCAGGCAGGCGCGTTCGAGGACCGCGGCAGGGGTGCCCAGGTGCACCAGCTTCTCGACCAGCGCGCTGTCGGAGAGATCGTGCAGGGGGTGCGCCGTGCGGGCCCCGACGGGCCGGCAGCCGGAGACGACCGCCGCCAGGGGCAGCGGCCCGCCCGTGGCGGCGAGGCGGCGCGTCGTCTCGTACGCGACGTGCGAGCCCATGCTGTGGCCGAGCAGGACGAACGGCTCCGTGCGCGGCCGGGCCGCCAGCACGGCGAGCACCTCGTCCACCACCCCGGCCATCGAGGTGAGCGGCTCCTCCGCGCGGCGGGCGCCGTGTCCGGGCAGCTCGACGGGTACGAAGTCGAACGCCGGGTCCGCCGTCTGCCGCGCCCAACTGCGGTAGCTGTCCGCCGAACCGCCCGCGTGGGGCAGGCAGTGGACGCGGACGCGTCGGCTGTCGTGAGCCTTTTCGTGAGCCTTTTCGTGAGCCATGGAGAGTCCTCGTCGTCGCCGGCGGGTCAGGCCGCTGCTCGTGGTCGGTTCAGGGGGAGCGCGTCGTCGCGCCCGGTGCGCCGCGGATGCACGGGTCCGCTGCCGTCCTTCAGCGGGAGGCAGCCGCCGCCGCGGCGGTGGGCGACCAGCTCGGCGGCGATCGCCACCGCCGTCTCCTCGGGCGTACGCGCTCCCAGGTCGAGGCCGATCGGGGAACGCAGCCGGGCCAGTTCATGCGCGGTCAGGCCCGCCGCGCGCAGCCGCTCCTCGCGGTCGGCGTGCGTACGGCGTGAGCCCATGGCGCCGATGTAGCCCACGGGGAGGCGCAGGGCGAGTTCGAGGAGGGGGATGTCGAACTTGGCGTCATGGGTGAGCACGCACACCACCGTCCGGTCGTCGACCGCGTACCGCTGCGACTCCAGATAGCGGTGCGGCCAGTCGACGACCACCTCGTGCGCGTCGGGGAAGCGGCGTGCGGTGGCGAAGACGGGGCGGGCGTCGCAGACGGTCACGTGGTAGCCGAGGAACCGTCCGATACGGGTCACGGCGGCGGCGAAGTCGATCGCGCCGAAGACCAGCATCCGGGGGGCCGGTGCGTAGGACTCCACGAAGAGCGTGAGCGCGCCGCCGGCTTCGGGCGGGCACGGGCTCCCGTCGGGGGCGAGCGTGTGCGTGTCCGTGGTGCCGGAGCGGAGCAACTCCCGTGTGTGGTCGAGGACGGTGTGCACGGGGAACCCGGGCAGGCCGCCGTGGTGCGTCTCGTCGGTCACGGCGAGAGCAGTCCCCAGGAGCGCGGCCGGCCCGCCGACGACCCGTGCGAGGGCGACGGGCGTCCCGGCGGCGATCAGGTCGATGGCCCGCGCCAAGGGGGTCGCCGCATCGGCCGCCACCGGTTCGATCAGGACTTCCAGCGTTCCGCCGCAGGTCAGGCCCACCGCGAAGGCGTCCGTGTCGCTGTAGCCGAAGGTCTCGACGACCGTACGGCCGCCGGCGATCGCCTCCTCGCACAGGGCATACACCGCCCCCTCCACGCAGCCGCCCGAGACGCTGCCCACCGCTTCCCCTTCGGCGTTCACGGCGAGCGCGGCCCCCGGTTCGCGCGGCGCGCTGCCGGAGGTGCGGACCACGCTCGCCACCGCGAAGGCCTGGCCCGCCGCGCGCCAGGCCGACAGCCGCTCGGCGATGTCCTTCATGTCAGGCCCCCTCGGACGACGCGCCGACCAGCGCGTCCCGCTTCTCGCAGTCACGCAGCCAGTCCAGCGACAGCCAGCGCACGGCCGGGGCGGGCGCCGGGCCGCGTACGGCAGCCGCAGCGCTGTGGCGCGGCCCGCACGGGATGTCCAGGAGCGTCCAGCCCTCGGGGTGCGCCGCCCGGTCGGCGCCGAGGTAGTCGGCGGACAGGTCGCGGCTCAGACCGGTGCCGATCCCCTTGAGGTACGCCTCCTTGCGCGTCCACAGCCGGCCGAACGCCTCCTGGCGTACGTGATCGGGCTCGGCCCGCAGCTCGGTCCGCTCGTCCGTGTGGAGCGCGGCCGAGCACACCTCCACGGTCTCGGCTCCCGGCCGTACCTCCACATCCACGCCGATCGGTGTGGCCGCGACCCCGACCAGCACCATGCCGCTGCTGTGCGAGAGGGAGAAGTGCACCGGGCGGGGCGGGTCGGCGACCGCAGGGCGGCCGTGCGGCTCACCGCAGCCCGGGCACGGCTCGCGCATGAACTCCAGCTCCGCGGCAGGGGTGTCGAGGTACTCGCCGAGCAGTCTGCGCAGGGCGATGTGCGCGAGTGCGTAGAGGTGGCCGCCGGTCGAGCGCTTGCAGGTGCCCGCCCGGTGGCGCTCCGCCTCGTCCAGTACGGAACGGTCGAACTCGGCCTGTGGCGTGCCTGTTCTGGGCTGGCGCAGCAGCCACAGATCGACCCGGCCCCCGTCGAGGGGGAGGACATCGCTCATGCCGCTGCCGCCGCCGCGTACTGCCCGGCCAGGCGGTCGGCCAGATGGTCGGCCAGGGCGTCCGCGTCGGCGGCCCCCAGGATCCGGGGCAGGGCGACATCCAGGTGCAGGGCGTGCCGTATGCGCTGCTGGAGTTCCAGGCCGGTGATGGAGCCGACACCGATGGAGCCGAGGGTGCGCCCGGTGGTGTGGACAGCGCCGGGGTCCACGCGCAGCACCCGGGCGAGCTCCTCGCGGAGGTACGCGCCGAGCAGCCGCCTGCGCTCCTCGGGGCGCCCCTGGGCCAGTGCGGTCGCATCGGGGGCGGTGACGCCGGGGGCGGGTGCGGGGCGGTCTTCGGGGGGCGGCGCCTCCCACAGGTCGTCGTCCCAGCCGGTCGGGCGGTGCGCTTCGGGAATCATGGCGTTCTGTCTCCAACAGGCTGTGGGATTACGGGAGTTGTCGGGTCCTGGGCGAGCTGCTCGCGCAGAAGCGCCTTGACCCGGTGCGGGTGCAGCGGGAGTGCGCCGACCGTGCCGCGCAGCTGGAGCGCGTCGCGTACGGCGTTGGCGACGGCGGCCCCGACGCCGGCGGTGCCGCCTTCGCCCGCGCCGCGCACGCCCAGGGGGTTGCCGGGCGAGGGCGAGTCCTCGTACAACTCGACCTGGATGTCGGGGAGATCGCTCGCCCGGGGCCAGAGGTAGTCGTTGAGGGTGGTGGAGAGCGGCTGGCCGTCCTCCGTGTAGCGGAACTCCTCGAAGAGCGCGCCGCCGATGCCCTGGACCGCACCGCCGATCAACTGGCCGTGCACGGCAAGGGGGTTGACCGCCCGGCCGATCTCATAGCTGACGGCGTACCGCAGGAGCTTCACGGCTCCGGTGCCCGGGTCCACCTCGGCCTGGGTGTAGTGGGCTCCGTACGGGTACGTCATGCCGTCGGCGACATAGGTGCCACGGCCGATCAGCCCCGGCTCCTGCCCGGTCCTGATGTGCTGGGGGGTGAAGCAGGCCACGGCGATCTGCCCCAGGGTCAGCCGGGTTCCGGGGTCGTCGCGCCGGGCCAGCGTGCCGTGCCGGACCTCGATGGAATCGGGGTCATCGGGGTCCGCGCCGAGCATCACGGCGGCGACGCGACGGGCCTTGGCGAGGGCCTGTTCGGCGGCCATCTTGACGGCGGTGCCGCCGACCACGGTCGAGCGGCTGGCGAAGCTGCCGGCGCCGTCGGGCAGGATGTCGGTGTCCGAGAGCACCACGGTGACGGACTCCGTGGGGATGTCGAACTCCTCCGCGCAGATCTGCGCCATGACCGTCTCGATGCCCTGCCCGGAGCTCGCACCGCCCATGGAGACGCGTACGGCGCCGGTCACGCCGATGTCGACGACGGCGCTGTCGTGGCCGAGGCCCGCCTTCTCCAGGATGACGGCACACCCGGCGCCGACCAGCCGCCCTTCCGCACGCGCGGCCGCGGCCTCCTCCTGCCAGGCGGCGTAGTCGACCGCGGTCCTGGACTTGTCGAAGTGGTCGAGGTGGTCCTTGCCGTCCAGGAACATCGGCGAGCCGAAGACCTGCATCGGCCGCCGCATCGGGAGTTCGGTGGCATCCAGCAGATTGCGGCGGCGCAACTCGACGGCGTCCATGCCCAGTTGGGTGGCGGCGAGGTCGATGGCGTGCTCGCGTACGAAGTTGTGCTGGAAGCGTCCGGGGGCGCGGTAGGTGCCGATCGGGGTCTTGTTGGTGGTGACGATGTGGATGCGGCTGCGGCAGGCCGGCAGCCGGTAGGGGCCGGAGATCATCGCGGAGGTGAGGGCGGCAACGACGGCTCCGTGCGTACGGATGTAGCCGCCGTTGTCCAGCCATCCCTCGTCGCGCAGCCCGAGCAGCAGCCCGTCGTCGTCGAAGGCGAGCTCGATGTGGTGCTGCTGTTCGCGCGCGTGGTTGGCGGCGATCATGTGCTCGGTGCGGTCCTCGGACCATTTGACGGGGCGGCCCGTACGCAGGCAGAGGAAGGGGACCAGCAGGTCCTCGGGGTAGAACTCGCCGCGTACGCCGAAGCTGCCGCCGGCGTCCGACTCCAGCATGTGGATGCGGTGTTCGGGGACGCCGAGCATGGAGGACAGGACCCGCCGGTTGAAGTAGGGCACCTTGGTGGCGCCCCAGATCGTCATCCGCTCCGTCCTGTCGTCGTAGTCGGCGACCAGACCGCGCGGCTCCAGCGGAGTCCCGCTGTGGCGGCCCGTGCTGAGGTCCGCGCTCACCACGTGGGGCGCTGTGGCGAAGACCTCGTCGACGTCCCCGTACGCGAACTCGACGACGCCCACCTCGGCGCGCTCACCGCGCCAGGACTCCGGGCGCTCGTCGGCGGCGCTGCGGGCGTCGAGGAGGACGGGGAGCGCTTCGAGGTCCAGGGCGACCAGGTCGGCGGCGTCCTCGGCGATATAGGGGTCCTCGGCGAGGACGACCGCGACGGGGTCGCCGACGTAGCGGACGAATCCGGTGGCCAGAGGGGACTGCAGATAGGGGGTGAAGTCGATGCCGGGATGCGGCTGGCGGACCGGGATGCGCAGCTCTCCGGGCAGGTCGGCGGCAGTGAACACCCCTATGACACCGGGATGTTGGGACGCCTCTTCGGTGTCCACGCCGACGATGCGGGCATGGGCGAGCGGGGAGCGCACCATCCGCATCCACAGCTGCCCGGGGCGCACGGTGTCGTCGTGGAAGCGGCCGCGCCCGCGCAGGAGCCGGTCGTCCTCGAGACGGGGTACGGAGATGCCGATGGCGTTCACGCCTGCTCCCCTGCGGGTGTGGCGACGGCTTCGAGGGCGTCGACGATGTGGGCGTATCCCGTGCAGCGGCACAGGTTGGCGGAGACGCAGGCGCGGATCTCCTGCCGGTCGGCGCAGGGGTTGCGGCGCAGCAGTTCGGTTCCGAGCATCAGGAATCCCGGGGTGCAGAAGCCGCACTGGAGGGCCCCGTGCTCCTTGAACGACTCCTGGAGCGGGTTGAGTTTGCCGTCCTGGGCCAGCGATTCGACGGTCTCGATTTCGGCGCCGTCGGCCTCGGCCGCCAGCATCAGGCAGGAGCGGACGGGTGCTCCGTCGACAAGAACCGTGCAGGTCCCGCAGGACCCGGTCTCACAGCCGACGGTGGTGCCGGTGAGGTTCAGGTCGCGTCGCAGTACGTCGGCGAGGCTGCGCCAGGGGTCGGCATCGACCGCGTACGGCTGCCCGTTCGCGGTGAGCCGGACGGGGACCTGTGGGGGCCGGGTGGGGTCGCTCATCGCGCGCCTGCCTTCTCTTCTTCGCGCCTGCCGGCGTGTGATTCCTGCGCACTGCCGTGTGCACGGGCGGTGGATTCGCGCAGCGCCCTGACCAGCAGCGTGCTCGCGAGCTCCGTGCGGTACGGGCCATCCGCGCGCGGGTCTGGGGGCGGATCGAGTACGCCGGCGAGCACGTCCCCGGCGTGCCGGAACAGGGCTTCGCCCGGGATCTCGCCCAGGAGCGCCTGTTCCACGAGAGGGACGCGCACCGGCGTGGCCGCCGCTCCGGCCAGCGCGACGCGGGCCGAGGTGATCGCTCCGTACGGGCTGGTCTCCACGACGGCTCCGGCGGCCACCAGAGGCAAATTGCCCTGCTGGACGGCGAATTCGACGAGGGCCGCGGTGGGGGCCGGGGTGGGGAACCTGATCCCGGTGATGATCTCGGCGTGGTCGAGGACGGTCTGTCCCGCGCCGGTGAACAACTCACCGGCGGCGATCGTGCGGGGGCCGGCGGAGCCGCGTACGACGATCTCCGCGTCCAGGAGCACGGCGGCCAGGCACCATTCGGCGCACGGGTCGGCCTGGGCGAGGGAGCCGCCGAGCGTGCCACGGGTGCGTACGGGAAGGTGCCCGATGAGCCGGGCGGTCTCCGGGAGGACCCGGAACGCGGTGTCCAGGCCGTGGCCCTGTGCGGACTCGATGTCGTGGTGGGTGGTGAGTGCGCCGATGGACAGGACGCCGTTGTCCTGGGCCATGCCGCGCAGCCGCGTCAGGCGCTTGAGGTCGATGACGGCGCTGGGGCGCACCGTGCGGCGGTTCATCAGGGCGAGGAGGCTCTGCCCGCCCGCGAGGACCCGGGCTCGGGGCCCGTACGTCTGCAGGCAGGCGACCGCCTCGTCGACCGATTCCGGTTGGAGATAGACGAATCGGGTCGGCTTCATGCTCGTTCCTCACGGGGTGGGCAACGGGGGGACGGGGGCCCGGCCGGCCGGCGGCCCGGTGGGGGGCGTCGGGCCGCCGGCGGGACGGGGCACACCTCAAGGGCGGTCGATCGGGGGGATGTTGATGGATTCGTGGCCGAGCTGGCGCATCAGGTCCGCCAGGTCGAACCACGCACTGCGCTCGATGACCTTGTCGCCGCGGAAGCGGTCGATGCCGACCGCACCGAAGGTGGCCTGCTTGCCGCTGGGCGGCAGGCCGCGGAACGCGCCGAGCTGGGTGCCGATGCACTCGACCCGGGTGACGACGACGTCGCCCTCGGCGGTCTGCTCCTGGACCAGGTCGCTGATGTCGGGGAAGGTCGTGCGGAAGGCCTTGACCCAGGTGCGTACGCCCTCGGGTCCGCGCAGGTCGAACTGCGGCCAGTGGAAGTCCTCGTGGAAGATCTCCTCGGCGAGGTCCAGCCTCCCGTTGGTGATCATCTCCTCGAAGAGCAGGGCGACGAGCTGCTTGCGGCCCGTGGTGACGTGTATGTCGGTGGTCATGGTCATGGTGTTGTTCTCCGGATCTCTCGGGGCGGCGGCGTGCCGGTCAGCGGGTGCCGACGGGGCGGCCGGGCTCGGCGACAGCGGCAGCGGCAGCGGCCGGGGCCGGTACGGCGACCGGGGTGGACGCCTGGGCGCGCGGCGGCCTCGGGAGCTTCACGCTGATCGCGCAGGCGATCAGCACGAGGACCAGACCGATGGACGCCACCCATTCGAGGGCGGAGGCGTAGACGCCGACACCGTGCCCCGTGCCGACCGCGGCGAAGAAGACCGACCCGATGCCGGCGACACCGACGGCACTGGCGAACTGCTGCGTGGTGGTCAGCACACCGGCTGCCGCACCGGCCTGCTTGGGCTCGATACGGGAGAGCACCGAGCCGGTCAGGGCCGGAACCGCGAGTCCGTTGCCCAGGCCGATGAGCACCATCGGACCGATCAGCCGCAGTGCGCTGGTGTCGGATCCGGAGACGCTCAGGTCGACGAGGAGCACGAGCAGACCGACCGCGGCGATGGCGGTGCCCACGGTGACGAGGCGGCCGCCGTGCCGGCCCGCGATCCGAGAGGAGGTGATGGAGGAGCCGGCGAAGGCCAGTCCCAGCGGGCAGAAGGTGAAGCCCGCGTGGAGCGGGTCGAGACCAAGTCCCGTCTGGAGCACCAGAGTCAGCGAGAACATCAGGCTGAAGAAGGCGAAGAAGACGCCGAGGCTGACGAGCAGACCCTTGGTGAAGATCTTGTTGCGGAAGAGCGTGGTGTCGAGCAGCGGCTGCCCCGCGTTGCGCGCCAGCCGCTTCTCCCACGCCACGGTCAGCGCCATGAGCGGAGCCGAGGCGATCAGGCAGATCCAGGTCCACACCGGCCAGCCCTCGCTGCGGCCGACGGCGAGCGGGATGAGCGCCAGCGCGAGGCTGCCGGACACACCGAGTACGCCGATGGGGTCGAGCTTGGCCTGGGCGGCGGGCTTGCGGTGCGGCAGCAGACGCAGGGCGAAGCCCATGGCGATGAGCCCGATCGGCACGTTGACCAGGAAGATGACCCGCCAGCCGAGCCCCAGCACGTTCACCTGGAGCAGCGCACCGCCGAGTACCTGGCCGGCGACCGCGCCGACACCGATGGTGACGCCGAACCAGGCGAGGGCGCGGGCGCGCTCGGTGGCCGGGAAGACCGCCGTGATCAGGGCGAGGACCTGCGGGACCATCATCGCGCCGGTCAGGCCCTGGACGAGGCGTGCGGCGACCAGCTGGCCGGAGGTCTGGGCCAGCCCGCAGAGGAGCGAGGCCAGGGTGAAGGCGAGGGTGCCGTACAGGAAGAGCTTGCGGGACCCGAAGAGGTCACCGAGGCGGCCGCCGGTGATGAGGCCGCTGGCGTAGGTGAACCCGTAGCCCGCGACGATGAGTTCGAGGGCGGCCTGGCCCGCGTGGATGTCGTGTTCGAGGGAGGGGGCCGCGACGTTGACGACGTACAGGTCGAACTGGGCCATGAACATGGCGGCCAGCAGAACCGGCAGCATCAGCCAGCGACGGGAGTAGGGCCCCTCGGGGGTTTCGGGCGGTGCGGACACCGCACTTGCTTGCTTGGACATGTTGCACCTGATTTCTGGTGGGGGCGGGTGTTCTCAGGCCGCGGCGGACGTCGCCGCGACGGCGGCCGTGCTCTGGCTGCGGACCTTCTCCAGGCGCCAGTCGACCTTGGCGTAGTCCTCGCCCGCGAGAGCGATCGCTTCGTCGATGTCGCGTACGACCGGCAGGTCGAAGCGGCGCACGATCGCCTCGAGGCGATCGGTCACGGAACCGCCGAGCTGGATGTAGGGGATGTCCAGCTCGTCCAGGGCGACCAGCAGGAGGTCGTCGCATTTGGAGCGGAACTTCTCGTTCATCGGGCGGTGGCCGTCCGCGCCGAGCGGGAACTCGTTGCGCAGGTGGACGAATCCGTCGAAGGACTCCTTCACGTGCTGGCGGAAGGCGTGCCCGAGCTGGGCGGTCACCTCCTCGAAGAAGCCCATCTCGGGCGTCTTCGCCGGCGGCGGCCCGTCGACGTGCGCACCCGGGTCCATGCCGAACTCGACGCGGACCGCGGCGTACGTCCACTCCTGGAGCGAGGACCCGTCGGCGATGAAACTGCCGCCCAGGAGCGCCTCGTTGACGGCGCGCCCGACGTGGCGGCGTACGGCGAGCTGGATGTACTCGGCGGGGGTGACCTCGGTGAGCGCCTTGCCGGGAACGGCGTCCGGCATGATCTCGCGGATGGTCTTGGCGGGCGAGCGCGGAATCCCGGTGTGGTGGGAGAGCGCCATCGCGGTGAAGGTCTTGCCGGCCGAATAGGTGCCGGATATGGACAGTCGCATGGTGTGGCTCCTGCGGTTCGTGACGGGCGGGTGAGAGGGCTGAGGCGGCTGAAGTGGGGGCGTCAGGCGGGGAGTTCGTGGGCGAAGGAGCAGCGCATCTCGATGCCGGCCATACGGCTGTGGAGCTCGACGGTGCGCCAGATCCCGCCGCGCAGGGGCAGCTTGCGGGCCGCGGTGAGCGTGGTGGCCGTCTCCAGTGCGCCGGAGACCGGCACGGCCAGGGGCTGCGGGTCCTCCGGGGCCTCCAGGACGGTCTGCATCATCCACAGGGTGTTGCTGGACTCCCTGGTCAGCGAGTCGAGTTCGTACATCAGCACCTGGGCGAGCTGGAGGTTGACGACGAAGCAGTCCACCAGCGAGACGACCGGCGGTCCTGCCCCCTCGATGCCTTCGGTGGGGGCGGTGTCCGATACGGCGGTGAAGCGTGCGGTGGCCTCGGCGGTGAGGGCGCCCATGTCGACGCGGACGTCCTCGACGGTGTGCCTGCGGAGCTTGAACCCCTCGCCGTAGAACCGCGGTTCACCCGGTCCGAGCGCGTCGGTGAGCGCGTCGTAGCGGGCGGGCGCGGTCGCCTTCGTACGGAGAGGGTGGTCGATCTCGCAGCGCACGCGCAGACCGCCGACCGTGCTGTCGTACACCGAGCGGTGGCCGCCGCGCGCCGACTCCTCGGCGACGGTCGCCTTGAGGGTCGCCGAGAGCGCGATGCCCTCCAGCTCCTCCTGGGGTGCGCCGCCCGCCCGGAGAACGACCTTGCGCAGGCGCATGGCCGAGCGGTCCGCGGCGTCGAGGCCGTAGGCGTGGGCGAGGTGGAGCTCGGCGAGCTGTACGCCGAGGACGAGGGCGTCGACGGTGCTCAGGTGCGGACGCAGGTCCTCGTCGGCGGTCTTCTTCGACCAGTCGGCGGGGTAGCCGATGTCGGCCTTCGCGGTGACGGCGGGACCTTCGGCGCCGGCGGGGTGCGCGGTGATCCCGTACACCGTGTAGTCGGCGCGCTGGTAGCCGCGGGAGAAGAAGCGGGTCTCCCCAGGGCCGAGGTAGTCGTCGACGGTGCGCAGCAGGAGCTGCTGCTCGGCAGCGGCGGCGGACATCGTCAGACCACCGCCGTGGCGTCGAGCGCCTTCTCGTAGGCGTTCACGAGGTCGCGGACCGTGCGCATGTCGGTGATGGAGAAGCGGTCCTCGAACGGGTCGACTCCCAGCTCCAGTTCGAGCTGGATGAGGAGCTGTGCGAGGAAGAGCGAGTTGAGGCCGAGCTCCACCAGGGAGTCGTCGAGGCCGAGGGGACCCGAACCGCCGTCCTCCTCCAGGCTGAGCGCCCGTATCTCGTCCTCGACAACGGCCTGGACGTTCGTGGTCTCTAGCATGTGATTCCTCCGTCGACTATCAGGGACTGTCCGGTCACGAAATTCGATTGCGGGGAGGCGAGGAAAAGAACGGCGTCGGCTATTTCCCCGACGGTTCCCAGCCGGCCCAGCGGTGTCCTGTGCTGAATTTTTTCGCGGTTCTTCTCGGTGACGTCCGCCGTCATTTCGCTGTCGAAGAATCCGGGGACGATCGAATTGACCCGGATGTCGAATGCGCCGAGTTCACGCGCGAGGCTGCGGGTGAAGCCGTCCATGCCGGCCTTGGCCGCCGTGTAGACGGACACGCCCCGGTAGCCCCGGACGGCGTTGATCGAGGAGACGTTGACGATGGCGCCGCCGCCGCTTCGGGTCATCAGCCGGGCGCAGGCCTGGGTGAGGATCACCGGCGCGAGCAGGTTGGTGGTGAGCAGCGAGTCGATCTTCTTGGGCGGGGTGGTCAGGAAGAGTTCCTGGTGCAGCACGCCCGCGTTGTTGATCAGCAGGTCGATGCGCCCGAAGCGCCGGCCCACGACCCGTACGAACTGCCGCATGGTCTCCGGGTCACCGAGGTCTGCGGACTCCCAGAGGTAGGCGTCGGGGTGCTGCTCGGCGGTGGCCGCGGTGAAGTCGTTGGCCGTACGGCTGAAGGCCGCGACCCGCCAGCCGTCCGCGAGCAGCCGCTCGGTCAGGACCCGCCCCAGCCCTCTGCTGCCGCCGCTGACGACCGCGACCTTGCGGACCGCCTCGGTGGTCTCGGTGGTCTCGGTGGTCTCGGTGGTCTCGGTCGCTGTCATGTCAACGCCCGGGTCTTCTTGAACCGGTCGTTGTGGTGTTCGGCCTCGGAGATCTCCACGATCGCGGGGATCTTGAAGGGCTCCAGACGCGTGCGGCAGTGTGCGCGCACCCGGCGGGTCAGCTCTCGGGCCTCGGCCGGCTCGCTGAGCTTGACGACGGCCTTCACCACCATGCCGGTCACATGGCTGGGCTTGCCCGACACGGTGGCCTCGGCGATGCCCGGGACCTCCAGGAGGATGTTCTCGACCTCGCTGGGGTAGACCTTCTCGCCCGCCACGTTGATGATCTCCGAGCGGCGGCCCAGGATCCGTACGTAGTCGCCGTCGACGTCGACCGCGTCCTGGGTGTTGAAGAATCCCTGGTCGTCGAAGGGTGCCGGCGCGTTCAGATAGCCGAGCATCGCCATCTCCGAGCGGATCCAGAGGATGCCGTCGCGGATCTCGTACTCGAAGCCGGGACCGCCCAGCTTCACCCACAGCGTGTCGTCGCCCTTGGACTTGGTGGGCAGGATGCCGAGCTCGGAGAGCCCGTACGTCTGCTTGTACCGGACCGTCGGCAGCGCTTCCTTGAGCCGCTTCAGGGTGCCCAGGGGCATCGGTTCGGTGCCGTACGTGATCAGTCCGAGCGCGCTCAGGTCGTGGCGCTGATAGGCGCCGGAGATGAGCAGCATGTTGAGGAACGTCGGGGTCGTCGGCAGCACCCGCACCCCGAACTCGGCGACCGCCGCGCACACCGTGTCGGGCGAGCGCTCGGCCAGGGTGACGACGGTGCCGCCCTGACTGAGCGTGTGCAGCAGGGTGTTGATGCCGCCGATGTGGTCGATGTTCAGGAACGCGAGGGTGGACTGCGGCCGGGTGGGCGCCCCGTACCGTGCGAGCACCTTGGTGAAGTCCAGGACGGTGGCCTTGCTGCGGCCGGTGGTGCCCGAGCTGAACAGCACCAGGCCGGGGGCGCCGGCGGTGCGCAGCCTCGTGTAGAGCTCGTGGTCCGCTGTCCGGCCGGTGCGCTCCAGCGACCTCGATGTGCCGTCGGCGCCGATCGTGATGACGGTCTCGACTTCGGCGACCTCGTGGAACTCGGTCCGCTTCGCGGCCGTCAGCAGCGTGAGCGGTACGACGACGGTGCCGCGCTCGATCAGGGCCAGCAGCCCCGCGCAGGCCTGGAAGGAGCTCGCTCCCTCCAGGACCACGACCTCGCCGGCCGTCACCTCATGGGTGTCGAGGAAGGTCCTCCAGTCGGCGATGCTGCGTACCAGATCCGCATAGGTGTGGCGCACCGAGTTGTAGACGATGGCCTCGGTGTCTCCGAAACTGCTCAATCGCTCAAGGAATTGATCGACCATGATTCCCTCCGCCGTTCAGGAAATTCGAATAAGGAAGAATTGATGTCCGGTGACTGCCGGACAGGACGCTAGGTGGTTGAAGTCCACATGAACCAAATCAATTGAGCTCCGCGTGAGGCAGCTCACGGTGGTCGGCCACTTTCCGGTCCAGGAAGCTGATGTTCACCGCCAACTCCGCTGCCTGCCTGGCCAGTTCGGACCGGTAGCGCTCCAGCATCCGCAGGCGTTCGGGCGCGGTCTCCTCGCCGCGGCGCAGCAACTCGACGTAGCAGCACAGGTCGGCGACGCTCATCCGGGTCGCGCGCATGTCGGCGAGGAAGCCCAGCCAGCCGAGGTGGTACTCGGAGTAGGCCCGCCGGCCGCCGGGCCCGCGCGGCACCTCGTCGATGAGGCCGAGCCGCTCGTACCAGCGCAGGGTGTGCGCAGCCAGTCCGCTGAGCCGTTCGACCTCGGTGATGGAGTAGGTCCGCTCACGTACGGAGAAGTCGGTTTCAGAAGTCATGGGGTCCTCCTGCCGGTGGTGCGGGCGGCGGTCTCAGGGTCTTCGGGGCGTACGGCGCCAGGTGCCCGCCGGAAGCCGGCCGTCCTGACGGGGCCAGGCCGCCCGGCCCGGCGCGACCGGGGGAACGGTCACGGGAAGTGCCGGGTGGGCCGCGGTGAGGGCGCGCAACACCGCGAGTACGGCGGCGAGTTCGGCCGCGTCCGGGTGTCCGCGCTCCAGCCTGACGAGCTGCTCGGGGCTCTCCTGTCCGGCGCTCATACGGGCTGGTTGCCGTGTTTGCGGTCCGGCAGGGAGGCGTGCTTGGCGCGCAGCATCCGCAGCGAGCGGATGAGGACCCTGCGGGTGTCGCGCGGGTCGATCACGTCGTCGACGAGGCCGCGCTCGGCCGCGTAGTAGGGGTGCATGAGCTCCTCCTGGTACTCCGCCACACGCCGCGCGCGGGCGGCCTCGGGATCGGGGTCGGCGGCTATCTCACGGCGGAACACGACGTTGGCCGCGCCCTCCGCGCCCATCACCGCGATCTCGTTGGTGGGCCAGGCGAAGGACAGGTCGCAGCCGATGGAGCGCGAGTCCATGACGATGTAGGCGCCGCCGTAGGCCTTGCGGAGGATGACCTGGATCCGCGGCACGGAGGCGTTGCAGTAGGCGTACAGCAGCTTGGCGCCGCGGCGGATGATCCCGTCGTGCTCCTGGTCGGTGCCGGGCAGGAAGCCGGGCACGTCGACGAGGGTCACCAGGGGGATGTTGAAGGCGTCGCAGAGCTGCACGAAGCGTGCGCCCTTCTCCGATGCGGCGATGTCCAGCGCACCCGCACCGGCCATCGGCTGGTTCGCGACGATGCCGACGACGCGGCCGCCGAGCCTGGCCAGGGCGCAGAGCAGATTGGGCGCCCAGCGTTCGTGGAGTTCCAGGAACTCCCCGTCGTCCGTGATCTCTTCGATCACGCGGCGCATGTCGTAGGCCTGGTGGGGATTGGCCGGCACCAGGTTGACCAGGGCGTCGCCCGCCGGGTCGTCGTGGCCGTCATGGTCGTAGGTCAGGTCGTCTGGCGGCAGTTCGCGGTTGTTGGACGGCAGCAGCGACAGCAGATAGCGCACGTCTTCCAGGCAGGAGGCCTCGTCGTCGTGGACGAAGGTCGACACTCCCGACACGGCCGAGTGCACGTCGGCTCCGCCGAGTTCGTCGTGACTGACCCGCTCACCGGTGACGGCGTGCACCACATCGGGTCCGGTGATGTACATCTGCGCCGTGCCGCGCACCATGAAGACGAAGTCGGTCAGCGCGGGCGAGTAGGCGGCGCCACCGGCGCACGGCCCGAGGATCACGCTGATCTGCGGCACCACGCCGGACATCCGGACGTTACGGGTGAAGATCCCGCCGTAGCCCGCGAGGGCGGTGACGCCTTCCTGGATACGGGCCCCGGCCCCGTCGCTGAGGGCGACCAGCGGGGCTCCCGCCGACTCGGCCATGTCCATGATCTTGTGGATCTTCTGCGCGTGCGCCTCGCCCAGCGCGCCGCCGAAGATACGGAAGTCGTGCCCGAAGACGAAGACCTGCCGCCCGTGGACGGTGCCCCAACCGGTGACGACACCATCGCTGTGCGGCTTCTTCGCCTCCAGCCCGAAACCGGTGGCCCGGTGCCTGCGCAACCCTTCGACCTCGGTGAACGACCCTTTGTCCAGGAGCAGTTCGATCCGTTCGCGGACGGTGAGCTTGCCCTTGGCGTGCTGGCGCTCGGTGGCGGCCGGGTCGCCGTCGTACAACGCGCCGCGTATCGAGGTGAGTTCGCCGATGCGCTCGTGCATGGACGGAGCCGCCCGGCTCACCAGGTCCTCCAGCTCCTGCGCGGCAAGGTCCGGAATTCCGGACCCGGCGCCGGTGGAGCGCGCCGGCCGGCTGAGATGTGGGGGTGAAGTCATCGGAACTCCTCGTAGAAACACCGAAGTCGCGTTGAACTCACGCTAGGGCGCGGACCGTCGGCACCAGCGGGAATTGCACCCAACGAACAACCGGCATGCGCCTTTGAGCGCATACGCATGTCTCTTTCGGAACACGCGGCCCCGGCACTTGCGTGCCACCCTTTGCCGCCATGGGAACACCGCGGTCCGAACGGGCCCTGCGGAAAGCTATGTTCTGTTTCTCTGCAGAATGCCGTGAAGACGAAGAAGGATTCCGGAGATGGCTGACCACTACCCGATGTCCTCGTTGTCCGCGCACCGCACCGTGGTGGTGGCCGACCCGCATCCGGTGTCCCGCGCCGCCGTGTCCTCGCTTCTGGTGCACGCCGGCGCCGCCGATACGACGGAGGAGGCCGGCTCCAGCGAAGGCGCCCTGGCAGCCGTCCTGCGCAGCCGCCCCGATCTGCTGATCACCGAGGTCGACCTCGCCGGACACGGTCACGGCGACGGCATACGGCTCTGCCGCCGGATCAAGGGTCTTGCCCACCCGCCCCGCGTCCTGGTGTTCACCGGCGCCGACGACCCCTCGGTCGTCGCGGCCTGCCTGGCGAGCGGAGCGGACGGGTTCGTCCACCGCTCCGCCACCGCCGAGCGCGTGGTGCGCGCCGTGGAGACCCTCGCGGCAGGGCGGCCCGTCTGGTACCTGCGCGAACAGCACGCCGACGGCTCCGGAACACCCGGCACACCCGGGTCATGCACCCGCGTTCCCGGGATGACCGCACGGGAACAGCAGATACTCGGGCTGCTCCTCGGCCGCCTCTCCAACGACGAGATCGCGGCCGAACTGCACCTGGCCAGACAGACGGTGAAGAATCACGTCAGCAAGGTGCTGACCAAAGCCGGGGTCTCCAGCCGCCGCGAACTCCTGGCCCCGCGCATCCCGGCCTGAGTCAGGCGTGCGGGTACCGGGCGGCCAGCCAGCTGCCGAGGGCCCCGCCGCCGAGCGGGCCGGCCCAGGAGACGACCCCGTCGGGGCGTACGACGACGGCCGCCTCGCCCCCCATCCCGAGCGTGGAGCGCACCTCAGCGCCGGTCACCCGCAGCACGTCGATCCGGGGCTCCTTCGCCCACTCCAGGGACAGCTGGTGCGCGGCGACGGAGGACGAGGAGGCGAGCAGAAGCAGGGTCGGCCGCTCCGGGTCGAGGAGCCTGTGCAGCCAGTGTCCGCCCGACAGTTGGATGTCGGGCAGCCGGTGTCCGGCCCGTACCGCACCGTGCCGCTGCCTGCTGCCGGGGTAGCCGAGGGTGAGCTGGGCCTGGCGGGGCACGACGAAGCGCTCCAGCACACCGGTGGCCTGCGCGACACGGATCAGGGCGTCGCGCAGCGCGCGCCGCCAGCCCTTCAGCGTCCACAGGCGGGTCTGCAGATCGGTGTCGTCCACGACGCCCTGCGCCACGTGCTGCCGCTCGCGTTCCCAGTCGTCCAGTACGCCGGCACCGCTGTCACCGGCTATGACCTGCGCAAGCCGCCAGCCCAGCGAAGAGGCGTCCTCCAAGCCGGTGTTGAGGCCCTGGCCGCCCGCCGGGCCGTGGATGTGGGCGGCGTCCCCGGCCAGCATGACCTTGCCGATACGGAACCGCTCGGCGGCCCTGCGGTGGACGCGGAAGACCCCGGTCCGCGGTTCGCCGACCAGTTCCAGTGGGACGGGGCAGCGTTCGGCCGCGGCCTCCCGCACGAGCCGCAGGGCGTCGTCGATCCGGGTGTCGGGGGGAACGCTGACGCAGATCCGGTAGAGGCCGCCCGGCAATCCGACGACGGCCAGCGCCCCTGAGGGGGTCATGAAGTAGTGCGCCTCGTCCTGCGCGAGCGTGGTCTCGCACGCGCTGTCGGCGAGCAGGAACTGCTGGGGGCGGGACTCACCGGTGAGAGCGACACCGAGGGACTCCCGAACGGTGCTGTGCGCTCCGTCGCAGCCCACGACCCAGGAGCACGTCTCGCTCCAGGTCGCGCCGAGCGCGGAGAGTTCGGCCTCCGCACCGTGGGACGTCTGCTTGAGGGACTCCAGCCGTACGCCGAAATCGATCCTCCCGCCCAGGGACTCGAATCGCTCCCGCAGTACCGCTTCCGTCTCCTCCTGGGACAGCGAGAGGGCATAGGGATACCGCGTCCCGGAGAGCCCGTCGAAGCGCGTACGGGCAAGCCTGCGCGCGCCCGAGTGGTAGTTCTGCGCCTGCAGGGCGTGCCCGCGCTCCACGATCTCCTCGGCGACGCCGATCCGGCCGAGGGCCTCGATGCCCCGGGGCCACAACAGAACGGCCTTGGCGTGCGGCCGGGGCCGTTCCGCCTGCTCGATGAGGCGCACCGGAATGCCGCGTTGCAGCAGTTCGGATCCGAGGGTCAGTCCGACGGGACCGGCGCCGACGATCATCACGGGGGTGGGAGTGCTCATGTCGGATACCTGTTCTCAGACGAGGGCCGGTGCGGGAGCGGTTTCGGGCGCGGACTCGGTGGCGGGCTCGGTGGCGGGCTCGGACTGCGCTGCCTCCAGGCTCGCAGGTGCCGTGTGCCGGGCGCCGACGACGGCGACCAGGACGGTCACCGCGGCGCAGAAGCCCGCCATGACCCAGAGCACGCTGTGCAGTCCGTCGGTGTAGGCGCTGCTCGCGACGGAGGTGAACGCATCCCTCATGCCGGCGGGCACGGTGGCCGCCGGGCCCTGGAGTTGGCCCTGGTTCAGCAGTGCGGCCAGGGTCTCGGGGTGGTTCGCGTACGGACCGGGGAAGCGGTCGAGCTGTGATCCGAGCCGCAGGCGGGTGAAGGAGACCAGCAGGGTGCCGGCCACCGCGATCGCCACGGCCTCACCGCCCAGCCGCATGGTGTTGAACATGCCCGCGGCCATGCCGGCGCGCGAGGGCTCCACACTCGACACGGCGGCCCCGTCCTGCACGCCGAAGGCGATGCCGACGCCGATTCCGATGACCAGGAAGGGGCCGAGCGAGGCCCAGTTGCCGATGCCCGGCTCGATCACGGTCAGCCAGGCGACGCCCGCCGCCGGCAGTCCGACGGAGGCGGTGACCAGGTGGCGTACGGCGATCCAGCGCTGCAGATATCCGGCGACCAGCGGGAAGAAGATCGTGGGGACGGTGAGCATCAGCAGGTCCACACCCGCGTGCAGGGTGGTCTGGGCGTTGACGGCGGTCAGATAGCTGGGCAGATAGACGAGGAGCGGCGTGAAGCCGGCGACCATGGCCACCGCCGCCGCGCACAGCGAGGCGAACTGCGGCTGGCGGAAGAGCGTGAGGTCGGCCATCGGGTGCGGCCGGCGCCGCTCGGCGACGACGAAGGCGCCGAACAGCAGCGCGCTGAGGAGAAATCCGCCGACCACGAGTCCGTGGCCCCAGCCGAGTCCGGGGCCTTCGAGGAGCGCCGCGATGAGACTGGCGAGCGCTGTGGTGAGGGTGAACGTACCGGCCCAGTCGACCCGCTTGGCGCCCGGATCGCGCGATTCGGGGAGCAGTACGGACAGACCGACGACGATGCCGCCGAAGACGGCCGGCACCAGGAAGATCGCCCGCCAGCCGAAGGCGGTCGACAGCGCCCCGGAGACGAAGGGCCCGAAGGCCTGGCCGATGCCGACCGCGGTGCCGAAGACGCCGAACGCCTTGGCGCGGGCAGGCCCGTCGAAGGTCTGCGCGAGGAGCGCGCTGCCGGAGGTGAGGACCGCGGCGGCGCCCACCCCCGCGACGGCACGGGCGACGTCGAGGACGACGATGCCGCCGGCGAACGCGGAGACCAGGGAGGCGAGGGCGAAGACGGCGCTGCCGATCGCGAAGACCTTCCGCCGGCCGAAGCGGTCGGCGAAGGCCCCGCAGGCGAGCATGAAACTGGCGAAGGTCAGGTCGTAGCCGTTGACGATCCACTGGCCTGCGGCCAGGGAGTTGTGGAAGTTCTCGGCCACACCGGGCATGGCGACGGAGGCGCCGGTGAGAGAAATGGGGAGGAGAAACGAAGCCAGCACCACGGTGGCCAGGCTGAGGCCCGGGCGCCGTAGGCCGGGGGCCGAGGTGTCCTTCATGGTGATCCTTGCCGTGTTCGTCCGAGGCGTCCTGCGGCATTCCCGGAAGCGGGTCGCGCCTTTTCGTCGCGCCTTTTCAACGTAGCGACACAGAAGGCCAGGAAGCGGTCCGGTGTTTCTTTGGAAACACGCCGTCGGCACCTACGAGGCATTCCTGCGGCAGGCGGCGGCCGGGCACCGATCCGGTACCGGAAGTACCGGGTACCGCGTTTATCGGTACCCGGCGGCCCATGGAATTCCGGGCGTCCCCGCCTAGCGTTTTCCCCATGACGACGCAGCGTGCATTCGACCGACATCGTGGGGCGGGCTCCTCTTCCCCCCTCGCGATCTGGACCGACTTCGCCGGGGTGCTCACCCCGCCCGTCGACGTCACCTTCAACGCCTTCGCCGACCAGGTCGGTGTCCCCCTGTACGCCCTCAAGGAGGCGATGCGCGTGGTGGGCGCGGCCCACGGCACCGACGCGATGGGGGTGATCGACATACCGCTGCTCTCCGTGTCGGCCTGGTCCGACGCGCTGGAGACGGAGTTGGGCGCGACCTTCGGTCTCGTGGCCGATCTGGAGCACTTCGGCGACCAGTGGTTCGCGGAGCGGCCCACCAACACCGCCTGGGTACAACGCCTGGAGAGCTTCCGCGCCCGGGGCGCGTTCGTGGGGCTGCTCGCCGATCTGCCGCCGTCGTGGGAGCGCCACCGCCGGCTCATGGTCGACGACTCGCACTTCGACGACATCGTCTGCTCGTACGCGGTCGGCAGCCGCAAGCCCGAGCCCGAGATCTTCCGGCTGGCGGCGCAGCGGTCGGGAAGGGCCCCGCACGAGTGCGTTCTGGTCGACGACCTGGAGAAGAACGTCGCCGGTGCGATCGCGGCCGGGTGGCAGGCCGTGCTCTTCCACGACGCCGACCAGGCGGCCCGCCAGGTGAACCACCTGATGAACGCCGCGGCCCCCTGCCCCGCAGCCGTGCACGCCCACGCGTGAACCGCTCAGCCACCGGGGGGATTTCAGGACGCGAGCGGTGTACGCCGGGCGGGCTGGGCCCTGATCAGGGAGAGGTCCACCGCCTTGTTCACCGCGTCCAGCCTGGAGACGGCACCGAGCTTGTCGAAGGTCTTCCGCAGATGGCGCTTGACGGTGCCTTCCGTGATGCCGAGCCGTGCACCGATCTGGCGGTTGCTCAGCGCCGTGGAGACCAGGGTGAGGACCTCGGCCTCGCGCTCCGACAGCCGTTGCACCGGGGTGGACCGCGGTCCCTGTGGCCGTAGTTCGCCCGGTGCCATCGAGACGGTGACGACGCGCCGGCCGGAGTCGGCCCGCTCGCGGATGGCGGCGACGAGCGTGGCACGGCTGACGCTCTTGTGCAGATAGCCGTGCACGCCGAGGGCCAGGAGGCTCCGTACCAGGAGGGGGTGGTCGTCCATGCTCAGGATGATGATGCGCATCCCGGGCCGGCGCAGCAGGAGTTGGCGGACGGTGGCCACGGGGTCCTCGTTGTACGGCATCTGGATGTCGAGCAGTGCGACGTCCGGGTCGAGCAGGGCGGCCTGCTGGAGGGCGGCCTTCGCATCGCCGGTCTGGGCCACGACCTCGAAGTCGGGTTCGGCGCCGAGGAGTTCGCACAGCGCCTCGCGGAGCAGGGTGTGGTCGTCGGCGACCAGGATCCTGGTCCTGTCCTCAGTCATGACTGACTCCGTTCTCCTTGATCGGTACCCAGACGGTGACCCGGGTCCCCCGGCGGGGGGCGGAGGTGAGTGCGGCGGTGCCGCCCAGGGCGCGGGCGCGTTCCACCATGCCCAGCAGGCCGTTGGTCCCGCCGGCGGTGAGCAGCAGGGCCGGGTCGAAGCCGGCTCCGTCGTCGGTGACGACGGCATGGACCTCGTGCGGGGCGATGGTGAGGTGAGCGGTCAGCACGCGGGGCCGGGCGTGGGCGAGGGCGTTGCGCAGCGCCTCGCGGACGATGAGGAACACTTCCCCCGCGATGTGCTGCGGCACCCACTCCGCGCTGCCGTCGACCCGCACCTGGGTGCGGAGCCCCTCGGGGGCCATGGTGTGCAGGAAGTCCTGGAGCGCGGTTTCCAGGGAAGGCGGGGCGGTGGGTGCCGGACGGCGCAGACCGGTGGTGATGTCCCGTGCCGCGCCCAGAGCATCCAGCACTGCGGCCCTGACCCCGGCCAGGCGTTCCCTGTCCGCGGGGGTCAGACCGGTCGCGGTGAGGTCGAGGAGTTCCAGGCGGCGAAGCGCCAGTGCCAGTCCGCCGCCGATGCGGTCATGGACCTCCCGTGCGAGCAGGGTACGGACCTCCGCGTGGGGTCCGGCTCCGATGTGTCCCACAGGTGCCTCCTTCGATGCGCTCACCTTCGACTCGACAGATAGAACAATACAGAGCGCTCGCTATGTTTTCTATCGTGCAGAGACGTTTTTACCTCCCCATGAATCAGGGGCTCACAGCACTGACGCCCGTGACCAGCCATTTCTCGGCGGCACGGGCGCAGGCAACATCAAAACGAGCGTTCTGTATCTTACGATGCGGACACTAGATGGCGGTCCAGCCGCCGTCCACGGACATCGAGGAGCCGGTCACGAACGACGCCCGGTCGCTGCACAGCCATGCGGCGGCCTGGGCCACCTCGGTGGGGTCGGCCATCCGCTTCTGTATCGCGCGGGCGACGAACTCCTTCTCCAACTCCGGTGAGGTGTCCAGTACTTCGCTCATCATCTCGGTCAGGGTGTTGCCCACGACCAGGGCGTTGACCCGGATCCCCCGCTCGCCGTACTCCGACGCGGCCGCCTTCGTCAGACCGATCACCGCGTGCTTGGACGCGATATAGGCGGCGGAGGCTCCGGTGGCGACCTGTCCGGCGACGCTGGAGGTGTTCACCACCGCCCCGCCGGTCCCCGATCCGAGCATCACGGGTATCTGGTGGCGCATGCAGTTCCATACGCCGCCGACGTTGACGTCCAGGGTGCGGGCATAGGTCACGTCGTCGGTCTCGTGCAGGAGATGACCTGCGGTGGCGTATCCCGCGTTGTTGAACGCCGCGTCCAGCCGGCCGAAGGTCTCGGCGCCGGACTTCACCGCGCGCTCCACATCCGCCGAACTGGCCACGTCCCCGGCCACCGCCAGCGCACGGCCCCCTGCGGCACGGATCTCCTCGACGACATCCTGGAGCCGGTCCTCGCGCCGCGCCATCAGCACCACGGCCGCCCCTTCGGCGGCGAACAGCCTGGCCGCGGCCCGCCCGATCCCGCTCGAAGCGCCGGTGATCATGGCAACCTTGCCCGTCAGCATCTTCTGCTCACTGCTCATTGAACTCTTTCTGCAGGTGCGCACAGCGCTCGGCCCCGACGGCATGCGCCGCCGGGTTCTCTGATGGTCACCGGGTGGAAAAGAGGGGGTGGAGAAGGAGCGGGCCCGGCCCCCGGTGCCGGGCCCGCCCCCGTCAGCTCGGGCTCTCGGTCCGGGCGGGAAGCCCGTCGGCGCCGGCTCCGGGCAGGAAGCCGGGAGGCACCCTGACCTGGGTGCGGGCCACGACGGCCGGCATCGCGATGCCCGGCATCAGCAGTTGCCACATACGCCGGGTGCGGTCGGGCAGATCCCGCCGACCGGACACCACGTCGGCGTACATCTGGATGCCCGTACACGCGCCGACGACGAACTCGGCCACCTCGTCGGGGACGATGCCCGCCTGCAACTCGCCCTTGTCCAGGGCGACTTGCAGGCAGCCCTGCATGATCTCGCGCCACTCCTCGTAGGAGGACTTGTCCTGGGTCGCGTGCTCGGTGGCGAGTCGGACGCCCGCGCGCAGGATCGGATCCACCTGGAGCTGGTACGACCAGAGCATCGTCAGGTCGATCAGCCGCTGCAGCCCCTCCGACTCCAGCAGGGGGACGATCGACTGCGGCTGCGAGGTCATCACCGCGCGCGCCAGCGCTTCCTTGGAGTCGAAGTGGAAGTAGAGGGCGCCGGCGGTCACCCCCGCGCGCTTCAGGATGCTGCTGATGGTCGCCCCGGAGAAGCCCGATTCGTCGAAGACCTCCGCAGCCGCGCGCAGGAGCGACTCCCGCGTCTGCACAGCTCTCTCCTGCTTCGGCTTGCCCATGGCAACCTCCCATAAAAAAAATAGAACGCTTCGTATGTTACGTGGGTGTTCCATCGAGTGCCAACCCCTGTGCACACCCGACTGTTTCGTTCACCACGCAGGTGCGTTTTGTCCACACAAGCCCATGTTGGAGACACTTCATCCCCAACTTCCATAGGGTTTCATGGGGCAGCCTTTACCTGGCGATGGCCTAAAACAAAACGCGCACTCTTTATGTTTGGCCCCGCGGCCAGCGCCGCTCGCCTCACCTGCCGGGTCCAACGCATCAGATTCCAGGGGGAACTCCAATGCCCATCGCCACCCAGCACACCGAGATACCCGCCCAGGGCGCCACCCCGGTGTCCCGCGAGTACGTGCACAAGCTCGACGAGGCCGAGGTGCTGCTCACCTCCTGGCGCCCGGTCGCACCGGACATGTACGTCGTCACCGCCCGCTGGCCCCGTCACCACAGCTTCTACGCGGCCCGCAACGGCCTGCACGATCCCCTGCTCCTCGCCGAATCGATACGCCAGGCCATCCCGCTGCTCAGCCACGTCGCGTACGACGTCCCCTTCGGGCACCGCCAGTCCTGGAGCCACTTCACGTACTCCCTCACCCCCGCCGCCCTGGCCGCCGGCGACGCCCCGGCCGAGGTCGAACTCCACATCGCCTGCCTGGATGTGATCCGGCGCGCCGGACGCCTGGCCTCGATGACGATGCAGATCAGCATCTGGCGCGACGGTGCCCTGCTCGGGACCGCACAGGCCGGCTTCCTCAACCTCTCGCCGGCGATCTACCAGCGGACGCGCGGGGAGTACGCCGACCTCGACCGGTCCATCGCCAACGCCGTACCGCTCGCCCCTCCGATGCCCCCGGCACGCGTCGCGCGCGAGGAGTTCGCCGATGTGGTGCTCTCCCCCACCGACACCCCGAACCTCAGCCAGCTGCGCGTCGACCTCTCCCACGCCGTGCTCTTCGACCACCGGGTCGACCACGCACCGGGCATGCTGCTCCTGGAGGCCGCCCGCCAGAGCGCACACGCCGCGACCTTCCCCAGGCAGACGGCGGTCGTCGGCATGGAGACCGTCTTCACCCGGTACGCCGAACTCGACGCCCCCTGCTGGATCCAGGCCGACCCGCTCCCCGACGACGAAGCCGGCCGCGCGCGCGTGCTCGTCTCCGCCCTGCAGAACGACATCTGCATCTTCTCCACCGTCGCCACACTGGAGACGGTCCCGGAGAACCGCTAACGCGCCGACGCCGCCCGGGACATGAGGGGCCGGTCCAGCAGAGTCATCGCGAGCACCACGGCCCCGACCGCGATCAGCACACCCCCCAGCAGGTGGAGGTGGCGGTCCGTGACCCCATGGTGGAAGGCGACCCCGGTCAGCGCGGCCGAGGCGCTGGAGCCGACGTAACCGAACGTACGGAACAGACCGGAAGCCGTGCCGATCTGCTCGGCCGGGGCCTGGCTGTACAGCGCGGCCTGATTGCCGATCATGGTGGTCCCGACGGTCACCCCGAAGACCAGCATGACCGCGACGATCAGGATCACCGGGCTGTGGCCGTCGAGGAACAGAAACCCTGTCGACCCGACGACCACACCGACCGCCGCGACGATCAGCGGGCCGCGCACCAGATTGCGGCGCGAGAGCGGCCAGGACACCAGCGCGGCGACGGCCCCCATCGGGAGCAGCAGCAACCCGGCCTCCTGAGTGGAGATCCCCCGGCCGGTCTCCATCCACTCGGTCAGTCCGTACATCACCGTGTACGCGGCCAGCGGCGTCAGCGCGGCACGTATATAGGTGCGGGTCAGGGCCGCATTGCTGCCGAGCCGGCGGACATCGAGGAACGGAGCCGGGGTCCGCAGTTCCCACCACACCAGCGGCACGGCCGGCACGACCGCCGCACCGAGCACGACCCAGTCGGCGTCCGGCAGCCCCATCAGGAACACCATCAGAGCCGTCATGATCGCGCCGAAGCCGACGATGCCGGGTACGTCGATACGGGTGGCGACCTCCCGCAGGGTCCGCCGGGGCGTGACCGGGTCGGGCTCCACCCAGCGCACGGCCATCGCCCACGCCACGAGCGCGACGGGGATGTTCACCAGGAAAGCCGCCTGCCAGCCGAACCCGCCCACCAGGAGCCCGCCGATGGGCGGTCCGAGCGCGGCCGTGGCCATACCGGCGATCGCGAGTCCGCCCAGCACACCGCCGGGCGGCGAACCCAGGCCGGCGCCGGCGGCCCGGCGGCGTATCAGGATCATCGCCGCGGGATACCCGGCCGACGTGCCGAGCCCGATCAGGACCCGCGCCGCGACCAGCACGGCCATGCTCCGGCCGCAGCTGCCCAACAGCCCACCGCAGAGCACCAGTCCGATCCCGGTCAGGAACACCCGCCGCGGCCCGAACTCCTCCGACAGTTTCCCGGCGGTCGGCTGCGCGACCGCACACGCCAGATAGAGGCAGGAGACCAGCACCACCGTGCTGCTCACCGACACGTGCAGGGCATGCGCGATCGGGACCAGCGCGGTCGCGATCACAGTGCTGTTGACCGGATTCAGCGCCGCCCCCACATAAAGGGGAGTGGTGAACTTCCAGTGGAACGGATCCGCGCCGTCCTCCCTGGCCCGTACGGACCGAGGCGCCGGCGCCGTCATATCGCGCCGCTCACAGTGCCGTCCACAGCAGCCCCCCGGCCAAGTGCGGCCCGGAGCACGGGGAGATCCGGGCCGGGTCCTGAAAGATCGTGACGGAGCATACCCCTGCCCCCGGAACCGCCCGCCGGTACCCGAGGCGGCCCACGTGGTACCCGGGTACCACGAGCGCCCGCACAGATCCGGACGGTGGTCCGACGCCCCCTGCGGCCCGTCTCCGTAATTTCGTATCCATGATTCGAGCTGAGCGACTCACCAAGAAGTACGGCGAGCGGACCGCCGTCGACGGGCTCTCCTTCACCGTCAGGCCCGGCACGATCACCGGCTTCCTCGGACCCAACGGAGCCGGCAAGTCGACCACCATGCGCATGCTCATCGGCCTCGACGCACCCACCTCGGGCCGGGCCACCGTCGGCGGTCGCGCCTACGCCGCGCACAACGCCCCGCTCACCGAGGTCGGCGCGCTCCTCGAAGCGCGGGCCGTGCATCCGGGGCGCAGCGCCCGCGCCCATCTGCTCGCCCTCGCCTACACCCACGGCATTCCGGCCGCACGCGTCGACCATGTCCTCGATCTGGCCGGCCTCACGGGCGTCGCCCGCAAGCGGGTCAAGGGGTTCTCGCTCGGGATGGGGCAGCGCCTGGGCATCGCGGCGGCGCTCCTCGGCGACCCGGCCACCGTCATCCTCGACGAGCCGGTCAACGGGCTCGACCCGGAAGGCGTGCTCTGGGTGCGCAACCTCCTCAAATCCCTTGCCGCAGAAGGCCGTACGGTCCTCGTCTCCTCGCACCTGATGAGCGAAATGGCGCTGACCGCCCACCACCTGGTGGTCGTCGGACGCGGCAGGCTCCTCGCCGACACCACGGTCGAGCAGCTCGTACGGGATGCCGGCGGGGCCACCGTCAAGGTCGTCACGCCGGACGCCGACGTGCTGCGCGGCGCCCTCCCCGGCGGCCTCACCGTCGCATCGACGGCCGCCGACACCCTGGAGATCCGCGGCCTGGACGCCCCGGCGGTGGGCCGGATCGCGGCCGCGCACGCCGTCGCCCTGCATGAACTGACCCCGCAGGCCCCGTCGTTGGAGCAGGCCTTCATGGACCTGACCCGCGACGCCGTCGAATACCAGGCCGTCAACACCCTTGAAGGGGCAGCCGTATGAGCACCGCAACGCTCCCGCAGACCGACCGTCCCGGCTACGCGCTCACCACCCCCCGGATCCTGCGCGCCGAGTGGCACAAGCTGTGGTCGCTGCGCTCCACCTGGATCACCGTCCTGAGCGCCTGCGCCATCGTGCTCGCCGTCGGCATCACGATGGGCTCGACGTACGACGGCGACGACGCAGACGTCGACACCGTCCTGTTCGTCCTCTACGGCTCCACGCTGTCGCAGATCATCCTCGCCGTCCTGGGCATCCTGGTCACGGCCGGCGAATACGCGACCGGCATGATCCGCTCCTCCGTCGCCGCCGTGCCCCGGCGGCTCCCCGTGCTGTGGGCGAAGACGACCGTCTTCGGCGCCGCCGTCCTCACGATCACCCTGGCCACCAACGCCGTCACCTTCCTCACCGCCCAGATCTGGCTCGGCGACACCGACAAGGCGGCCTCCCTCACCGACGCAAACATCCTGGCCCCGCTCGTCGGCAACGCCGTCGGCACCACGCTGCTCGCGCTGACCGCACTGGGCCTGGGCGCGCTGCTGCGCTCCGTACCCGGCGCGATCGGGGCGCTCATCGGCGGCATCGTGATCCTGCCCGAGGTCCTTTCGACCCTCCCCTGGGACGGGATGAAGGACATCGTCACGTACTTCCCGACCCAGGCCGCGTCCGCGCTCGGCACCCACACCCCGATGGGCGACGAGGCATCGACGGCGGGCGCGCTGATCGCGCTGGTGGTGTGGGCGGGCGGTGTGCTGGCACTGGCCGCCGTATTCCTCAAGCGACGCGACGTATGACGTACGAGGATGGCGTGGTGAGCACCTCAGGATCACCACAGGGCGACGCGCTCACCAGGAGCTTCAGGCGACTGGTCGAGCGCGTTCGCGCGTTCGACGTACGGCGCCCGTGGGTGTGGAATCTGACGGTCGCCGCCTGCTGCATGATCGCCACGCTCACCGACGCGACGGCGGGCTGGCAGAACACCGCCCGCAATCCGGACGCCGACCAGACGCTGGTCGTCCTGATCGCGATCGGCATCGCGCTCCCCTTGTACTGGCGCAGGCGCCACCCGCTGCTCGTACTCGCCGCGACGACCCCGGCGCTCGCCGCCGACAACTGGTCGGGCGCCCTGCTCCAGACCGCGCTCCTGACCATGCTCCCGGTCTTCAACCTGGCGCTCAGGGCCCGGATCCCGGTCCTCGCCTGGTCGGTGCTCCTTCTCGTGGCCCCCATCGTCCTGGCCACGCCCGGCATCCCGCACGCCGACTGGAACCGGGAACTGGTCCCGCAGTTGTACGGATACGTGCTCGCGTCGGCGGCGGGCATCGCCGTACGCGCACGGCGCGAATCCACCGAGGCCCTGATGGAGCGCGCCCGCCGCCTGGAGGTCGAGCGCGACCAGCAGGCCCGCCTGGCCGCCGCAGCCGAACGCACCCGTATCGCACGGGAGATGCACGACATCGTCGGCCACCACCTCTCCGTGATCACCGGCCTGGCCGACGGCGGCTCCTACGCGGCCGCCAAGCGCCCCGAACGCGCAGGACAGGCCCTCACCGCGATCTCCGCCACCAGCCGCGAGGCCCTGGCCGAACTCCGCAGACTCCTGGGCGTGCTCCACGACGACGACCAGCCGGGAAACGACGCCGAACTCGTCCCGCAGCCGGGCCTGGACGACCTGGAGCAGCTGCTGGAAGGGGTCCGCGCCGCAGGCCTCCCCGTACACCTCGCCTACGAGGGCGAGCGGCCCGACGGCGAGTCGTCCGGCCGCCAGCTCACGGTCTACCGCGTGGTCCAGGAAGCCCTCACCAACTCCCTCAAGCACGGCCCCGCGTCGGCGGCCGAGGTGCTGCTGCGGCAGACCCCGACGGCACTGACCGCCGAGATCACCGACTACGCAGCGGCCACCCTCGCCTCCGCCCACGACGAGGGCCGAGGCATCACAGGGATGCGCGAACGGACGGCGATGTACGCGGGCACACTCGAAGCGGGCCCGCGCACAGACGGCCGCCCGGGCTGGACCGTACGCCTGACCCTGCCCACGCCCGCCCCCCTCGCCTCCCCCAACCCGACCCCGGAGCACCAGAGATGACGCCGCCCCCGCCCTCCGCATCCCCCACCTCCGTGCTCCTGGTCGACGACCAGCCCATGCAGCGCTTCGGCTTCCGGATGCTCCTGGAGAGCCAGGACGACATGGCGGTCGCGGGCGAGGCGGGCGACGGCGCGGAGGCGGTACGGCAGACGGCGGCGCTCCGGCCGGACGTGGTCCTCATGGACATCCGCATGCCGGGCCTGGACGGAATCGAGGCGACCCGCCGGATCGTGGAGGCGGGCGGCCGCACCCGCATCCTGATCCTCACCACCTTCGACCTCGACGAGTACGCGCACGCGGGCCTGCGGGCGGGCGCCTCCGGCTTCCTGATCAAGGACGCGCAGCCGGAGCAACTCCTCGCGGGCATCCGCTCGGTGGCGGCGGGCGACGCCGTGGTGGCCCCCGCCCTGACCCGCCGCCTCCTCGACACGTACGCCCAGAAACTCCCCGCCCCCGGCAGCGCGCCCACCGGCCCCGACCCCCGCCTGACCGCACTCACCCCACGCGAACTGGACGTGCTCCGCGCGATCGGCGGTGGCTGGTCCAACACGGAGATCGCGGAACGCCTGTTCCTGTCGGAGTCGACGGTCAAGACCCACGTCGGGAGGGTGTTGTCCAAAACAGGCGCCCGCGACCGGGTCCAGGCGGTGATCCTCGCGTACGACACAGGCCTGGTGACCCCGGCCTGAACGCGGCGCGCCGGCAGAGAACTTCAGCGGTCCTGGCGGAAACGGTGGACGGCGGGGTCGTACTCCGGTGCGGGGAAACGGTTGCCGGTGATGGCGTCCGGCAGGGGCATCCCCGGGGACGTGGTGAGCGGGATGAAGCCGGCCCACGTCTCGACCTCGTCGTCCTTGGGCTCGTCCCGGGCGAAGCCCGCGCGGGTCTTGATCGAGAACTCCTCGATGGGCATCGTGAGCACCGCGGTGTAGTGCGCCTCCTCGGTACTCGGCCGCCGGGCCGCGCGGGGCCCCGTGAGACGTCCGGGAACGACGCTCTCCACGACACGGCCGAGCATCTCGGCACGCTCCTCGGCGTCCTCGATGGCACGGGCCCGCCCGAAGACCATGACGGAACGGTAGGCCGCCGAGTGGTGGGAGGCGGCCCGGCCCAGGATGACGCCGTCGATGAGGGTGGCCGTGACACAGACCGGGATGCCCGCAGCGGCGGCGGTGATGAAGCGCCCGTAGGCCGAACCGTGCAGGACCAGTTGGTCGCCCTCACGCATGTGCAGCGTGGGGATGACGACGGGCCCTTCGTCGGTGGTGAAGCCGACATGGACGGCGAGAGCCTCGTCCAGGATCGCGTAGGCGTCGGCACGGTCATAGGTGACCCGCTCGGGGTAGCGCTCGGCGGTGGTGCGCGCGGAAGGTGACATAACGGACACCGTAGGCCGCGCGGCCTCCCGGAACGCGCACCACACCGCCGGACCGCGGCGATGGCCGCGCGGGGGCCGTCGGGGCCGGGCTCCTGCGCCCCACGGGCCCGTTGCAGGCGTCACGTACGCTGGTGCACTCATCAGCCAGGGGTGCGACGCACCCCTATCTCACCTCGTACGGGGTGAGAGGGGGGACCATGCGGCACAGGCCGTTCTTTCGCTGGGTACTGACGCTCGGCGTCGTGGTGTTCGGCTGCTCCGCGTACCTCTACGCCTCGTATCCCGACACGCGGCAGACCGACCTCACCGTGATCAGCGAGCAGCACGACGGCCGGTGCACGGTCCGCTGGAACGACCCGTACCACGACGGCGGCCGTCAGCGTGAGGGCGCCTACCACTGCGATCCGGACCGCGATGCGCTGCTCAAGGCACCGGGCTACGACCCGGACACGGCATACGGCTGGGACACCGCCTTCATGTACACCGAAGGCCCGCACAAGGGCGACCTGGAGCCGTCGGACCTCGACGAGGAAAACCGCTTCGCCCTGTCCGACGAGCTCGTGCTGCTGGGCGTGGCCCTGATCGCCATCGGCCTCATCGGCGGAAACACCCGCGCCGCGATGCGCCTGTCCGGCGCACACCCGAAGACCGTGGCGCGAGCACGGAAGCTGTACGAGGCGGCCGACCAAGTGGTGCGGGACCAGGCCCAGGCCTGCGAGGCCGTGCGTACCGCCTGGAACGCACTGCGCCGCGAGCAGATCGAGGCAGAACTGAGCGCCGTTCCCGTAGCGCATCTGTTCAAGGAAGCGGCGCCCGACGGCACAGCGGCCCAGCACGCGGAGACGGCCGGCGCCCGCACCGCGCGCGATGTACTCGAAGCCGGTGTGCTGGGTCTGGAACAGATGGGCCTGGGCCACCGCTCCGCCGAACGCCTCCATGCCGCAGCCCGCCACCGCGCCCAGAACATCGAGGCCGACCTGACGGTACGCATCGACCCCACCCGCTCCGGACCGCACACCGCCGCGCTGCTCACCGCCCTGCACGTCCTGCAGCAAGCCGGAACCGAGGCCCACCGGACCGCCCGCACCGGCGCGGAACTCGCCACCGCACTCGAAGAAGCCCTCACCGAGGCCGAACCCGCGTCCAGCTACCTGAACATGCTGCGCGGCGGCCGCGACCAACGCGAGACGGCCCGCGCCGCAGTCACCGAACTGCGCACCCTCATGGCCACTGCCGACCGGGACGGCCTCCCGGCCCGTTTCGCCCAGGCATCGGTCGACCTGCTGCGCGCACCGGACGACCGGAACGACGCCCTGTCCGCGCGAGTGGATTTCGAGAGCAGCACCGGTCAGTACTACAGACTCCTGGCGCAGGTCGTGGACGGACGCACACCCCTACAGGTCACAGGCGACCTCCCCGAAGGCCCCTGCGTCGTCCCGGCACGCAAAAAGGCCAGGTCACGGGCTGTGTGACCTGGCCTTCTCAGAGCCCCCTATCGGATTCGAACCGATGACCTACGCATTACAAGTGCGTTGCTCTGGCCAGCTGAGCTAAGGAGGCAGTCCGGAGCAGTGTAACCAACCCCGGCACCGCCCAGCTCCGGAATTTGGTGTGCCCTGGACTACTGACAGACCGGAAAACGCCAGGTAGCGTCTCGGACCAGTTCACCCGTGTGGACTACACCACTCACCTTTACTCGGATCGTCCGGCACGTTCCTGCCGGTGAAGGAGCTACGCGATCATGGCAACTGTTTCGTTCGACAAGGCGACCCGGATCTACCCGGGCTCCACCAAGCCCGCCGTCGATGGTCTGGAGATCGAGGTCGAGGACGGCGAGTTCCTCGTTCTCGTCGGTCCGTCCGGCTGTGGCAAGTCGACCTCCCTGCGCATGCTGGCCGGTCTCGAGGACGTCAACGGCGGTTCGATCCGCATCGGTGACCGCGACGTCACGCACCTGCCGCCCAAGGACCGGGACATCGCCATGGTGTTCCAGAACTACGCGCTCTACCCGCACATGTCCGTCGCCGACAACATGGGCTTCGCCCTGAAGATCGCCGGTATCAACAAGGCCGAGATCCGCTCCAAGGTCGAAGAGGCCGCGAAGATCCTCGACCTCACCGAGTACCTCGACCGCAAGCCGAAGGCGCTCTCCGGTGGTCAGCGCCAGCGTGTGGCGATGGGTCGTGCCATCGTGCGTGAGCCGCAGGTCTTCCTCATGGACGAGCCGCTGTCGAACCTCGACGCCAAGCTCCGTGTGTCGACGCGTACGCAGATCGCGAGCCTCCAGCGCCGCCTGGGCATCACCACCGTGTACGTCACCCACGACCAGGTCGAGGCCATGACCATGGGCGACCGCGTGGCCGTGCTGAAGGACGGTCTGCTCCAGCAGGTCGACTCCCCGCGCAACATGTACGACCGCCCGAAGAACCTCTTCGTCGCCGGCTTCATCGGCTCCCCGGCCATGAACCTGGTCGAGGTCCCGATCACCGACGGCGGTGTGAAGTTCGGCAACAGCGTCGTCCCCGTCTCCCGTGAGGCGCTCGACGCCGCCGGCGAGCGTGGCGACCGTACGGTCACCGTCGGTATCCGTCCCGAGCACTTCGACATCGTCGAGCACAACGGCGAGGCCGCGAAGTCCCTCACCAAGGACACCGCCGACGCCCCGGCCGGTCTGGCCGTCGCCGTCAACGTCGTCGAGGAGCTCGGCGCCGACGGTTACGTCTACGGCTCCGCCGAGGTCAACGGCGAGCACAAGGACCTCGTGGTCCGCGTCAACGGCCGCCGCGTCCCCGAGAAGGGCACCTCGCTGCACGTCGTTCCGCGTCCGGGCGAGCTCCACGTCTTCGCGACCTCGACGGGCGAGCGTCTCAGCGACTGACGCACCCCCGCTTCAACTGGTGTCTGCGGCCCCGCACTTCGGTGCGGGGCCGCGGTCCGTTGTCGACAAATACCCCGGCACACCCGTCATTTCGAGCTCTGTTCGTCAACACCGATTCGAAAAAGGGAGTCGAACCATCCCTCGGGAGAGTGACTAAATGTCGCCAAATCATCACTGGCCGCTACGCTCACTCGCGTGACCACCACAGCCCGCCGAATCGGCCGAACTCTCGCACTCGTCCTGCCCGTCGCCCTCGTTCTTTCCGGGGCGCTCGCGGTCACCCTCGTACCGTGGGCAGGCTCATCCTCCTCCTCTGCGGCGTCCCTCACGGCGTCTTCGCAGAATGTCTCCGTACGCGCGAAGGCCCGTACCCCTCAGGACCTCCTGCGCGACAAACTCCTCACGGAGCTCCAGGAGTCGAGCCCGTCCGTGGCCCTCACGCACCTCCAGCGCGAGGTCGAGCGGCGTCCCTCGCTGGCCGCGCACTGCATGGACATCGCCCGTTCGCTGGGCCGCGCCGCCGTCCAGCGCTACGGCCCCACGCGCGCCCAGTCCTACGCCCGGCCCGTCTGCGACACGTCCTTCGCCTTCGGCGTCGCACACCAGCGCTGAGGAACTTTCCACCGGCGCATAGGGTGCGCCCATGACGACCACTGATCCTCATGCGCACGCGCTGCCCACGCAGGCCGTGGTCCTGGCGGGCGGCCAGGGCTCGCGGCTGCGCCCGTACACCGACGACCGCCCCAAGCCGATGGTCGAGATCCCGGGCACCGGGACCCCGATCATCGGCCATCAGCTCGCCTGGCTCGCGGCCGAGGGCGTCACCGACGCCGTCGTCTCCTGCGGCCACCTCGCCGAGGTACTCCAGGACTGGCTGGACTCGGCCGATCTGCCCCTGAGCGTGAAGACCGTCGTCGAGACGGAACCGCTGGGCCGCGGCGGCGGCCTCAAGTACGCCGCCGCGCACCTCCCCCACCCCGACCGTCCCTGGTACGCCACCAACGGCGACATCTGGACGCGTTTCTCACTGCGCGAGATGGCCGCCTTCCACGCCGAGCGCGATGCGACGGCGACACTGGCCCTGGCCCGACCGCGTATCCCCTGGGGCGCCGTCGAGACGAACGAGTTCGGGCATGTACTGGACTTCATCGAGTCCCCGCCCTCGCCGTATCTGATCAACGCGGGTGTGTACGTCTTCGCGCCGGACTTCGCCTCCCTCCTCCCCGACCGCGGCGACCACGAGCGGTCCACCTTCCCGCGCCTCGCGCGCGAACGCCGCCTGGCGGGCTATCCGCTGCCGCACGGCGCCTACTGGCGGGCCATCGACACTGCCAAGGACCTCACCGAGGCGGCCAAGGAGCTTGCGGGGAAGTAGCCGCGGACACGAGGGGCCCCCGGCGCGGAGATCGCGCCGGGGGCCCCTCGTGTGCGTACCGCGTACCGCGTCAGCCGAGGAGGCCGCCGATCGGGTTCTGGTTGCCGCCGCTGTCCCCTCCCGAGGACGAGCCGCCGCCGGACGACGAGCCGCCACTGCTGCTGCCGCTGCCCGTGCCGCCCGACGACGTCGGACCGGAGCTGCCGGACGCCGGCGGGGGCGGTGCCTGGTGGTGGGTGGGTGCCGTGCCGCTGCCCTGGGTCTGGCTCGGGCTGCTGCCCGCCGTACCCGAGGCGGTCGCGCCCGCCGTGGCGGCCGGGGCCTTGTGCCGGGCCTTCGCGCCGGCGGAACCGGTCGCCGACGGCGAGGGCTTCTTCTTGGCGCTCTGCCGGGACGGGGACTGCGAGCTCGGACGGTCCTCGGGGAGCGTGAGCCCGGGGAGGTGGTTCGTCGGGTCGGTGTTCGGGCCGGGCACGGTCACGACCGTCGAGGAACGGACCGCTCCGCCCAGCATCGAGCCGATCAGGAGGGTGAGTCCGACCACGAGCGAGGCGACGAGCGTCCCGCGCCGCAGCACCCGCCTGCGCAGCTGCCACAGCTCGGAGCGCGGGCCGAGCTTGCGCCAGGCCTCGCCCGCGAGCCGGCCGTCGAGGGAGTAGACGGGGGCGCCCGCGATGATCAGCGGGGACCAGGCGGCGAGGTAGATGACATCGGGGGCGTCATAGGCCGCCGTACGCCAGCTGACCGTCACCAGGAGCGCCGCGGAGAGCAGCGCCCCGAAGACGCCCGCCAGGCGCTGCCAGAGGCCGAGGACGGTGAGGACACCGACGACGACCTGGAGGAAGGCGACGGTCAGGCCGGCACCGACCGGGTGGGAGAGCGCGAAGTCGCGCATGGGCTCGGCGAGGGCCCAAGGGTGCAGCGAATGCAGCCACTTGACCATGGAGCCGCGCTCGCCGCCGTCGAAGTAGACGGGGTCGCAGAGCTTGCCCATGCCCGCGTACACGGAGATGAGGCCGAGGAACACGCGGAGCGGCAGCAGCACCACACCGAGGTTCAGCCGCCGGTCGGGGTAGAAGGCGTGCGCGGGGCGGTGCGCGCCGTGCTGATCGCCGGCGTGGTCGCCGTGATCGCCGCGCTCGCCGTCGTCGAACTCGTCGTGTTCGTAGGGCTCCTGGTGGTCGTACGCACCGACCGACTCCCGCATCCGGGGCAGCAGCGTCGTCGCGTCGGCCTCCGGGGCCCGCGCGCCGACGACCAGCGGGCTCTCGCCCTCGTCGAGGCTGATGCGCGGGATGACCTGGGTGGCGCCGGTGTCGTACGCCTCGTAACGCGGTTCGTCCGCCGAAGAGTTGCGTACGGCCTGGAGCAGTCCGCTCGCCCCGGGGTCGCCCGGTGCGGACTTCCCGCTCCAGACGACGGGGGCCCTGCGGCGGCCGCTCGAACCGCCGCTGCTCGCGCCGGCACTGCTCATCGCGGGGATCCTGGCCGTGTCCGCCAGGCTGGGGCTCGGATTCGGTGCGAGCTGCACCCGGAAGCTGGCGTGGTTCACGATGACCTGCGCGGGATCGCAGTCCACCTTGACCATGCTCAGGGCCGGCTGCTCGTCGAACCGAGGCGTTCTGGTGTCCACACTCATCTAACCGAGTGACAGAGGTTTAGGACACTGCCTTGACCGGATGGAAGTGTCCGAGACCCGTCAAGATCGTTCATCGAGTTCTCACGGAACCCTCAGCGGCCGCACAGGCTCGCGTTAATCCGGGCTCAGGAACGCGCCCTAGAAAGGAATGGATCCACTGCCCGTGACCGAGGAGGAACGACCATGCCGGTAAGCGACCCGCGCCTCAGGGCCGCGGTGCGGCGGGCTCGCAGGGGGTTGTACGCCCTGAACCTGCCCGGCGGCCGCCCGCCCCGCGCCGCGCCCGCCCCGACCGGGCAAAGGCTGGTCCCCGAACCGGTGTTCGTGATCTCCTCCGTACGGTCCGGCTCCACGCTGCTGCGCGTCCTGCTCAACAGCCACCCCCGCATCCGCGCCCCGCACGAGATGCATCTGCGGACCCTGCAGGTCGACCAGACCATGCCGTACACCAAGAACGCGATGACCCAACTCGGTCTCGACCAGCAGGAATTGGAACATCTCCTCTGGGACCGGGTGCTCCACCGCGAGCTGGAGCACAGCGGCAAGGACGTGATCGTCGACAAGACTCCCGGCAACGCCCTGGTCTGGGATCGGCTCCACGAGGCCTGGCCGGACGCCAAGTTCCTCTTCCTGCTGCGCCATCCGGCTTCCATGGTCAGCTCGTTGATCAACGGCCGCCCCGACCGCGACCCGGCGCAGACCGTCGCCGAATTCAGGAGTTACGTCGACGCCGTCGAGGACGCCGGCGCCACGACCCGTGACATCTGCGGCTTCCTCGGCGTCGAGTGGGACCGGCGGATGCTGCAGTACGGGAAGAAGGACCACGGCCCCTTCAAGGCGTTCATCGGTGACTGGAGCGAGAACATCAAGTCCGGCTCCGTCCAGCCGGCCCGCGCCCTGCCCGCCGCCGCCGACGTCCCCGAGGAGCTGCGTGCGACCGCCCGCGGCTGGGGGTACGCATGCTGAACCCGGTCATCGGCCGCGGCGCCACGGTCTGGTTGACCGGGCTCCCCAGCTCCGGCAAGACCACCGTGGCCGAGGCCCTGGCGGCCCGGCTGCGCGCCACCCAGCACCGCGTCGAGGTCCTCGACGGTGACGAGATCCGGATCGCGTTCTCCGACAGCCTCGGCTTCAGCCGCACCGACCGGAACACCAATGTGCAGCGGATCGGGCTGGTCGCCGAGATCCTGGCGCGCAACGGCATCATCGCGGTCGTCCCGGTCATCGCCCCGTACGCGGACAGCAGGGCGGCGGTGCGCGAGCGCCACGCCAAGAGCGGCACCGCGTACTTCGAGGTGCATGTCGCCACCCCGGTGGAGGTCTGTTCCGTACGCGACGTGAAGGGTCTGTACGCCAGGCAGGCGGCCGGGGACCTGACCGGGCTCACCGGGGTCGACGATCCGTACGAACGGCCCACCGCACCGGATCTGCGGATCAACACCCAGCGGCAGACCATCGCCCAATCGGCTTACGCAGTACACCAGTTGCTCGCGGAACGGAGGATCGTATGACGCCCGCATCCGCATACGCGCTGTCCCACCTGGACTCCCTGGAGTCGGAGGCGGTCCATATCTTCCGCTGCACCTGGCGCTCAATGCCTTCGCCCCGGCGCCCGTCCCCTTCTCACTCCTCCACGTGGACACCGGGCACAACTTCCCCAAGCTCCTGACCCCCGTCCTGTCCGCGATCCAGTCGCTCCCGGCCGCCGGCCTCGTACCGCGCGCGGTGCTGCTGCAGGTGGCGGGCGCTGATGACCGCCGAGCTGCTCACCCTCGCGGCCGTCGGCGTGATCCTGCTCGTCGGCGGCGTCGTCGAATCGGCTATTTTTACACCGGTGGAGCGCCGTGTGCTGCGTACCCGAGGCCTCCTCCCCCGAGAAAGGCACCGATGACCGCTCAGACTGCCCCCGAGAACCTCAAGATCAGCGTGATCGTCCCGGTCTACAACCCGGGCCCGTTCATCGACGACCTGATCTCCTCCCTGCTGCGCCAGACCATGGCCGCGGACGAGTTCGAAGCGATCTTCGTGGACGACGGCTCGACGGACGGCACCGGCGCCCGCCTCGACGAGGTGGCCGCGGAACACGACCACATCAAGGTCGTCCACATCCCCAACTCGGGCTGGCCGTCGCGTCCGCGCAACATCGGCATCGGGCATGCGCGCGGCGAGTACGTGCAGTTCGCGGACAATGACGACTGGTTCGGCGACGAGGCACTGCACCGCCTCTACACGTACGCCAAGGAGAACGACGCCGATGTCGTCATCGGCAAGATGACGGGCGTCAACCGGAGCGTGCCGCGCGAGCTGTTCCGCAAGAACCACCCGGACGCGACCTTCGCGAATTCGCCGCTCATCGACAGCCTCACCCCGCACAAGATGTACCGCCGCTCCTTCCTCCTGGAGCACGACCTGCGCTTCCCCGAGGGCAAGCGGCGCCTGGAGGACCACGTCTTCGTGACCGCGGCGAACTTCGCGGCCAAGCGGATCTCGGTGCTCTCCGACTACACCTGCTACTACCACGTGGGCCGCCCGGACGCCTCGAACGCCGGCTTCCAGCGCTTCGACCCGGCGGGCTACTTCGGGAACCTCCGCGAGGCCCTGGACATCGTCGACGCGCATACGGAGCCGGGCGCACTCCGCGACAAGCTGCACCGTCGCTGGCTGCGGGTGGAGATCGTGGGCCGTCTCACCGGAAAGCGGTTCCTCTCCGCCCCCGCCGACTGGAACACCGACTTCTTCCGCGAGGCCCGCACGGTGGTCACCGAGCGCTTCGCGCCGGGCGTCGCGGCCGGCCTGCCCGCGATGCAGCGGGCGACGGCGGCGCTGCTCGTGCAGGACCGCCCGGATGCGGTACGGGAGCTGGCGGAGTGGGACGCCGGCCTCAAGGCGCAGGCCACGGCGGAGGCGGAGGGCTCCCCGCTGCGGATCACCGCGACGGGCGAGCTGCACACCCCCGCGGGCCCGCTCGCCTTCGTCCACACCGCCGACGGCCTGGACGCGATCCGCACGCCGGTGGCCGACCTGGACCCCGCGCTCCTGGATGTCACCAAGCGGCTGAAGTCCGCACGGATGGACATCGTGGCGCGCAGACGCGGCTCGGCGGAGGAGTGCTTCCTCCCGGTGGAGACGACAACGGAGCGGGTGGAGCTGCCCGACGGCGGCTTCCGTACGGTGCACAGCGCGGTGGCGGTGGTCACCCCGGACGCGCTCAACTCGGGCCGCAACGCAGGGACTTGGGACCTCAAGGTCCGCATCCAGAACTGCGGCTGGGCCCGCGACGCCAAGCTCCCCCTGACGCTGTACATCGCCACGAACGGCGCGCCCCCGTCCCTGACCCCGCCGGCAAAGGCCCCGTCACCGCGCCCGCCCCGCAGGTCCTTCGTCCGCCGAGCGGCAGGCAAGATCCGCCGCATGCTGAAGGGCTGAGAAACAGCGACGCGGGCCCGCACCATGCGGGCCCGCACCATGCGGGCCCGCGTCAGCCGAGATCAAGCCCGGGTCAGGCGCGGCGGCGTGCCACTTCGTACAGCACGATCCCCGCCGCGACACCCGCGTTGAGCGACTCCGCCCCACCCGGCATGGAGATCCGCACCCGGTAGTCACACGTCTCGCCCACCAGCCGCCCGAGCCCCTTGCCCTCGCTGCCGATCACGATGACGACGGGGCCGGCCAGCTGCGGCAGGTCCTCGACCGTGTGCTCGCCGTCCGCGGCGAGGCCCACGACGGTGATGCCTTCCTTCTGGTAGCCCTCCAGCGCACGGGTCAGGTTCGTCACCCGCGAGACCGGCGTACGCGCCGCCGTTCCCGCCGAGGACTTCCACGCACCGGCGGTCATGCCCGCCGCACGCCGCTCGGGCACCACGACACCGTGGCCGCCGAAAGCGGACACGGAGCGCACGATCGCGCCCAGGTTGCGCGGGTCGGTGATCCCGTCGAGCGCGACGATCAGCGGCTCCTCGCCGGCGTCGTACGCGGCCGCCGTGAGGTCCTGCGGGTGCGCGTACTCGTACGGCGGGACCTGGAGCACCAGGCCCTGGTGGTTGAGTCCGTTGGTCAGCCGGTCGAGCTCGGGCCGCGGGGCTTCCATCAGGTTGATGTTGCCGCGCGCACCGGCGAGCTGGAGCGCCTCGCGCACCCGCTCGTCGTTGTCGATGTACTGCTGGACGTACAGCGTCGTGGCCGGGACGCCGTCGCGCAGCGCCTCGAAGACCGGGTTGCGCCCGACGACCATCTCCGAGGTGCCCTTGGGGCCACCACGCCGCGGTGCGGGACGCCGGTTGGCGGCCTGCTTGGCCATGGCGTTGGCGATGCGGTTCTTCTTGTGCTTCTTACGGGCTTCGGCGGGCGGCGTCGGGCCCTTGCCCTCCAGGCCACGGCGTCGCTGGCCACCGCTGCCGACCGTCGCGCCCTTCTTGTTGGACGTGCGGCGGTTCCTGCGCTGGCTGTTCCCGGCCATGACCTACCTGTTTCGTTGCTGCTCAGTGACGTACGTATCTGAAAGTGTGCCGCGTCCGCGCCGTCAGCGCGGTCCGAGCGTCCACCGCGGCCCGTTCGGGCCGTCCTCGATGACCAGTCCGGACTGGGTCAGCTGATCGCGGATCGCGTCCGCGGTCGCCCAGTCCTTCCGGGTCCGCGCGGCCTCGCGCTGCTCCAGTACGAGCCGTACGAGGGTGTCCACGGCCCCGTGAAGGTCCTCACCGCGGTCGCCGTCGCCGGCCCAGTGCTCGTCGAGCGGGTCGAGACCCAGCACGCCCAGCATGGCCCGCACCTCGGCGAGCCGCGCCACGGCCGCTTCCTTGTCGTCGGCGGCCAGTGCGGAATTCCCCTGGCGGACCGTGGTGTGGACGATGGCGAGCGCCTGCGGCACCCCCATGTCGTCGTCCATCGCCTCGGCGAAGGCGGGCGGCACCTGGTCGGCGGGGGCGACGGCGCCCCCCGCCTTCTCGACGACGCGCTGGATGAAGCCCTCGATGCGCGCGAAGGCGGACTCGGCCTCGCGCAGGGCCTCCTCGCTGTACTCGATCATCGACCGGTAGTGCGGGGTGCCCAGGTAGTAGCGCAGGACGATGGGACGCCACTGCTTGACCATCTCGCTGACGAGCACCGAGTTGCCCAGCGACTTCGACATCTTCTCGCCGGCCATGGTGACCCAGGCGTTGTGCACCCAGTACTTCGCGAAGTCGTCGCCGAAGGCCTTGGCCTGCGCGATCTCGTTCTCGTGGTGCGGGAAGATCAGATCGATCCCGCCGCCGTGGATGTCGAAGGCGGAGCCCAGGTACTTGTGGGCCATCGCCGAGCACTCCAGGTGCCAGCCGGGCCGGCCGCGCCCCCAGGGCGTCTCCCAGTCCGGCTCGCCGGGCTTGGTGGCCTTCCACATGGCGAAGTCGCGCGAGTCCCGCTTGCCGGTGATGCCGCTCTCGGGGGGCTGGCGCAGGTCGTCGATGTCCTGGTTGCTCAGCGACAGGTACTCCGGGAAGGAGCGCACGTCGAAGTAGACGCTGCCGTCGGCCTCGTACGCGTGACCGCGCTCGATGAGGCCGCGCATCATCTCGATCATCTCGGGGACGTGCCCGGTGGCGCGGGGCTCGTACGTCGGCGGGAGGCATCCCAGCGCGTCGTAGCCGGAGTTGAAGGCGCGCTCGTTCTCGTATCCGATCGACCACCACGGGCGGCCCTGCTCCGCCGACTTCGCGATGATCTTGTCGTCGATGTCGGTGACGTTCCGTACGAAGGTGACGTCATAGCCGCGGTAGTCGAACCAGCGGCGCATGATGTCGAAGTTCAGCCCGGACCTGATGTGCCCGATGTGCGGGGCGGCCTGCACGGTGGCACCGCACAGGTAGATCGAGACACAGCCCGCGGTGAGCGGGTTGAAGTCACGGATCTGCCGGGCGCTGGTGTCGTACAGACGAATGGTCACCCCTACAGGGTAGTGGCCCCATAGCAGTGCCCCGCGACCGTTTGGGCCACGGGGCACCGAAGTGTGAGGGAACGGTCGTCCCGGACGGCTCAGATCCGGCCGACGACCTTGCGCGGCGTGATCCGGACGACGACGCGCTCGGCGTCTTTCGCGGAGTCCGCGTTGAACTCCGCGTACTTCTTCCCGACGTACTTCACCGCCAGCTCGTCGATCAGCTCCTGCCCGCCCTCGGTGGTGAGCGTGGCGGTGCCGCGGATCTCGGCGTAGCTGTACGGGGCGTCGAAGGGCTGCAGCAGCACGGTGACGCGCGGGTCGCGGCGGAGGTTCTTCTCCTTGCGGCGGCCCACGGTCGTCGAGATCAGCACGTCGTCGCCGTCGCGCTTGACCCAGACCGGCGAGACCTGGGGCGATCCGTCGGGCTGGATGGTGGCGATGTTGACGAAGACGGGGCTGTCGAGCAGCTGCTTGATCTGGTCACTGAGTGCGGCAGACACGGGGATGTCCTCCAGAGCGGTGGGGTACGGAACGGGTTCCCCATCCCTACCGCTCTAGACCCGTACGACCAAGGCTGTCGCGATCGCGGCGAGCCCTTCCTCGCGCCCGGTGAAGCCGAGCCCGTCCGTGGTCGCGCCGGACAGCGAGACGGGTGCGCCGACGGCGGCGGAGAGGACCTTCTGCGCCTCGTCGCGCCGCTTGCCGATCTTCGGGCGTACGCCGACGACCTGGACGGCGACGTTCCCGATGTCGAAACCGGCCTCGCGCACGATCCGCGCCGCCTCGGTGAGCAGCGTGATCCCCGAGGCGCCGGACCATTCGGGCCGTCCGGTGCCGAAGTGGGCGCCGAGATCGCCGAGGCCCGCGGCGGAGAAGAGCGCGTTGCAGGCGGCGTGCGCGGCGACATCCGCGTCGGAGTGCCCGGCGAGACCGTCGCCCTCGCCCTCCCACAGAAGCCCCGCGACCCACAGCTCGCGGCCCTCCTCGAAGGCGTGGATGTCGGTCCCGATCCCCACGAGGGGGAGGTTGCTAATAGCCATCGTTGGCCCTCCTGCGTGCGAGTACCGCCTCGGCCAGCACCAGATCCAGCGGCCGGGTCACCTTGAAGGCTTCCTCGTGTCCGGGTACGACGACGACCTGCACGCCCAGCTGCTCGACCATGCTCGCGTCGTCGGTGACGTCCTGGGTGACCGTGGCGTGCGCCCTGGCCAGCAGGGCGCGGTCGAAGCCCTGCGGGGTCTGTACGGCGCGCAGCAGCGCGCGCTGCGGGGTCGCCACGACCGGCTCGGGGGATCCGGGGGCATCGGCGGGGGCCGGCTCGACCTGCTTGACGGTGTCGGCGAGCGGGAGCGCGGGGACGACGGCGGGGGCGCCGTCGCGTACCGCCTGGATCACCGCGTCGACGGTGTCGACGGGGACGAGCGGGCGGGCCGCGTCGTGCACCAGGACGGTGGTGATGTCGGCCGGCAGGGCTTCGAGTCCCAGCCGTACGGACTCCTGGCGGCTGTCGCCGCCGGGGACGACCAGGAAGTCGGTGCGCTCGGGCAGCGGGTGCTCCGCGAGGAGGTTCTTGACCTCCACGGCGCCGTCCGGCGGGGCCACGACGACGACCAGCGAAACGGCTCTGGAGTTCGCCATGGCGCGGATCGCGTGGATCAGCATGGGGGTGCCGTTGAGGGTCCGCAGCGCCTTGGGGGCGCCGGGGCCGAGCCGTACGCCGCGGCCGGCCGCGGGGATCACTGCGGCGGTGCGATGGGGGGCGGCCCGGGGGCGCTCAGGGGCCGCCGGGAGCTCTTCTGACATCGATTGCGCGTTCAGGGTTTGTGTCCTCAGCCGAGGTGGGTATGGCCACAGCGAGCCAGGTACGAGGCCCTTGACCGGGCCCTTCCGTGACAGCCGGTCGAGAAGCCGAGTGGTGGCGCGGGTGCGAGGAAAGCATGTCGTGCTGCATTTCTCCGCAGGAAGCAGCGACGAAAACAACATGCCGCAGCGCCCGGCGACACAGCGGAATGTGTGTCATCGGGCGCCACGGCAGTGCTGTGTCTAACGGTGCAGCGTCAGGACGCGAGGACCTCGTCGAGCAGAGCCTCGGCCTTGTCTTCGTTCGTGTTCTCCGCGAGAGCGAGCTCACTCACCAGGATCTGGCGGGCCTTGGCGAGCATGCGCTTCTCACCTGCGGAGAGACCGCGCTCACGCTCGCGACGCCACAGGTCGCGTACTACTTCGGCGACCTTGATGACATCGCCGGAGGCGAGCTTCTCGAGATTTGCCTTGTAGCGACGGGACCAGTTCGTGGGCTCTTCGGCAAACGGTGCGCGCAGCACCTCGAAGACCCGCTCCAGCCCGTCCTGACCGACTACGTCGCGAACGCCTACGAACTCCGCATTGTCCGCAGGCACACGAACAGTCAAGTCGCCCTGAGCGACCTTGAGCACCAAGTAGGTCTTGTCCACGCCTTTGATCTGGCGAGTTTCGATAGCCTCGATCAGCGCGGCCCCGTGATGGGGATAGACCACGGTGTCGCCAACCTTGAACGTCATGTGACAGGTACCCCTTCCGTGGCTATCCAGGGTAACACGGAAACCGCCTCTTCTGAATGGCGTTTTCGCAGGTCAGGGCATATCTCGGGGCTTGACAACTGCAACAGGAACGTGCTGCGGACGGCTTCCGGAAGCGGGTATTCGCAGGTCGGAGCGGCTGCGCGGGTGGAGAGAAACGCGCAGGTTACACGTACCGGAACACCCCTCCTAGGGGTCGAAAGTCCCGGTTTGCCTGGTTCCAATCGGTGAACTTGCCGTACTTCGTTCGGAGCCCGATCACCCGTACGGATCGAATCAGGGGAATTGATCACCGCCATTTCCGGTGGCGAATCAGAATTGATCACGAGGCTTATGTGGACACCACACGAAACGGCAGGATCGGCGGCGGCGCGGGAGCTCCGCGGTGAACGGGGCGGCCCTCAGGGGCGGGTCGGGTGCGGGGGCCGGGTAGGGGCTCGGTAACCTGAGCCCGCTGACACACCCTTAGGGCGGCTTTACGCCGCTCGCTCCACCCTCCTGTCCGTACGTCCTAGGAGTTGCCGCCGCCGTGAGCCGCAGCCTTCGACGCGGCGCCCTCGCCGCGTCCGCCATCGTGGTCTCGATCGCCTCCCTGTCCGCCTGCGCTGCCGGGAACGACGCCCAGACGCTCGGCGTGAGGCCGGACAACGCCGCCACCTCGGTCGGCGAACTCAAGCTCCAGAACGTCAACGTGATCACGCAGCCGGACGGCGCTGCCGGCCCGGCCGTCATCTCCGCCACGATCTTCAACAACGGCACCGCACCGCAGACCCTCGACTCGATCGCGGTCAAGGGCTACGACGGCAAGGTGGCGCTGCACGCGGCCAAGGGCGGCGGCCCGATCACCCTGCCCCCGCAGGGCAAGGTCGTGCTCGGCGGCAAGGGCAACGCCTCCGCGGTGCTCGCGGACGGCAGCGCAGCCGCGACCGACGGCAACGCGCAGCTGGTCACGTTCTCCTTCAGCGACGCGGGCGAGGTGCCGCTGCGGGCCTTCGTCGTCCCGGCGACGAGCTACTTCGAGGGCTTCGGCCCGAGCAGCATCCCGGCCACCCCGAAGCCGAAGCCGTCCCCGAAGGAGACCCCCGCGGGGGAAGCCTCGAACACCGCGTCGCCGAACCCGGGCGACGCGGCGTCGGCCACGACGGGCGCGACGACCGGCACGACGGGCAACTGACCGTACGCACGCACGAAGGTGCCCCCGCCGGAAGCTTCCGGCGGGGGCACCTTCGTTGTTGGTCTGGGTTGGCCCGGCTCTCTTTACGGCTCGAACTTGTAGCCCAGCCCCCGGACCGTCACCAGATACCTGGGCGCACCCGGGTCCGGTTCGATCTTGGCGCGCAGGCGCTTGACGTGGACGTCCAGGGTCTTGGTGTCGCCGACGTAGTCCGCGCCCCAGACCCGGTCGATCAGCTGCATACGGGTCAGCACGCGGCCCGCGTTGCGCAGCAGCATCTCCAGGAGGTCGAACTCCTTGAGCGGGAGGTCGACCTTGCCGCCCGAGACGGTGACCACGTGGCGGTCGACGTCCATGCGGACCGGGCCGGCCTCCAGGGCCGCCGGGGTGACCTCCTCCGGCTCGCCGCGGCGGCGCAGGACCGCACGGATGCGGGCCACCAGCTCCCGCGAGGAGAAGGGCTTGGTCACGTAGTCGTCGGCTCCTATTTCCAGCCCGACGACCTTGTCGATCTCGCTGTCCTTGGCGGTGACCATGATCACCGGGACGTTGGACCGGCCTCGCAGCTGGCGGCAGACTTCCGTGCCGGGCAGGCCCGGCAGCATCAGGTCGAGCAGGACGAGGTCGGCGCCGTTGCGCTCGAACTCGTCCAGGCCCTCGGGGCCCGTGGCCGCGATGGCGACCTCGAAACCCTCCTTGCGGAGCATGTAGGACAGGGCGTCGCTGAAGGATTCCTCATCCTCTACGACAAGCACTCGGGTCACTGGTGGACCTCCGGGGCAGGAATGGGTTCGGAAAGGAAGGTCTCGTACGGCCGGCTGTCGGCGTCGCCGTCTTCGTCTTCGTTGTCGACGACGGGGGTGCCCGCGCGCGTCACAGTGCTGCGGTCCCGTACGGAGCCGGACTCCGGCAGCCGCAGGGTGAAGGTGGAGCCCTGTCCCTCGGAGCTCCACACGGTGACCTCCCCGCCGTGCGAGGCGGCCACGTGTTTGACGATGGCGAGACCCAGTCCGGTGCCTCCCGTGGCACGGGAGCGGGCCGGGTCGACGCGGTAGAAGCGCTCGAAGACGCGCTCGCGGTCCTTCTCGGAGATGCCGAGTCCCTGGTCGGTGACGGCTATCTCGATGAGGTCCCCGCCGGGGGCGGCCACGCGGCGGCCCGCGATGCCGACCCGGGTGCGGGCCGGGGAGTAGTTGACGGCGTTCTCGACGAGATTGCCGAGAGCGGCTGCGAGCTGGCCGCGGTTGCCCCAGACGTACAGGTCGGCGGTGCCGCCCGCGGCCATCGTGATCTGTTTCGTACCGGCCTGGTGGCGGCAGCGGTCGATGGCCTCGGCGACCAGGGTGTCCACCCTGACCGGTTCGGCATCCTCCAGGGGGTCGTCGTTCTGGACCCGGGAGAGGTCGATGAGCTCTTGGACCAGATTGGTGAGGCGGGTCGCCTCGATCTGCATCCGGCCCGCGAAACGCTCGACCGCCTCGGGGTCCTCGGAGGCGTCCATGACGGCCTCGGAGAGGAGGGAGAGGGCGCCGGTGGGGGTCTTCAGCTCATGGCTGACGTTGGCGACGAAGTCGCGCCGTACCGCTTCGATACGGCGGGCCTCGGTGAGGTCCTCCACCAGCAGGAGCACGAGCCGGGAGCCGAGCGGGGCGACCCGGGCGGAGACCGCCAGGGCCTCGCCCCGGCCGGTGCCCCGGCGCGGGAGATCCAGCTCGACCTGGCGTATCTCGCCGTCGCGGCGGGTGTCACGGGCCATGTGGAGCATGGGCTCCACGGCCAGCTTCCCGCCTCTGACCAGGCCGAGTGCGTACGCAGCCGAGCTGGCCTTGACCACGGAGTCGCTCTCGTCGAGCACGACCGCGGAGGAGCGGAGCACGGACAGCACCGTGTCCACGCCGGGTGGGAGTACGGCGTCGGTATGCAGGGAGGTCCGGGTGGGGCGGGCCTGGTCGCGCTCGCTCCAGCGGAACGCCAGCACGGCGATGACGCCGGTGCACAACCCGGCGATCGCGCTTGCTGCGGCGACCGCCGCGTTCACGTCCATGCCTCAAGGTTATGCGCCGCCGCCGACACTTCCCCAGCCAAACGGGTGGCTGCTCGAACGTTCGTCGCCCAGAGTTCACCGAGGGGATGGGGTTGGTTCACTTGGGGGGGCCGAAACGGACGCGTGGGCGGGCGAAAGTGGGAACGTAGGGGGACCAGAGCCCCCGGAATGACCGAAAGGCCCTGAGCAGGGACCGTAAGAGAGGGACTGTCGATGCGGGACGCGTACCACGAGGAACTTGACTCGATCGGCGAAGGCCTGGTCGAGATGGCCCGGCTGGTCGGGTCGGCGATCGGGCGGGCCACGACGGCCATGCTGGACGCCGATCTGAAGCTCGCCGAGAGCGTGATCGCCGCGGACCAGAAGGTGGACGACCTCCAGCACGATCTCGAGGCACGGGCGATAGCCCTGCTGGCACGCCAGCAGCCGGTCGCCACCGACCTGCGGATCGTGGTCACGTCGCTGCGCATGAGCGCGGACCTGGAGCGCTCCGGAGATCTGGCGCAGCACGTCGCGAAACTGACCCGGCTGCGGTACCCGCAGACGGCGGTGCCGCGCGATCTGCACGCCACGATCCTGGAGATGGGTCAGCTGGCGCAGCGCCTGATGGCGAAGGCCGCGGAGGTCATCATCACCAAGGACGTCGATCTGGCACTCCAGCTGGAGACGGACGACGACGAGATGGACCTGCTGCACCGCACGCTGTTCCAGCACCTGATGGACGACCGCTGGAAGCACGGCATCGAGACGGCGGTGGACGTCACGCTGCTCGGCCGTTACTACGAGCGCTTCGCCGATCATGCGGTGTCGGTCGCGAAGAGGGTCGTCTTCCTGGTGACGGGCGAGCACGCGGACGAGGTACAGGCGGCCGCCGTCGACGGGGCCTGAGCCACGACGGGCTGTCGTGAATGAGCCCGTGCGCCGTTGATGCGCCTACGTGGGTGGGTATGGGATGGGGGCAGGCGGTGCTCCTCCGTACGTACCGCCTAGGAGGAGGAACCCATGGCCGATTCCCCCACGACCTCTACCGCTCAGCAGGGCCCTGTTGAAGTGGTCTTCCTGCCCGTGCTCGGCGCCTGCGGCTGCGGCTCCGGTTGCGGCTGCGGCTGTCAGTCCGGGGCGCCCTGCCAGTGCGGCGGGTGCCACGGCTGAGTCGCGTACCCGAAGCGGAAAGGGCCCCGTCCGGCACCGGACGGGGCCCTTTCGCGTACGTCCCCCAGAAACCCGGTCCCCAACTGTCACTGGCGTCGCATACGCTGCGAGCCGGCGGGGGCGCTTTCACAAGTTCATCACCCTGGGGGGTACGAAACATCGTGCGCAGACGCACACTCACGGCCGCGACAGCGCTCGCGGTTCTCTTCAGCTCGGCAACGCTGAGCGTCGTGGCCGCCGGACCGGCCGCTGCCGACACCGCGAAGGTCCTCTCCCTGAAGTCCGCGGGAGACGTCGTCGTGGACGGCGTCCACCAGCGGGTCTACATCTCCGACCCGACCGCGGGCAAGATCGTCGTCACCGACTACGCGGGCACGGCGGTTGCCACGCTCACCGGTCTGACCGGCGTGGACGGTCTGGCGCTCTCCGACGACTCCGGTCAGCTCTACGCGGCCGTGGCCGGCACGGACCGGATCGTGTCCGTGGAGACGTCCACGTACACCCAGACCACGAGCTACGACCTGGGCGGTGCGGACAGTCCGCACGATCTCGCGCCGGCGAGCGGCAAGCTGTGGTTCTCCTACGGCGCTGCCCCCGACGGAGCGATCGGTTCGCTGGACCTTTCCGGCGCGGAGCCCGTCGTGACACTGGCGCAGGACGGGGAGCCCTCGTTCTACTCGGCGCCCGTGCTGGCCTCCGACCCCGACTCGGGTGTCCTCGTCGCCGGTGACGAGGACACCACCTCCGGTGCCCTCGCGGTGTACGACGTCTCGGGCGGGACCGCAGTCCTGCGCGCGTACAAGGGGGTCGACGCGACCTTCTTCGACCAGCTCGCGGTGTCGCCGGACGGCACGCAGGTCGTGACGGCCAGCGGCTACCCGTACGCCCACCCCGCGTTCTCCACCACCGACCTCTCCGAGGTCGGCCGTTATCCGTCGGGCGACTACGGCTCCGGCGTTGCGCTTGCCCCTGACGGCACCGTCGCTGCGGGCACCTCGTCCTGGTACGGCCCGGACATCCACGTCTACCGGCAGGGCAGCACCACGCCCCTCCGCGAGTACGACTTCCCCAACACCGGTGGCACCTCCGGCGGCGACACCCTGGCCGACGGGGCCCTCGCCTGGGCCCCTGACGGCAGCCGGATCTTCGCCGTGTCGGTGAACAGCGACAACGTGTACACGTTGCGCGTGCTCACCGACCCGAACAGGTCGCTCCCGACGGTCACGGTCTCGGCTCCCACCAGCGCGCCGCGCGCCAAGGCGCTGACGGTCACCGGCAAGATCACCGCGACCGTGCCCGTCCCCGTCGGCACCCCGCTGACGGTGACGCGCACGGACCTCGACTACCCCAAGGGCAAGGCGCTACCGGCCGTCACCACCAAGGCGGGTGGCGCGTTCTCCTTCACCGACACCCCGCCGACCGGCGGCACCGTGACGTACAAGGTCACGTACGCGGGCGACGCCACGCACTCGGCGACGAGCGGCTCCGACAAGGTCGCGGTCTCGCGCACCACGCCCGGCATCTGGCTGACCAACAACAAGAAGATCTTCACGTACGGGAAGCCGGTCTCCTTCACCGCGACCCTCGGTACGACGTACAAGAACCGCACCTTGAAGATCTACGCGGACCGCGCCGGCGACGGCAAGGGCCGCTACCTGATCAAGTCCGGCACCGTGAACAGCGCGGGCAAGATCTCCGGCACGCTGAACATGTACCGCGACTCGTCCGTCTACGCCGTGTACGACGGCGACGCACGGACCGCGCCGAGGACGCTGGCGGTGTGGGCGGGTGGCCAGGCGAAGGTCGCCACGTCGATCTCGCGGCAGTACAAGAACGCCAAGATCGGCTCGACGACGTACGCCTATGTGCACAAGACGTCGGAGCCGTACTTCAACACGGAGATGAACCCCTACCCGGGCCGCAAGCAGCGGATGGATGTCCAGGTCTACTACCAGGGCGCCTGGCGCAGCAGCGACTCGGAGTACTTCACGCTCAGCTCGTCCGGCCGGACGGTCGTCAACCTGGGCAAGCCGGGGTCGAGTTCGGTGGGCTACAAGTTCCGCTTCCGGTCGGCGTACATCAAGGGCGCCGGCTACTCGGGCGACGGTGTGAACTCGACGGCCTACGGGTCGTGGAAGTACATGTACGTCACCAACTGACGCCTGACACCGAGAAAACAGGCAGCAGCCCCGTCCGCACGCAAGGTGCGGACGGGGCTGTCCGCCGCACGGACCTGGGGGGGGTCTTGTGCGAAGACTGACATCGGCATCCGCGACGGCGGCCCTGACCTGCCTGCTGGTGGGCGCCGCCGCGACCGGCTGTACGGACGGCGGCACCACGGAGAAGCGCTCCGCGGACCAGATGCTCGACGATGCGAATGGCGCGATGCGCGCGCTGAAATCGGTGACCGTCGACAGGGTCGGCAACGGGACGACCAGCCGTCTGACGACCGATCTCAAGAACAGCTGTGCGTTCAAGACGACTTCGGCCAAGGGCGCCGTCCTTGAACAGATCCGGATCGACGATACGGATTACGTCCGCCCGAACCGCGCCTACGTCGAGGCGTGGAACCGTCGAAGGGCCGACGCGACCCACCAGACCTTCCCGACCGACGCGGCCAGGCAGAAGCGCTGGATCAAGACCCCCTCCAGCGAATCGCGGCCGAGCGACGGCCTCACCGAGTGCACCTACCCGTTCGCCTCTTTCGGCAAAGCGGCCAAGGGCGAACCGACCAAGGTCAACAGCACCCCGGCGGTTCCGCTGGTGGTGACCGACAAGGCGGACAAGGGCGGCATCTTTACCTTCTACGTCGCCACCGAGGGCAAGCCCTACATCCTCAAGGTGGCCTACAAGGGCCCCACATTCGGCACCTCCACCACCACGTACAGCGCCTTCGACGAGCCGCTGAGCGTGCGGCCCCCGGCCGACGCCGACGTACTGGACTTGAGCGACATCAGCTGAGGGGGACGCGATGCAGAACGGGACGGGGCGCACGGGGCGGAGATGGTGGTGGCCCCGTAGGCGGCGGAGGGCACGGGTGGTTCCCCGCACGGTGGGTGAGAAGGCGTGGGTACGCCCCGAGCCGTCCGACGCGTGTCCCGTGCCGCCCGGGCACCAGGAGTGGATCGAGACGTGGATGCGCTGGTGCGTGAAGGAGTTCGGCACCGCTCCGCTGCGCAAGGCGGTCGCACTGCCCGGACCCGAGCTTCTCCCCGTGGGATTCGAGGCATCCCAGGAGCAGACCGAGCAACTGGTGCGGCGCGTCGGGGCGATCATGGGAGCGGACCCCGACGGCATCACGATCTCGCTCTTCGAGAGCGCACCGGACGACGCGCGCTCCCCGTTGAGCAGCCGAGATCGCCACAGGACGGTCGGGCTCTACCGGAAGGTCGACGGGCGCGCGCAGATCGAGCTCGACATCCGGGAGGCCGAGGAACCGCCCGTTTTCGCGGCGGTGATCGCCCACGAGCTCGGTCACGCGCGGCTGCTCGGCGAGAACCGGATTGAGGGGCTGAGCGTGGACGGCGAACTGCTGACCGACCTGGTCACCGTCTATCTCGGCATGGGCGTCTTCACCGCCAATGCGGCTTACCACTTCACCAAGGCGTCCCAGGGATTCTCGGTCGTTCCGCTGGGTGACCTCACGGACCGGATGCTTACGGGAACGCGCGATGCATCCCAACGGCTCGGCTATCTCACCGACCGCCAGTTCGGCTATGCGCTGGCCTACTACAGCGTGCTCAGGGGCGAACTCGACCCCGCGTGGGCCGGACACCTGAACGCCGGCGTCCGCGTCGTACTGCGCCAGGGCCTCCGGCACCTCGCAAGCCGGCCGCGCGTCCGCCGGGATGCCCTGCCCGAGTAGGACCACCCAAAAAGCCCCCAGCCGGCGGAGAAACCGCAGGCAGGGGGCTTGATCGGGGCTGGTTACTTCTTCTTGCCCTGGTTCTTGACCGCCTCGATGGCCGCGGCTGCCGCGTCCGGGTCGAGGTAGGTGCCGCCCGGCTTCAGCGGCTTGAAGTCGGCGTCCAACTCGTAGGCGAGCGGGATGCCGGTGGGGATGTTCAGGCCCGCGATGTCCGCGTCGGAGACGCCGTCCAGGTGCTTGACCAGGGCGCGGAGGCTGTTGCCGTGGGCGGCGATCAGGACCGTCTTGCCGGACAGGAGGTCCGGGACGATGCCGTCGTACCAGTACGGGAGCATCCGGTCGACGACGTCCTTGAGGCACTCCGTGCGGGGGCGCAGCTCCGGCGGGATCGTCGCGTAGCGCGGGTCCTCGGACTGGGAGAACTCGGTGCCGTCCTCGAGGGCGGGCGGCGGGGTGTCGTACGAGCGGCGCCAGAGCATGAACTGCTCCTCGCCGAACTCGGCCAGGGTCTGCGCCTTGTCCTTGCCCTGGAGGGCGCCGTAGTGGCGCTCGTTCAGGCGCCAGCTGCGGTGGACCGGGATCCAGTGGCGGTCGGCGGACTCGAGCGCGAGGTTCGCGGTGCGGATCGCGCGCTTCTGGAGCGAGGTGTGCAGTACGTCGGGGAGCAGGCCGGCGTCCTTGAGCAGCTCACCGCCGCGGACCGCCTCCTTCTCGCCCTTCTCGGTGAGATTGACGTCCACCCAGCCGGTGAACAGGTTCTTCGCGTTCCATTCGCTCTCGCCGTGGCGGAGGAGGATCAGCTTGTACGGTGCGTCGGCCATGTGTCCGAGCCTAATCGACGGTACGGGGGCTCCGCGCGCGCAGCCGAGGGGCGGACAGTTGACTGCTGCCGTCAATTGAGTGGCGTTCGGGCGTGAACTGTATGTAAGTTGCGGAGCACTGCTGAGCCACTTACATCCCTGGGGGGATCCCGCATGTCTGTCGACAGCCTGAGACGTGCCGCGCGCGAGAGCGTGAGCGGGCTGCCCAGGGAGTTCTGGTGGCTGTGGGCCAGCACACTGGTGAACCGGCTCGGGGCGTTCGTCGCCACCTTCATGGCGCTGTACCTGACCCTGGACCAGGGATATTCGGCCTCGTACGCGGGGCTCGTCGCCTCCTTGCACGGGCTCGGCGGCGTCGTCTCCTCCCTGGGCGCCGGGGTCATGACCGACCGGCTCGGGCGGCGGCCGACGATGCTGATCGCGCAGGTCTCCACCGCGCTGTCCGTCGCCCTGCTCGGGTTCATGAAGGATCCGGCCGCCATCGCGGGCGTCGCCTTCCTGGTCGGCATGGCGAGCAATGCCTCGCGGCCCGCCGTGCAGGCGATGATGGCCGACATCGTGAAGCCCGAGGATCGGGTGCGGGCCTTCTCGCTGAACTACTGGGCGATCAACCTGGGGTTCGCCGTGTCCTCGATGGGGGCCGGGCTCATCGCCCAGTACAGCTATCTCGCGGGCTTCATGGGCGAGGCCGCGATGACGCTGGCCTGTGCGGTGCTGGTCTTCGCCAAGATTCCGGAGTCGCGGCCCGAGCGGACGGCGAAGGAAGCCGCCGCCGAGCCCAGCGTGGGCATGGGGACCGTGCTGCGCGACGGACGGTTCATGAGTGTCGTCGGGCTGTCCTTTCTCGTCGCGCTGATCTTTCAGCAGGGGTTCGTCGGGCTGCCGGTCGCCATGGGCGCGGCCGGGTTCAGCAGTGCCGACTACGGGATGGCCGTCGCGGTGAACGGCGTGCTGATCGTCGCGCTGCAGATTCCGGTGACGCGGTTCATCGAACACCGCGACCCGCGGCGGCTGTTGATCATCTCGTCGGTGCTCGCGGGGTACGGATTCGGGCTGACCGCCTTCGCCGGTTCGGTCGGGATGTACGCGCTGACCATCTGCGTCTGGACGCTCGCCGAGATCGTCAACGCGCCTACGCAGACCGGGCTCGTGGTGCGGCTCTCGCCCACCCATGGGCGCGGGCGCTACCAGGGCATGTACACGATGTCGTGGGCAGTGGCCGCACTCGTCGCCCCGCTGATGTCGGGACTGGTGATCGACCGGTTCGGCGCGGAGTGGCTGTGGGGCATGTGCGCGGTCCTCGGGACCGTGGCGGGCGCCGGGTACTGGCTGTTGATGCGGACGCTGTCCGACGAAAAGGAGCAGGCGGGACCGGTGGTCGAGGGCGCGGCCGCCGTCGCGCCCGCCGCCTCCCCCGCCGGATCCGCGGCGGCTGCGTAAGCAAAGAATCCGGTCCAACCCGTGTGCCGGCAGGGGTGATTCACCTAGGGTCTCGCCCCATGACCATGACACGAAGGACGATCATCAAGGGTCTGGCCGGCGCGTCGTTCGCCACGGCGGCGGGGGCCGCCATCGCTCCGTCGGTGGCGGAGGCCGCCCCGATCGACGCAGGGCAGTTCGCGCTCAAGGACCGGACCGAAAACCGTAACGGGGAACAGTTCGCCACGGTGAACGCGGCGCTGGCAGGGAAGCTGGGGAAGGCTTCGTACGAGACGGTCGTCGCCAGCGCCAACCGGGCGGCCACGCACGTCACTTCCGTCCCGGGGGTCTCCGCCTCCTACCTCGCGGACGCCTTCACCTGGAAGGCGGGCGACGGCGACACCACGGAATGGATACCGCAGGGGATAGCGACGAGCGCGGACGCGCTGGGGGACGGGGTGTATCCGGCGGGCGGCAAGCGCGTCGTGATGGTGGCCTGGTACGCCGACGTACCGGACGGCACGCTCGACAAGGGGCTGCGGATCAGCCTCGTCGACTACACCTCGAAGTCCGCCCCGGTGTACCGCCATGTCCTGCTGGTCGAGCCGGTGCTGACCTCGTCGGGGGCGCCGTCGTTCGCGCCGGTGCGCAAGCACGCGGGCGGCATCACCTGGTACGGGAATCATGTCTATGTCGTCGACACCTTCTACGGGTTGAGGGTCTTCGACCTCAACGCGATGTTCGAGGTCAACACCGGGGACGAGACCCTGTGCGGGCTCAACACCGCCGACGGCGAGTACTACGGCTACGGCTACCAGTACGTCCTCTCCCAGAGCCGCGCCTACGACAACGCGGGCAAGTACGTGCGCTACTCCGCCGTCGCCCTCGACCGCTCCAGCACCCCCGACTCACTGGTGGTCAGCGAGTACTCCGGCTCCACGCTCACCGACACCGACCCCGCCGTCACCTACACCGACGGCCCCTTCATCGGCACCGGCGCCCCGGTGAAGACCCCGAAGCTGGTGCGCTGGGAGGTGGACAGCACCACGCGTCTGCTGAAGTCCGTGGCCCCGAAGGAAGCGCTCACCGTCAAGCAGGCGAAGGTACAGGGCTCCGTCTGCAAGCTCGGCAAGCACTTCCTGTCGGTCAGCAACGGCCCCACCGGCAAGGGCACTCTGCGCACGCTCGCCTCGACGGCCACCACTCCGTCCGCCCTGACCGGACTTCCGGTCGGCCCCGAGGACCTGAGCCTGCACGCCGGGGACGCGGGTTCCTGGTCGTACGGCCAGGACGTGCTGTGGAACCTGAGCGAGTACGCGGGCTCGCGCTATGTGTACGCGGTCCAGACGAACTAGGCCCGCCGCAGCGCGCGTTGGGCGTCGTGGAGATTCTGGGGGTGTACGGATTCGGGGGCTCCGTACGCCTCCAGGCGCGTGTGGAGGTCCCCGGTGAAGTCGGGGACGTCGATCTGGTCGAACTCGGTCACCGTCGAGATCCCGACGCTCGCGCTCCACGGCGCCAGTCCGTCGATCCTCATCAGGCCCGCGCGGCCGTTGGTGACGCGGATGTTCCAGTGCGTGAAGCGGGCGCCGAAGAGGGGGCCCGCGCTCGCGTCGCCGCCGTGCCTGCCGTTGTTGTTCACGGTGATGTCCGTGCGGACGTTGGCGAAGGGCAGGCCGCGGTGGGAGTCGAAGGTGCCCATCTCCATCGTGCCGCGCGACCAGACGTTGTAGGAGGACAGGCCTTCCACATTGATGCCGTGCAGCTGGGTGTTGGCGGGTGCGGGGACCGTGCGCTGGGCGATCGTGAAGTCCTCGATGAGGTTGTCGTGGGAGCCCTCGCGGCAGAAGTACGGGTGGTGCGAGCCGCGGCCCTCGACGCGGGTGCGGGTGAGGGTGTTGGCGGAGGCGCCGACCAGGCCGAAGCCGTTGTCGACGTTGCGTACGGTGACGTCGTCCGCCCAGCAGTCGTACGCGCACTGGAAGGTCACCCCGTTGTAGCCCTTGTCCAGGAGGTGCTCGGACTGCGGGGTGAGGATCGCTTCGAGCGTGAGGCCTTCGACGCCGGAGTTCACGAGCGGGGTGACCGTGGTCGTCAGGCGGGGGTCCCACTCGGGGCGGATGTCGAGCGGAAGCGGGCGCTCCAGGGTGAGTTGGCGGCCGTGGACGCGGGTGATGCGGACCGGCCACTCGTAGGGGACGTAGGACGTGACCTTGGTCTTGTCGTCCCAGTAGTACGCCTCGGGGCCCGCGCCGCCGCCGGCCATGTGCTCCAGGAGCGTGTGGTCGGCGTCGTCGGCGAGGCGCAGGAGTACGAGGTCGCCGCGGCGGATGTGGTGCGTGTCGGCGACGGTGATCGTGCGGTCGCCCTGCTCGGCCGGCGCGACCGTGGTGAGGGTCTGCCACTCGTCGCGCTTGTTGCCGGTCCAGCCCTCGAAGGGCCAGGCCTTGGCCTGGATCGCGGCGGTGAGGGTGGCGAAACGGTCCTTCGGGCAGAGCCAGATCAGGCCGCCCGCCCAGGACCAGGAGGATTTCGTACCTCCGTAGCGGGAGCCGTAGACGCCGATGAGCTCGGTGAGGTTCTTCGTCGCGTAGAGCTTGGTGCGGGCGCTGCCGGCGCCGCGCAGCGTGACGTTGCTGTGGCCGATGCGGATGTAGTCGTCGATCCGGTACGTGCCGGCCGGGATGAGGACCGTGCCGCCGCCGCGTTCGCCGGCAGCGGCGACGGCACGGTTGATCGCGGGGGCCGAGTCGGTGGAACCGTCCGAAGTGGCCCCGTAATGGAGGACGTTGGCGACGACGGGGCGGCGGGGGTGGGTGCGTTCGCCGGTGCGGCGGCCCGCGCTGCCGATGTACGGGATCTGGGGGTGGGTGAAGGGGGCCTTGGTGAACTCCCGCCAGATGGGGGTGGTTTCGTCGCGGCCGCCCTGTCCTCGGGGTGCGGCGGACGCGATGCCTCCGGTCGCGGCGATCGCGGCGACGGCTGTCGCGCTGCCGAGAAGGCCTCGCCTGCTGATGCTGCTTCCCATGAGCCCACCTTCCATGGATGTGAACTGTGTTCACGTGTGCGTCGGCGGTGAGCATGCCACGGGTGCCCCTGGTGGGGAAGGGGTCGCGCAGCAGTGAACAGCCGTGAATCGCCCGCGTGGGAGCGCTACTTGGCGGGCTTCTGGGTCAGATGTGTGAACGCATCCAGATTCCGGGTCGACTCGCCCCGGGAGACCCGCCACGCGTACTCGCGGCGGATCGCGCTCGCGAAACCCAGCTCCAGCAGCGTGTTGAACGCACCGTCCGAGGCTTCGAGGACCACGCCGAGCAGGCGGTCCAGCTCGTCGGGGGTGATCGCGGCGAGCGGGAGCTTGCCCGCCAGGTAGATGTCGCCGAGCGAGTCGATCGCGTAACTCACGCCGTAGAGGCGGAGGTTGCGCTCCAGCAGCCAGCGGTTGACCGCTTCCTGGTTCTCGTCGGGGTGGCGGATCACGAACGCGTTGACCGAGAGCGAGTGCTTGCCGACGATCAGGGAGCAGGTCGTGGAGAGCTTGCGGGTGCCGGGCAGCTTCACGACGTACGAACCCGGTTCGGGGCTCTCCCACTCCAGCTCGGAGTCCTTGAAGACCTGCTCGATGACCTCGTGGGGCCCGTGGGGCGCGCGCTCGTCAGCCATGGTGCGAGCGTACGTGACGGCGGTGTTCGTGCACCGCGGCGGTGTAGACGTCCGCCGTCGCGGACGCGGCGGTGTCCCAGCCGAAGGAGCGGGCGTGCCGGGCGGCCGCCTCCCCCATGGAGTCCACCAGGTGCGGGTGGTCGATGAAGCGGCGCAGTGCGTGGGCGTACGCGGCCGGATCGTGGCCGGGGACCAGGAAGCCGGTCCGCCCGTCCCCCACCGCCACCGGAAGGCCGCCGACCGCTGCCGCGACGACCGGGGTGCCGGCCGCCTGGGCCTCTATGGCGACCAGGCCGAAGGATTCGTTGTACGAGGGCATGACCAGCACGGAGGCCGCCCGGAACCAGTCCGCGAGGCGTTCCTGGTCGACCGGCGGGTGGAAGCGGACGACGTCCGCGATGCCCAGGCGCGCGGCCAGCTTCTGCAGGCCCTCCGGCTTGGCGAGGCCGCTGCCCGAGGGGCCGCCGACCACGGGGACGATCATGCGGCCGCGCAGGGAGGGGTCCTCGTCGAGGAGTACGGCCACCGCCCTGAGCAGGATGTCGGGGGCCTTGAGGGGCTGGATGCGGCCCGCGAAGAGCGGGATGAAGGCGTCGCGCGGCAGGCCCAGGCGGGCGCGGGCGGCGGCGCGGCCGTCGGCCGGGCGGAAGCGGTCCAGGTTCACGCCGGGGTGGACGACGGCGACCTTGCCGGGGTCGGCCTCGTAGTGGCGTACGAGCTCGTCGGCCTCTTCGTCGGTGTTGGCGATGAGGCGGTCTGCGGCGCGGACGATCTGGGTCTCGCCGATGACGCGGGCCGCGGGCTCGGGGGTGTCGCCCTCGGCGAGTGCGGCGTTCTTGACCTTGGCCATGGTGTGCATGGCGTGGACCAGGGGGACGCCCCAGCGGTCGGCGGCGAGCCAGCCGACGTGGCCGCTCAGCCAGTAGTGGGAGTGGACCAGGTCGTAGTAGCCGGGGCGGTGTCCTGCCCAGGCCTGCATCACGCCGTGCGTGAAGGCGCAGAGCTGGGCGGGCAGCTCCTCCTTGGCGAGCCCTTCGTACGGCCCCGCGTCGACGTGGCGGACCAGGACGCCGGGGGCCAGCTCGACCAGGGGCGCCAGGCCGCCGGTGGTGGCCCTGGTGAAGATCTCGACCTCGATGTTGATCGCGGCGAGGCGCTTGGCCAGCTCGACGATGTATACGTTCATGCCGCCCGCGTCGCCCGTGCCCGGCTGATGCAGCGGTGAGGTGTGCACGCTGAGCATGGCGATCCGGCGGGGCCTGCGACTGCCCGCGAACAGGCGCGAGGGCCTGGCGGGGGTGGCGAGGCGGCTCCCGAGCCGGGACACGTACTGGGTCACGTGGGTCCTCTCGTCGCTCGGGCAGGTCCGGCCGGTTTGGGCAGGCCCGACCGACAGGGCGCGGCTACCCCGTCAAAAGGCGAAACCAGCGGAACCCTCTCTTTCATTTCCACTTTGCCAAATGATTACCTCGACACTTCTCGCATACCCTCGCCTTATGGCCCCGCCCCACTCCCGCCCCGTCGGCGCCGTCACCCGCGGGACCACCAACCCCAACCGGCTGCGCCGCATGGACCGCTGGATCGCCGCGGCCCACGGGCGCGCGCTGGCCTCCGCCGACGACCCCCTGGCCGTCGATCTGGGGTACGGAGCCGCCCCCTGGACCGCGGTCGAGCTGCTCGCGCGGCTGCGCACCGCTGCGCCGGCGGCCGAGGTGGTCGGCATCGAGATCGAGCCGGCCCGGGTCGCGGCGGCGAAACCGTACGAACGCGAAGGCCTGACCTTCGCGCACGGGGGCTTCGAGGTGCCGCTGCCCGGCGGGCGGCGGCCGCTGCTGATCCGGGCGGCCAATGTGCTGCGGCAGTACGACGAGGAGGCGGTCGGCGCCGTCTGGGAGCGGCTCCGCGCGCGGCTGGCGCCCGGCGGGCTGCTGGTGGAGGGGACCTGCGACGAGATCGGGCGGCGGCATGTGTGGGTCGCACTGGGACCCGAAGGGCCGCGCACAGTGACCTTCGCGACGCGGCTCGGCTCGCTTCAGCGCCCCTCGGACCTGGCCGAGCGGCTGCCCAAGGCGCTGATCCACCGCAATGTGCCGGGCGAGCCGGTGCACGCGTTCCTGCGGGACTTCGACCGGGCATGGGCGGCCGCGGCTCCGTACGCCTCGCTCGGGGCGCGGCAGCGCTGGATCACGGCGGTGCGTGAACTCTCGGCGGACTGGCCGCTGACGGACGATGCCCGCCGGTGGAGGCAGGGCGAAGTGACGGTGAACTGGTCGGCGCTGGCACCTCGTTAGGGCGCACGCGGGGAACTCGTGGGGGATCTTGTTCGTATTCTCCGTATCCGTATGTGGCAGGTGTACGCCTCTGTCGCATTCGAGGGGGGCGTGGCAGTATCGCGCTGACCCGCTAAGTTACTGACGGTAAATCAGCTCTGGAGGGGGAGCTCGTGAACCGACGACGCCGAGCCGCTGCCGCGATCGCCCTGGTCTGCGCACTGACCATGCCGGTCCTTCACGCGACTGCCGCGCACGCCGATCCGCACGCGCCCAAGAAGAGCCTCGAAGAGGTACGCCAGGAGATCGACGACCTCTACCGCAGGGCGGGGGCCGCCACGGATGCGTACAACCTCGCCGTGGAGGAGGCCAAGAAGCAGTCCGCGGAGATCGTCGGGCTCGCGAAGTCGATCGTCGCCGGCCAGGAGAAGATCGACAAGCTGAAGGCCCAGGCGGGGGCGCAGGCGCGCGAGCAGTACCGCAGCGGCGGGCTTCCGGTCGGCGCGCAGATGATGCTCAGCGGCGACCCCCAGCAGTTCCTGGACGGGGCTGACCGGCTGCGGGCGGGGCAGCAGGCGACGTCGAACCTGCTGGGCGAGCTGAACCAGACCCAGGACGACCTCGCGGCGTACACCAAGGACGCGGGCACCAACTGGACGAAGCTGGAAGCCAATCGCATCAAGCAGGCGAAGAGCAAAAAGCAGATCACGGAGCAGATCGCCGCGGCCAAGAAGCTGGAGTCCTCGCTGGAGAAGGAGGAGCTGGCGCGGCTGCTGAAGCTGGAAGAGGCGCAGGAGTACAAGGCGCAGACGACCTGGCTGAGCACCGGAATACTGAACGAGATCAACAGCGAGGCGAGCGCACAGGGGAAGAAGGCGGTGCAGTTCGCCGCCGCGCAGATGGGCAAGCCGTATGTATGGGGAGCCGAGGGGCCCAAGTCGTACGACTGCTCGGGGCTGACCTCGCAGGCCTGGCTGGCGGCGGGGCACCCCATCCCGCGGACCTCGCAGGAGCAGTGGGCGCAGCTGCCGCATGTGGCCATCAAGGACATGCGCCCCGGCGACCTCATCATCTATTTCAGTGACGCGACCCACGTCGGGATGTATGTGGGGGACGGCGCGATCGTGCACGCACCGCGTCCCGGACGGAATGTGACGATGACCGGGGCGGGCTCGATGCCGATCCTGGGTGTCGTACGGCCTGACAAATAAACCCCTCCGGAGGGGTCTCCGGCGTGATGTATCTCATCCGTGGGAAGGGCGCCGGTGCCCAATTGCGGTACAGGATGCGGCATATGACGCTGGCCGGTTCGTGCCCGCCATTCCGTAGGAGCCGCAGCTAACGCTATGGTCCCCGACGGTGGGACGTCGTTCGTCGTTCCGCGCCCTCGGGGGGAGGGAAGGAACCGAAGCGATGGAGAGCGGTCAGGCCGTTCTGCCCCACCAGACCAGGGGGCAGTCCACAGACAGCACGGCAGCAGGCGCGACGGGATCGACCGGTTACACCAGCCTCAACCTGCTGGTGATCCAGGACGACCCCGCGGGCACGTTCTCCGTGCCCGAACCGCTCGACGCCGCGGGGACCCGCGTCCGTGTCCGCACCGCCCGCAACCTCACCGAGGCCGAGCGGCTCCTCACCGACGACGTCCACTGCATCCTGCTCGACCTGGCGATGGGCCCCGCCGCCCTGGACCACGTCCTGCGCATCGCGCCGCGCCATGCCGTCCTGGCCCTGGCGGGGGACGGCCACGGCCCCGAGGACGCCGCCGAGGCCGTACGGACCGGCGCCCAGGACTGCCTCTCCCGCGACGAGCTGGACGGGCGGCTGCTGAGCCGGGCCATCCGGTACGCGGTGGAGAGAAAACGCGCCGACATCGCCCAGTACAAGCTGGCCGAGTCCCGGCTGCACGCCCAGGAGAACGCCCGCCTGGAGCGCGGCCTGCTCCCCACCCCGCTGCTCCAGGGCTCCGACCTGCGCTTCGCCGCCCGCTACCGCCCCGGCCGCTCCCGCGCACTGCTCGGCGGCGACTTCTACGACGTCGTGCGCACCCCCGACGGCACCGTCCACGCGATGATCGGCGACGTCTGCGGCCACGGCCCCGACGAGGCGGCGCTCGGCGTCCAGCTCCGTATCGCCTACCGCGCCCTGACCTTCGCGGGCCTGTGCGGGGACGAGCTGCTCTCCACCCTCCAGCAGGTCCTGGAGAACGAGCGCGAGAGCGAGGAGCTCTTCGCCACGCTCTGCACGGTCGACATCGCCCCCGACGGCCGCCGCGCCGGCCTCAGCCTCGCCGGCCACCCGGCACCGCTGATCACCCGGGGCGACGGGCCCTCACAGCTCCTCCCGTACGAGAACGGCGGCCCGGCGCTCGGCCTGCTGCCGCGCGCCCGGTGGCCGCGCCGCCAGGTCGAACTGGGCGGCGCCTGGAGCCTGTTGATGTACACGGACGGGCTGATCGAGGGCCGTATCGGCCAGGGGAACCAGCGCCTGGGCCAGGAGGGCATGCTGGAGATGATCGACCGCCAGACCGCGGCGGGCCTGGGCGGCGAGAGCCTGCTGGAGGCGGCGGTCGCGGAGGTGCGCGACCTCAACGGGGGCGAGCTGACGGACGACGTGGCGGTACTGCTCCTTGAGCGGCGCCGCTAGCAGCGCCCCTCGCGGCGGGCCCAGGGGGTCAGCGCCCGCCGTTGTACGGCCCGTAAGGCCCGTCGCTGCTGGAGCCACCGCCCCGGCGGCCCCGGCCGCCGCCACCACTGACCTGCTTGAGCGCGGGCCGCACGTCCACGAAGAACACGATGGACGCGACGAGCCCCGCGAGCTGCAGGAACAGCATCGGCACGAACAGATTCACCGCGACGACGATGCCCAGAATGATCAGCCAGAACGGCTTGGTCTTCTTGTCCGCGGCGCGGTAAGCGTCCTCCCGGGCCAGCGCGGCCAGCACGAAGGCAGCCACCGCGAGCACCAAAATGGCGGTAAAGATCAGCCACATCAGGCCGCCGAATGCCGACATCAGCACAACGCCCACCACCTATCCATGTCGTCCAGTACGCGGGTCACCGTACCCGTAACAACGGGCCGGACACCCCCATGGTGCCCGGCCCGTCACTGTTCGCGAAGCGTCACTTGGCGGGCGGCGTCGTCTTCTTGGCAGCGGCCGTCTTCTTGACCGGAGCCTTCCTGGCCGGAGCGGGCTTGGCCTCGGCCTTGGCGGCCTTGGGCTCCTCGGCGACGACCGGCTTCTTCTCCTGCTTCGTCTCCTCATCGGGCTCGACGACCGCGGCGATCTCGACGATCTCCTCGGCGGCCTCGCCACGCCACTGCTTCACGGCCTGCTCACCGTGCTCGGCGACCTTCTCGTACGCCTCGCGCGCCTTGACCGCGTACTCGGCGGCCAGGCCCACGCCGCGCAGCGCCAGGTCCTGAGTCGTCTCACCGATCTTCTTCAGGTCGGTGTCGATGGTGGAGAAGATCTCGTTGAACTTGGCCTGCGCACCGGCCTGGGCTTCCTTGGCCTGCGCAACTGCCTTGTCCTGTACGGCCTTCGGGTCGGTCTTGCGCACGGCGTCGATACGGGCCGGGGCCTCGGCCTGGATCTTCTCGATCAGCGCCGGAACCTTCTTCGCCTGCTGCACGGCGTAGTCGGCCGTGCCGGCCGCGAAGTAGATGGGGGTGCGCAGTTCATCGGTAATGGCCATGACTGTGGTCCTCCCGGATCCATTCAATGCTTACGAGGGTGTGCCGGCATCCGCATCTGCCGCGAGCCCGTCCGCGCCGTTCTCCTTGCGGAAGGACTCGTAGATCTGGAGCAGCGCCTGCTTCTGCCGCTCATTGATGGAGGGGTCCGCCAGAATGGCGGCCCGCGTCTCCAACTCGTCCTGCTCCCGCTCCCGCTCGTCGAGGATCCCGGCCTGCACGTACAAGGTCTCCGCGGAGATCCGCAGCGCCTTGGCCAACTGCTGCAGAATCTCCGCACTCGGCTTGCGCAGGCCGCGCTCGATCTGACTGAGGTACGGGTTGGACACCCCGGCGGCATCGGCGAGTTGACGCAACGACAGCTGCGCGTTGCGCCGCTGTTCGCGCAGATACTCCCCGAGATTGCCGACGTTGAGCGATGCCATGCCCCGATGCTGCACCCTCCCTGCTAACTTTTGCAAGCGCCTGCTTGCAAAAGTGTTCCACGCCACGGGCGGGCGGGGCACCGCAATCGCTCACCCGAGTATCTTCCCCGAGTGCCCCTTCATCAGTACGTCTACTTCGCACTGTTCAGCCGACACACGTCCGCGGCGGAGATGGCCGAGCTGCTGGGCATCGAGCCCGACGAGGTCTCTGTCCGCGGCAGCCGCTCGACGCATCCTGCGGTGATCCCTGTCGAGCACTCCTGGAAGATCGTCTGCCGGGAGCCCGGGTTGCGCGTGGACGAGCAGGTCGCCCATGTCCTGGACCGGCTACGTCCCCACGCAGACCGCATCGCCGGACTTGCCGGTCAGCTGTCTGCGGAGGAAAGCGGCGGAGCAGTGCTGGAGATCGTGCGTTACTTCAACGACGTCGAGCACGACCAAGAGCAGCTCGAGCCGGACAGCCCGGAGCAGCCTCCCCACCTCTTCGGCTGGCACCTGGACAGCGACGTACTGGCCTTCCTCGCCGCCACCGGCGCCGCGCTGGACGTCGACGAGTACGACATGACCCCGGACGAGGGAATCCCCGCCGCCGGCGCCGGGTTGCCTGCTACGACAGCGGAAGCGCCGACAGGGCCAGCGGAGGAGGACCGGAGTCGATGAGTCTTCGGCAGTACGAGTACGCCCTGGCCGTTGCCGAAGAGGGCTCCGTGACCGCCGCCGCGGAGCTGTTGCGCGTCGCGCAGCCGTCGGTGTCGCAGCAGATCCGGGGGCTGGAGCGGGAGCTGGGCGTGGAGTTGTTCGCCCGTACGCCTACGGGGCTGGTGCCGACCGTGGTCGGGCGTGCGTTTCTGCGGGAGGCCGAGGTCGCGGTCAGTGCGTCGCGGCGGGCTCGGGCTACCGCGCGGGCCGGGGCCGATGAGCTGGTGGGCGAGCTGGTCGTGTCCGTGCAGATGGGGTTCGGGACACGGCAGCTGCCGGGCGCGCTCGGTGCGCTGCGGCGCCGCTCGCCGCGCCTGGAGGTGACCGTCTTCGAGGAGCCGAGCTCCGCCGAACTGGAGCGGCTCTGCCGCCGGGGTGCGGTGAACCTCGCCCTGATGGCGGCGTGCGAGCGGAGCCCCGCCGACGCCCATCACCTCGGCGACGAGGAGTTCGTCGTGGTGCTGGGCGAAGGGCACCCACAACTCGCCGCCGAGCGCGTGGAGTTGAGTGCGCTGGCGGGCGAGGCGTGGGTGCGGTTCGACCGGGACAGTGCGCTCGACGGCGTACTGCTGAACGCGCTGCGGGAGGACGATCCGGCCCCGGTCACCGCCGCCCGCGTGTCGCAGACCGCGACTGCCGTGCGCTGGGCCGCCCAGGGGCTCGGGGTGACGCTCGTACCGGCGTCCGCGGTGCCCGATGGGTACGAGCACCTCGTACGGCCGGTGTCCCCTGCCGTGTCCCAGCCCGTGATCGCCGTGCTCCGGCAGGGTGCGGGACCGGCGGAGGCGGCTCTGCTCGAATTTCTCCGTCAGGAGAACTGGAGCGAATTCGCATTCAGCCCCTAGGGAATTCACCGCCGTCGATGACCACATTGCTGCCGGTCAGCCAGTCGGCCCGGTCGGACACCAGGAAAAGCACCGCATTGGCGATGTCGTCGGGCCGGCCGTCGCGCCCCAGCGGGGTGGTGTCGTCGGCGTTCGTCGGGCCGGGCGCCACGCTCAGGTTCGCCCACTGTTCGCGGGTCGCCTCGCCGCCGGGGGTGGTGACCCTGCCCGGGGTCACGGTGTTGACCCGGATTCCGGAGGGCGCCAGCTCCAGGGCCAGACCCCGGCTGTAGTTCTCCAGCGCGGCCTTCGCCGCCGTGTAGTGCAGGAACGGCCCCATCGGGGTGCGGACCGCAGCCGAGGAGACGTGCACGATCCTGCCCGTACGCCGCTCCCGCATCCCCGGGACCAGCAGCGCGTCCAGCCGTACCGAGGCCAGGTAGTTGAGGTCCAGCGCGTCCTGCCACTCCTCGTCGGGGATGGCCGAAGCGTCCTTGTACGGGCTCGCCCCACCCGCGTTGTGGACCAGAATGTCCACCCCGCCGAGCTCCTCCCGCACGGCCGTGGCGACCGCCTCCGCACCGGCCCGCGTCCGTACGTCGGCCGCCACGAAGGCGGCCCCGTCGGGCGCCGTGCTCGATGCCGAACGGGCCGTCGTGAGCACTTCGGCGCCCGCGTCCAGGAGTTGGCGCACGATGGCGGCGCCGATTCCACGCGTACCGCCAGTGACCAGGGCACGCTTTCCTGCGAATTCCTGCGTTGTCATTTCGTCGGTCCTCTCGATCCCGTAATGGCTGGTTTCACCGTACGTACGGAAAAGAATGCGAGGCAAAGACGAAATAGCAGTACGCGCTATAGGGGATTCCTATGCCAGTCCCACAGTGCGCTCACCCGGTGGTCGTCTCCGTGGTCCTCGGCGAGAGGGCCCACGCGGTCGGCCGCCTCGCCGGTTCGTGGGTCGTCGCGCAGGGCCAGGCCGTACGCCGCTTCCAGGCGGGTCAGTTGGTCGTCCTCGTCGAGCAGTCCCCACAAGGCTTCGGAGACTTCGGGCGTGCGGACCCGGCACGCGGCGAGATCCGCCGCGACCGCACCCCGGATCCGCGTGTCCGCGTCCACGGCCAGGATCAGCAGCGCCTGGGTGACCTGTGGGAGCAGGACCTCGTCCCGGATCCCCGCTCGGCACGCGTTCAGTCGGACGTCGGCGTCGCGGTCGTGCATGAGGGTGAGCAACGCTTCCCGGGCCTCGGGGGTGAGGGGCTCGTCGAGCGTGGGGAGGCCGCAGGGGACCTCTCGGCGTACGCGCGGGTCGGGGTGGTCGATGTGGCGGAGGACGATCGCCCGCATGCGCGGATGCTCGTGCTCGGTGAAGGCGTCGAGCACCTTCGCCAAGGTCTCGCCGTCCGTCTCCTCCGATGCCCAGGCGGCCAGGAAATCGGCCTCCTCGTTCTCGGCTGTGGACCCGCCGGTACCGACGATCGCCCGCATCCACAGGCAGAGCACCACGAAGCGGCGGTGCAACGGGTCGGGGTGGTGGCGGTAGGCCAGCACCGCCGAGCGCGTTTCGGTGCTCCCGCGCCGGCCGAGCACCGAGGCGGCCTCCCACCAGTCCACGTGGTCCTCGTCCTGGGGGAGAACGGCACGGCGGATGAGTTCTTCGACCGGCGTCAGGATGCGAAAGGCCCATTCCATCGAGGTCAGGATGGCGCCGTGTCCGGCTCGTACGTCCTGGCCGCCCAAGGAGACCTGATCGACAGAGGTGTACGGGTCGTCCAGGATCTGGAGCCTGGTCGCGGGCCCCGGCGCCCCCGTCCTGCGCCGTAGCTCCGCTTCCGCGCCCGTCTCGTACCAACTCCTGGCCAGGGCAAGGAGTTTCGTACGCGCGTCCTCCGGCAGCCGCAGGCGCGGCTCCTGCCCCAGGACCGCCGTGAAGACCGCCGGAGAGCCGCCGTCCACGGCGCGCCACAGCGGTGTCGTCCCGTCGGGCAGTACGCAGTCGGGGTCGGCCCCGCCCTCCACCAGCGCCTCGGCCACCGGTGCGTCGTACGCCGCCACCGCCGTGCACAGCACGGGCAGCCCGTCCGCACCCGTCTCCTCGTTCGGATCCGCGCCCAGCGCCAAGAGGTTTCGCACCGCAGTGACGTTTCCCGCCCGCACCGCGGATACAAGGCTTTCCGCACGCACCGTTCCCATCCCCTCCCCTCCCCCTCCCCCGTCAGCCGGCCGCCGTGCCGAACCACGTGGGCAGCGCACCGAGCAGATCCGCCTGGTCCTCCCCCACCCACGCCACATGCCCGTCCGGCCGCAGCAGCACCGCCGGAGCATCCAACTCCTCACCCACGTCCGTGACATGGTCGACCCGGTCCGCCCAGCCCTCCACCGAGAGGGCGCCCGTCCGGTCGAGCAGCAGGCCCCGGCCCGAGTGCATCCGCTCGTACAGCCGTCCCTGCTTCAGCGCGACGTCCCGCAGGCGCCTGCCCAGCAGTGCGTGGCCCTCGCCGAAGTCGTAGCGGATGTCGAGCGCGAAGACCATTCCGGTCATGTACTCGTTCACCTCGTCGAAGTCCATCAGCTTCGAGAGCAGATCCCGCAGGGCGGCCGCCCCCGCGCTCGTCCCCAACAGGGTCATCTGTGCACGGGTGTTGTCCACCACCCGCGCGCCCACCGGGTGCCGTTCCGCGTGATACGTGTCCAACAGGCCCTCCGGCGCCCAGCCGTTGACCGCCGCGGCCAGCTTCCAGCCCAGGTTGAACGCGTCCTGCACGCCGAGGTTGAGCCCCTGCCCACCCGTCGGCGGGTGGATGTGCGCCGCGTCGCCCGCCAGCAGCACCCGGCCCGCCCGGTACTGCTCGGCCTGACGGGTGGCATCCCCGAAACGCGACAGCCAGCGCGGCGAGTGCACGCCGAAGTCGGTGCCCGCCACCGCGCGCAGCCGCTCCTTGAAGTCGTCGAGGGTCGGCGCGGCGCCACGGTCCTCGGAGACGCCCTCGGCGGGCACGATGACGCGGTACGTACCGTCGCCGTTGGGGATCGTGCCGAACCGCAGGTGCGTCTTGCGGACCTCCTCGACGACCGCGGCGACCGTCTCCTGGTCCTCGGTCATCTCCATGTCGCCGAGCAGCGTCTCGGCCGTGGCGGGCTCGCCCGGGAACGCGATGCCGAGTTCCTTGCGGACCAGGCTGCGCCCGCCGTCGCAGCCGACCAGATAGCGCGAGCGCAGCTGTGTGCCGTCCGCGAGTTCGGCCGTCACCCCGTCCTCGTCCTGGCTCAGGCCGACCACCTCGCAGCCGCCCCGGATCTCCGCGCCCCCTTCGAGCGCGTGCTCGCGCAGCAGCCGCTCGGTGTCCGGTTGCAGGGCGGAGATGCCGTACGGGTGCGCGGTGTCGAGCCCCTCGGGCCACTCCTTGTGGATGCCGCCGAAGAATCCGCCGACCTTGAACTTCTCGCCGACCGCGAGGAACCGGTCGAGCAGCCCCCGCTGGTCCATCATCTCGACGCTGCGCGTGTGCAGACCGCGCCCGCGCGTCTCCCCCGTCGGCGCGGTCAGCTTCTCCAGTACGACCACCTGCACCCCGTGCAGGCGCAGTTCACCGGCGAGCATCAAGCCGGTCGGTCCGCCACCGACCACGATCACGTCAATCATGAATGAAGTCCCCATTTTCGCAGCTACTGGCCTCGGCCGCCGATTATGCGGGGCCCGGGGGGCCTTGCCGCAAGGCCCCCCGTGAGCTATACGTTGAGAGTGGAAAGGAGTGAGTGTCCTCCTTCCAGCTGCTCCCTCTCCGTCTCGCTCAGTTCGAGATCGGCCGCCCCCGCAGAGTCCCGGATCGATTCCGGACGGCTTGCTCCCGGGAGCGGGATCACTGCCGGGGAGCACGCCAACAGCCATGCCAGAGCGATCTGTTGAGGGCTCACGCCCCGCCCGGCCGCGATCCGGTGGAAAGCCGTGTCCGCCGAGGTCGGCCCGGACGGCCCGTCGAGGGAGCTGCGGCTGATGCCGCCCAGCGGGCTCCAGGGCAGGAAGGCCAGCCCCAGTTCCGTGCTCAGCCGCACGGCGGGCTCGGCGTCGCGCACCGCCGGGGAGTACTGGTTCTGTACGGAGACCAGCCCGCCCCCGAGGATCTCGTACGCCTCCCGGATCTGGTCAGCGGTGACATTGGAGATCCCGGCGGCACGGATCGTGCCGGAATCGATCAACTCCCGCAGCGCGCCCACGGATTCGGCCCAGGGGACGGCCGGATCCGGCTTGTGCAGCTGGTACAGGCCGATCGACTCGACGCCCAGCCGCCGCAGGGACGCCTCGGCGGCGCGCTTGAGGTGTGCGGGAGTGGCATCGACGGTCCAGCTCCCGTCGCCCGGACGCCCGCGACCGCCCTTCGTGGCGACGAGGACGCCGGAGGTGTCGCCGCCGTAGCGGGCGAGGGCGCGGGCTATGAGGAGTTCGTTGTGGCCGCTTTCGCCGGCGTGCCAGTGGTAGCTGTCGGCGGTGTCGATGAGCGTGACCCCGGCGTCGAGGGCCGCGTGGACGGTGGCGACGGCGCGCTCTTCGTCAGGTCGGTGCTCGATGGACAGCGGCATGGCGCCCAGGCCGATCGCGCTGACGGTGAAGTTCCCGATCGTGCGGTACCGCATGGTGTGCCTCCTCAGGCGGCGAGGGTCTCGGCCACGGCGGCGGGAAGCCAGTCCGTGGTGCGGGAGAAGCTGTAACCCAGCTCCTTCGCGCGGGAGTTGCTCATGGCGTAGTGCCGGTCGAAGGAGAACGGCGAGGCCGCCTCGCCCGCCCCGACCTCCCGGTACACGGGCTCGCGCCCGGTCTGCGCGGCAATCACCGCACCCAGGCCGTGCACGTCGAGCGGGCCGTCGGATGCGGCGTTGACCGGTCCTGTGGCATCGGTGGCGGTGGCCGCCCACTGGAGCAGGTCCGCGAGTTCCTCGTAGTGGATGAAGACCGTGGGCAGCGCCTCGGCGTGCACGGCGATCGGCGTTCCCTGGGTGATGCGGCCGGTGTAGTGCGCGAGCCGGCCGGTGAACTCCGCCGCCCCGCCCCCGAGTACATGTGCGCTGCGTACGGAGACGAAAGCGAACCCGGGCCGGCCGCTGTGCTGCGGCTGCTGCGCGAAGACGGCCTCCGCCTGGCGCTTGCCTTCGGCGTAGTGCGCCTCCAGGTACGCCTCGTCGTGCCAGGGCAGATCCAGCCGCACCAGCCAGGCCGCCGGGTCCACGGCCGACTCCGGCACCGGTGCGCCGGGCGGGACGGCGGGCAGCGCGGCGGTCGCCGGGTCGTAGACCTCGATGGTGGACGTCATGACGTAGCGCCGGGTGCGGGCGGCGAAGACGCGGGCGGCGATGGCGGCCTGCACGGGGGTGTAGCAGACCTGGTCGATGACGACGTCGAAGGTACGGGAGCCGAGCACCGCGGTCAGCGCCGCCTCGTCGTTGCGGTCCACCACGAGGTGTTCGACGCCTGCGGGCGGCGGGGTGGAGCCGCGGTTGATCACCGTGACCTGGTGGCCGGCGGCGTGCAGACGCTGGACCAGGAGCTTGCCGAAGTAGCGGCTTCCGCCGATGACGGCGACCTTCTGAAACCCTTGAAGCTTTTGCATGCCCTCATCCTGGGCACCTACAGTCCACAGCAGAAGTGCCTACTTGCTGGATGCGTTGTAAGGAAAACTGTTGATCGATGTGCAGCGGCTCCGTGTCCTGCGGGCAGTGGCGGAGCACGGCAGTTTCAACCGGGCAGCTGCTGCCCTGCACCTCACCGCCTCGGCCGTCTCCCAGCACGTCGCCGCCCTGGAGCGCAGCCTCGGCACCCAGGTGGTGGCGCGCAGCACCCGAGGCGTCACGCTCACCCCGGCCGGCCAGATCATGGTCGGGGCCGCCGAGTCGGTCGCGGCGGAGCTGGAGCACGCCAGGCAGCAGGTCGACCGGCTCGGCACCGGCCGCACCCAGATCACCGTCGCCACCTTCACCAGCGGCGGCCGGCTGCTGCTGCCCGCCGCGCTCGACCGCCTCGCCGCGGACCATCCCGGCACCGTGGTCCACGTACGGGAGGCCGAGCCCGAGGAGAGCCTGCCGCTGGTGCGCCAGGGCGCCGTGGACCTGGCCCTCGCGTACCACTTCGACGGCCCGCTGCCCGGTGAGCAGGGTCCGAACTCCAGCCTGGCATGGACCCCGCTCATGGAGGACCCGCTGCACGTCGTCCTGCCCGAGGCGCATCCCCTGGCCGGCCGCGAGACGCTCAACATCGCCCAACTGGCCGCCGAACCCTGGGTACTCGGCTGCATGAAGACCGAGGGCTATCTGCGGCGATACGCCGAACGCGCGGGCTTCGTACCGGAGTTGCGCGGCACGACGACCGACTACTTCTTCGCCCGCACCCTCGTCGCCGCGGGCCTGGGGATCTCCCTCATCCCCTCCATCGCACAGACCCCGCCCATCGCCGGCCTGCGCACCGTCCCGATCACCCCGCCGGCCCCGGCCAGACACCTGGGCGTCGCCACGATCCACCGCCGCGACCACCCGCAGGTCAGGACGGTGGTGGAGGCCCTCATGGAACAGGTGTCGGCACGGGACGCGACGCGGACCGGAACGTGACACTGCGCGTCCGGTGGTGGCGTTGGCGTTGGCGTTGGCGATCAATCGGTAGCGGTGGGTTCCGCCTGATGGAGTTCTGCTCGCAGCGCCATGTTCTCGGCTTCCAGGGCCGCGATGCGTTTGCGGGCGAAGTACAGCTCCATCACGGCGTCACGAAACTCCGAGACGAGCTGGTCGGGGGTCAGTTGCACGGTGCGCTCCCGTCGTCCGGTGTCATCAGGCCGAGGCGATCCGGGTCACGGTGCCGCCCGATCCACGCCACCACAGTGCGCCGTCCTTCGCGTAGAGGGTGCCCCCGCCCTTGGAGTCGACGGCGGTGGGGACGGTGGCCGCGTTGCCCACGCGTACGGTGCCCTCGACCATCACTCCGGCCGGAGCCGATCCCTGCACCACGTGTACCTGAGCCCAGGGGTTGGCCCCCAACTCGATCCCGACTCCGATGCGGCCGCTGCCTTTCACGACGAAGTCGTCCCGTCCCGCGTTGTTCCTCAACGTGACCAGGTTGCCCGATGTGGGGCCCTGGGTCGCGGTGACGAAGATGCCCTGCGACGCGGTGCCTGTCGTCTGAAGATCGATGGACAGCGCGGAGGCGCCCTTGTCCGCGCCGTCCGCTCGGCCCACGTGCGCGATCTTCAGCGTGCCGCGGTCGATCTCATGGCCCGTGAGGTAGATCGCCGAGGTCTGGGGGTTGTCGGATATGACGTTGAGTGCCACTCCTTGGCCCGAGGTCCCGGCCTGATAGATCGTCACCGCGTGCTCAGTCGCCGACGTGGTCTTGAGGAAGGCCGCTTCCGTGTCCGAGTCCACGCGGAAGCCGTCTGCGACGACCTCCCCGTCGAACACGGTCGGGTCACCGGCCGCACCGGCCGCCTGCTGTGTGTCTGCCACAGCTTCACCGGCCCCCGCCAGGGTCACGGCTCCCGCAGTGAACCCACCGAGGAAAATTCTGCGTCCCACAGTCACTATGTCTCCCTTTAGCTCAAAGGCCTGGAGCGCAACCTATCCAGCCCCCCGGAGCCGCCACGCCGGACCGCAAGCAACATTTGCGCGTACGGCATAGCCTGATGCCCATGACGCAAGACGACGGAGATCTCGACAGCCTCGTACGCAAACGGATCCGCGCCCTGCGCCTGGCGCAGGGCTGGTCCCTGGACGAGCTGGCCGGACGCGCCCTGATCAGCCCCTCCACGCTCAGCCGGATCGAGAACGGTCAGCGCCGCCTCGCCCTGGACCAGCTCGTCACCCTCGCGCGCGCCATGGACACCACCCTCGACCAGCTGGTCGAGACGGGCACGGACGACGTCATCTCCAGCCCGGAGATCGACGTCACCCATCAGCGGATGCGCTGGGGCGTGCGGGCGGACCCTGGCATGGCGGTCATCCGCCAGCGCATGACGAACCCGCCGCCGGACAACCCCTCGCTGATGCGCGCCCACCCGGGCCGCGAGTGGCTCGTCGTGCTCTCCGGCACGGCTGTTCTGCTGCTGGGCAACCGGCGCCTGCGGGTGGAGACCAACCAGGCCGCCGAGTTCCCGACGATGCTTCCACATGCCATCGGCGCCGAGGGCGGACCGTGCGAGATCCTGGGGATCTTCGACCGCGACGCCCGCCGCAGCCACCAGCCGAGCGCCGCCAACGAGACGCCCTGACCCCTGCTGACCCTCCCTGACCTCGCTTCTTGCGCGTACGGCAGCCGGGAAGCCGACCTTCTTGCGCTTCCGGAAAGCGACCGGGCCGCAGGCCCAGGGACCTCTTAGCGTGGGAGCCATGACGCACGCACCGCACGAGGCCCACGCCCACACTCACGCCCACGACCACAACCACAACCACGACGACTCCCACGACCAGGCCGAGCTCCTCGACCTCGACGCCGAGGTGCTCGCCGAGCACACCGCCTCCATCACCGCCTGGCTGCCGGTCACGGCCGCTCCCCGCCACATCGTCGACCTGGGCAGCGGAACCGGAGCCGGCACCCTCGCCCTGCTCGCGCGCTTCCCCGACGCCGAGGTCACCGCCGTCGACACCTCGACCGCCCACCTGGACCGCCTGCGCGAGAAGGCCGAGGCGGCAGGGCTCGCGGATCGCGTACGTACCGTCCAGGCCGACCTCGACGGACCGGACTGGCCCGACCTCGGCACCCCCGACCTGGTGTGGGCCTCGGCCTCCATGCACCACATGGCCGACCCCGACCGCACCCTGCGCCAGGTCCACGAAACGCTCGCCCCCGGCGGCCTGTTCGCCGTCGTGGAACTCGCGGGCTTCCCGCGCTTCCTCCCCGAGGACGCCCCGGCGGAACGCCCCGGCCTCGAAGACCGCGCCCATGCCGCGCTCGACCGCCACCACGCCGAGAAAATGCCCCACCGGGGCGCCGACTGGGGCCCCAAGCTGACCGCCGCCGGCTTCGCCGTCGAGGGCGAACGCACCATCACCGTGAACATCGGAGCGCCCCACACCGAGGCCATCGGCCGCTACGCGCTCAGCGGCCTGACGCGTATGCGCGGCGGAGTCGCCGAGCTGCTGTCGCCCGAAGACCTCGCCGCCTACGACCAGTTGCTCGACACCGAGAGCCCCCGCAGCATCCTGCGCCGCGACGACCTGACGGTCCGCACCGAGCGCATGATCTGGGCCGCACGGCGCTGAAACACCCCCGCCACACCTCTTTCGCACTCGTGCGAGTGAGGCGCGGAATGTCACCACCGGTCCAGGAGCCCGGCACGGGCACAGTGGCGGCGATCACCGGGTCGACCGCGACCCGGTGCGCTGAACTCCCTGGAAGGTTCCACGTGAAGCGTGTTGTCAGGGCAGCCGTGATGGCTGCGGGCGCCGGTCTCCTTCTCCTCCTGCCCGCCCAGGTCCTGCCCGCCCAGGCGTCGGCCGCCCGCGCGTACTACCCCGATGTCGACCGCATCGTGTGCGAGATGAACAAGGAGCGCGCCACAAAGCACCTGCCCGCACTGCGCATCTCCGACCGCGCGAGCGAGGTGGCGCGCGCCCACGCGAAGGACATGTCCCGTACGGACAGCCTCACTTCGGTCGGCAGCGACGGCCGCGACCTGCGCGACCGTCTCAACGACGCGGGCCTCTACTCCCCCTACGTCTCCGAGTACATGTTCTCGGGCTACCGCCACGACGGCTACTTCACCGACATGGCGACCGACCCGGACCCGCACAACGGCTTCTACAAGGTCCTCATGAGCAAGGACCCGGTGGCGATCGGCATCGGCTACGACGACAGCTACTGGGACGTGGACCTGCTGGGCCCGCACCGCCGCCTGGTCACAAGGGCTGCCACCTGCACGCCGTAACGGTCAGCAACGGTCCCAGCGAAATCGAGCGACAGGAACTACGGACCCGGGGGCGCGTCTGCCTGCACGCCCCCGGGCACTCAACTCCCTTGCACATAGCAGTAGTTGAAAGTTTCACACCACCTGCACCACGTGTGACTTGGGACACACAGCCACCACATAGCGTGGTCGCAAATCATTCCCCCGCTCGACAATTTCGCCCCTCGGTAACTTTATGTAGCCTTAACTTGAGGTTCGGTTGAGGTGGATCCAGGTCCTCCACTTCCCCTTCTGTGAGAAACAGAGTTGATCACTCCGTTGACAGTAGATTCACCACCCGTGAGGCCGCGAATCACGTGGCCCTGAAATACGGGGAGTGAAAATATGAGCACCACCACGCGTACTGTCGCCGTTCTGGCGGCCAGCGTATTCATGGCCGGAACAATTGCCTCTGGATCCGCCCTGGCGGCGGACACGTCGACCGCCGCCGGGCCCCTTTCCAACACGGATGTCGGGGCAATAAAAGCGGCAAACGACCCAGCGCCGTTCAGCTCGGCGGATATCAGCAAGGCGAGATCCGAGTCAGCGGCGAAGGACAGTGCGCTCGGCCTCGGTGGCGGCACCTCGGCGCTGGCCGCAGTGCCCACCAGCGCCTACCTCACCGACAACCACGTCGCTCAGGCGTACAACAACTACTGCGGGCCGGCCACGGCACGCATGACCCTTCTGCACCAGGGCGCGAACGTCAGCCAGGCGACTCTGGCCAGCAGGTTCGGCATCTCCCCGAACAACGGGGGGACCAGCTGGGACGCGATGCTCAGCGCGCTCAAGTACTACGGCACCCCTGCCTACGCGGGCGCGTTCCTGGCCTACAGCCCGAGCGCGGCGGACAAGAGCACCTACAAGTCCCGTATGAAGACCGACATCGCCACCACGAAGGACAGCCTCGCGGGCAACGTCTGGGAGGTCGTCGGCGGCCCCCACCTCGCGGGGCACCCGAACAAGGAGATCTTCCACTGGGTCAACATCCGTGGATACAAGGAGAGCGGCACCTACAGCCAGGTCCAGGACCCGGCGACCAGCGTGTGGTCCGGGGTCCCGGCCAACTCGCCGGTGGGGTCGGACAAGCTGGTGACGATGATGGGTGGTCGTGGCTACCAGTGGTAGGCGCCTAGCCCTCGGTGTGGTCTGTCTGGCGCTGGCGTGCACCTTCGGGTGCACGTCGGCGTCGGGCGGTACCCATGACGGGGCGGCGTCGACGAAGGCAAGCCCGTCCGCAACGCCGTCCGGTCCGCCGACGGCGAGCCGTCGGCCCACGGGTCCGCCGGTCAAGAAGTCCGGCGACTTCTGCCAGGTCAAACGGCCGGGCGCCTGGGCGGACGCAGAAGCAAAGCGTCAATACCAGTCCAGCGCCGGCCTCGACCGGCGGGGTACGGCGGTGAATTCGAGCGGTGACACCATATTCGCCGTAGATGCCCGAAAAGGGAGAAACGAACTCGTCAGGCTGGAAAGCGGCGGGCGATCCCGACATGTCGTCCACAGCTTGAACCCGATGGCGGGCGGGAAGAAACTTCAATACGGCAGCATGCGCTTCGACGGCCGCTGGCTCATATTCGAGGTCGATTACGATGCCGAGAATATGAACGACTGGGAAATCTACGCCTGGGATTCGACCGCCGACAACGCTCCGTTCAAGCTGGCCCGACATGACAAATCGATCCCCGGCCCGTTCCTCTTCGCCTACGTCAAAGACGGAAAGGCCGCGTGGACGGAGGGGGCCAAGGGCGGGAAGAAGGAGATTCACCTCTTCGACCTGGCCGGCCGTAAGGACTCGGTCGTACATACCGGACAGGTCAGCCCGGTATTCCTCGCGGGGGACCTGCTCGGTTGGCGCGAGGCATCCAGCGCCAAGGCCCCCGTGTTCCTCAAGGCCGTGTCCATCCGTACCGGCAAGCCCGCACAGCTCCCACCGGTCGTCGCGGCAGTCCGCGGCAGCGCGTACGTCACCAGCGACGGCTCGACCTGGGCCTGGGTCGATGCCGAGTACTCGACGCTGTACGCCTGGAAGCCGGGCTGGAAGGAGTCCGCGACCATCGCCAAGGCCGCGGAGGGAGAGAACATCGACCAGATGGAGCTGGCCGGTGACCTCATCACCTGGGTCGGCGGGAAAGCCATCTGGGCCGCGGACCTCAGAAGCCACTCCCGTACCACTCTGACTCCGGAGTACGGCACCACTCTGTCCAATGGCGACGCGCTCCTTGTCACGTACATGAAGGGCGGCTTCACCAAGGATCCCAGCAAGCGCAGAGGGACCACCAGTTACGTGTTGAAGGTGCCGGAGCTTCCCCCGCTGGCGGAATGCGCGACCTGGACCTCTGTCCCTCAACCAGGCGCCACCGCATGACGATCCGGGCCGGAGACGCCGGCAGCGCGGCGGCGCCCCCGGCCCCGGCGCGCCCCCCGGCGCCGGCCCCCGAAAGCGAGAGCCCTGCATGAAGTCCCGGATAGCCGTGCTCCTGCTACTGCTCCTGGGCGTGATGGTGACAGCCGCCGCGCTCCTGCCGTCCTCCGCGGATCACGCCACCGCGTCCGCCGCGCAGTCACGGCCGCCAAAGCCACCGGTCCCCCTGCCGACGCCCACGCCTTCCGCAACGCCCGTCCCTTCCCATACCGCGACCCCCGGAGCGGGCCCCGAGGAGACCGCACGCTCGGCACTCGACGCGCTCGGGCCGTACACCGGCCGCTACGCACTCGCCGTGGAGGACCTCACGTCCGGCCGCTCCTTCACCCATGGCGCGTTCACGGCGGACTTCACCTGCGCCAGCATCATCAAGGTCGACATCCTGGCCGCACTGCTGCTGCAGGCGCAGGACCGCGGAGACGAACTCACGGCAGAACAGCGCCAACTCGCCTCCGCCATGATCCGCCTCAGCGACAACGACGCGGGTCAGGAGCTCTGGATCGGCATCGGCAGACGCCAAGGCCTGGACGCGGCCAATGCGCGCCTCGGAATCAGCGCGGCGCACGCGGGCCAGCGGGGTGCGTGGGGGCTGACCCAGACGACGGCCCCCGACCAGATCGCTCTCCTCAAGTCCGTCTTCACGGCGAAATCGCCGCTGACCGCCGGATCCCGTTCGTATATGCGGTCCTTGATGAGCGACGTCATAGCGGGACAGAACTGGGGTGTGGGCGCGGCGAGTTCACCCACCGTCACACCGGTTCTGAAGAACGGATGGCTGTCCAGAGAGACGACGAAACTCTGGGTGGTCAACAGCATGGGCGTGGTGGAGTACGGCGGTCACTCCATGCTCGTAGTCGTCCTGACAGACAGTCAACTCACCCGCGAGGCAGGCATATCACTCATAGAACAGACCGCTACAGCAGCAGTCCACGCCATGGCCGGCTAGGGAGCTCCTAGCCGAGCGGCCGCGAGGGGAAACCGGTGTCGAAGTGCTGGTAGTCCGCGGTGGAGATGTCCTGCCAGATCCAGCCCTCGGCGGTGAAGGCCCGCCAGACCGGTCCGCCCTTCAGGATCTTGCCGAGGCCCGGCGTGCGGCCGCTGTACTTCGCGCTGGGCTGCCAGCACTTGCACCGCTGGTCCGTCCAGGGGTTCTCCATCGGGTTGATGTCGACGGCACGCCCGTTCCCGTGCGGCGACTTCGCCGCCGAGGCGTTGGCCTGGGCCTGCTTGCGGCAGTTGAACGCCGAGGAGTTGTCGGCGCGCATGGACGCCGCGTCGTCCCCGCCGTACGCCTCGATCGGTTCCATCCGCCGGATCGGGAAGCGCTTCTCGAACAGCTCGGTGAAGACGCGGACGACGCTGGCCGCGACGTCGTCGCGTACGACGAGGGAACCGCGATGCACCGCGCCGTCGAACCCCCAGTGGTTGAGCTCGACGCGGCGCAGACCGGCGCGGCCCACAGGGCACTCCGGGCGCCAGGCCCCCGCGGCCACGATGCGGGCCCACTGACGGTCGCCGATCTGCGAGACGACGGCGGCGACGGCCGGGGCGGGGACAGAAGCGGACATCTCTGGTGAGGGGGTGGCCGAGGGCGGGGTGCGCGTCGCGGTCGGGGTCCGGGTCGGCTGCGACGTGTGGTGCTGCGTGGCCGAAGCCGTACGCGACGACGAGGCACGCGGGACCGGCGGCGGATCCGCCGCCTTCCCGCCGGCGGAGCACCCAGTGGCGAGCAGCGCGACGAGGAGCCAGACGCGCAGGCCCGAGCCCTTGAGCTTCATGCGTTCCCCCTAGAACAGGCGGGAGGGTACGACGGACCGGCCGCGCCCCCGCCTGCCGCGCCGAGGCACACCCTAGGGGGCGCCGATGTCCGCCGCCCGCCCATCGGCAATCCAGGAAACGGATTCACGGGTTACGCTGCGGCGCCGACGCGCGAGCCGAGTGACATCGGAACGCGTCGTACAACAGAACGGCCTCTGGGGAGAGGCCTTGGAACGAGGGGGGCCTCGCAGGTGCAGAGCACCATGGAACAGACCGTGCAGCCGTGTCCGCAGTGCGGTGCGGAGATCCTGGCGGACCGGCGGTACGTCGCGTGGTGCGCCGCGTGCGACTGGAATGTGGACCCGGATCCCGAAGAGGAGGAGCCGGGCCGGCTGGAGCGAAGACGGCGCGCGGCGGCCGCCCGGCACGGGGAGCGGCTGCTGGCGGAGATCGAGGCGGCGGCGGGCGGGGACGGCAATCCGCTGAAGCCCCGGAGCGACACGGCGGGGGTGCTCGCGTATGCCATCGCGCTGGCGGTCCACGGCGTCACGCTCGCGCTGATCGTCGCCGGAGTGCTGCTCGTGGTGGTCGGCTGGGGCAGTGCGCTTCCCGTGGTCGGGGCTTTCTGTCTCTTCCCGGCCTGGGTGCTGCGGCCGCGCTTCCGGAAACTTCCCGATGACGGGGTGCTGTTGCGGCGCGGTGATGCGCCGCGACTCTTCGCCCTGATCGACGAGATCGCCGTGCTCGTCGGCACCACCGGGGTGGATGCCATCGCCATCACGCCCGAGGTCAACGCGGGCGTGAGCGCGTACGGGATGAAGCAGCGGCGCCTCCTGACCATCGGGCTCGGGCTGTGGGAGATCCTGTCCCCGCAGGAGCGGGTGGCCCTCCTCGGTCATGAGCTCGGCCACTACGCCAACGGGGACACGCGCCACGGCGTGGTCATCAGCAACGCCCTGCGCTCACTGGTCACTTGGCGCTATGTCCTGCACCCCGTCCCCAGACCCGAGCCTGTCGAGTACATCCTGAACCTTCTCTACGTGCTGCCCTTCTGCACGGTCCATGGCGTCATGCTGCTGCTCGACCGGCTCACACTTCGGGCCACCCAACGCGGCGAGTATCTGGCCGATACCTTCGCGGCACGGGCCGGTTCCACCGAAGCCGCCACGGGCCTCATGGATCGGCTCCTGGTCGGCGAATCCGCATCGGTGCTGCTGCAGCGCGAGTTCAACTCAGGTCAGATCAAGCGCAGTTCATCGCCCACAAGAAGAGACCCCTGGGTCGGCCTGTGGGATCGGCTCGCGACCGAAGTGCACTCGGTCCCGCAGAGCGAGTACGAGCGCCAGCGCCGCGTCAGCATCCTGCGCGGCCACAGCGTCGACTCCACGCATCCCCCGACCCACCTGCGCCGCACCGCGCTCCTCGCGGGCACCCCGGTGGACGCCGGAATCGTCGTCGACGCGGCGCAGCAGGACGCGATCGACGGGGAACTGACCGAGGCCCGCGAGCAGGTGGCCAAGCAGGTGTTCAGAGGCTGGTGAGGACTGCCCCCGCGCCCATACGGACGTCCTGGCAGTCCCGGCAGTACTCCTCGTCTCCCATCGGCATGAAGATCAGCGCCTGCGTGTGCTCGCCCTCGCATTCGCGCATCCGGAAGACGCGCGGGACGACGCGGGGTTGCGATGCCCAGGTGGGCGGCATGTTGCGCAGGATGTGGACCATGAGGCCGCCGGGGCGATGGATCTGTCCGCCATTGGCGGGCAGGCAGCGGCGGATGTGTTCGCGGATGTCGTGCGTCGTGTGCCCGGCCGCGAGCCATCGGTCGGCGAGGTGGGCGAGGCGGGGGAACATCACCTGAGGGATGACCAGGCGGCGGTCCAAGTAATGCAGCGCGTAGGCGAGTTGAAGTCCCACATCCGACGGGGGTCGCAGCTCGGGCGCGGGGTCGGGCTGCGGCTCGGGGGCGGGCTCGGGCGGCTCCGCCTCCCGATGGATGGAGGTGTTTTCCTCACGGTGTTTTCCTGGATGACGGCCGCCGACCCGACCAGCCGGATCACCGACGGCCGGAGTACCGACCGCCGGATCCAGCGCGGCACGGGCCGCGGCGGCTTCGGCAGGCGTCAACGGCACGCTGGAGACCAGCTGTTGGGTCTTCCAGAGTCCGCGAAGCCCCTGCTCGCGCCACTCGTGGAGGTAGCCCTCGTCCTTCAGCTGCCGCTTGGCCTTGAGGAACGCGCACTTCTTGATCCCGGCCCGTTCGGCTGACTTCGAGAGGGATTCCTTGGCGTGGGCCGGGAGCGAGAGCTGCCAGCTCAGGAGTCGGAATGCGTCCGAGTTGAGGCGAGGGTGCCGGATCAGTTCGTTAAGGACCTGCGTGAAGTTACGGGCAGGCGAGATAGCATGACGAAGCATTTTCGGTGGCCTCCGACCACTGGTGATGAAGGCCCTCTCCGCTGGGTGCGAACCAGCGTGGAGGGCCGCCTCATGTACAGACCGAGGCAAGTTGTCGCGATCACCGTACAGCAACTCCTGTAGTCGCACGGTCACTTCGCGTAATCGGCTGCGGGAGGCTCAAGTCCCGGATCGGGTACGGGATCCGGCTCGTACGTCCGCTTCGGACCCCACGTCCGGCCGCCGTCCCGCGACACGCGCAGCGTGATCCACGAGGACCGCCTCACCACCGGCCCCCGTACCGCGCCGCTTTCCGCTTCAGCCATTCCCGTACCTCTTCTTCCTCTTCCGGAGAGGCCGGCCGAAGGCTGCGCGCCGCGATCGTCGCCACGAAGTGGACGAAGCGCACGCGGCGCCATTCGCCCTCGACGCCCAGGACCTTGCCGGGTCCGTAGACCTCGGTGTCGGCGTGGGCGACGTACGCCCCTTCGCCGTACGGCGTTGCCATCGCACTACCTCTCGCTCTGCGTGTGGAACCAGTCACAGAGTGGGGTCGCCGCAGGTACGCTCGCCAGAGGTTCGCGTGTGACAAGCGCATTGGCACATACGGGAGTTGCGTATGGCAATCGAGGACAACCCTGGATCGCGCACGAGCTACGGCGAGGAGCTGCGCCGCCGACGCGAGGCGGCGGGCCTCACGCAGGAGGAGCTGAGCGTGCTGGCGATCATGTCGCGTACGCATATCGCGCACATCGAGGCGGGGAGGCGGCGGCCTTCGCTGGACGATGCGCGGCGACTGGACCAGGTGCTGGTCACGGGTGGGGTGTTCGAAACGTTTCTGCCTACGAAGGGCGAGGGGGCGGTCGCTGAGCACTTCAAGGAGGCCTTGGAGCTGGAGGAGGAGGCGACTGCGATCAGGGTCTACGGGCCCAAGCTCGTTCCCGGACTGCTCCAGACAGAGGCTTACGCACGCGCTGTGCTTGCCTCCGGCCACCCACCCCGGACACCCGAGGAGCTTGACAGGCTCCTTGTCACACGCATCAAACGGGCCCGGATTCTGGACAACTTCCATAATCCGCTGGTCTGGGCGCTGTTCGACGAGGCCGTTCTGCGCCGCCCGGTAGGTGGCCCGGCCGTGATGTGCCAACAGCTCTGTCACATCGTGAAGCTGGGTGAGAGCCATCGCATTCGCGTGCACGTACTACCGTTCTCAGCAGGCTTTCATGCACTCTTGGAGGGCCTTGTCTCACTGATGTGGTTCGAGGACCAGCCGCCCGTTGCGTACGTAGAGGGCCTGAAAACCGGCAAGTTGCTGGAAGTCGCACCCGTCGTACGGGCCTGCCAAACGGACTACGATCACGCCATGGGCGACGCCATGTCGCACAGCGATTCCCTGGCGTTGATCCGTTCCATTGCAGAGGATTACGAGCATGAACACCAGCAGGAGTGAGCAGCAGCCCATCAGGGTCCCGAACGCCTCCGCCCTGCCGATGTGGCGCAAGTCCAGCTACAGCGGCGGCGAGAGCGGCAACTGCGTGGAGATCAGCGAAGCCCTGGCCTCCTGGCGCAAGTCCACGTACAGCGGCGGCGACAGCGGCGACTGCCTCGAAGTGAACGACGCCTCCTCCCCCGCCCTGGTCCCCGTACGCGACAGTAAGAACCCCCACGGCCCCGCCCTCGTGATCTCGGGCGCCGCATGGACCTCATTCGTCGGTCTGGTGACGGGCTAGCCGCGAGCCACGCCTCCACCCCTCCCATTCCCCGCAGGGAATTGTCCGCCTGTCCCGTGGGCCGCAGGATCCTGTCCGAAGCGACCCACCGGGCAAGGAGATCCCCGCATGATCACGATCGACGCTCAAGATCTGGCCGACCGCTACGTCGCCCAGTGGATGGCCTCGGATGCCACCGAACGCCGCGCCGCCATCGAACATCTCTGGGCCGAGGACGGCACTCACTTCGTTGAGCCGCCCGTGGAGATCCGCGAGGCCGCCTCGGGAATCGGCTTCGACCACACCACCCTGGAAGCCAAGGGGTACGACGCCATCGAGACCCGGGTGACCCGCAGTTACGAGCAGTTCGTCGCGAAGGAGGAGTTCACCTTCCGGCCGCGCGCCGATGCCGTACGCCTCCATGACGTGGTCAAGTTCCACTGGGAGACGGTGTCCGTCGAAACCGGCGAAGTGGTCGGCGGGGGCCTGGAGATCCTGGTGCTCGACGACCTCGGCCGGATCAGGGCCGACTACATGTTCCCGGGAGGCTGAGCGGCGGCGGCGGCCGCCGCAAGCGCCGCAGTCGTCGCCGGGTCGGCCGGCAGGAACGCCTCCAGTTTCAGCTCCGCGAGCGTCACGTCGACGGCGGTGGCGAAGGTCGTCACCGTCGTCATCAGGTGCAGCTCACCGTGGGACGACCGCAGGCGGAGCGGTACCGCGAAGCCCAGCTGCCCGGCCGACGGTTCCAACTCAGGGATGTACTCCGTGAGTTCATCCCGTAGCTCCGGGAGGTGACCAAGACGAGCAAGGATGTGCCGCGCCCATTCCGCGAGGTTGTGGATGCGCGGAGCCACGCCGTCGGGGTGCAGCGCGAGGCGGTAGACGTTCTTGCCGGGGCCGACCAGTTCGGGGGCCGCGCCCTCGGTGATCAGCCCGAAGGCGTCGTTCGCGGCGATCAGGTCACCGCCCCGGTCGACGACCACTGCGGGGTACGGCAGGTGCCCGCGCAGGATGTGGTCGATCGCTGCGCGCACCGGCGCCAGTTCGGGTCCGTCGAGCGAAGTCTCGGGATAGGCGGGTGCGTAACCCGCCGACAGCAACAGCTCGTTGCGCTCCCGCAGCGGCAGCTCCAGCGACTCGGCCAGGCGTACGACCATGTGCCGGCCGGGAGCCGACCTGCCGGATTCGATGAAGCTGAGGTGGCGTTGCGTCGTGCCCGCCCTCAGCGCCAGGTCGAGCTGGCTGAGATGGCTGCGGGTACGGCGGTCGCGCAGGGCACGGGGGAAGTCCACGGGACAGTTGTAACGGCGGAGGAGGCCTCCCGGCCATTCCCTCCAGGGAATTGTTCCTACGGCCACGGATCGCCAGCATCGTCGGCATGGATATCGGCGTACTCCTCCCGACCGCAACCGCCCAATGGCGCTCCGACGCACGCGAGTTGGTCGCGTTCGGCCGACATGCCGAAAGCTCGGGCTTCTCCTCGCTCTTCGTCAACGACTCCCTGCTCAGCCCGCGCATCGAGCCCCTGACCATGCTGGCCGCGCTCGCCCCGGCGACCGAGACCGTGACGCTGGGAACGGGAGCGCTCATGCCCTTCCTGCGCACGCCGATCCAGGCCGCACAGTCCCTGGCCTCGATCGACCTGCTGTCGGGCGGCCGACTCGCCGTGACCGTCGGCGCAGGCTTCCCCGGGCGCTTCGGCCGCCCCCTGTACGCGCTGTCCGACGTCCCCTGGGAACGCCGCTTCGCCCGCCTGGACGAGACGGTCGCGCTGTGGCGGGCCCTGTGGGCCGGCGCGGACTCGTACCACGGCGAGATCCTCACGTACGACGCCATCCCACCGGCGACGATGCCGCACCGCCCCGGCGGCCCGCCCATCTGGCTCGCCGGGGCAACTCCCGCAGCGCTGAAGCGCACCGGCCGCCTGTACGACGGCTGGCTGCCCTATCCGCCCGCCCCCGCCGACTACGAGTCCGGCCTCCACGAAGTCCACAGGGCGGCAGCCGACGCGGGCCGTGCGCCCGAGGGCATCACCCCCGCACTGTTCATCTCGGTGCGGATAGACGACGACGCCCAAAGCGGCCGCCGAGCTCTCGGCGACTACGCGCAAGCCATGTACGGCGTGCCCCTGGAGGACCTGGAGAAGATCCAGGCGGTCGTCACCGGCTCGGGCAGCGAGGTCCTGGAGCACCTGTCCCGGTACGTCACCGCAGGCGCACGGCACCTCGTCATCCGCCTGGGCGCCCTGGACCTGAGGGACCAGCGCGACCAGCTCGAAAAGGTGGCCGCCCTGATCCCCGGCATCCGCGTGGCCTACGCTCGCGGCATGGGCACCGGCGACGCCCTGTCGCACCAGGAGGGGCATGATGAAGCGGTTGATCGCGAAGGTGTGGCGCGGTCTGCGCGGTTCCTGGCAGTGGCGGGTGATGTGGCTCGCGCACGCGAAGTTCATGATCGGCGTGACGGGCATCGTCCGTGACGACCAGGGGCGTTACCTGCTCCTCAAGAACCGGATGTGGCCGGAGAACCGCGACTGGGGACTCCCGACCGGATATGCGGTCAAGGGCGAGACGTGGGAGCAGACCGTCGTACGCGAAGTCCGCGAGGAGACCGGACTCGACGTGGAGCCCGGCCGACTCGTCCACCTGAAGACCGGCTACAAGCTGCGTGCCGAAGTGGCGTACGAGGCACGGCTCGTCGGCGGCCGGATGAAGCTCGACCCGTTCGAAATCCTCGAAGCACGCTGGTGCACACCGGAGGACCTCCCCGAAGGCCTCCAGCCCGCGCACCGGGCACTCGTCCTCGGGATGATCCCGGACTGACCTCGACTTCAGGGTTCGAGGTCGGCCACGCCCATGCCGGTGCGTACGTCGAACGGCACCGAGACCTGGTCGTGGGCGACCAGCCAGTCGCCGTCGTCGGACTTGCGGAAGCAGAACGTGGCCCGGACCCACATGCCGGCCGTCGTGAGGCCGCCCCCCAGCGTGCCGCTGAGCCGGCCGAAGCAGTGGGCGAAGGCCACGTCGTCGCCTGCGGTGATCGTCAACTCCCGTGTCTCGTACGACACTTCCTCGAAGAAGGCGAAAGCCTCCGCCCAGTTCTTCAGCTTCGCCTCCACCCCGACGTGTTGCAGTGGCGGCTGAACGTCGAAGGACACGACGTCCGTTGCGTAGACCTGCTCCAGGGCCTTCAAATCCTTGGCATGGATCCCTTCGACGATCCTGTCGATCTGCCGCCGGATCGCGGCTTCGTCCGTTTCACGTTGCGTAGGCATCGTCGTCGTCCGTCCTCTCTCGTCAGCCGAACATGCCGGGCCGGTAGTCGCCCGCGGGCTGCTGGATGATCACGTTCATGCGGTTGTAGGCGTTGATGACGGCGATCAGCGCGACCAGAGCGGCCAGTTGGTCCTCGTCGTGGTACTTGGCCGCGTTCGCCCACACCTCGTCGGATACGCCGCCCGCGTCCGCGATGCGGGTGCCCTGCTCCGTCAGCTCCAGGGCGGCGCGTTCGGCGTCCGTGAAGACCTTCGCCTCGCGCCAGGCCGCGATCAGGTTGAGGCGCGTGGAGTTCTCCCCCGCGTGTGCCGCGTCTTTGGTGTGCATGTCGAGGCAGAATCCGCAGCCGTTGATCTGGCTGGCGCGGATCTTCACCAGCTCCTCCGTCGCCGCCGGCAGCGTCGAGTCGGAGACGACCTTCCCTGCCGAGTTGATGTACCTCAGGAACTTCGACGCGACCGGGTTGGCAAAGGCGTTCAGGCGGGCTTCCATGGCGGGCTCCTCTGTTGTCTGTCGTTCCGCTTGGCTACACAGCACTGACGGATCGCAGCAGGGAGATGTGACGCGGATGGAAGTGCCCTGCGTCACACGCCGGGCGGCCGGGTCTCTTCCGTACGCGTACGAACCGCCAGCAGCGCCGCCAGGAAGACCGGAACCAGCAGCAGGCCCAACGCCGCGCCGTAGCCCGCCTCTTCGCCCGAGCCCAGCGCCAGACCCGCGTTGAACACCGCCGAGGCCAGGCCCAGTACCGCTATCTGGCCCAGGTTCTGGCTGGTCTGCATCGCGCCGCTCGCATAGCCCTGGCGGTCCGCCGCGCTGTGGGCCAGGGAGAGCAGCGTGAGCGACGGGGAGAGCAGGCCCATGCCCACCGCCGCCACGACCATCGACGACGCGACGACCGGCGACGGCACCGAGGGGGTCGTGCCGACCACTGCCAGCGCCACCGCGAGTGCCATGACCAGCGCGCCGGCCGCCACCAGCCGGTCGCGTGGCTGGTCCGCCAGCCAGTGGCCCTGCACCCAGGACGAGGCGGCCCAGGCCACGGCCGCGCCCGTGAAGACGAGGCCGGTCATGGCGGGGGCCACGTGCCGTTCGGTGACCAGGAGGAGGGGGACGAAGGCCTCCACTGTGAAGAACGTGCCCGAACTCAGGCCTCGGAGCAGCACCGTTGCAGGCAGGCCTCGTACGGCACTCCACGTCCCCGTCGGCACCAGCTTCGGCGCGAACACCGCCAGTGCCGCCAACGCCCCTGCCGCGCACAGGAGATGGGTCAGGTCCCAGCCCGACACGGCGTACTGCCCGAGCGCCGCCGCCACGCTCACCGCCCCGGCGACAAGGAGGGGAGGCCGGGGTGCCCGCTCCCCCGTCGACCCCGTCGCCCCCGTCGCCCCCGTCGCCTCGGGCGCCGCCCCGCCCGTACGGTCGCGCAGCAGTGCCACCACGACCAGCGACGGGATCAGGGTCAGCGCGGCCAGACCGTAGAACACCACGCGCCAGGACCACCAGTCGGCCACCAGGCCCGCGAGTGGCGGGCCCGCCAGCGACGGGATCACCCAGCAGGTGCTCATCAGCGACAGTGCGCGCGGCTGGAGGCGGCGGGGGTAGGCCTGGCCGATGGCGGTGTTGACGGACACCGCGACCATGCCGGCGGATATCCCGTCGAGGAAGCGGCCGGCGGCCAGTTGCCAGACCGTCGTACTGGAGGCCGAGACCAGCAGGGTGAGCACCGCCAGCACCATGCCCGCCGCCAGCGGGCGGCGCGCACCCGCCCGGTCCGCCCAGTCCCCGCCGATGACCGCACCCAGCAGGCTCGCGGCCACGAAACAGCCTGCCACCAGCGGGAAGAGCGGGACCGCGTGCAGGTCCTTGGCCGCCATCGGCAGCATGGGGATCACAGCGAGCGCGGCGAATCCGGTCAGGAACTCCACGGCGGCGAAGCTGATCGTGGTGGCCAGATAGGTCCGGGACCAGAGCCCCTCTCCGGTGGCTGCGGGCCGTGTCGGAGCGTGCTCGGTCGTCTTCGGATCATCAGTCACGAGCGCGCAGGCTATGCGGCCTGCCGACGTGCGTGCCACTGGTTTTCGATCCGCCGCCGGACCCCGACACCCACTTATTTGTGGGTACTTGTGGGCGTGCGGCGCTGCGGCGAATCTTGATCTCAGGAGGCCAGCCGGTCCTTGGGGAGCCGCTCCAGGCGGCGGTGGCCCCAGTCCGAGAGAGGAGCAAGCGCAACCGAGAGCTCGCGGCCGAAGGGGGTGAGTGAGTACACCGTCTTCAGCGGCAGTTCGTCGTGCACCTCGCGGTGCACCAGACCGTCGGCCTCCATCTCACGGAGCGCCTGGGTCAGCACTTTCTCGCTGAGCCCCTCCAGCTTGCGGCGCAGTTCACCGGGGCGGTGTTCGCCGTCCTCGAGCAGCCAGAGCAGGGCAGTCTTCCACTTGCCGTCGATCACGGCGATCGCGGCGGTCACTCCACAGACGTTCGGGTCCTGTGCACGGCTGCGCGTCATCGTCGTCGTCCCCCTCATTCTCACCAGTACCTACGGGAGTTGAACCATGTCCGCTCACACCCCATTCCAGTCCGCCTCCGTCACCGTCCTCGGTCTCGGTCCGATGGGCCGCGCCCTGGCCGGCGCGTTCCTCGACGCGGGCCTGCGCACCACGGTCTGGAACCGTACGCCGGGCCGCGAGAAGGACCTCGTCGCCCGTGGCGCCATCGCCGCCCCGACCGCCGAAGAGGCCATCGCGGCCAGCGAGTTGATCATCATCTGCGTCGTGAACTACGACGCATCGGACGCAATCCTGCGCCGCGACGAAGTCACCGCCGCGCTCAAGGGCCGCACGCTGGTCAATCTGAGCGCCGACGTCCCCGGCCGTTCCCGCGACACCGGCGCGTGGGCGGCCGCACACGGCATCCGCTATCTCGACGGCGCGATCATGACGCCGACCCCCACCATCGGCACCCCGGCAGGCGTCTTCCTCTACAGCGGTCCTGCCGCTCTCCACCAGGAGCACCGCCCGGTCCTGGACGCGCTGAACGGCACGCACACCCACCTCGGCGAGGAGATCGGCCGGGCGGCCGCGTACGACATCGCCCTCCTCGATCTCTTCTGGACCTCGATGGCGGGCTTCACCCACGCCCTGGCCCTGGCAGCGGCGGAAGGCGTGTCGGCGCGCGAACTCGCCCCGTACGCCCAGGGGATCGGGACGATCCTGCCGCCGCTCTTCGCGCAGTCCGCGCAGGAGGTGGAGGACGGTACGTACTCCGGCGAGGGCAATCCGCTGACCTCGGCGGTGTCGACCATGGCCCATGTGGTCCACGCCTCCGAGTCCCACGGCATCGACGCGAGCCTGATGCGCGCCGCCGAGGGCATGGCCCGCCGCGCCATCGGCCTGGGCCATGGCGACGACGGGCTGACCAGGATGGCCGAGGTGCTCGGCCGCCGCTGAGCGGGCCCGATCAGGCGGCGGGCACGCCCAGTTCGAGTCGGGCGAGGCGCTCCGGGTCCGCGATGACGTCGATCTCGGTGATCGCGCCGTCGACGAGCGTGAAGGCGAGGACGACCCGGAGGCGTCCCTGCGGAGCCATCGCCAGACCGACCGCGCCGTCGACGAGCACCGCTCCGGTGAACTGCGCACGGCCCGTGGCGGCCATCGCGCCCCGCGCCACGTCCTGCGCGCCGCTGACCAGGACGGGTTCGGGCGTCGGGATGACCGAGCGGTCGGCCCGCAGCACGACGTCCGAGTGGAGCAGGGCGACCAGCGCGTCGAAGTCCCCGCCCCGGGTGGCGGCCAGGAAGGCGTCGACGACCTGGCGCTGGAGGGCCAGATCGGGGGCGGGCACCGGGCTGCCGCCCTTGACCCGGCGACGGGCGCGGCTCGCCAACTGCCGTGTCGTGGCAGGTGACTTCTCGATCAGGAGGGCGATCTCCTCGAAGGGCACGGCGAACATGTCGTGGAGTACGAAGGCGAGCCGCTCGGGCGGGGTGAGCGTGTCGAGGACCACCAGGAGCGCGAGCCCGACGGAGTCGGCGAGCAGCGCCTCCTCCTCCGGGTCGGTGACGTGGTCTCCCCTGGCCGCCGTCCCCGAGTCGTAGGACTCGATCGGCTCCTCGCGCCGCGTGTCGCGCGAGCGCAGCATGTTCAGACAGACCCGCCCCGCCACCGTGGTCAGCCAGGCGCCGAGGTTCTCGACGGCGGCGGTGTCGGTGCGGTCGAAACGCAGCCAGGTCTCCTGGACTGCGTCGTCGGCGTCGCTGAGCGAGCCGAGAATGCGGTACGCGACCGCCCGCAGCCGGGGGCGGTGCTCCTCGAAGCCGTCGTCACCGGCGTCCGGACCGTCGGCCGGAAAAGAAATCTCCTGCACCTGTCACATTCCTTCCTCGCGGCGGGTCGAAGCAGTGAAGGCACACACGATCGACACTCGTCGAAGGAGATCATCATGACGGACGCACCCATCCTGGTCACCGGCGGTACGGGCACACTCGGCCGTCTCGTCGTCCCGCTCCTGCGCGAGGCCGGGCACACCGTGCGCGTCCTCAGCCGCAAGGGCTCGGGTCCCGACCACGTCGCCTGCGACCTGCTGACGGGCGAGGGAATCGAGGCCGCGCTGGCCGGAGTCGAGACCGTACTGCACCTGGCGGGCGGCCCGAAGGGCGACGACGAGGCGACGCGGAACCTGGTGGCGGCCGCGCAGCGGACCGGCGTACGGCACCTCGTCTACATCTCGGTCATCGGGGCGGACAAGCTCCCCGTGGCCTGGCTGAAGACGAAGCTGGACGCCGAGAAGGCGATCGCAGGCTCGGGCATCCCGTGGACGACGCTGCGGGCCGCGCAGTTCAACGACCTGGTGCTGGACGTCATGGCGAAGATGGCGAAGCTTCCCGTGATCCCGGTCCCCGGCGGCATGCGCTTCGAGCCGGTCGACGCGCGTGAAGTGGCAGCCAGACTGGTCGAGTTGGTGCTCGGCGAACCTGCCGGCCTGGTGCCGGACCTGGCCGGCCCGAAGGTGTACGGCATGGCCGAGCTGAGCCGCGGCTACCTCAAGGCGCGCGGCAAGCGCCGCCCGATGCTGCCGGTCCGTATGCCCGGAAAGGCGGGGCGCGCGTACCGCGCGGGCGACAACCTGGCGCCCGCGGGCGCCGTCACGGGGCGGCGCACCTGGGAGGACTTCCTGGCCGAGCGGGTGGGCTAGTGCGTGGAGTCGAGCGTCGGATAGTCCGTGTATCCGTCCTCGCCGCCCGCGTACATCAGACCTTCCTCCCGTACGGGATTGATCGGCGCCCCCGTCCGCAGCCGCTCCACGAGGTCGGGATTGGCCAGGAACGGGCGGCCCAACGAGATCAAGTCGGCGCCTGCGATGAGGAGTTGTTCCGCCTTCGCCCTGCCGCCGTCGGCGGGCAGCGGGCCTCCCCAGCCGAGGACCGGATTGGCGATCAGCGTGCCGGGCCAGTTCTTGCGGATCTTCTGGAAGAGCGGCTGGTCGGGGTCGGCGAAGACGACGTGGAGATACGCGAGCCCGTCGTCGGCCAGGGCGTCGACCAGCGCAGGGTAGATGTCCTCGGTGTCGTCCTCTTCGATGCCGTTGACGGCGACGCCGGGTGCGATGCGCACCCCTACGCGCTCGGGGCCGATCTCGGCGGCGACGGCGCGGACCACTTCCAGGGTGAAGCGGATGCGGGCGGCGACCGGGCCGCCGTACGCGTCGGTGCGGTGGTTGGTGTTCCGCGACAGGAACTGGTGGAGGAGGTAGCCGTTGGCGCTGTGCACCTCGACCCCGGCGAAGCCCGCGTCGAGCGCCCGGCGGGCGGCCGCGGCGAAGTCGGCGACCGTGGAGCGGATCTCGTCGACCGTCATCTCCCTCGGGACGACGGCGGGTTGAGCTCCGCTAGGGGTGTGGATCGTGTCGGGCAGCGGCACCGGCGAAGGGGCGACGGGCGTGAGCCCGCTGTTGTCGGGGTGCCCGACCCGGCCGCCGTGCTGCAACTGCAGGAACATCCGCCCGCCCCCGGCGGCCACCGCGTCGGTGACCCGCCGCCATCCGGCCACGTGGGCGTCGGTGTGGATCGCGGTGATGTTGGCGTACGTCTGGCCCACGGCATTCGGGGTCGCGGCTTCCGCGACGATCAGACCGGCGGACGCGCGCTGGGCGTAGTACGTAGCCATGATCGGCAGCGGGGTGCCGTCGGCGGCGGCCCGGTTGCGGGTCATGGGGGCCATGACCAGCCGGTTGGGGAGGTCGAGGGCGCCGAGCCGGGCGGGCTCGAAGAGGCGGGAGGGCGAGGAGGCTGCGAATGCGAGGGGGACCGCGTCGTTGTTCATGACCCCGACTCTGCTCCCGGGCGCTTCGGACCCGCTGACGGTCCGCTGACGGTCTCCGCCGGTGAACCCGGTGGCTCTCCCACCTCCACACCCGACGAGCACACAGGCATCGTCGCAGGTCACAGCCCTGCACTCCAAGGACAGGATGGTTGAAGACTCAAGTGGGTCACCTAAGGGGCACTCCCACCGCTTCCGCCCACCCCAAACAGCGACCAGCGGGGCATGAACACCCGCCTCACGACGGCCCCTTGACGCCGAACCGAGGCCCGCAGCCCCATGCAAAGGGTGCGACCTCCACCCCCGGCGCGGGGAGCGGAGCTCCACCTTGGATGCTGTGACGCCAACCGCCCCGCCGAAGTGCCCCGCAGACAAGCCGACCAGTCCCACCGGTCCGCACGAGCAGCGCGGTGTACGCGAAGCATCAGCCCCATCGCGGCAGCAGCCAGCCGGACGAGCCCCCAATCCGTACCTTTGCGGATCATCTTTTACGGACCGAATTGCTACCCTGGACCCCATGACCTCCATGGCAGCCGCACAGAGCGCACAGACCACCCCCGACCTCTCCTACCTCCTGGACCACACCAGCCACGTGCTGCGCACCCGGATGTCGGCAGCGCTCGCCGAGATCGGGCTGACCGCGCGTATGCACTGCGTCCTGGTCCACGCCATCGAGGAGGAGCGCACCCAGGCCCAGCTCGCCGAGATCGGCGACATGGACAAGACCACCATGGTGGTGACCGTGGACGCCCTGGAGAAGGCGGGCCTCGCCGAGCGCAGGCCCTCGTCCCAGGACCGGCGGGCCCGGATCATCGCGGTCACCGAGGAGGGCGCGAAGGTCGCCGTGCAGAGCCAGAAGATCGTCGACGGGGTGCACCACGACGCCGTCGCCTCCCTCCCGAAGGCCGACCAGAAGGCCCTGCTGCACGCCTTGAACCTCCTGGCCACCGGCCACTTGGCGACCCCCGCCGAGAGCCCCCGGCCGGCCCGCCGGGCACGCCAGGGCAAGTAGACCCAAGAAGAAGGACAAGAAGAAGAAAGACCGAAAGAAATAGTCTGCAACAAAACCATCTGTTAGTGTCTCTCTTGTCACCACGACGACAGGAGAGATCGCATGTCTGCCACAACTGCCCCTCCCGCCCCCGGACTTCTCCGCTCCCGCTGGCTCGCCCTCGGCGTCGTCGCCACCGGGCTGCTGATGGTCGTGCTCGACGGCTCGATCGTGACCGTGGCGATGCCCGCCATCCAGAGCGACCTCGGCTTCACCCCCGCCGCCCTGAGCTGGGTCGTCAACGCGTATCTGATCGCCTTCGGGAGCCTGCTCCTCCTCGCCGGGCGGCTCGGCGACCTCATCGGCCGCAAGCGGATGTTCCTCGCCGGCACCGCGGTGTTCACCGCCGCCTCGCTCCTCGCGGCCGCCGCCACCTCCCCCGCGATCCTCATCGCCGCCCGCTTCCTCCAGGGCATCGGATCCGCGATGGCATCCGCCGTGAGCCTCGGCATCATCGTCACGCTCTTCACCGAACCCAAGGACCGGGCCAAGGCCTTCGCCGTCTTCAGCTTCACCGGGGCGGCCGGGGCTTCGATAGGGCAGGTGCTCGGCGGCGTACTCACCGATGCGCTCAGCTGGCACTGGATCTTCTTCATCAACCTCCCGATCGGCCTCGCCGCCCTCGCCCTCGCCGTCCCCGTCCTGCCCGCCGACCGCGGCCTCGGCCTCAGGGCCGGCGCCGACATCATCGGTGCGCTGCTGGTCACCGCAGGACTGATGCTGGGGATCTACACCTTCGTCAAGGTCGCCGACTACGGCTGGACTTCGGCCCACACCCTGGGCCTGGGCGCACTCGCCCTGGCGCTGATCGCAGGCTTTCTCGTACGGCAGGCCACCGCGAAGACCCCGCTCATGCAGCTCAGGATCTTCCGTTCCCGCTCCGTCACCGGCGCCAACCTCGTCCAGATGCTGATGGTCGCCGCCCTCTTCTCCTTCCAGATCCTCCTTGCCCTCTACCTCCAGAACGTCCGCGGCTACAGCGCCTCCCAGACCGGCATCGCCATGCTCCCGGCCGCCGTCGTCATCGGTGCGGTCTCCCTCGGCGCCGCCACCCCGCTCATCGCCCGCTTCGGCGAGCGCAAGGTGCTGCTGGCCGGGATCCTGCTCCTGATCGGCCTCCTCGGGATGCTCACCCGCCTTCCCACGCAGTCGAGTTACGTGGTCGACGTGCTGCCCGCGATGCTGCTCGCCGCCGGATTCGGACTCGCACTGCCCGCACTGACCACGCTCGGCATGTCCGGAGCGCGGGAGGACGACGCGGGTCTCGCGTCCGGGCTCTTCAACACCACCCAGCAGATCGGCATGGCGCTGGGCGTCGCGGTCCTCACCACCCTCGCGGCCTCCCGTACCGACCGGCTGCTCGGCGAGGGCCACAGCCGCACCGAGGCACTGACCGGCGGCTACCACCTGGCCTTCGGTATCGGGGCCGGACTGCTGGTGATCGCGCTGGTGGTGGCTGCCACCGTGCTGCGTACGCCGAAGCCCGCAGCCCGTACGACCACCGAGCACGCGATCGCCGCCTGATCCGCTCCATCCCAACCCACCTCCCCGCAAAGGCTGTTGTCATGTCGAAGAAGCCCGGCTCCGGTCCCGCCCCCCGCACCCTCACCGACGACGAGCTCTCCGCGCTCCTCCAGGCCCAGCAGTTCGGGACGCTCGCCTCCGTACGCAAGACCGGCCATCCCCACCTCTCCACCGTCCTCTACAGCTGGAGCCCCGAGGAGCGCATCGTGCGGGTCTCCACCACGGCCGACCGCCTCAAGGTCCGCCAGCTGCGCAACGACCCGCACGCCTCCCTGCACGTCCAGGGCCCCAACGTCTGGTCCTTCGCCGTCGCCGAGGGCGAGGCGGAGGTCTCCGAGGAGACCACCGTGCCCGGGGACGCCGTGGGGCGCGAACTCCTCGCCCTGACACCGGGGTTCGACGACCCGGAGGAAGAGGCGGGCTTTCTGGAGCAGCTGGTGGACGACCGGCGGGTGGTCGTACGCCTCAGGGTCTCGCGGCTGTACGGAACCGCCCTCGACATCCCGGGCTTGGACTGACCCGGTGCCCGGTGCCCGGCTCACAGGTCGCGGCGGTCCACGACCACCAGCGCCAGGACCACCGCGACCAGCGGCCAGATCGCCAGCACCAGCCAGGCGCCGGCGTCCGTGGTCGGGTACGGGAGGCTCCCGTGGAAGTCGACCGTATGCAGCCGGCGCCAGGCGTCGTGCGGCATGGCGTGCTTGAAGACGGCGGACCAGTAGCGGTTCTCGGTGAAGAACAGCGGCACCAGGAGCAGCAGCCCGATGACCGAGCCCGTGGCGGTGGCGCTGTGCCGGATCAGAACGCCGAGGCTCAGGCCGACCAGAGCGCACACCGGCGCGAGCACCGCACAGGCCAGCATGCCCGGCAGGATGCCCGGCTCGGTGAGGGAGAGCCCGACCCCGCGCCCGGACTCGATGGCCTGGCTCGCCCAGAACGATCCGAGCGTGGCGACCAGCCCGAACACCAGCATCAGGGCCGTGAGCACGGTCATCTTCGCCGCCATCAGGGAGCGGCGGGCGGGCACGGCCGCGTAACTCGTGCGGACCATCCCGGTGCTGTACTCGCCGACCGCGGCCACCGCCCCGATACAGCCCGTGAACAGCATCATGAGCATCGCGGAGATGTCCGTGAAGGACGACTCGTAGGGCCAGCTGGGGAAGAACTGTTCCTTGATCTGCGGGCTGTAGTGCGGCCAGTTGGTGTAGTCGGCGAGGGCGGCGTTGGCGTTGGCGCCGATCACCACCAGCACGCCGAGCCCGGCCGCCCAGCGCAGTGAGCGCAGCGACCAGAGCTTGAGCCACTCCGAGGCGAGCAGATCACGGAAGCGTGCGGAGGTCTCCGCGGCAGCGGTCTTCGGTACGTACGTGAGCGTGGTCATCGGCGGTCTCCGGCGAGGTATTCGACACTGTCGGCGGTGAGTTCCATGAACGCGTCCTCCAGGGAGGCGTTCCGGGTGGCCAACTCGGCGAGCTGGACCTGGTGTTGGAAGGCGAGCGCTCCGATGCGCTCCGCGGAGAGCCCGGTCACGGTCAGGGTCTTCGCCTGATCGCGCTCCTGATCCCGCTCCTGATCCCGCTCCCGCTCCACCGAAGCGCCTTCGCCGATCAGTACGGCCGCGAGCGCGCCGGGGTCGGGGGTGCGCACGGTGACGCTGAGGCGGGTGGAGCGGGCGGCGAAGGCGGTCAGGGGCTCGTCGGCGATCAGTTCGCCGCGGCCGATGACCACGAGGTGGTCGGCGGTGTGCTCCATCTCGGACATGAGGTGGGAGGAGACGAAGACCGTACGGCCTTCGGCGGCCAGCCGCCGGAAGAGATGACGCACCCACAACACCCCTTCCGGATCAAGGCCGTTGAGCGGCTCGTCGAAGAGGAGCACGGGCGGGTCGCCGAGCAGCGCGGTGGCGATGCCGAGCCGCTGCTTCATCCCGAGCGAGAACCCGCCGATCCGGCGCCGGGCGACCTCCGCGAGACCCACCTCCTCCAGCACATCCGTCACCCGGGAGGCCGGGAGCCGGTTGGAACGGGCAAGGAGGGCGAGGTGGGCGTGGGCGCTGCGTCCGCCGTGGACGTCGGACGCGTCGAGGAGCCCGCCGATGTGCCGCAGGCCGCGCGGCCGGTCCCGGAAGGTGCGCCCTTCGACGGTGACGGTGCCACTCGTGGGGTCGTTCAGGCCGAGGATCATCCGCAGGGTCGTGGACTTCCCCGCTCCGTTGGGACCGAGGAACCCGGTGACATGTCCGGGGCGCACGGTGAAGGTCAGGCCGTTGACCGCGGCGGTGGACCCGTAGCGCTTCGTCAGTTCGTTGGCTTCGATCACAGGAGCAACGGTGCCGGTCCGGCCCCCCGCCCCGCATCGGACCACGGGGAGCAATCACCGCAGGTGGGTCCCCTCCTGGATGTACAACCCTGGTCCAATGTGCGGCCGGATTCTCCCGGCTACGCTCGGCCTCATGTCCGCGATACCGCCCTCCTCTTCCCCCCTGCACAAGCGCGTCCCGCCCGGCGCCTGGGCCGCGCTCGCCTGGTGCGCGGGGCTCGCCTTCACCTTTCTCGTACGGGTCAAGCTGCCCGGTGAGTCGGTGGCTGCCGAGCGGGCCTCGGCGCAGTTCTTCCGCTGGGACGGCCTGATGACGACGGCGCTGGGCACCGCCCTGGCGCTCGCGGGCAGCGCGCTGCTGCGCCGGGGGCCGCTCGCCGCGCTCGGGCTGATGATCGCCGGCGCGGTCACCGCGACGACGTCGCTCGGCGCCGGGGAGATCCAGCTGCCGCAATTCCTGGCGGTCGCCGTCGCCCTGTGCTTCGTCGCGTCCTCGCTGCCGCGCCGGATCTCGGTCGTCGCGGGCGCGCTGGCCGTCGGCACCCCGGTCGTCTACGCGGTCGTACGGCTTCTCATGGGCTGGCCCATCGGCACCTCGGCGCTCATCGCGGTGGCCCTCACGGCCGCCGTGGCCTGGCTGATCGGCGACTCGACCCGGGCCTCCCGGGAGCACGCCGTGCAGCTGTCGGCGCGTGCGGCGGACCAGGCGGTCACCGCCGAACGGCTGCGGATCGCGCGCGAGATGCACGACCTGGTGGCGCACAGCATCGGGATCATCGCCCTCCAGGCGGGCGCCGCGGCCCGGGTCATCGAGACCCAGCCGGGCCGGGCGCGCGACGCTCTGACCGAGGTGGAGACCGCGGGCCGCGAAACACTGTCGGGGCTGCGCCGGATGCTGGGGGCGCTGCGCCAGGCGGAGCCCTCCACCGGTTCGGATGCCGCCGCGCTGCACCCCACACCCGGCCTCGCGGACGTCGAGCGACTCGCTGCCGCGACCACGGCAGCGGGGGTACGGGTCGAGGTCCGGTGGGTGGGCGAGCGGCGTCAACTCCCGCCGGAGATCGACCTGTCGGCGTACCGCATCATCCAGGAGTCGGTCACCAACGTGGTGCGCCACTCGGGCACGACGTCCTGCCGGGTGACGGTCGACAGCCGGGCTGCGGACGGCGTGTCGGTGGAGATCGTGGACGGCGGGCGCGGCTCTTCACCGAACGCGGGTTCCGGCTCCGGATCCGGCTTCGGCCTGATCGGCATGCGCGAGCGGGTCTCCCTGCTCCAGGGCGAGTTCACCGCGGCCCCGCGCCCGGGAGGCGGCTTCCGGGTGGCCGCGACCCTGCCCCTCCCCGTACTGGCGGCGAGCCGATGATCCGCGTCCTGCTGGCCGACGACCAGCCGCTGATCCGCACCGCACTCCAGATGGTCATCACGGACGCACCCGACCTGGAGGTGGCGGGCGAGGCCGGGACGGGCGAGGAGGCACTGCGGCTGACAGCCGAACTCCGCCCGGACGTCGTGGTGATGGACATCCGGATGCCGGGCATGAACGGCATCGAGGCAACTGCGCAGATCACAGCGTCCGGCAGCCCCGCACACGTCCTGATGCTGACCACGTTCGACGACGACGAGTACATCTACGGCGCCCTGCGCGCGGGCGCCGGCGGCTTCCTGGTCAAGGACATGGCGCTGGAGGAGATCCTCGGCGCGATCCGGGTCGTGGCGGCGGGCGACGCCCTGATCGCCCCGAGCGTCACGCGCCGCCTGATCGCGGAGTTCGCGGACCGCCCGGCGCCCGCGCCCGCCCCGGACCGCCGGGTCCTGGAGGGGGTCACGGAACGGGAGGGGGAGGTGCTGGTCCTGGTCGGGCGGGGGCTGTCCAATCCGGAGATCGCGGCCGCGATGTTCATCAGCATCGCCACGGTCAAGACGTACGTGACCAGGCTCCTCGCCAAGCTGAACGCCCGCGACCGCGTCCAACTCGTCATCCTGGCCTACGACTTGGGCCTGGTGGAGGCGGCGAAGTGAGGGTCGCCCGGCCCACACCTTTATGAGCCGACTGCACCAATTTGGGTGAAGAACACACAGAATCTGCACTCCTCCCCCTGGGGCGAGCCATGGTCACTTCAGAGAGATCGAGCTCAAGGACACAAAGGATGAGGCAGTGATTTTCAAGCGTGCCACCACACTCCTGGGCGCAGCCGCACTCACCATGCTGCTGCTGCCGGCCGACGCACACGCCGCGGGCATCACCTGCGGCGGCAGTACGTCGGTCGGCCCGCTGGGCATCAACGGCTGTATCAGCGCCCAGCGGGGATCGCTCGGCGACCTCCCCACCCGGGACATCTCGGCGCACATCAAGGTGCACAACACCGGCAAGCGGGCGCTGAACATCGAGTACGAGGCGTACGCGAGCGCCGACAACGGCGACTCCTGGGCCCGGGTGGGCACCGGGCGCAACTCCGTAGGCGCGGGCCAGACGCTCGGCCCCGTGGAAGTAGGCAGCACCACCCGGGTGTGCGCCCCTCAGCGGGTCGTGATCCGCGTCCATGCCAGGGCCGTCGGCGGCGCGTGGAGCAACTGGTCCTCCGCGGCGACGAAGCAGTGCCAGACCTGAGCGAGAACTGAACACCCGGCACACGCACGCGGCCCGCCACCTGGAGTGGCGGGCCGCGTGCGTGTGCCGGGTGTCCCCCTCACTCCGTACGCAGCGCGTTCGCCGTCCCCGTCCTGGCCGCCCACCCCGCCGGGAGCAGCGCCCCCGCCGCCGCGATCACCAGGCCGCCGAGCGCCAGCACGGCCAGCAGCCGGGCGTCGTAGACGTCGATGTCGGCGGAGGGGATGTTCGTGCCGACGCCGTGGCCCATCTGCGGGGTGATCCAGCCGTGCACCGCCATGCCGACCGGGACCCCGACGAGGCCCGCGAGCAGTCCGGTCGCGGAGACCGAGGTGAGGACCATGGCGACGGTCTGGCGCGGGGACATGCCCAGCGCCTTGAACACGCCCAGGTCGTGGACGCGTTCACGGGTGTCGAGCACCACCGTGTTCAGCACGCCGAGGACCGCCACCGCGACCAGGAGCAGCGTGAGGGTCGCGATCAGCGCCTCCATGATCAGGATGACGCTCGACGAGGAGTCGAACAGCTCAGCGGTGCTCGCCGCCGCCGAACCCGATCCCTCCAGCGCGGTATTGAGACCGGAGAGGTACTTCGTCACGTTCGTGCCGGAGGTGAGATCGATATTGAACTGGCTTGCCTTCAGACCTGGTTGGAGGGCGGCGAGCGATGCGGACTGGGTCCGTACGCCCATCCCGTCCTCCGAGAGGTCGAACGCCTCTCCCACGATCCGGAGCCGGAAGCTGTGTCCCTGACTGGTGAGCGTCACGCTGTCGCCGATCTTCACGCCCGCCGCATGCAGGAAGCGGGTGGGGGCGACCGCCTCGCCGGGGGCGGTGAACCAGCGGCCCTCGTACATCCGGTACGCACCCCAGGAGGAGTCGCCCTCGTAGGCCGTGACCGGGACCGACGCGGTGATCCCCGGCACGTGCACCTCGAGGGCGGTCGTCCCGAAGTACGCACGGGTGCCCGGCTGCGCGCGGATCGCGGCAGCGGTCGCGGCCGGGTCGGAGAGCGCGGGCGCGTGGCCGCCCTCCGACGGACCCTGCTGCGTTCCAGGCCCCGGCTGTACCGCGACGGCCCCGATGCCGTCCCTGTCGCGGTCGTCCTGGATCGCGTTGAGGGAGAGGTTCAGGCCGACCGCGAAGGTGACGGCGACCGCGCCGAAGGCGACCGCCACCGCGACCGTCGCCGTACGGGAAGGCCGCGCGAAGGGGTGGGCCAGGCCCAGGCTCAGCGAGCGCGGCAGCGGCAGGCGCCCCACCAGGTTCTGGATACGGCGGCCGCGCCCGGCGCGCGGAGTGCGCCCGACGGTGATCACCTGGGCGGTCCGCAGCCGACCCGCCCGCAGCGCGGGCACCAGGGCGGTCGCGGTGACCAGGGCGAGCACGAGGGCGGGCACCGCGAAGTCGACCCAGAGCGGGATCAGCAGGGTGCCCGTACGGTAGGCGCCCGCGACCTCGCCCATCAGCGGCACGGCGAGCAGATTGCCGCACAGGACACCGAAGCCCGTCCCGGCCAGGGCGGGGATCAACGCCTGGCCGACGTACGCCCGCACGACCTGGAACGGCGTGAAACCAAGGGACTTGAGGATGCCGATGCGCCGCGTTCCCGCGACCACCGCGCCGCTCACCACCAGCGAGATGATCAGGACGGAGAGCAGCAGTCCGAGCACGGCGAAGGCCACGACGAAGGGCACGAACGCCCCGGTGTTGCTGTCCGCCCGCTCCTTGACCGAGAGGTACGACTGCGCGCCGGTCAGCGCCCGTGAGGGCACGGCGGCGGCGAGCGCGGTGCGGTCCGCGGCGAGCTGGGAGGTGGTGGCCGCGGAGTCGAAGCGGTAGAGCATCTGATACGCCGTCTTCGCCGACTGAGCTGTGATGGCGGTGAGTTGGGCCGGTGTGACCCACCCGTCCGCGCTCTGTCCCACCGAGGTGGCGATCCCCACCAGCTTCAGCGTCGTGGCGCCGGGCGCGTCCGTGACCTTGACCTCGGCGCCCAGCTTGGCCTCCGACGGGATGCGGTCCGCGCTCAGCACGATCTCGCCCGCCCGCCTCACCCACCGGCCGCTGTCCAGGGAGACCTTGTCGACCGCGCCTCCGGCACTCGCCCGGGCCGCGACCGTCGACTGCGGGAGCTGCATGCCGACATCGTGCGGATCCATACCCGGCGGCCCCACCGGCATCTGGACGCGCAGGTTCAGCGGCGCGACGGCGTACGGTCCCGCCGCCGCGGTCACCCCCTTGGCGCGGGCGGTCGCCGCGAGCTGCGCCGCCGTCGCCTTCGTACCGTCGAACTGAGCGGTGAGGTGCGCCCCTTGCTGCCGCGCGAAGGCGTGGTCGAAGGGCGCCTGGGAGGCGACGACGAGACCGACACCGAGGATCGAGAAGGCGACCGCGATGAGCGTGGTCAGCACCAGCACCGTGGTCTGGACGCGCCGTCTGCCGACGCCCGAGCGGACCACCCTGCCCAGGGCGCTCATCGGGCCACCGCCCGCACGTGGTCGCGGGCGATCCGGCCGTCGACGAGCTCGATGGTGCGCGTCGCGCAGGCCTCCGAGAGCGCCAGGTCGTGGGTGACCAGGACGATCGTCTGCCCGTCCGCGTTGAGCTCGGTGAGCAGTTGGCGTACGTCGTCGCCGGACGCGGTGTCCAGGGCGCCGGTCGGCTCGTCGGCGAGGAGCAGCGAGGGCCGGTTCATCAGGGCGCGGGCGACGGCGACGCGCTGGCGTTCGCCGCCGGAGAGCCGGCCGGGGTAGGCGCGGGCGTGCCGGTCGATGCCGAGGTAGGCGAGGAGTTCGTGGGCACGTTCGCGCGCCTCGGGCCGTGCCATTCCCGCGAGTTGGGCCGGCAGCAGCACATTGTCGGCGACGGTCAGATCGTCGAGGAGGTTGAAGAACTGGAAGACCATGCCGATGCGCTCGCGCCGGTACTTCGCCGATGCGGCCTCCCCCAGCTGATCCACGCGCACCCCGCCGACGGTGACGCTGCCCTCGCTCGGCCGGTCGAGCCCGGCGACGAGATTGAGCAGCGTCGACTTCCCGCTCCCCGACGGGCCCAGGACGGCGAGGGCCTCACCGGCCCGGACGGTGAGGTCGAGCCCGTCCAGGGCGGGCGGCCCGCCGTCGTACTTCTTGCTCGCCGCACGGATCTCGATCAGCTCTTCGGCCATGACGGAGCCCTCCAACAGGGTTGCGCTGCACGGGATTTGAGACTCAGACGCTAGAGGCGGCGCCTCGCCGGGCGCGTCGCCCGCTCTGCCCACTTTCCGTACACCGCACGAGCGAGCGGCGCGCCTCGTCATCCTTGAGAAGTACGCGGTCGATGTACGGCCATGCCCTCCGAGGGGGATGCCCCGGGCGCCGGTGACCCCCCACACTGAGCTGGTGGAAGGGACCGACACCCTACGGCGGCGCCTCTCCGGAGCCCTCGCCCCGATCCGCGCCTTCAGAGCGCTGACCCAGACCACAGGGCCGCTGCGTCCTTCGGCCGGGCCGGCGTCCCGCTGGGCCCTGATCGCCGACGCGATCCTCGCCCTGGTGCTGGCCTCCTTCGCCACGGCGAGCCTCGCCCTGTCCGGATCGGACGCGAACGCCGACACCGACGCCCGCCACGTCGTGCTCCCCCTGGGGGTACGGGTGGACCGGCCCGAGCCCCCGGACCCGCCCGAGCCCGGGGCGGCGCAGGACAGCTTCCCGCACAGCTACGGCGCGGACCACCCCTGGCAGCTGGTGGCGGCGGCGCTGACCGCACTGCCCCTGCTCGTACGCCGCCGCTACCCCCTGGCCGCCTTCTGGTGCGTCGTCGTCGCGACGCTGGTGATCCGCTCGGGTGCGAGCAACGACGGCGCGATCCTGATCGCCCTCACGTCCTGTGTCGTCGCCGGTTACAGCGCCATGATGTACAGCCCCTACCGCCACGCGACGGTCGTCAGCCTGGTGACGGGAGTGATGCTCCTCGCGGTGCTGCGCAACGGGGAGATGCCGGATGCGGCCACCGGCTATCTGCCGTTCCTCGTCCTGCTCTCGGCCGGGCTCACGGCCAACGCGGTGCACACCTGGCGGCAGCGGACGCAGACCCTCCAGGAGGAGCACGCGGCGGCGACCCGGCTCGCGGTGGAGCGCGAACGCGCCCGTATCGCAAGGGAGTTGCACGATGTCGTGACACACAACGTGAGCGTGATGGTGATCCAGGCGGGCGCGGCCCGCAAGGTGATGGACGCGGCACCCGACCAGGCGCGCGAGGCGCTGCTCGCCGTGGAGACGGGCGGGCGGGCGGCCATGTCGGAGCTGCGCCACGTCATGGGCCTGCTGACGATGAACGACGAGGGCGGCCCCGACCCGGCGATCACGGCGGACCTGGCCCCCCAGCCCGGCCTCGGCCGCCTCGCGGCGCTGGCGGACGGGGTGCGCGACACGGGGGTTCCGGTCGAACTTACGGTGACGGGGGCGCCCGCGACCCTGCCTGCGGGGGTCGACCTGGCGGCGTACCGCGTCGTGCAGGAAGCGCTGACCAATGCGGTGAAGCACGCGTCGGGAGCCCGGATCCGTATCGCCGTGGACCACACGCCCGGCGCACTGCGCATCGAGGTGACGGACACCGGCGGCACCCCGACCGCGGCGGTCCGCGCCGGCAACGGCCGGGGCCTGATCGGCCTGCGGGAGAGGCTGGCGGTCTACGGTGGCACCCTCCGGGCGGGCGCCCGTCCGGCGGGCGGGTACCGGGTGCACGCCGACATACCCCTGGAGGCCCCGTGACCGCGACCGCACCACCCGCGCCGCCCCGTGTGGTGATAGCCGACGACCAGGCCCTCGTCCGTACGGGCTTCCGCATGATCCTGGCCGCGGACGGCATCGACGTCGTGGGCGAGGCGGCGGACGGCCTCCAGGCGCTGGAAGCGGTCCGCGCGACGCGCCCCGACGTCGTACTGATGGACATCCGGATGCCCGAACTGGACGGCCTGAAAGCCACCCGCCGCATCCTCACCGGCGCCCCCGGCGAACCACGCGTGATCATGCTGACCACTTTCGACCTCGACAAGTACGTCTACGCGGCGCTCGCCGCCGGCGCCAGCGGCTTCCTCCTCAAGGACGTCACGCCCGAGCACCTGACCGCGGCGGTACGCCTGGTCCGCACCGGCGACGCGCTGCTGTCCCCCGCCATCACCCACCGCCTGGTCGAACGCTTCGCCGCCCGCGAGGGCCACACCGCGACCCTGCACCGCGAACTCTCCACACTCACCCCGCGCGAACTGGAAGTCCTCAAGCTCCTCGCCACCGGCCTGACCAACGCCGAACTGGCCGCGCGTTTCCACCTGAGCGAGACGACGGTCAAGACGCACGTGGCCCGCATCCTCAACAAACTCGGCCTGCGCGACCGCACGCAGGCGGTGATCGTCGCGTACGAAACGGGCCTGATCACTCCGGGACTGCACCCCGGACCTTGACGTCGAGCGCACTCGAACTCTTACGGTCTCCCTATGAACCCTACGAACGCCCCCGAGACCGGCCAGGACCGCTTCGACCGGGGCATGGAGTGGCTGAACCGCATCGTCGGCGACGGCGGCCAGAACGTGGTCGACTCGCTCGCCGACATCTCGCCCGCACTGGGCGACACGATCGTCGCCTGGGGGTTCGGCGACATCTACTCACGCCCCGGACTCGCCCCACGCGACCGCCAGTTGGTCACCCTCGGCATGCTCACCGCGCTCGGCGGCTGCGAGCCCCAGCTGGACGTGCACGTCAATGCGGCCCTCAACGTCGGGCTGACCCCGCAGGAGATCGTCGAGGCGCTGCTGCAGTCGGCGGCGTACTGCGGCATCCCCAAGGCCCTCAACGCGACGAACGTCGCGAAGAAGGTCTTCAGCGAACGGGGCCTGCTGCCGGTCGAGTCCAAGTAGGCCGTCGACACGGAGCGTTGCCATAGGATTACGCTCCGACCCTCCGAGGAGACGCCCTGATGCGAGCCCAAGCCACGACCGTCCTGCCGTTCCCGCTCGCGGAGGTCTGGGCCACCGTCTCGGCGTTCGACGACATCGCCCTGTGGCACCCGCTGATCAGCACCAGCGAGGGGGTGGGCGGGGGCGGACCGGCGTCCGGGCCCGGCCGGGTACGCCGGCTGACCACCATCGACCAGCACACCATCAGCGAGCGGCTGGTGGCCGTCGACGAAGGGCGTTCGCTCACCTATGAGTTCGTCGACTCACCGTTCCCCGTGACGGGCTATCGCGCCGCGGTCCACCTGGCCGCGGCGGACGGCGGTACGACCGAGGCATGGTGGGTGGCCGACTTCATCCCGGACGACCCGCGGGCCGCGGACGAACTGGCGGGGATGTTCACGGACAACGTGTTCGTCCCCGGCCTGAAGGCACTGGGCGAACACCTGCGCACCTGCGAGCCGGTGCCGGCGAAATCCAGCCCGTCCGGCGCTTGAGGACACGGGACCGACCCACCCCGGACACCTCAAGCCCGTCCGGCTCCCGCACCTGCGAGCCGTGCTCAGCAAATTTCAGCCCGTCCGGCGCTTGAGGACACGCGGCCGAAGGTCGCGTACGGGGGCGCAGGGGGCGGAGCCCCCGCACACCGGGGCCCGGGGGCTCCGGGGGTCTGGGGCCCCCACGCGGCGGAGCCGCAAATGTCACATAGCAGGGCTGAGAGGCGGGTTCGGGGACAGGTCTACTGTGGCCCCCATTCCGCACGTACTCTCCGCCCATGGGCGCCACGGCCGCCAAGGCCGACCACCACCAGGACGAACCCACGGCCCCGGGCCCCGCCCCCTTCGCGGCAGCCCCCGTAGCCGCGATAGCCGCCGCCCTGGCAGCGATCCTCACCGCCCTCTCCCCCCGCTACGGCTTCCACCGCGACGAGCTGTACTTCCTCGCCGCAGGCCACCACCCCGCCTGGGGCTACACGGACCAGCCCCCGCTCACTCCACTGATCGCCCGCGCCGCCACCACACTCTTCGGCGAGAGCCCCGCAGGGTTACGCACAGCGGCAACTCTCTTCGTGGCCGCAGCAGTTGTGACCGTCGCCGCCATAGCCCGCGAACTCCACGCCGGCCGCCAGGCCCAGATCCTGGCCGCGCTGACAGCGGCCACCTCCGGCTTCGTGGTCGGCATCGGCCACCTCCTCTCGACCGCGACGTTCGACCTGCTCGCCTGGCTGGTGATCACCCTCCTCGTCCTGCGCCTGCTGCGTACGGGCGACACCCGCTGGTGGCTCGCGATCGGCGCGGCGGCCGGCATCGCCGTGGAGAACAAGTACCTGATCGTCCTCCTCCTCGCCTCGCTCCTCCCCGCCCTCGCCCTCCAGGGCCCCCGCCGCCTCCTGCGCTCCCCCCACTTCCTGGCAGGGATCGCCCTGGCCGCCGCCCTCGCCCTGCCCAACCTCATCTGGCAGGCGACGCACAGCTGGCCGCAGTTCTCCGTCGCGGGCGGCATCAGCGACGACGACGGCATGGAGAACCGCGCCCTCTTCTTCCCCGACCAACTCCTCTACCTCTCCCCCCTCTACGTGCCGATCTGGGCAGCCGGCTGGCTGCATCTCCGCCGCACACCGGCCCTGCGCTGGGCCAGGTCGCTCACGATCGCCTACCCCCTGCTCTGCTTCTGGGTCATCGCCGCGGGCGGCAAGGCGTACTACGCGATCCCCCTCCTCCTGGTCCTCCTCGCGGCAGGCTGCGAGCCGGCCGTCCGCTGGGCACACCGCCGCCTCCTGGCGACCGCGGTGGCGCTCACCGCGGCCATGACGGCGGTCCTCTCCCTCCCCGTACTGCCGGTCAGCGCGATAGGAATCCCCCAGGCGGTCAACGCCGAGGTAGCAGAGGAAGTCGGCTGGCCCCAACTCACGGACGCCGTGGCACAGGCGTGGTCGAAGGTCCCGCCCTCGACACGCCCCCGGGCCGTGATCCTCGCCCAGAACTACGGCCAGGCAGGCGCCCTCGTGCGCTACGGCCCCTCCCGCGGCCTCCCCACCCCGTACTCAGGCCATATGAGCTTCGCCGACTGGGGCCCACCCCCGGACTCCAGGGACGGCCCGGTGATCCTGATCCTCCAGCGCGGATCGACAGGCTACGAAGCCGACTTCACCGCCTGCCGCGAGATCACCCGGGTCGACAACGGCCACGACGTCGACAACGAGGAACAGCACGCGGCGATCATGCTCTGCACGGGCACGACAGAGCCCTGGTCCGCGCTCTGGCCGCACCTGCGCCGCCTCTACTGATGCCGGAACCCCCTTGACCTCAAGGGCGCTTGAGGTCAAAGACTCACTCCCATGACGACAATCCGAGCAATCCAGGTCACCGAATTCGGCGCCCCGGAGGTCCTGCGAACAACCGTGGTCCCCGCCCCCGTCCCGGGCCCCGGCGAGGTCCTCATCCAGGTCTCCCACATCGACACGCTTTTCATCGAGACGCAGATCCGTACGGGCTGGGCCCGCGACTACTTCCCCGTACGTCCCCCCTACACCCCCGGCGGCGCACTCTCCGGCACGGTCCTGTCCACGGGCCCGGACACGGACCCGTCCTGGAAGGGCCGCAGGGTGGTGGCGGGCCCCGGCCTCACAGGCGCGTACGCGGAACAGGTGGTGGCCTCCACCACCCAACTCACCCCCATCCCAGCCCCCTTGAGCCTCCTGGACGCCGCAGCCCTGGCCACGGACGGCGTCACCGCCACCGGCATCGTGGAGGGGGTACGTATCGGCCCCGGAGACCGGGTCCTGATCCTGGGCGCGGCGGGCGGCATGGGCACACTCCTGGTCCAGCTGGCGCACGCGGCGGGCGCGCATGTGGTCGGCGCGGCGCGCGGCGCCGAAAAGCTGGCCCTGGTGACCGAGTTGGGCGCGAACGCCACCGTCGACTACTCCACCCCCGACTGGCCGGCCGAGGCGCGCAAGGCACTGGGCGGCACGGGAGCGAACGTGATTTTGGACGGAGTGGGCGGCGAACTGGGCCTACAGGCCTTCGCGTTGGCAGCAGACGGCGCCCGGGTCTCCGCCCACGGCGCCCCGAGCGGCGGCTTCGCCCCCATCGACCCAAAGGAGGCGGGGCGCCGCAGCATCACCCTGCGCGGCATCGCCGACGTCCAGTTCGCCCAGGAGGAGATCTCCCGCCTCTCGGCCAAGGTCCTGGCCCAGGCGGCCGCGGGCACCCTCCGCCCCACGATCGCCGCCACCTACCCCCTGGACCGTGCGGCGGAAGCCCACACGGCGATAGAAGCCCGCGCCCTGGCGGGCAAGGCGATCCTCACAGTCGCTTAGAGGGTGCCCCCGAGCTCCATCTCCCCGCCCAACTGCTCCCAGTACGAATCGAAGAACCGCTGCGCGGCCTCCACCTTGAACGCCTGATCCCGCCGGCTGTACGGAAAGAGCTCCGCCCCCAGCCCGATCGAGTCGACGATGGTCCCTCCCGCGCCTTCGGCGGGCGCGGGAGTCCACTCGTCCAGCGTGTAGTACCCCTCCAACAGCTGCTCCCCGTTGAGGAGATACATCTTCAGCGTGGGAGTCAGCGGCACCTTCCGAATCCCCACGGACACCTCGTCCACCAGATCCCGCCGCTGCAGACCGAGCAGCGAATCCCGCAGCGACCGCGCATGGGAGACCACCATGTCCCGGTGCCGCTTACGCGGCCGATCGTCGTCCGGATCCCCCACGGACCGCGGAAACGCGAGCCGTATCCCCGTCACATCGGGCAGCATCAGCCGCAGCCGAATGCTCCGCGGCGAGATCTCCCCACCGGCGATACGCCGGGCCTGCGCCCCCAAATGCATGTCGAGCGTCTCGGAGGTCAGCGACAGCACGTCCAGCACGACGACATCCGCATCAAAGGCCGTATGCAGATGGTGCCCCAGACTCACGAGCGCGGACTCTCCCCGCGTCGGCCTTCCGCCACCGTCCGTCTCATGACCCACCACAGCGCCACCCCCTGGATTAGGCGTTGAACACGTCTCATTTGTACGGTACTCACCCGAGACGTCAACTCTGCGGCACATTGCTCCATGCCGGCTCGACGGCGAACTCCCACTCGTTGTCGAGGTCCTTCACCCACCGGGCGACGGCGCTCTCGCTCTGGGCGCGCGACCACACGTACAGATCGGTCATGTATCCCTTGGGGTCGTACATGGCATGCGACCCGTAGTCCTGCTGGGTGGCGATGTTGTACCGGCCGTGCAGGACGAGCTGGTCGTTGAAGATGCAGATCTTCTCGCGTGGCACGCCTTGGTACTGGCGGTAGCCGAACTCCACCCTCACCCGCCCCAGAGCAGCCAGCTGGTCGGTCACATGCTGCAGGTCGTCGCGGTAGCGGCGGCACTTGCCGTCGAGCCTCGCGCGGAAGACCGGATCGTCCTGCGGGGTGCCGTCCGGGCCGACCCTGGCAGGTACGACCATCTGCTGTGAAAAGTCCGGCACCATCATCCTTATGGTGACGCTCTGCGTATTTCCCGGATTTCTCACCAACTGCTCCAGCTGGCTGACCATTTTGCTCACCAGCGTTTCCCCCGTGTACCCGAAAAAACAGACGGTGACCTCGCGTGCGGAGAAGGCGGCGGCCACCTGGTCGCCCAGATCGTCCGACTCCATCACCTCCCGCGCGTGCACCTGGTCTCGCGCGGAGATCTCCTTGACCGCGTCGTACAGGATGTATCCGACCAGGCTGAACAGGGCTCCCCCCAGGAACGTCTTGTCCTGGAGTGCGTCACCGATCGGTTTGACGAACTGCGCGACCAGGCCGGTCACGAATATCCCCAGCAGCAGAATCCGCGTCACCACGGGTTCCGCTCTTTCCAGATACGACTTCAGCCGCTGTCCGCCGCCACTTCCCGCTTCACCGCCAGCCACCCGAACTTCCCCCAACTCCCGCCGCACACAGGGTTGTTCACTGCATGAAGCTCAGCGCCCTCGACCTCGAATACATATAGTCACCCTCGGCGAGCGCAAGAACAAGATAGGGATTGGCCGCAGGCCTGGAGCGCAGCCCCAGCGACGCCGTCGCCGCCGACAGGGTCATCGCGTACGAGTCGACGGCCCTGCGGACGTTGGGCGCATCAAGGCTCTCCCCGGTCACCAGCCGGTCCAGATCCACGTACGCGGAGCGGACGATCTCGATCCACCGGTAAATGTGCACGTCCTGCTCCCACCCCCGCACATAGTCCTGCCCGTGCGCCGCAAGGCGCCGGTGCCAGCGCTGCAGCATGCGCTGGCGGATCTCCGCACGGTTGGGGGTCAGATGCAGATGGCGCACGAGGTCGTACAGAGGATCGCCCACCATCGCCATCTCCCAGTCGATGATCGTGAGTTGGCCTCCTTCGGCTCCTCGGACGAGATTCCACGGGTTGAGGTCGCCGTGCAGCAGTACAGGCTTCCGGGGGGTGACCTCATGCCGGGCCAGGATTTCCTTGAGGCGCCGCGCCGGCGGTAATCCCAGCGCTCCGGCCAACTGCAGCGACTCCTTGGGCAGCCGGTCGACGAGCTCCACCAGCCTGTCGCTCAGCCACTGGTAGAAGACCGTGCTTCCCATCGTCGGATCGAGCGCCCGGGTGTCCACCTCGACGAGAGCCACCAGTTGTCCGACCAGATCGTCCGCCTCGTCCGGCAGCAGTCCTTGTACGGGGTGATCCGGGGGCCTGGAGCTGTCCACCGGCCCTTCGTAGGAGTGGACGGCGAACTGATCCGTCGGTTCGCTGACGCCGAGGGCGAGGATCTTCGGCACCCGGACACCCCGCAGCCCTTCGAGGGCCTGGAGCACCGCATGCTCGTCCAGAAAGCACGGCTCCCTGCGGCTGACCTCACGGACCTTGCGCCGCACCACGACCGTCGCGCGGATGCTCTCGACTCTGACCACCGTATTGAGGTGACCGGTCCCCTTGAAGACCTGAGCAGCCGTTGCGGCCCCCTCCGCATCCAGGGCTTCGGCGACAGCGGCCGCGGGAAAGTTCGGGTGTTCGGGCACCCGCACATCGGGGACCCAGCGCAGGCCGGCCGCCGGATGCCGTACCCGGCTGGAGCGCCCGGTGCGGGCAGCGTGCCACCGGTAGAGAATCCTCTCCACTTCGCCGGGCCCGGGGATTCCCCGCAGCCTCAAAGGCCCCTGCGCTGCCGTCAGCGCCTGGATGACCGCCTCGCCGGCCCGGGGCAGGTCGACGGGCTCCGCATCGTCACCGAGGGATCGTGCGGCCCGCATCACGTCCGGGTAGACCGACTGCGCGCGTTCGAAATCCACGTAGTGACGAAGATCGGACTCCATGCCGTTGACCGCATCGGGTCTGGTCACCTGTATGGCACGGCACCACGCTTCCTTGACCTCGTCCTTCTGGAAGTCCGGGTACTGCATCCGCACCAGATGCGTGGCGAGGTCGTGGAGCGGATCTCCGTAACTGGCCAGTTCCCAGTCCACGCAGATGAGGGGCCAGTCGCCGCGAAAGGACACGATGACGTTGTCCCGATGGAGATCCGTGTGCAGCAGGCTGAACGGGCGCGGGGCCATCGGTGGAAGACGTCCCGCGAAGGCGGACATCGCGTCGTCGGGCACCCCGAGCGCCGCGAACAGCCCGCCGAATTCAGCCCAGTTGGGCTGTCTGACCTGTTCGTCGGTGAGGTTCGCGAGCGTACGCAGAAACGACCGGCTGTGTCCGTCACGCGGCCAGTGTCCGGGAAGCCGGGGAAGGTTCTCACGTCTCAGCACCATCATCTGGGCCAGCAGGCCGGTCAGAGCGGTGATCAGCCGGGTGTCCACCGGCTTCCCGTTGCGGCAGATACTGGAGAGCGGCACACCCTCCACATAGCTGTGCACAGCGGTGTCCCCGACCTTGGCCAGGCACTCGGGCACATGGGGAAGCACGCCCTGGATGGCGGCCAGGATCCGGGACTCGTCCTGCCATGTCCTGACAACCACAGGGAGTGTGTCGGGCACCCGCTGGCGGACCATGACACGGGCGCCCGGCGCCCGCCCCACGAGCCGCGCCATGGGGCTGTCCAGCGTCACCAGGAAGTTCTGGTTGTGGTGGCCCTGGGACATCTCGCCACCGCTGAGTGCGCGGTGTGTGAAGTCGGCGAACACAACGGGATCGCTGAGCCGCGAGGCGCGATGACCGGCCGCGGGGGGACTGCCCACGGGCCGCTCCTGGGAGACTCTCGCGGTGGATCAACAGTGGGCCACACCCTAGCCCCCAACCACGTTTACCACAGCGCCGATTGGGTACCCGCTAGCCCCTGTGGGTGAAAGAAAGCTTGAAACTGGACTGGCGTGCGACCCCGGCTCATGTTCTACGCCTGAACGTTTCGCCTCCGTACAGCTTCAAGCACCGGCAACATCGAGTCCACCACGGCCTCCGCACCCGCATCGTGCAGCCGCTTCGCCTTCTCCTCGCTGCGGGCGTAGCCGAGGAACAGCACTCCGGCCGCCTGCGCCGCGTACAGATCGGTGACGCTGTCGCCGACCATCAGGGAGCGGGCGGGGCGTGCTCCGAGCGAGGCCAGGGCACGGCGGATGCAGTCCGGGTCCGGCTTGAGCAGGTGAAGATCGGTGGTGCGGCCGTAGACATGGGGGCCGAAGCAGGCGGTGAGGCCTCGGCCTTCCAGATAGGCACGCGCCACCTGCGGGGAGTTGTTGGTGGCGATGGCCAGGCGCACGCCCACCGCCCGCAGGGTCTGGATCAGCGGGTCCGCGTACGCGGTCGGCCAGGCGGTCTGGGCGGCGTGCAGCTCCTCGCGCGTGAGGCGCTCCTCCAGTTCCTCGACCAGATCGCTGCCCGGGTGGATGCGGTCCACGGCGCGCAGCACCGCATGCGGGTCGCCTGACGCCCGCTCCTCCTCCGTCAGCAGCACATGACGGCCGTGCTCCTCCAGCCAGGCGACCAGGCTCTCCGCCACCTGGTGCGCATGGTGCCCGGCGAACAGCCTGCAGATGGGACCGTCGAAGTCGAAGAGAACGTTCTCGGCCTCGGCGATCACCCGCTCAACATTCTCGATCACAGGTGCCGCCCATTCTGTCTGAGTCGCGTCAGAAGTCACTCAGAGAGTGTCAGCTCCGCACTGGTTGATTCCCAGAGTGCGTCGGACGGCTTCTTCGGGCCATCCACAGCACCACGGCCCGGGGCGGCGCCCACCGAGGAGAGGTCACTCGAAGAGTCTCAACTCCGAACTGATGGTTTCCCAGAGGGCGTTGAACCACTTCTGCGACTCCTCCACATACGCCGCGTCCCGGCCCCCGTCCCCGCCCTGGAAGGAGAACAGCAGCGACTTGACCCCGAGCGCGTCGTAGATCTCCAGCTGCTTCTCGCCGACCTCCTCCTCGCGTCGGGTGACCAGGTAGTACCCGAAGAGCGCCTCGGAGTTGTTCAGGAGATACAGCTTCATCGGCGGGGTGAACGGCAGCGCACGGAACTCCACGGAGACATCGATCCCGTACGGGCGCAGCGCGCGGAGGTTGTCGCGCAGGACCTGGCCCTGGGAGTTGCGCTGGCCCAGCCAGCGGCCGTGGACCGCGTCCTGGTCCCGGCGGCCGTCGTCGACCGCCGTCGGGAAGGCGAGTTCGATCTCTCGGCTCGGGAGCAGGATCCGGACCCGTACCGTCTCTGGCTTGATCTGTTCCGCGTGAATCAGCCGCAGGGGCTCGCCCAGCGCCAGGTTGAGGGATTCGGCCGTCAGGCTGACCACGTCGATACGGACGTCGGTCTCGGCGAACGCCTCCGCGAGGCGGGCGGCCAGCGCGACCATCGTCGGGCGGGGCTGGTCGCTCGCGGGGGGCCTCGGGACAGCGGCCGCGGTGCGCTCCGCGATGCGGGCGGGGGCGCCCCGCGTGACGTGCGTGAGCAGGCCTTCGCCCTGGAGGATCTTCAGCGCCTGGCGGATGGTGCCGCGCTCCACGCCGAACTCCTCGACGAGGGCTGCCTGGGTCGGCATGGGGTCGCCGGCCTTGAGGTCACCGCTGCATATGCGCTCGCGCAGGGTGTCGGCCACTTCTCGGTGGGAGGGCTTTCTGCCGTTCACTGAGGTGCTGTTCTGGCTCACATCTAGACGCTACAACTCCAAGCCATCTAGCGGGAGTTGATTCAAAGTTGTTTATTGATCGTGACCAAGTGGAGATAACTTGGGTGTAGTTGGTTGCCAACTTCGGCAACCTGGTCGCCAAGCGGCCGCCTCCCCGCCCATCGGCAAGTTGGCCCCGAAGGAGGAACCACCATGCCCGCCCTTGTCATCTTCACCACCATCATCGTCGTCGCCTTCGAAAGTCTCGTGCAGCTGCGCTATGGAGCGATGAGCGCCATCGGTCTTCTCCTGATCGCCATCGGGGCCAAGGCGAAGAGCCCGGTCGTCGCCGGGGCAGGGGCCCTCGTGCTGCTGGTCACCGCGGCCGGACCCGGGTCCTAGGGCTACGGGGCCTCCAGGCTCAGCGGCGACGAGATCGTGTTCCAGATCGCGTCGAACCACAGCTGCGACTGCTCCACGAACGTCGCGTCCCGCACACCCGCACCCTGCGCGAAGGGAAACAGCATCGACCGTGTCCCCTGGGTGTCGTACATCTCCAGGGGCTGGTCGTCGATCTCCTCCTCGCGGCGGCCGATCAGGTAGTACCCGAAGAGCGCCTCCGCCCCGTTGAGCAGATACAGCTTCACCGGCGGCGTGAACGGCAGCGCGCGGAACTCCACCGTCACGTCGATCCCGTGCGAGGAACGCAGGGCCAGCAGGTTGGCCTGCAGCACCTGGCCCTGCGCATTGCGCTGCGCCAGCCAGTTGCGGTGCAGCCGCTCGTCCTGCCCGTCGGCCACCGTCGTCGGGAAGGCCAGATCGATGTCGCGGCTCGGCAGCAGGACGCGTACGGACACCTTGGCCGGCTGGATGCGCCCCGTGTGGATGCGCCGGATCGGCTCGCTCAGCGCGAGATTCAGCGAGGCGGACTTGAGGCAGAGCGCGTCGATCTCCACATGGCGGGCGGCGAACGCCGCGTCCATCCGCGTCGCCAGCGCGACCATCGTCAGCTGTGGCGTCCGTACGGCCCTGGTGGTGAGGTCCGCCACCGTCGCGGGCGCGCCCTTGGTCACATGGGTCAGCAGCTGCTCGTCCTGGAGGATCTTCAGCGCCTGGCGGACCGTGCTCCGCTCGACCCCGAACTCGACTGCCAGCCTGGCCTGCGTCGGCATGCGCGTCCCCGGCTGCAGGCTCCCGTCCTTGATACGGGACCGCAGCTCATCGGCGACCGTGCGGTGCGACGTCTCCACCCCTCAACAGTACAACTGCCAGCCAACTATGAGGAGATATTGAGGAGATGGTTATGCAATCGCGCATCCAGGGGACAACTCAAGATGAGTTGGTCGCCAACTAGCCGTTGCAGTCGGCTAGTTGGCGACCAAGGACCCAAGGAGGCAACGCCATGCCGCTCTTCGCTCTCCTCGCCGCCGCCACCGCTGTCGGCCTCGATCAGCTCGTCCAGGGCCAGTTCGGGATCATGGGCCTCATCGGCCTCGGTCTGCTGACCGCCGGCGTCAAGGCCAAGAACCTCGCCTGCGCCAGCTTCGGAGCCGTCGTCCTGGTCGTCCTCGTCCAGCCCCTGATCGCCTAGCGCGACGCACCGGCTAGAACACGTCAGGGCACCAAGGCCTCGCGGCCGTACGGAACAGCGCCTCCAGGGTCAGGACGGCCCCCGCCGTCCCCTCCCCGATCCGGCCCAGAGCCGCCAGCCGGACCGCCGACTCGTCGCCCAGATACAGCGCCCCCAACTCCCTCACGTCCAGCGTGACATCGGGCGACTCGGACGACGGTGCGCACGCCGCGCCGTCGGGCGACGCGTCGAGCCGGTACCGGCCCGCGGACAGGCCGTCCCCATCCGTCACCTCAAGGACGAGGGAGGCGGACACGGTGTACGTACGGGCCTCCAGCGCCCGTACGACATCCAGCACCCGCACCCAAAGGAAGTCCGCCTGCGTGGTGATCCGCGCCGCGCGCGGGTCGGGCAGCAGCAGCGGCAGCAGGTCGTCCGGGGCCCGGTCCCCGGACTTGACCGACGTGATCCAGTCGACCGAGCAGAGATAGGTCCACAGCGCCCGCTCGGCGGCCGGCGTCACCGCGATCAGCCCCAGCACGGTCGCCGTGTTCAACGGCTGCTTGGCGTCGCCCCAGATGTCGTCGGCCGTGTACGCGAGGAGCCCTTCGACCTCGCCGGAGGCGGAGCGGTGGATCGCGTAGAACGGCTCCTTCCAGGGGTGCGCGGGGGTCTGCAGCTGCCCGGTGTTGAGCATCCACCACCGCTCGTCCCTGCTGACCGCGCCGGGCGTCGACTGCCGTACGTGCTCGTAGAGTTCGGGGCCCACCTTGCGGACGTCCGCGGCGTCCACCAGATCGATCCGGCCCCCGTCGTCGGGCCCCGACCAGCGCGGGTCGATCCCGGCGCGCGGTACGTCGACGGTCCACTGGGTGGTGTGGGCGGCGGGCCCGAAGCCGTACCGCCCGTAGATCGGATACTCGGCCGCGATCAGCGTCGCGAGCACCTCCCCGCGCTCCCTGGCCGCAGCCAGGTCCGTCGCCATCATCCGGCTGAGCAGGCCGCGGCGGCGGTGGGTGGGCGAGACGCTCACATTGGTGATGGCGTCGGCGGGCAGCGACGCACCGCCGGGGACGGTGATCTCCTGGGCGAAGGAACGGAAGGTCGCGACGCAGCGGGAGCCGTCGAAGGCGCCCTGGGTACGGGTGAGGTCGGCGTGCGCGAGGAAGTTCGCGACCTCTTCGTCGCTGGGGTGTGGCTGCCGGAGGAATCCGGTGTTCAGGGCGCGGCGCCAGTCGGCGGCCTCGGCCTCGGCGATCGTACGGACGGTCAGGTCGGTCATGCGCCCACGCTAGGCGCGACGAGGCGCGACCCGCACGGGGATTTCGGCCGGGGCAGCGCCCCGGAAGCCCCGGCGGGGGGGCTCAGAAAGCGGCCCGTATCTCCCCGACCCTGGCGGAGCCGCCCAGCAGCGGCGCCTCGCCCACCCTGGCGAGCACGTCAGCCCCGATACCCATCCCGCCGAGCACGCGCGACAGCACAGGACCGAGCACCCGCGTCCCCCCGTCGTCCACCTTGAACGCCAGCGCCCGCCCGTCCGGCAGCGCCACCGCCTGGACCGCCTCGGCGCCCATCTTCGACAGGACCCCGGGCGCCCCGCGCATCAGCCAGGTGTCGGGGCGCCGGGTCCCGGCCACGTACTCCGGGTACGCCCGCATCGCATCCGCGACCCGCCGCTCCGCGGACCCCTCGGGGGCCAGCACGAAGGACCGGAAGGCCCGGGCCAGACCCACCAGGCTGATCGCCATCAGCGGCGCCCCGCACCCGTCCGTGCCGACGGCGGTCACCCGCTCGCCGGCCGCCTCCTCGACGACCTCGAGGACCAGCTGTTGCAGCGGGTGCCCGGGGTCCAGATAGGAAGCCGTGTCCCAGCCGTTCAGCGCGCAGACCGCCACCATCGCCGTGTGCTTGCCCGAGCAGTTCATGGCCACCCGCCCGCGCACCTGCCCCGACGCCAGATAGGCCTCCGCCTCGACCGGGTCGAGCGGCAGGTCGGCGGGGCACTGCAGGTCGGCCTCGGTCAGCCCGTGCTCGGCGAGCATTTTCCGTACGAGGTCGAGGTGGAAGCCCTCCCCCGAGTGGCTCGCGGCGGCGAGCGCCAGCCGCTCGCCCGACAGCTGCAGCCCCGCGCGCAGGATCGCGGCGGCCTGCATCGGCTTGTTGCAGGAGCGCGGGAAGATCGGCACCCGCGGATCCCCCAGCGCGTACTCCACACTCCCGTCGGCCGCGAGCACCACCAGCGACCCCCGATGGCGGCCCTCGACGAAACCGGACCGCACGACTTCGGCGAGTACGGGGGCCGGAGCCGGGGCTATCGGGGAGGTGGTGGAGGTGCTCATGGTGTGACGGGCCTTCCGGGCAGGGTGCCTGCCCGGACCCTGGAAGGGATCGCCTCAGGTGAGCAGGTCGTCTACTTGCGCTTCCCCGTCACGGTACCTGCGGGCGATCTCCGCGCTGCAATCGTCCGCGGTCCGCTGGAGGAGGTGGCGGCGGCGCGAAACCTGCTGTTCGTAGCGGATCAGCCGCCCCATTCCGGTGTGCAGCTCTTCGTCCGTCCGGGCGTCGAGGTCCGACAGCTCGACCTCCGCGAGCATGTCCGCGGCCAGCGTCCGGTACTCCTCGCTGCGCGGCGTCGAGAGCGTCACGTGCCGGGCGGACGACCGGTGCGAGGACGGGGCGTCGGCCAGGATCTCGGAGAGCCGGTCGACGACCGGGGTCTCCGGGGCGAGGCGGCGCGCGAGCTCGGCCCGCAGGATGTCGATCCGGCCGTGCAGCATCCGCCGTACGTAGCTGAGATCGGCCTCGTCGCTCTGTGCGTCCCTGCGCAGCGTCCGCAGCTCCGGCAGCCGCAGCGCGGCGATGTCGTGGTCCGGAGCGGCGGGAAGGGGGGCCTCTCCGCTGCGCTGCACGGGCGTGCGCGCGAAAGAGACGCGTGTCATCGATACGGGACCGGACGGCAGCCCGGCGCCAGGTGTACTCATGTGCGTGTTCCGTCCCCTCGACCGGTGCTGCCCGCACCGCCTGTGTGCATGGTGCCACTCAAGACAGTGCCCATGCAGGCGGTCTGCACCCGTTCAGCCCCAGATAGCCTGATCCGTATGCGTGCAGTGGTGCAGAGGGTGGACGGTGCGAAGGTCGTCGTCGCAGGCGAGACGGTGGGCGAGATCGTTGGTGAGGGTTTGTGTGTACTTGTGGGAATTACCCACGGGGACACCGCGGAGAAAGCGGCGCAGCTCGCCCGCAAACTCTGGTCGGTTCGCATCCTGGAGGGCGAAAAGTCCTGCTCCGATACGAATGCCCCCTTGCTGGTGATTTCCCAGTTCACGCTCTACGGAGACGCCCGCAAGGGCCGCCGCCCCACCTGGAACGCCGCCGCCCCCGGCGACCTCGCCGAGCCCCTGGTCGACGAGGTGGTGGCTCGGCTGCGCGCCCTGGGCGCACACGTGGAAACGGGCCGCTTCGGGGCGGACATGCGCGTCTCGCTCACCAACAACGGCCCGTTCACAGTGCAGTTGGAGCTCTAGAAGCCAAGCGGCTCAAGCAGCCTCACGGCTCGACCACGACCTCCTGCTGCGCCGCCGTGTCCCCCGCCATCAGCTCCGCGTCCACCGGCACATTGCGCTTCACCAGCGCGAGCGCGATCGGCCCCAGCTCGTGGTGGCGTGCCGAGGACGTGATGAAGCCGAGCTGCCGCCCGTCCTCACCGTCGGCGGCCAGCCGCAGCGGCGTCCCGTGCCCGGGCAGCAGCACCTCGCTCCCGTCGAGGTGCAGGAAGACCAGCCGCCGAGGCGGCTTCCCCAGGTTGTGGACACGGGCGACCGTCTCCTGCCCCCGGTAGCAGCCCTTCTGCAGATGGACGGCGGAGCCGATCCAGCCCAGCTCGTGCGGGATGGTCCGGTGGTCGGTCTCCAGGCCCAGGCGCGGCCGGTGGCCCTCGATGCGCAGAGCCTCGTACGCGAGGAGCCCGGCGGCGGGGCCGTTCTTCTCCGCGTACGACTCAAGATCGGCGCGCGGCAGGAAGAGATCGCGCCCGTGCGCCGTCTCCCGTACGACCACACCGTCCGGCACCTCGGCGATGGACCCGGCCGGCAGGTGGACGACCGCGAACTCCGCTGTCCTGTCGGCGACTTCGACCCGGTTGTAGAACTTCATCTTCTCCAGGTACGAGAGAAGGTCGTCCTGCGTCCCCGGCTCGACGTGCGCCCAGACCGTCTCACCGTCGTCGACGAGATAGAGCGCGTGCTCGATGTGCCCGTTGGCGGTGAGGATCAGCGCTTCGGTCGCCTGCCCGGCGGGCAGCTCGCTCACATGCTGGGTGAGCAGGACATGCAGCCAGCTCAGCCGGTCGGGACCGCTGACCGAGATGACGGCGCGCTGCGAAAGATCGACGAACCCACGGCCCGCCGCCAGCTCGCGTTGCTCCCGGAACAGGTCGCCGTAGTGCGCGGCGACACCTTCGTCGCGGCCTTCGGCGGGGACGGCACCGGGCAGGGACAGCAGAGGGCTCTTCATATCCCCCAGCCTACGACTCGGCGTCCGAAGCCTTCACCGAGCAGTTCTGGCAGCGCCCGAAGATCGCGAAGTGCTTCATGTCCGTCTCGAAGCCGAACGTCTCGCGCAGCTTCGCCGTGAAATCCGCGGCCACGTCCACATCCGCCTCGATGACGTTCGTGCAGTCACGGCAGACCAGGTGGATGTGGTGGTGCCGGTCCGCCAGGTGGTACGTCGGCGCCCCGTGCCCCAGATGCGCGTGCGAGACCAGCTCAAGCTCTTCCAGGAGCTCCAGCGTCCGGTACACGGTCGAGATGTTGACGCCGCCCGCCGTCTTCCGCACCTGGGTGAGGATCTCGTCGGGCGACGCATGCTCCAGTACGTCCACAGCCTCCAGGACCAGCTGCCGCTGAGGGGTCAGCCGGTATCCGCGCCTGCGGAGGTCGCTCTGCCAGTCGGTGCTCACCACGCCCCCCAGTGTAGGAGGGCCCGGTGGAATCCCGGCTTGCCTACTTGAAGAAGGCGATCCCGTCGTCGGGGAGATCACCGAGGTTGCGCGCCATCTCCGCGACCTCCTCGGGGGTGACGACCTTCTTCAGGTGCCCCGACATGTACGGACGCAGCTCCACGTCGGGGGTGGCCTTCTCGCCGACCCACATCAGGTCGCTGTTCACATAGCCGTAGAGGCGCTTTCCACCGCTGTACGGACCCGAGGCCGCCGTCCGGGCCACGGCATCCGTGACCAGGTCGATCTGCGGCTTCTGGGCACCGAGATCGCCGTACCAGATCTCGACGACGCCCTGGTCACGGACCATGACGACCTCGACCTTGCGGTCGGCGTCGACGCGCCAGTAGCCGGACTCGGTCTCCAGCGGCCTGACCTTGTTGCCCTCGGCGTCGAGCACCCACGAGTGGGAGACGTACTCGAGGAAGTCCCGGCCGTCGTGCGAGAAGGTGACGGACTGCCCGAAGTTGCACTTCTCCTCGCCGGGGAAGTCGGCGACGCCCGCGCCCTCCCAGGTACCGAGGAGGAAGACGAGCGGGACGAGGCTCGGGTTCAGGTCCGAGGGAATCTGGATCATGGGTGGCTCAGCTCAGACGATCTGTGAGGGGAAGGCGGGGAGGCGGAGAGGCTAGCGCTGACCCTGGTAGAGCTTCTTCACGGTCAGACCGGCGAAGGCGAGAACGCCTACGCAGACCAGGACCAGCAGGGTTTCGAAGAAGATCTCAAGCACGGGGTGCTCCTTGTATGAGCGGGGTGGGCAGGTAGGGCCGGGCCCCAGCTTATCGGGCTGGGGCCCGGCCCTCTCGGTGAGGTGTGCCGCACTCAGCCGAGCAGCTGGTCCTGGAGGATCACCGTCTGGTGGAAGGGGACCTTCGGCACCGTTCCCTTGCGGGAGTGGAAGATCAGCGCCACGGTGTCGCCGGACAGGACGTAGGCCTGGCGGACCTGCTGGGCGCCATAGGGTGCGGCCTCGGCGTAGACGTACGTCGTGTTGTTCTCCACCGACCCGTTGCTGGACCAGGTGTCGTCGATCCTGGCCGTGGGCGCCTCGACGAGCGGCGTGCCGCCGTCGTAGCCGATGCTCACGGTGTCGTCCTTGAACGCCTGGGCGAACGCCGTCGACTTGAACTGCACCAGGTAGATGCGGGTCGTGGTGCCGTCGGGCATCGTCCAGCCGCGTGCCGCGATGTGCCGTACGGACGCATCCGCGAGCTCCTGCTTGAGCGCGGACCGCGCGCTCTTGGCGTACTCCGCGGTGTAGCGGTCGGTGCTCACCCAGCCGCCGTTCAGCGTCTTGTCCTGCGTCGCGCCCTCGGGGGCGGGCAGCAGGAGCTTGCGCAGGTCGGCGTGGTGGACCTCGCCGGCGTTGCCGTCGGTGAACGGGCGCGGGGCGTCGGCAGGCAGCGCGGGCAGCGACAGCTTCGGGTACGTCCAGCGGCCGTCGTCCTGTGTGGCGAGGCCCGGCACGTCGGTCCGGGTCATCCCGGTGATGCCGTACGCCGTGCCGGTCCCGAGCCCGCCGCAGACGAGCACGGCGAGGGTCCAGCGGGCCGCGGCACGCAGCGCCGTACGGTCCTTCCAGGGCCGGCGGGGTGCGGCAGGCGGGAGCGGCGGGGCCGTGAACACGTTCTCCTCGACGACCTCCGAGATCGCCGGGGGCGGGGAGACTGCGGGCTCGGTCATACGTACTCCCCCGGGGACGAAATGTGGTCCAGCTGCTTCTTCAGCAGATCCGCGACATCGGACTTCTCGAACGGCTTGGTGCCGTAGGCGTGCATGGAGACCAGCACACCGTCGTCGTAGGCCGTGCAGAACATCTCGTCGAGCTTGCTCTTCTTGTCATTGGGCGCCAGATAGCAGGCGGCGCGCGCATGACCCTTGATCTTCGGCCCGGCCCGGAAGATGTCGATGGCGTCGAAGAGCTCCTTGCGGAACCGGTAGGTCTCGGCGACCGACTTCTTGTCCTTCATCTGGCTGATCTGCATCTCGATGTCGAGATTGTTGGCACCGCTGGTGTACGAGCGGTACGCGACCCCCTTCGGACCGATCTTGTCGACCCGCTTCTCCCAGGCACGCCGCTGCTTGCCCGCCAGCCCCTTGCCTTCGGCCTTCATCAGGGCGACGGCCTGGGCACCGCTCACCTCGGAGTCGTTGCCGAACTCCTGGATGTCGGGGCCGAGCCGGTAGCCGGTCGGCACGGGCAGCATCAGCTTGCTGAGCGCGGTGTCGTGACGGCCGGTGTCGAGGCCCGCCGCCGGGTCCTTCGCCGGCTTGGGGTCCTTGCCCCAGACGTGGGTGGGAGCGGTCGTGTCGGCGTTGTCCACGGTGGACTTGGTGTAGACGAGACCGCCGACCACTGCGCCCAGGACGAGGACGGCGGGCAGGACGGCTGCCGCGATGCGCAGGGCGCGGGACGGCGGCTTCGGAGCCTGGGGGGTCCCCAGAACTTCGAGCTCGGGCTCGGGCTCGGGCTCCGGCTCCGGCTCGGGCGCGGGTGCCGGCTCGGGCTCCGGTGCCGGTGCCGGTGCCGGTGCATCGGCCTGTACCTCTGCCTCTGCCTTTGCCTCTACTTCTTCTTCGTTGCTCACAGGCGCCCCAACTGCCGCTCGGCGAGCGTCCGGATGTCGCTCTTGCTGATCTTGTGTGTGTCGAAGATGTGGATGTCGAACATGACATCACCGCGGTAACCGGTCGCCCGCGCCTCGTACAACGGCAGATAGCCGGCCTTGTTCTCGACCGGATAGACGAAGTAGAGGGCGTTGCCGCTGCCCTTGACCGCATCACCGTCGTAGCCCGCACCACCCTTGGAGTCGGACATGTAGCCCTGCTGGTCGGCGGAGAAGACCTCGGCGGCCCGGTCGCTGCCGCTGCGGAACTGCACCAGCCGGACCGCGATGTCCTTGTACTCCCCCTGTGTCCAGTCCGCGGCAGCGATGCGGCGGATGTCGTCCTCGGAGTTCGAGGTGAACAGGTAGGCCTCGTCCTTGAATTCGCGCGCGTAGTCCGCCGGAGTCATCCAGTTGTCGTGCGGCATCGCGCCACTCTGGAAGACCGGCTTGTACGAGACCTTCGCGCCCCCCGGCTTCGGGATCAGCAGCTTCCGCAGATCGCCGTCGGTCCGTACGAGACTGTCCTCCTTGGCGGACAGCGCCACCGGCTCCTTCCCCTTCGGGAGAGCCTTGGCCGGGTACGTCAGGCCTTCCTGGGCCAGCACCGGCAGCGGGGTCGGCGAGCGGTCGGCCTGGATCTTGTAGCCGACGGCGGTCCCCGCGACGATTCCCAGCACTGCGGCGGCCGCGACGATCAGTGTCGTACGACCGCGACGGCGCGGCTTTTTATCCGGTTCCTGCACGTCAGGAACCGTTTGCAACTCTTCTGGCGCTTCCAATGGGGTCCCCCCACGAGACCTGAGGCGCGAGTTCCGTTACCCGCGCACACACCAGACCCACCATGGGAGAACAGGGTTGTACCGCCGACTATTACAGTTCGGCATATGACAGCGAAGAAGCTCGTGATCAAGGTGACCGCCGGCGCCGACGCACCCGAACGGTGCTCGCAGGCCTTCACCGTGGCGGCCGTCGCGGTGGCCAGCGGGGTCGAGGTCTCGCTCTGGCTGACCGGCGAGTCCTCGTGGTTCGCGCTGCCGGGCCGGGCGGCGGAGTTCGAACTCCCGCACGCGGCCCCGCTGCCCGACCTGATCGATTCGATCCTGGCGGCCGGGCGGATCACCCTGTGCACGCAGTGCGCGACGCGTCGGGAGATCACCGAGAAGGACGTCGTCGAGGGCGTACGGATCGCGGGCGCGCAGGTCTTCGTGCAGGAGATCATGGCGGACGGCGTCCAGGCGCTCGTCTACTGATCCCGCGGGTCCCGCTGATCCCGCCGCTTCTTGCCGTCCAGCTCGTCCCACCAGTCGTCGGACTTCCGGTCCCCCGAGGGGTCGTCCCACCACCGGTCGTCGGGCCCGCGGCGGTTGCCGACCATCGCCGCGACGGGCGGGATGACCATGGCGACGACGCACATGGCGACCGCCGCGGGAACCGACCAGAGCCGCACGAAAGCCCAGGCGGAGACGAAGAGGACCAGGCATCCGCCCATGAGCAGGAAGTAACCACGGCGCCGTCGCGCGTACATACCTCCAGCGTACGACCGAAGGGCCGCACCCGGTCCAGGTAAGCGTCCAACCCCCTGGGGTGCGGCCCTTCGGCCGGTTCATGAAGAGTGCGGTCACACGGCGATCGCTACCTCTGCCAGACCGCCGGTCTGCGCGACGACCGTACGGTCCGCCGTGCCGCCGGGGACCAGGGCGCGCAGCGTCCACGTGCCCTCGGCCGCGTAGAAGCGGAACTGTCCGGTCGCCGAGGTCGGGACCTCTGCGGTGAACTCGCCGGTCGAGTCCAGGAGGCGCACGTAGCCGGTGACGGGCTCGCCGTCCTTGGTCACGCTGCCCTGGATCGTGGTCTCACCGGGCTTGATCGTCGAGGCATCGGGGCCGCCGGCCTTCGCTCCACACATGGCTGAACTCCTAGATAGGAAAGGTCGGTTGGGATTACTTGTTGGCGCCGAGCTCGATCGGCACGCCGACGAGGGAGCCGTACTCGGTCCACGAGCCGTCGTAGTTCTTGACGTTGGTCTGGCCGAGCAGCTGGTGCAGCACGAACCACGTCAGGGCCGAGCGCTCACCGATGCGGCAGTACGCGATGGTGTCCTTCGCCAGGTCGACCTGCTCGTCCTCGTAGAGGGCCTTGAGCTCGTCGTCCGACTTGAAGGTGCCGTCGTCGTTGGCGTTCTTCGACCACGGGATGTTGCGGGCGCTCGGCACGTGGCCGGGGCGCTGCGACTGCTCCTGCGGGAGGTGCGCCGGGGCGAGCAGCTTGCCGCTGAACTCGTCGGGGCTGCGCACGTCGACCAGGTTCTTGGTGCCGATCGCGGCCACGACGTCGTCGCGGTAGGCGCGGATCGACTCGTCCTGCGGCTGGGCCTTGTAGGAGGTGGCCGGGCGGGAGGGGATCTGGTCGCCGTCGACGAGGTCGCGGGAGTCGAGCTCCCACTTCTTGCGGCCGCCGTCGAGGAGCTTCACGTCCTGGTGGCCGTAGAGCTTGAAGTACCAGAAGGCGTACGAGGCGAACCAGTTGTTGTTGCCGCCGTAGAGCACGACCGTCGTGTCGTTGCCGATGCCCTTCTTCGACAGCAGCTCCTCGAAGCCGGCCTGGTCGATGAAGTCGCGGCGGACCGGGTCCTGGAGGTCCTTGGTCCAGTCGATCCGGATCGCGTTCTTGATGTGGTTCTTCTCGTACGCGGCGGTGTCCTCGTCGACCTCGACGATGGCGACCTTCGGGTCCTCGATGTGGGCCTCGACCCAGTCTGCGTCTACCAGGACGTCCGTGCGGCTCATGTGTTTCTCCTCCGGGGCAGTCTGCGGCGGTGTGGTGCTGGTGGCGGCGTACGGGTACGCGGGGAGGCGGCGTACGGCGCCGGGGGCGGCCCCGACCACCTGGCGAAAAGGGGTCGAAAAGGGCCCGGGATGAGGGGAGAGAGAGGTCCCGCTCAGAAAGTGCGACAGAGCATGGCGGCGACGCGGCACAGGTCTACTGCCCGCCGCTTCGTGAGATCCGCCTGTCGCTTCATGTATCCGATCGTAGGGATGTACAGGCGGACATGTCACCGGCGTTTCATATGTCGGGACGCGATCGTCCGCAATGTGAGACGCGAAAGGGGTCCGGCGGCTGCCGGACCCCTTCGTCACTGCTCGTTTCCTGCCCGCCATCTGCGGACCGGACACCTTCGTCTCACTATCCGGCGAGCGAGACGTCCGTCCCCGTCCCGGAGAACTCGATGCCGTCCTCGACGGCCGTCGTCCTGTCGAGCTTGATGCTGGACGGCAGCCCGTCGAGCTTCAGGTCGTAGTCGACGACCTTGCGCAGCCGGCTTTCCACCAGCGCGGGGAGCGCGTCCGCGTGCAGCTTGACGTGGTCGCCGCCTTCGAGCTTCACCGTGCTGTACGTCGTGAGCGGGGGCAGCGCCTTGAGCGACTCGGGGACGGAGACCCCGGACCCGGCCAGCAGGTCGGAGATGCTGCCCGTCACCTTCACCTGGCCCTTGGCGGCCCGCTCGGCGCCCGCGTAGCTCACGGTCGCGCCCTTGGGCGCCGACTTGGTGAGGTCCGCGTACGAGATGCGCGCCGATCCCGTCGCGCTCGCGGCGACCGCCGAGGAGAAGCTGCTGTCGATCTTCACGTTCATCAGCTCGGCCCTGACCTCGGTGAGCTGGACCGAGCGGCCCTCGGCCGAGGCGGTGATCCCGCTGAGCTTCACATCGACCTCGTCGAGCTCGGAACCGAGCACCTGGGTCAGGAAGGGGAAGCCCTTGATCGAGACGTCAGGGGTGGAGTTCAGCCCCTGGCTCGACTTGATCTTTTCGGCCGCCTTGTTCTCGGCGACATTCACCGCGATGCGGTCCACGGCGACGAAAATGCCGCCGAGGACCACCACGATGATGAGGAATATTCGCAGTCCGCGCATGGGCAGACGATAGCTGCGCTATCCGCCCACAACGCGGCCGATGAGATAGATCGCAGGCGCTGCGGCCGTCAGCGGCAGGGCCACTCCGGCCGTCATGTGGACGAACCGGGACGGGTAGTCGTACGACGCGACGCGCAGCCCGATCAGCGCACAGCCACCGGCCGCGAGTCCGAGCAGCGCACCCGACGATCCGATGTCCGTCATGGAGCCCGCGGCAATCCCCGCACCCGCCGAGGCGGCCAGCGCCACGACGACGGAGGCGATGCCCGGCAGCGGCAGCGCACGCGCCACGGCGGCCACCGCGACGGCGATCGCGCCGACCGTCACCGCCTCGGTGGGAGCGGCGAGGAAGCCGGCCGCGAGGATGGCGAGCGCGGACGAGGCCACGGTCGCCATCAGCCCCTGCATGCGCTCGTCGGCGCCCGCGTGGCTGCGGAGCTGGACGACGACCGTGAGCAGGACCCAGACGCCGAGCGTCCCGATGATCGCGGCGGGACCGTTCTCGGCACCGGCCGCGAGCAGCGCCGCATCGGCGACGATGCCGCCCGCGAAGGCGAGCGCGATGCCCTGGCGGGCCGGCCACATGCCGTTGAGCCTGAACCAGCCCGCGGCGGTGACGGCCTGCAGCGCGACCAGCGGCACGACGATCGCGGGCCGCCCGATCGCGGCGGCCGCGGCGATCAGCACCGCGAGGACGGCGGTCAGCCCCGCGGGCTGCATGCCGGGCGCGATGATCGGCGAGCGGCCTTCGGCGCGGGCGCGCTGGGCGTCGGTGATCCGCTGGTTGCCGGTGGTGGTGGGGGCGCTGTAGCCGGACGCGGGGCCGGCCGGCGGCTCGTAGGGAGGCTGCGCCTGTGCCTGGGCCTGGGCCTGCTGGGGCTGGACGGGCGCCGGGGCCTCGGGGGGCAGCGGGTAGGACTGCGGCGGCAGGTAGGCGGTGTCGAGGTCGGTGTGCGCCTGCTGCGGGTACTCGGCCTGCGGGTATCCGGCCTGCTCGTACCCGGCCTGGGGGTACCCGGCCTGCGGCTGCTGGTCGTACGCCGCCTGCGGCTGGTACTGGGTGTCCCAGGTCTGGCTCTCCCACGTCTGGGTGTACGGCTGCTGCGGCTCGTGCTGCTGCGGCGGCTGCTGGTGCGGCTGCGGTTCCTGCCCGTACGGATACTGCTGGTACTGGTCACTCATGTGCGGTGGTCACCCTCCTGCGAACGGCGGGAGCACCTCGACCGTGCCGCCCTCGGCAAGCCGTACGGTCTCATGCCCGCGCTTTCCGACGGGATCTCCGTCAACGAGAAACGAACACCGCAGCAGTACGCGCCCGAGCTCGCCCGAGTGGCGCGCGCGTGCCGCGTCGAGCGCCTCGGCGAGGGTCCCCGCGGCGTACGGCTCCTCGGCAATCCCTGCCGCCGCCTTCGCCGCGGCCCAGTAGCGGATGGTCCCCGCTGCCATAGGTACTCCTTGCATCTGCTTCGTCGATCGGCGTCGCGCCGCCCCCCATGATGCCGCTACTGCTCTCCGAGCCACGCCGCGATGCGCCGCAGCAGCGCCTCGTCCGCCGCGTTCTCCGCGTGCCCCATGCCGTGCTCGACCCAGAGCTCGGCGGGTCCCGCGTCCGCGAGCATCCGCGGATGGTCCATGGGGAAGTACGGGTCCCGGTCCCCGTGCACGATGAGCAGCGGCGTCGGAGCGATCAGCGGGACCGCCTCGACGGGCGACAGCGGCACCGGGTCCCAGTCCTCGGGGTGGATCCGCGTACGGAATCCGAACCGCCCCACCAGCCGCCCCAGCGGCCGTGTCACCACCCAGTGCAGGCGCCGCATCGGTGCCGTACCGCGGTAGTACCAGCGGGCGGGGGCGCTCACGGACACGACGGCGTCGATCCGTGCCCCCGTGCGCCCCCCGTGCAGCGCGGCGTGCCGGAGCACGACGGAGCCGCCCATGGAGAAGCCCACGGTCACCACCCGCCCGTACCCGAGCGACTTCGCCCACCCCACCGCGGCGGCCAGATCGAGCACCTCGCGGTCGCCCACGGTGGAGCGTCCGCCCGATCCGCCGTGCCCGCGGAAGGAGAAGGTGATCACGGCCGCGTACTGCGCAAACACTTCCGCGGCCCGGCGCAGCGCGGGCCTCTCGACGGAGCCCGTGAAGCCGTGCGCGATGACGATCGCGGTGTCCGTGTCATCTGCCGTACACGGCTCGTACACCGCCTCGATCCGGACGCCGTCCTCCGCCAGGAGCGCCGCACGACGGGCCCCCGGCGTGACCAAGGAAACAAATTCACTGCTCAAAGGGGTATCTGCCGCCGAACTCATGTGGGCTATTCTGCTGGGAAGAGGACCTGGGCAGCGAAGCCCCCGGGTCCTTTTGTGTTTCCTGCTCGTTGTTACGAGCAGGTGAACAAAGGCTCTCAGGGCGCGAGAGCCGCCGCAGGACCGCAGTACCCGTACGAAAGCAGTGCCGCAATACGTCCTCGCAGGGACCGAGGAGGAACCGACGTAATGGGCGAGCAAACCGTGCACGAACCGAAGACGACGACCACGGCAGGTGGGGCGCGATGAGTTCTCTGCTGCTCCTGACGAATGCCCTTCAGCCGTCGACGGAGGTGCTCCCCGCCCTCGGCCTTCTGCTGCACAGCGTGCGGGTCGCCCCCGCCGAAGGCCCCGCTCTCGTCGACACCCCAGGTGCCGACGTCATCCTGATCGACGGTCGCCGCGACCTCCCGCAGGTCCGCAGCCTCTGTCAGCTGCTCCGCTCCACGGGCCCCGGCTGCCCGCTGATCCTCGTCGTCACCGAGGGCGGCCTCGCGGCCGTCACCGCCGACTGGGGCATCGACGACGTACTGCTCGACACCGCGGGTCCCGCCGAGGTCGAGGCGCGGCTGCGGCTCGCGACCGGCCGCCAGCAGATCACCGCCGACGACTCCCCCATGGAGATCCGCAACGGTGACCTCTCGGTGGACGAGGCGACGTACAGCGCCAAGCTCAAGGGCCGGGTCCTGGACCTGACCTTCAAGGAGTTCGAGCTGCTGAAGTACCTGGCGCAGCACCCCGGCCGGGTCTTCACCCGCGCCCAGCTGCTCCAGGAGGTGTGGGGCTACGACTACTTCGGCGGTACGCGCACGGTCGACGTCCATGTACGGCGGCTGCGCGCCAAGCTCGGCCCCGAGCACGAGTCGCTGATCGGCACGGTCCGTAACGTCGGCTACCGCTTCGTGACGCCCGAGAAGGTCGAGCGGGCGGCGGACGCGGCGAAGGCGAAGGCGGCCGCACCGGCACCGCGCGACGAGGACCACGCGGTGGACCACGCGGCGCTTCCCGAGCCCGTCACGGCGGCCTCACAGGAACCTTCCGTACGACCTGCCAAAAGGTAATTCCATCCGCGTAGACTGCCGCGCGTGGCCAAGGTGACGAGGGACGATGTAGCGCGACTGGCGGGTACTTCCACCGCCGTCGTCAGCTATGTCATCAACAACGGACCGAGGCCGGTCGCCCCGGCCACGCGCGAGCGGGTACTCGCAGCCATCAAGGAGCTGGGGTACCGGCCCGACCGGGTCGCCCAGGCCATGGCCTCGCGGCGGACCGACCTGATAGGCATGATCGTTCCGGACGCGCGGCAGCCGTTCTTCGCGGAGATGACGCACGCGGTCGAACAGGCCGCGGCCGAACGCGGAAAGATGGTCCTCGTCGGGAACTCCGACTACCGCGACGAGCGCGAGGTCCACTACCTCCGTGCCTTCCTGGGCATGCGCGTCTCCGGGCTGATCCTGGTCTCCATGGGCATGAGCGAGCGCGCCGCCTCGGAGATCGAGGCCTGGGACGCGCGGGTCGTGCTGCTGCACGAGCGCCCCGAGGCGATCGACGACGTCGCGGTCGTCACGGACGACATCGGCGGCGCCCAGCTCGCCACCCGTCACCTCCTCGAACACGGCCATGAGTACGTGGCCTGCCTCGGCGGCATCGAGAACACCCCGTCCGTCGGCGACCCGGTCGCCGACCACGTCGAGGGCTGGCGCCGGGCGATGCAGGAGTCGGGCCGCTCGACGGAGGGTCGGCTCTTCGAAGCTCCGTACAACCGCTACGACGCGTACAAGGTCAGCCTGGAGCTGCTCGCGGGCCCGAACCGGCCGCCGGCGATCTTCTGCTCCACGGACGACCAGGCGATCGGTCTGCTGCGGGCCGCGCGCGAGCTCCGTATCGACGTACCCGGCGAGCTGGCCGTGGCCGGCTTCGACGACGTGAAGGAAGCGGCGCTCACGGACCCGCCGCTGACAACGATTTCTTCGGACCGGCCCGCGATGGCGCGGGCGGCGGTCGATCTCGTACTGGACGATGCGCTGAGGGTGGCGGGTTCGCGGCGGGAGCGGCTGAAGCAGTTCCCGTCGGCGCTGGTGATCCGCCGGTCCTGCGGCTGCGAGTAGTCCGCCGGTCCGCGCGACGGTCGGCTTTATATCGGGCATACGGGGTTCTGTCGGGCTTCTCAGCGGGCACTCAGGAATCTCTCATGGTGGGTGCCCAAGCTCATATCCATGACCGACAACCGCGAGCAGCAGCCTTACGCCGACGACTCCTGGCAGCGCGCCAAGGACGACCTCCACCGTGATGCGCACGAGGCGGACGCGTACACCGCGCCGATCCCGGCCGCGCAGTCCTACGCCGCGCAGCCCCAGGGCCCGCAGCCCGAGGCCCCGCAGACCCAGGCCGCCGGTGGCTGGCCGCCGCCGCCCGCCGGTCCGCCCGCCTCCGTCATCGCGGGCGAGTCCTGGCCCACCCCCACTGCCGAAGAGCCCGCCGCTGACAAGCCCAAGCGCGCCAAGCGGCCCATCGCGCTCCTCGCGGCGGTCGCGATCATCGCGGCGGTCGTCGGCGGCGGTACGGCGGCCGTCGCCGAGAACCTCACGAACGGCTCCTCCGGCTCGTCGAGCACGGTCAACGGCACGACGGTCGCCTCCAGCAGCAAGGGCACGGTCTCGGGCGTCGCCGCGGCGGTCTCCCCCAGCATCGTCGAGATCGGCGCGACCTCGACGTCCGGTTCCTCGACCGGTTCCGGCGTGATCATCACGAGTGACGGCGAGATCGTCACCAACAACCACGTCGTCTCCGGGGCCTCGTCCATCAAGGTCACGCTGAACGACGGGAAGACGTACACGGCCAAGGTCGTGGGCACCGACGCCAAGAAGGACCTGGCGCTCATCAAGCTGGAGAACGCGAGCGGCCTGAAGGCGGCCTCGCTCGGCGACTCCAGCAAGATCGCGGTCGGCGACCAGGTCGTGGCGATCGGCTCGCCCGAGGGCCTGAGCGGCAGTGTCACCAGCGGCATCGTCTCCGCGCTCAACCGCGATGTCACGGTCTCGACGGACGAGAGCCAGGCGCAGGGCGGCAGCGGCGGAAGCGGTGGGGGCAACGGACAGTGGCCGTTCTCCTACGGCGGCCAGGACTTCAACGGCTCCACCGGCGGCTCCACGACGACGTACAAGGCGATCCAGACGGACGCCTCCCTCAACCCCGGCAACTCCGGTGGCGCCCTGATCAACATGAACGGCGAGATCATCGGCATCAACTCCGCGATGTACTCGGCCAGTTCGGACAGTTCTACGTCAAGCTCCAGCGCCGGCAGCGTCGGCCTGGGCTTCGCGATCCCGATCAACACGGTCAAGGCCGACCTGGACACGCTGCGCGCCGGCGGGTCCAACTGACGACCTGAGGAGTCCCCATGAAGATCACCGTCAACCGCGCACGGCACGCCCTGCTCACCGCCGTCTCCTGGCAGGACCCGGCCGGTCTGGGCCTGCCCTTCGCCCTCGCGCAGGACGCCGCGGACCGTACGCCGGGGCGCGCCCCCGAGGTCCGTACCGCAGCAGCGGCGGCACCGACAACGGCAGCCAAGCGAGCCGCACGCCGCCGCGCACTCACCGTGCGAGGCTGAACCCAGCCCCGATCCGCCCCTCCCACCCCGAGGACCACGAGCCATGAGCCCCGCCGAAGACGGCCGCGAGCCGCAGCGCATCCTCATCGTCGACGACGAGCCCGCCGTACGCGAGGCGCTGCAGCGCAGCCTCGCCTTCGAGGGATACGCGACGGAGGTCGCCGTCGACGGCCTGGACGCGCTGACCAAGGCGGAGACGTACGCCCCCGAGCTGATCGTCCTGGACATCCAGATGCCCCGGATGGACGGCATGACGGCGGCGCGCAGGCTCCGCGCCTCGGGCTCCACGACCCCGATCCTGATGCTGACGGCCCGGGACACGGTGGGCGACCGCGTGACGGGGCTCGACGCGGGCGCCGACGACTACCTGGTCAAGCCTTTCGAGCTGGACGAGTTGTTCGCACGGGTGCGGGCGCTGCTGCGGCGGTCCTCGTACGCGACGAGCGCGGGGGCCGACACCGGGGACGACAACGTGCTGGCCTTCGCGGACCTGCGGATGGACCTGGCGACACGCGAGGTCCTGCGGGGCGACCGGAAGGTGGAGCTGACGCGGACCGAGTTCACGCTCCTGGAGATGTTCCTGGCGCACCCCAGGCAGGTGCTGACGCGGGAGCAGATCCTGAAGGCGGTGTGGGGGTTCGACTTCGAGCCGAGCTCCAACTCCCTTGATGTGTACGTGATGTACCTGCGGAGGAAGACGGAGGCGGACGGCGAGGCACGGCTCGTGCACACGGTGCGGGGCGTGGGGTATGCGCTGCGGACGGGTGGGGCGGAGTGAAGCGGCCCCGTCCGCTTCTGCGCTTCCGGCGGCTTCCGCTTCGGTCGCGGCTGGCGCTGCTCACGGCTGCGGCGGTGGCGTTCGCGGTGGCTGTGGTTTCGGTGATCTGCTGGTTTCTGGTGCAGGGGAAGCTGTACGACGAGATCGACGCGAAGCTCACGGCCCAGGCGAAGCAGCCTGTGCCCGCCGCACAGGTGGCATTCACGTTGAGCCAGTGCACACAGGCGCCGACCGCCTCCGATGGCCTGAACGGCCGCCCGTCCGCCTACTACCTCCAGCTGATCCAGGGCAATGGCACTGTGTGCCTCGGCGACCAGTCGGCAGGCGTCATCACGATCAGCTCCAGCGACACGGACGTGGCGAAGAAACCGAATCCCGCCGAGGCCACTTACCGCAACGGCACCGACTCCGACGGGAATCCGGTGCGCGTCGTCACCGCCCCGATCGTCACGAATCACGGCTCGTCGGTGTACCCGGACACCGCGCTGATGATCGGCCTCCCGCTCAAGGACACCCAAAGCACCCTCAACGAACTCGCGCTCCTCCTCCTCGGCGTCTCCGGCATCGGCGTCATAGGCGCAGGTGCGGCAGGCCTATGGATCGCCCGCGCCGGGCTCAAGCCGGTGGACCGCCTGGCCGACGCCGTCGAGCACGTGGCCCGTACCGAGGACCTCACCCTCCAGATCCCCGTAGAAGGCGACGACGAGATCGCACGCCTCTCGATGTCCTTCAACTCCATGACCTCCGCCCTCGGCGAATCCCGCGACCGCCAGGCCCAGCTCATCGCCGACGCCGGCCACGAACTCCGGACCCCGCTCACCTCCCTCCGTACGAACGTCGAGCTGCTCGCCCGCAGCGAGGAGACCGGCCGCGCGATCCCCCCGGCCGATCGCAAGGCCCTGATGGCCTCCGTCAAGGCCCAGATGACCGAACTGGCCGCCCTCATCGGCGACTTGCAGGAGCTCTCCCGCCCCGACGCGGCCATCGGCGGCCCCCTCCAGGTCGTCGCCCTGCACGACATCGCCGCCTCCGCCCTGGAACGCGCCCGCCTGCGCGGCCCCGAGCTGACGTTCAGCGAGACGATCACCCCTTGGTACGTACGGGCCGAGCCCGCCGCCCTGGAGCGGGCCATCGTCAACGTCCTGGACAACGCCGTGAAGTTCAGTCCGCCCCAGGGCACCGTCGAAGTCACCCTCACCGACGGCGAGTTGACGGTCCGCGACCACGGCCCCGGCATCCCGCCCGAAGACCTCCCCCACGTCTTCGAACGCTTCTGGCGTTCATCGTCGGCGCGCGCTCTGCCCGGTTCAGGCCTCGGCCTGTCGATCGTGGCCCGCACGGTGCAGCAAGCAGGCGGCGAGATCCAGTTGCACCCCGCCCAAGGGACCGGCACCGAGGCCCGCATCCGTATCCCCGGCGCCCCCACCCCGCCCCCGCAGGAAACCGCCTGACCAAGAAATCTGTACAACCGTATTGCACAACCGTCCTATACGGTCGTACAGTCATGCCATGACCTCAACACAGCAGCGCAACGAACTGACCATCGACGGTCGCCGCATCTCCTACCTGGACTTCGGCCCGGCCACCGGCCGCCCGCTCCTCGCGCTCCACGGGCACATCTCCGAAGGCGCCGCCTTCGCCGGACTCGCCGCCCAACTGGGCGACGAATGGCGGGTCATCGCCCCCGACCAGCGCGGCCACGGCGACTCCGACCGGGCGGCCGACTACAGCCGCCAGGGCTACATCGACGACCTCGTCGCGCTCCTCGCCCACCTGGGTCTGGACTCCACAGTCGCGCTCGGCCACTCCCTCGGCGGCATCAACGCCTACCAACTCGCAGCGCAGCACCCCCGCTTGGTCTCCGCGATCATCAACATCGAAGGCCCGGCCGCACTCCCCGAAGGCCCGAGCGGGCTCTCCTTCGTCGCCGGTTTCCCCTACACGGCCCCCACCCGCGAAGAGCTGATCGCCGCCACGGGCCCCGTCGGCCCGATGATCGCCACCTCCCTGCGCCCCACCCCGGACGGCGGCTGGCGCCTCCCCTTCCACCCGCAGGACACGATCGACTCCGAGACCCTCGTCCACGGCGACCACTGGGCGGACTGGACGGGCTCGACCTGCCCCGCACTCTTCATCCACGGCACCAAGAGCCAGGTGATCACAACCGAGTTGGCCCAGCAGATGACGGAGCGCCGCCCGCACACCACCACAGTCCAGCTGGACGGCGACCACTTCGCCCACGCCCAGGACCCGGAGGGGTTCGCAGCAGCGGTGACCGCCTTCCTCGCAGCGCTCTGAGCGCACGAAAGGGGGCGGCGGCCCCATGAGAAAGGCCCGCCGCCCCCACCCTCGTACGTAAAACCGCGCCCTCTACTGCACGACCGTGATCCGGTCGCTCACCGGCGGCGCGATCGGCGCGGAAGCCGAAGAGTTGGCCGCCAGATAGGCGTTGAAGACGTCCAGATCAGAGGCGCCGACCAGCTTGTTCGTGCCCTGGCCCAGCGCCGCGAACCCGTCGCCGCCACCCGCAAGGAACTCGTTCATCGCGACACGGTAGGTCTTGGCCGGATCGATCGCGACACCGTTCAGCTTGATGGAATCGGCGACCACCCTCGCCGCACCCGCCTTGGTCATATCAAGCGTGTACGTCAGGCCCTTCGAGACCTGAAGGATCTTCACCGAGGCCTCGTTCGAGCCACTGACCTGCTGCTGCAGCGCGCTCACGACCTGGGCACCCGTCAGATCCACCACGTTCATCATGTTGGTGAACGGCTGGACGGTGAAGGCCTCCCCGTACGTCACGACCCCGTCGCCCTCGGTCCCGCTCGCCTTGTGGACGAGGTCGGACCGGATGCCGCCCGGGTTCATGAAGGCGATCTGCGCGCCGCCCTTGTCGGCGGGCGAGAGCCCGGACAGCTGCGCATCGGCGATCAGATCGCCGAGCGGCTTCTCGTACGCCGTGGAGCCGCGCCCGTTGATGTCGGCGGAGATGAAGCCCTGCGGCCGGCCCGCGACCGGAGCGGCCAACGTGTTCCAGCGCGCGATCAGTTCACTGATGTCGGACGCCTTGGCCTGGTCGCGGCTGACGATGTGGTTCCCGGAGACCGGCGACTTCACGGCGGTCCGGACGATGTCCTTCGTCTTCCGGTCGTACGTCAGCGTGGTGTCCGTGTAGAGCTTCCCGTACGAGGCCGCCGAGGTGACGAGCCGCGGGTTGCCCGCCGGGTCGGGGATGGTGCAGACGTACGCCTGGTGGGTGTGGCCGGTGACGAGCGCGTCGACCTTCGGCGAGATCCCCTTGGCGATGTCGACGATGGGCCCGGAGATCCCGTCCCCCGCACCCGGCGAGTCGCACCCGTAGTTGTACGAGGAGGACGCCGGCGACCCACCCTCGTGGATGAGCGCGACGATCGACTTCACGCCCTGCCGGTCGAGTTCCTTCGCGTACTTGTTGACGGTCTCGATCTCGTCATGGAACTTCAGCCCCTTGACGCCGTTGGCGGTGACGATGTTGGGAGTCCCCTCCAAGGTCACGCCAATGAACCCGATCTTGACGCCGTTCTTCTTCCACACCGTGTACGGCTTGAGGATCGGCTTGCCGGTCTTCTCGCTGGTCACGTTGGCCGCGAGATAGGGGAAATCGGCCCCCTCGAACTTCTTCCCGGCCTCGTAGCAGCCCTCGGTGGGGTGGCACCCGCCGTTCTGCATACGCGCCAACTCCACGGCGCCTTCGTCGAATTCGTGATTCCCGACGGTGGTGACGTCCAGCTTGATCTTGTTGAGCGCCTCGATGGTCGGCTCGTCGTGGAAGAGCCCCGAGAGCAGCGGGCTCGCCCCGATCATGTCGCCGCCGGCGGCGGTGATCGAGTACGGGTGCCCCTGCCGCGCGGTGCGCAGCGAGGTCGCCAGATACTCGGCGCCCCCGGCCGGAACGGACTTGGTGGTCCCGTCGGCCTGCAGCTCGGTGACGGCCCCGGCCGAACCGGCGGGCGGCTCCAGGTTCCCGTGCAGGTCGTTGAAGGAAAGCAGCTGTACGTCGACGGTGCGCGAGGGCGTGTGCCCGTGCCCATGCCGTGCGTCAGCGCCGGCGGGCATCGCCGCAACGAGCGCCCCGACGGTGGCGAGCCCCGCGGCGGCGGCGAGCACGCGCCTGGCCGCACGGTTGCTGTTGTGAGGTGTCGCTGACATCTCTCCCCTTGTGATTTCAGCGTGGCCTGTGTGGTGACTGTGACGCGCAGCTTAAGGTCAACGCGCGTAGCGCAACAGGGGGTGACGGGTTACGAGCTGGTTGCCATCGCGCGCGCCATTGACGGACACCGCGAGAAGTCACGTACGACCACCCGCAAGGATGGCGTTTCATCGCATGAACGTCACTGCACTCACGCTCGACGCAAGCCTGTGCGCATGAGCGACGAGATCACGGCCAAGGCCGTCTCCCTGCCCGCGCAGTCCTCCGAACTGCCGCCGGGCTTCTTCGACATGGTCAGCGACCTGAAGGCGATCGTGCGCGGGGCGCATGTCCGCGCCCAGCTCAAGGTCAACACCGAACTGATCCGGATGTACTGGGACATCGGGCAGACCATCGTGAGCCATCAGAAGGAAGAGGGGTGGGGCACCAAGGTCGTCGCCCGCATCTCGGTGGAACTGCGCACCGCCTTCCCGAACCAGCGAGGCTTCTCGCGCAGCAATCTCAACTACATGCTCAAGATGGCGCGTGTATGGCCCGAGCCAATTTTCCAGCAAGCTGCTGGAAAATTGCCCTGGGGGCACGTCCAGCTCCTCATGGACAAGTGCGGAGCCCGCTCCGAGCTGGACTTTTATGCTTCACGTGCCGTCCAGCACGGCTGGTCGCGCAACGCGCTGGAGCACCAGATCCGCAGTCGGCTGCACGAGCGGGAAGGTGCCGCCCTGAGCAACTTCGCGGTCACCGCACCCGAGGACTCCGAAGCACTCGAGGCCATGGTCAAGAGTCCGTACAACCTGGACTTCACCGGTCTCGACAACCAAGCTCCCGAGCGCACCCTGGAGGACGCCCTCGTCGCGCGAGTCGTCACGTTCCTCACCGAGCTCGGCGTCGGCTTCGCCTTTGTCGGCAAGCAGTACCCGCTCCGGGTGGGCGCGTCCGACTTCCGGCTCGACCTGCTCTTCTACCACTGCAGGCTGCACCGCTACGTGATCATCGAGCTGAAGACCGGCCGGGCGGAACCCGAGCACTTCGGCAAGCTCAACTTCTATCTCGCCGCCGCCGACGACCTCGTGCGGAACCCCGAGCGGGACGGCCCGACCATCGGCCTGCTGCTCGCCGCCAACCACGATCCCGCCGTGGCCGAGTACGCTCTCGCCCGCAGCGGCAGCCCGATGGCCATGGCGACCTGGACCGGCGTCGATGCCGAGGCGCAGAAGGCACTGCCCAGTGCGGAGGATCTGGCGCGGGTCGCGGACGACGTGCTGCGGGCGGAGACCGACGCTTCCTGAAGGGCAAGGCCGCTCGGCCGGCCAGCCGGCAGGCCGGTTCCGGGCACAAAAAAAGTGGCCGAGGGTGAAAACCACCTCTTGCCACTCTCAAGTTATAGCTGGTGGGGGGCCTTGCCGCAAGGCCCCCCTCGTCCCGCACAATCACCGCATGAACTCTCCGACCACCAGTGCATTCGACCTTCCCGACCACCTCTCCGCCAAGGCCGACCCGACACTGATCGCCGGAGACGAGAAGCACTTCGCGGACATCGCGCAGTGCCTCGACCAGTCGATCGCCGAGCTCTCCGCCCGCCTCGACGCCGAGCTCAAGTCGCCCGGCGGCAAGGGCCAGGCCGCCATGGAAAGGGACTCGGAGGTCTACCGGCTGACCACGCGCCTGCGCGCGCTGCGCCGCTTCGGTCTGGACCTCTGCCTCGGGCACATGGTCGCCGCCGACGGTTCCGAGCCCGTGTACGTCGGGCGGCTCGGCCTGAAGGACAGCACCGGCCGCCGGCTGCTCATCGACTGGCGCTCGCCCGCCGCCGAGCCGTTCTTCGGCGCCACCCATGCCAACCCGATGGACCTCGCCAGCCGCCGCAGGTACCGCTGGACCGGCGGCCGGATCAGCGACTACTGGGACGAGGTGTTCACCGCGGACACCGACGCCTTCGCCGGGCGTGCCGCGCTCGACGACCAGTCCGCCTTCATCGCCAGCCTGGGCAGCAACCGCTCCTCCCGTATGCGGGACGTGCTCGGCACCATCCAGGCCGACCAGGACGCCATCATCCGCGCGGGCTCGCGCGGCGCCCTGGTCGTGGACGGCGGCCCCGGTACGGGCAAGACCGTCGTGGCCCTGCACCGTTCCGCCTATCTCCTGTACGCCGACCCGCACCTCGGCCACCGCCGCGGCGGCGTCCTGTTCGTCGGCCCGCACCAGCCCTACCTGGGCTATGTCGCCGACGTGCTCCCGAGCCTCGGCGAGGAGGGCGTACAGACCTGCACCCTGCGCGACCTCCTCCCCGAGGGCGCGGCGGCGACCGTCGAGGGCGACCCCGAGGTGGCCCGCCTCAAGTCGTCCGCGGACATGGTGAAGGCGATCGAGCCTGCGGTGCGGATGTACGAGGAGCCGCCCGCGAAGGGGATGACGGTCACCACCCCCTGGTCGGAGATCCGGCTGACCGCCGCCGACTGGGCCGAGGCGTTCGCGGCGGCGGACCCCGGCACTCCGCACAACGAGGCGCGCGAGGAGATCTGGGAGGAGATCGTCACGATCCTCTTCGACAAGCACGAGAGCGCCGGAGGCCGCGACGGGGACAGCGACGGCGAGGTCTCGCCCGAGCGCTTCCGCACCGCACTCCAGCAGAACCGCGAGCTGCGTACGGCCCTCTTCCGCGCCTGGCCGCTCCTCGAAGCCTCCGACCTGGTGGGCGACCTCTGGTCGGTCCCCGCCTACCTCCGGATGTGCGCGCCCTGGCTCACCCCCGACGACGTACGGAAACTGCAGCGCGCGAACCCCCACGCCTGGACGGTCTCCGACCTGCCGCTCCTGGACGCGGCACGCCAGCGGCTCGGCGACCCGGAGGCGTCGCTGCGCAAGCGCCGTAACGAGGCCGCTGTCTCCGCCGAGCGTGCGCGCCGGGCCGAGTCCATCGAGAGCCTGCTGACGAATGTCGAGATCGACGACAGCGAAGGCGCGATGGGGATGCTGCAAGGGCACGACATGCGGGAGACCCTGATCGACCAGAGCGCCCTCGCCACGGCCGAACCCGACCTTCTCGCGGGCCCGTTCGCGCACGTCGTCATCGACGAGGCGCAGGAGCTGACGGACGCGGAGTGGCAGATGCTGCTGCTGCGCTGCCCGTCGCGGAGCTTCACGATCGTCGGGGACCGCGCGCAGGCCAGGCACGGGTTCACCGAGTCGTGGGAGGAGAGGCTGGCGCGGGTCGGGCTCGACCGGATCAAGGTGGCCTCGCTGAGCGTCAACTACCGCACGCCGGAAGAGGTCATGAAGGAGGCGGAGCCGGTGATCAGGGCCGCGCTCCCGGACGCCAACGTCCCGACGTCGATCCGCAGCAGCGGCATCCCGGTCGTCCACGGACCGCTCGACGATCTGGACGCGATCCTCGACACCTGGGTCGCCGAGCATGCGGAGGGGACGGCCTGCGTCATCGAGGATCCGCTGTTCCGCGAGCCGTTCGAGGAGACGTCGCGCGTACGGTCGCTCACCCCCGAGCTGTCGAAGGGGCTCGAGTTCGATCTGGTGGTCGTCATCGACCCGGACGAGTTCGGCGAGGGCATCGAGGGGGCGGTGGACCGCTATGTCGCGATGACACGGGCGACCCAGCAGCTCGTCGTCCTCACGACCTCCTGACAGAAGGCAGCCATGGCCGCGGGGGCCGCCGTACGCTCGTACCCATGACGACAGACCCCGCGGCCCGCACCATCCGCACCATCGACGCCCTCCTCCCCGACCAGGCCGAATCCGTCCTCGCGCTGCTCGCCGACGCGGCGAAGACCGACGGGCAACAGGCCGTGTCCGAGCAGGGGCGGCTCGCCATCCGCGGGGGGCGGCGGGACGGGATCCGGCATCTGCTGCTGAGCGAGGGCGGTGTGCTCGCCGGGTACGCGCAGCTGGAGGACACCGACCCCGTCGAGGCCCCGGCCGCCGAGCTCGTCATCCATCCCGGGCACCGCGGGCAGGGGCACGGGCGCGCGCTCGGGGCCGCGCTGCTGAACGCTTCGGGGAAGCGGCTGCGGGTGTGGGCACACGGCGGGCACTCCGCGGCGCGGCATCTCGCGCAGACGCTGGGGCTCTCCCTCTTCCGTGAACTGCGCCAGCTGCGGCGGCCGTTGAGCCCCTCGGCCATCGCGGAGCCGTCGTATCCGGCGGGTGTACGGGTACGGACCTTCCGCCCCGGCGAGGACGACGCCGCCTGGCTCGCGGTCAACGCGGCGGCCTTCGCGCACCACCCCGAGCAGGGCTCGCTCACCCAGCAGGACCTCGACGACCGCAAGGCCGAGTCGTGGTTCGACCCGAAGGGGTTCTTCCTCGCGGAGCGGGAAGCGGACGGGAGCATCGTGGGCTTCCACTGGACCAAGGTGCACTCCGAGGAGCGGCTCGGCGAGGTGTACGTCGTCGGGATCCACCCCGACGCGCAGGGCGGCGGCCTCGGCAAGGCGCTGACCGCGACGGGGCTGCGGCACCTCGCGGCGGAGGGTCTTCCGACCGCGATGCTCTACGTCGACGCGGACAACACGGCGGCCGTGACGGTCTACGAACGCCTCGGATTCACCACGCACGAAACGGACCTTATGTATCGAACCGAGTCATAACGACCGCATCAACACCACCTGAGGGGCGACGGGATTGACGTCGCCCCTTCTTTGCGCCACCCTTTCACTACTCAATTAGTGAAAGTAGTGAAAGGGGGATGACGGCATGGGGGGGCACGGCACCATCGAGTACCGGATAGACCGCCGCAGCGGCGTCTCCACCTACCTCCAGATCGTCCAGCAGACCCAACAGGCCCTGCGCCTGGGCCTGTTGGAGCCGGGCGACAAACTGCCCACCGCCCGTGAGGTCGTCGAGGCGACCGCCATCAACCCGAACACCGTCCTCAAGGCCTACCGCGAACTCGAGCGCGAAGGACTCGTCGAGGCCCGCCGCGGCCTCGGCACCTTCGTCCGCAAGACCCTCGGGAACGCGGCAGCGGCCGGCCCGGCCGACTCCCCGCTCAAGGCGGAGCTCGCCGACTGGGTCAAGCGCGCCCGCACCGGCGGCCTGGAGCGCGAAGACGTGGCCGCACTGTTCGGCTCCGTACTGGACGAGAACTACCCGAAGGGTGACCAGTGAGCACCACCAGCACCACACCTGCCCACGCCGCGGCCATCGAGGCCCACGGCCTCGGCAAGCGCTACGGGCGCCACGCCGAGCCGGCCCTCGACGACTGCTCCTTCCTCCTCCCCGCGGGCCGCGTCAGCGCGCTCGTCGGCCCCAACGGAGCGGGCAAGTCGACGCTGTTGGCGATAGCGGCCGGTCTGCTCCGGCAGAGCTCCGGCACGGTCAGCGTGCTGGGCGCGGCCCCCGGCGAGAAGCGCGACCGCGTCTCGTACCTCTCCCAGGAGAAGCCGCTGCACACCCAGCTGTCCATCGCGGACACGCTCCGGATGGGCGCCGAGCTCAACAAGGAGCGCTGGGACGGGAGTTACGCCGCTGCGATCGTGGAGCAGGGCTCGCTCGACCCGAAGAAGAAGATCCGCCGCCTCTCCGGCGGCCAGCGCACCCGCGTCGCCCTCGCCCTCGCGCTGGGCAAGCGGCCCGAGCTGCTGCTCCTCGACGAGCCGATGGCCGACCTGGACCCGCTGGCCCGCCACGAGCTGATGGGCACCCTGATGGCGGACGCGGCCGAACACGGCACGACCGTCCTGATGTCCTCGCACATCGTCACCGAACTCGCCGACGCCTGCGACCACTTGCTCCTCATGGGCGGCGGCCGCATACGGCTCGGCGGCGGCATCGACGACCTGACGATGGCGCACTCCCTGGTCACGGGCCGGGGCAGCGTCGACGACCTCGCGGGCCACACGGTCATCGAGTCGCGCGCCACCGGCCGCGGTCTGACCGCGCTGGTACGCCGCGAGGGTCCGCTCGCCGACATCTGGGAGACGCAGGAGCCCTCGCTGGAGGAGCTGCTCCTGGCCCACCTGCGCAACCCCGGGGCGCCGGCCCTGATCGCCCCGGGCACCACGGCACGCACGCACACCACGCACTCGACGACGGCGGTATCGGCATGAGCACCACCACCATGAACCGCCCCGCCGAGGACACCCCGCGCCGCACCCTCCCCGGCGCCGACGGCCTGGTCTGGACGATGGGCCGGCTGCACCGCCCCTCCCTGTGGGTGTGGGCCGCGTACACCGCCCTCACCGTCGCTCTGCTCCTGTGGCTGTGGGGCCCTGGTGCGAACGCGGCGCAGAAGGCGTTCGACGCGTTCGGCTACTCCGGAGCGCAGGACAACGCCTGGGGCGGCAAGTCCGTCACCTTCTCCGCCCTCGGCACCTCCTTCGACTCCCTCTTCTACGACCCGGCCACGCTGATCTCCATCGCCGCCTGCGCGATCGCAGTCTTCGCCGCAGGGCCGCTGATCGCCCGCGAACTGGAGTCGGGCACCGCCCAGTTGGCCTGGACGCAGTCCGTGACGCCGGCCCGCTGGCTGGCGGCGAAGCTGGTGCTCCCCGCGGTCCTGGTGACCGCGACGACGACGCTGATCGTCGTCCTGTACCGCCTCGTCTGGGACAAGAACAACCACCTCCTCGTCGCCGGCATCGGCCCGCGCTCCTTCAACTTCTCCATCGGCCCCGCGACCGTCGCGACCGCCCTGTTCGCCGTCGCGTTCGGCGTCCTGGTGGGCCTGCTCGTGCGCCGTACGCTGCCCGCCGTCTTCATCTCCGGGGTCGCGCTGTACCTGGTGGGCGCGGCCCGCGGCAACAACTGGCCCTTCCAGGGCATGCGCCCGCAGCCCGAGATCCCCGTGCACAGCAAGGCGATCACCTCCACGGGCGCACAGATCAGCGACCCCGACTGCTACCTCGACAAGGCCTGCCTGGCCAAGCACGACGTCGTCGGCTTCACCCGCAGCTACCTCCCCTCCCCGGACTACTGGCCCCGCCAGCTCGCCGAGACGGGCATCCTGCTGGCCCTGACCGTGCTCGCCGTCGCCGCGGCCTTCCTGGTCCTGCGCCGCCACCAGCCCAGGAAGGGCCACACCGTATGAGCGCCGCGACCTTCTCCCCTTCGTCGGGCCTGAGTTGGACGGTTCTGCGCCTGCACCGCCTCGCACTGTGGGCGTGGGTCGCGTACGTATCCGTGGCGTCGGCGGTGCTGCTGTGGCTGGCGGGACCGGGCACCTCGGGGCTGGACATCAAGGGCACCTGCAGCACGCTCGTCACCAACGCCTGCACGGCCACGGGTGCGACGGCGGACACGTACCACAGCCTGCTCGGCCTCGCGGAAGGCACGATCACCTTCGTCCCGTTCGCCGCGGCCCTGTTCGCGGCGAGCACCCTGATCGGCCGCGAACTGGAGCAGAAGACAGCGGAGTTGACCTGGTCGCAGTCGGTCAGCCCGGCGCGCTGGCTGGCGGCGAAGCTCGCGTATCCGGCCGTGTTCCTCATCGCCGGCACGACCGTGCTGATGCTCCTGCGCCGCCTGGTGGCATCGGCCGCGCCCGGCCTGTCGGACAACCAGTGGGCCACGAACAGCACCACCTACGACTCCCTGGGCACGGTCGCCGTCGCGCTCCCGCTGCTCGGCCTGGCCATCGGCACACTCTCCGCGTTCCTCCAGAAGCGCGTGCTCCCCGCGATGGGCCTGTCCTTCTTCGCGCTGCTGCTCGCGTCCTTCCTGGCCGGCACGGCACGCCCCTACCTCTGGCCGGTCAAGACGGTCGTCAATGCCGTGGAGTACCCCGCCGTCAGCAGCGACGTGATCGACCTGGGCGCGGTGACATCGAGCGGCGCGCACATCGAAGACCCGATGTGCACCGACGACAAGGCGTGCCTGGCGGCCCACAAGATCGTCGGCTACTACATCGACTACCACCCGAACGCGCACTTCTGGCCGCTCCAGCTGATGGAGACGGGCCTGCTGCTGGCCGCGACCGCGCTCATCACGGCGATCACCTTCCGCATCCTGAAGCACCGGGCCGCCCGGTAAGCACCTGTTGTACCTGCGTACGTCAACTGATCCCGAGGGGGGACCGACCCGCATGAGCAGCACGGCATTCGAGTCAGCGAGATCCGGCGCGGCCCGTACGGCGGCGAAGGCATGAGCCTCCTCGCCCCGCGCGGCATGGAATGGGTCGTCGTACGTACGCACCGCAAGGCCCTGTGGACCGCGGCGATCCTGCTCGCCCTGTCGGTCGCGCTGCTGATCGCCGTGCCCCTGTGGGCCTCCGACCTGGCCGACAGGTACGCGGGCAACAGCTGCCCGATCCAGCGCTCGGACGGGTCCTGCACCGACAACACCTGGTTCATCGCCGACAGCGGCTGGGCGTACACCCAGCTCATGCAGAACAGCGGCATCATCCTCGCGCTGCTCCCCGTCGGGGTCGCCGTCTTCGTCGCCGGACCGCTCATCGCAAGGGAGTTGGAGTCCGGTACGTACCGGATGTCCTGGACCCAGTCGGCCTCTCCGTCCCGCTGGCTGATCAGCCGCACAGCCCTTCCCGCGCTCATTCTCGGCGCGGGAGCCGCCGTGCTGATCGCGCTGTACCACTGGGCGCGGTCGACGGACGCGGACACGGGTGCGGCGGAGAGCTGGCCCTCCCCGTCCGCCTTCCCCACGACCGGCCCTGCCGGCGTCGCCTACGTCCTCCTCGCCGTCGCACTCGCCGCACTCGCCGCGCTCCTGGTACGGCGCACCCTGCCCGCGATGGTGCTGGCAGGGGCCGTGACGGGCGGGGCCGTGCTCGGCATGGAGCACCTGCGCAGCCACCTGTGGCCCACCACGTACGCCGTCAACGCCACCCCGGGCAGCTGGCCGACCGAGGCAGGGAGCTGGACCCTGGACGAGGGCCTGGTCACGGCCGACGGCCGGCACCTGGACGCAGGCCTCTGCCTCAGCGGCCGACCGGCCGAGGAGACGGCCTGCTGGGTGCAGCACCAGGTCACCGGTTCGTACGCGGTCCTCCACCCCGCATCCGACTTCTGGCCCCTCCAGCTCGTCGAGACCGGTGCCGTCCTGGCCGCCGCCGCACTCGTCACGGCCATCGCGTTCCGCATCCTGAGACACCGGGCCGCCGTGTAAGGGGCCCGCCCGGACGCCGCAGGGCCCTCGGCCCATATCCCGCACGCCATGTCCCCGTAACCAGCCATTCAGACGCGCTTGCGACGCTCACGGAATGCAACCCGCCGCCGCGCCCCACGACGGCTTCGCGCGGAACAATGGCTTCATGAGCCAGCAGCCCAGCGCCGAGGTCCCGCTTCAGCACGTCCAGCCGTCCGTGGGCTCCATAGCCGCCCACCGGCCGCAGACGGTCGCGTCCATCGCGGCCACCGCCGCGGACCTGGAATCCGATATCGATGCCGACATGGACGGGTACGAGGAGGACGGGAGCGGGGCCGAGCTGCCCTCGGGCCGCTTCCTGGACCGGGAACGCAGCTGGCTCGCGTTCAACGAGCGCGTCCTGGAGCTCGCCGAGGACCCCGCCACACCCCTCCTCGAACGGGCTAACTTCCTCGCGATTTTCGCCTCGAACCTCGATGAGTTCTTCATGGTCAGGGTGGCCGGCCTCAAGCGCCGCATCGCGACCGGAGTCGCCACCCGTTCCGCCTCCGGCCTGCAGCCCCGTGAGGTCCTGGACCTCATCTGGACCCGTTCGCGCGAGCTCATGGCCCGGCACGCCGCCTGCTACCAGCAGGACATCGCGCCCGCCCTCGCCGACGCGGGCATCCACCTGATCCGCTGGCCCGAGCTCACCGACAAGGAGCAGGCCCGCCTCTTCACGCTCTTCCGGGCCCAGATCTTCCCCGTCCTGACCCCGCTGGCCGTGGACCCCGCGCACCCCTTTCCGTATATCTCGGGCCTCTCCCTCAATCTCGCGGTCGTCGTACGCAACCCGGTCAGCGGCCACCGCCACTTCGCCCGCGTCAAGGTCCCGCCCCTGCTCAACCGCTTCCTGGAGGCGTCGCCCGAGCGCTACGTCCCCCTTGAGGACGTCATCGCCGCGCACCTCGAAGAGCTGTTCCCCGGGATGGAAGTCCTCGCGCACCACATGTTCCGCGTCACCCGCAACGAGGACCTCGAAGTCGAGGAGGACGACACCGAGAACCTCCTCCAGGCCCTGGAGAAGGAGCTCATGCGGCGCCGCTTCGGGCCGCCGGTGCGCCTGGAGGTCGAGGAGTCGATCGACCCGTACGTCATGGACCTCCTCGTCCGCGAGCTGAAGGTCTCCGACGCCGAGGTCTATCCGCTCCCCGGCCCCCTCGACCTCACGGGCCTCTTCGGCATCGGCGGCCTCGACCGGCCCGAGCTGAAGTACCCCAAGTTCGTGGCGGGCACCCACCGCGACCTCGCCGAGGTCGAGTCGTCGTCGGCGCCGGACATCTTCGCCGCCCTGCGCGAGCGCGACGTACTCCTGCACCACCCGTACGACTCCTTCTCCACCTCCGTCCAGGCCTTCCTGGAGCAGGCGGCATCCGACCCGGACGTGCTGGCCATCAAGCAGACGCTGTACCGGACTTCGGGCGATTCGCCGATAGTGGACGCCCTGATCGACGCCGCCGAATCCGGCAAGCAGGTCCTCGTCCTCGTCGAGATCAAGGCGCGCTTCGACGAGCAGGCGAACATCAAGTGGGCGCGGAAGCTGGAGGAGTCCGGCTGCCATGTCGTATACGGCCTCGTCGGGCTGAAGACGCACTGCAAGCTCTCCCTCGTCGTACGGCAGGAGGGCGAGACCCTGCGCCGCTACTCCCATGTGGGGACCGGCAATTACCACCCCAAGACGGCCCGCCTGTACGAGGACCTCGGCCTGCTCACCGCCGACCCGCAGGTCGGCGCCGACCTCTCCGACCTCTTCAACCGGCTCTCGGGATACTCCCGCCGCGAGACCTACCGCCGCCTCCTCGTCGCGCCCAAGTCCCTGCGCGACGGCCTGATCACGCGCATCAACAAGGAGGTCGCGCACCACCGCGCCGGCCGCCCCGCCTACGTCCGCATCAAGTGCAACTCCCTCGTCGACGAGGCCACCATCGACGCCTGCTACCGGGCCGCGATGGCCGGAGTCCCCGTCGACATCTGGGTGCGCGGGATCTGCGCGGTGCGCCCCGGAGTCGCGGGCCTCTCCGAGAACATCAGAGTCCGCTCGATACTGGGCCGCTTCCTGGAGCACAGCCGCGTCTTCGCCTTCGGCAACGGCGGCGAGCCCGAAGTCTGGCTCGGCAGCGCCGACATGATGCACCGCAACCTCGACCGCCGGATCGAGGCACTGGTGCGGGTCTCCGACCCCGCACACCGGGCGGCCCTCAGCCGTCTGCTGGAAACCGGCATGTCCGACAAGACCGCCTCCTGGCACCTGGGCGCCGACGGCAACTGGACGCGGCACAACACCGACGCCGACGGCCAACCGCTGCGCCACGTACAGGAGATGCTCATAGACGCCCGGAGGCGCCGACGTGCAACGCCCTAGCGCCGACACTTCCCCCGCCGCGAACACTTCGGACGCGAACACCGCGGGCACCCTCCTCACCCGGTACCTCTGCGACCAGGCCGCCGAATTCCTCCGCGCCCTGCGCGCCTCCCCCGAGGGCGGCGAGGAGGCGGCGCGCGACCTGCGCCGCCCGGCCCGCAGGATCAGCTCGACGCTGCACACCTTCCGGCCGTTCCTCGACACGGCCTGGGCGGACGAGCTCCGTACCGAACTGGCGTGGCTGTCGGGCACGTTGGCCCGCGAGCACGCGTACAACGGCCGCCTGGCCCGCCTCCTCGAAGCCCTCGGCCGGCTCTCGGACGCCAAGGCCGAGCCGGCCCTGTCCTCCATCGGCGCGGCCCGCGCGGGCGCGCTCCTGGAGCGCCAGCTGACCCTGGCCAGGACCCGTGCCCACTCGGGCGCGCTCCAGGCGCTGGGCTCGTCCCGCTTCCACGCGGTCGCGGACGCGGTGGCCTTACTAGCCTCGGAGGTACCGCTCGCCGCATCGGCCGACGCCCACGCCGCCGACGTCCTGCCCCCCGCCGCCGCCTCGACGCAGACCCGCCTCACCGAGGCCGTGGCGCTGCTGCCGCTGGGCCGGGCGTCGCTCCCGTACAACGCCGAAGGCCTCAGCGACGCCCAGGACGCCCCCTGGCACGCGGTCAGACTCCTGCTGCGCCTGCACAGGTACGCCCACGAGGTGCTCTACGCCGACCTGGACCCGGACGACCAACCCGGCCTGGATTCAAGGGTGTTCGGGGCGGGCCAGGCCCTGGACCGCCACCGCGAGGCCTCCGAGGCGGCGGCCGCGGCCGCATCGGCGGCCCGTACGCCCAGGATCGCCCCCGCGACCGCGTACGCTCTCGGCGTCCTGCATGCCGACCAGCGGCACGAGGTCGAGGCAGCCAGGTACTCCTTCCAGCAGAACTGGCAGCAGAGAGCAGCGGTGACCGCCCCATGACGACCGGTTCATCCCGCGACCGGGACCGGGACGCGGACGCGGACGCGAACGCGACCGTCCTCGCCGCGGGCTGTGTCCTGTGGCGCCGCTCGCCGCACGACGGCTGGCTGGAGATCTGCCTGGTCCACCGGCCGAAGTACGACGACTGGTCGCACCCCAAGGGGAAGCTGAAGCGCGGCGAGGACCCCCTGACCGGCGCACTGCGCGAGGTCCTGGAGGAGACGGGCCACCACTGCACGCCGGGCGCGCGGCTGCCCACGCTGCGGTACGTGGCGAACCACCGCCCCAAGAAGGTCACCTACTGGGCGGCCGAGGCGACCTCGGGCTCCTTCACGCCCAACGACGAGGTCGACCGCATCATCTGGCTCTCCCCCCTCACCGCCCGCCACCGCCTCACCCACCCCAGAGACCGCGACCTGGTGGACGCACTGATGGCAGCAGAATCAAGCCCCTCCGGCGCTTGAGGAGCGGGGGCCCGGGGGCGGAGCCCCCGAAACACCCCCGCCCCCCCCGCCCCCGCCCCCCCCCCCCCCCCCCCCCCCCCCCCCCCCCCCCCCCCCCCCCCCCGGGCCCCCCCCCCCCCCCCGCTTCCGCGCTCCCGGCCCCTGGTACGCTGTGTAACGGCCGTTTGTGTACGCGCCCCCGGATTCATCCTCTGGGAGCTGCGCCCATCGGTCTTCG